>JAFTRA010000006.1 GCA_017462485.1 Clostridia bacterium | reverse complement strand
CTGAAGGTGAGCCTCTCACCAGGGACACGCTGAAGAATATGTTTCGGAAGCTCAAACGCAAAAGCGGAGTCGAACGACTCCACCCTCACCTACTCCGTCACACCTTCGCCACCCGGTATCTTGAGAACGGCGGAAGCATATACACCCTCAAGGAGCTCCTCGGACATACCACCCTCAAGCAGACCCAGGCATACCTCCACGTAGCACAAAATCGCAGACACCTTGATTTCGCACGTTACTCACCGCTGGACAACATAAAAAAGCCTCCTCACTAAGAGGGGGCTTCTTTTTTGGTGCTCCTGCGGAGAATCGAACTCCGGACACCTTGATTAAAAGTCAAGTGCTCTACCAGCTGAGCTACAGGGGCATTTTATAGCGCATCGTAACACGCCTAAATATAATAGCATATTTGTATGCGTTTGTCAATAGCTTTTTGAAGAATTTTTTAAAAAAGTTGCCGTAAAGAAAAAGGATAAATTCTTTTCTATTTTAATTGCTTTTTTTGCGATTTCGAGTTCATTGAATAAGATTTTTTGCAAAAAAACGCAAAAAATATTGAAAGATGTCCAATTTATAGTACATCTTTTGGTGTATAATGTAATCACAAAGAACGAAGCCGTGCTTCAAAAACAAGGAGAATGAAAAATGGAATTCAAATATGCAGTAGCTTTACTTAAGGGTGATGATGAAAAAATAATGGGTATCTTCGATACCAAAGAAGAAGCTGATGCTTTCGGCTTCGGCAATACCGTTTCTCACGAAGAAGGCTTGCAATATTGCTTCGCTTCGATGTTCCTTGCAGGTGTTCCCCAGGGTGATAATATGAGAATATACGATTACTATAATGTAAAGCCCGTGCCGATGTGGTGAAGGCTGTCGCATTTAGGCATAACCGAACAAAAAACGAGCGAGGATACCTAAAACAAGTATCTTCGCTCTAATTTTATAGATTTTCTGATTTTAAGGTTGAAATTCTGCGAATTTCTCTTCTTTATTAGAGTTTTTTGTTCTATCGTCGTTTCCTCGCTCATCGTACTTTTGTACGATTATCGCTCGTTAGCCGACGATTTCTGCTCAAAATCCGTTCGCCTTTAGGTGCTGTTTTCATCAAGCCTTCAATACGAACTTGTTAAAGCTCTTCTTGCCTCTCTTGATGAGAACGCCGGCTTCAAGCTCTGCCTTGGTAACCGAAGCTTTAAGGTCGGTAACCTTTTCACCGTCAATTGAAACTCCGCCCTGCTCAATAGCGCGTCTGCCCTCCGAACGAGAGGGAACCATCTTGCCGAGGCAAAGAAGGGAAATTATGTCGATAGCGTCATCGGTAAGAGCAGACTCTTCAACCTCAACAGAGGGGGTAAGAGCACTGTCGCCCGAAACGAAGAGTGCGCGCGAAGCATTCTGCGCCTTGGTTGCTTCTTCCTCACCGTGAATAAGCTTTGTAAGCTCGAAAGCAAGAATTTCTTTAGCGGTATTGAGCTGCGCGCCCTCCCAGGTGTCCATCTTGTCGATTTCTTCAAGAGGAAGGAACGTAAGCATTCTTATGCACTTAAGAACGTCCTTGTCGCCAACGTTTCTCCAGTACTGGTAGAAATCGTAGGGGGATGTCTTGTTGGGGTCGAGCCAAACAGCGCCGTTAGCGGTCTTACCCATCTTCTTGCCCTCTGAGTTGAGAAGAAGGGTAATCGTCATAGCGTAAGCGTCCTTGCCGAGCTTCTTTCTTATAAGCTCTGTTCCGTAAAGCATATTTGACCATTGATCGTCACCGCCGAACTGCATATTGCAGTTGTAGTTCTTGAAGAGGTGATAGAAGTCGTAGCTCTGCATAATCATATAATTGAATTCAAGGAATGAAAGACCTTTTTCCATTCTTTGCTTGTAGCACTCAGCGGTAAGCATTCTGTTAACCGAGAAGCAAGCTCCTACGTCTCGCAAAAGCTCAATATAGTTAAGACCGAGAAGCCAGTCTGCGTTGTTTACCATAATCGCCTTGTCTTCACCGAATTCAATGAATTTTTCCATCTGCTTCTTGAAGCAGTCGCAGTTGTGCTGTATAGTTTCGGGAGTCATCATAGAGCGCATATCGGTGCGTCCTGAGGGGTCGCCGATGTATCCCGTACCGCCGCCAATAAGAACTATAGGCTTATTGCCTGCCATCTGAAGTCTCTTCATAAGGCAAAGCGCCATAAAGTGACCTACGTGAAGGCTGTCGGCAGTGGGGTCAAAGCCTATGTAGAAGGTAGCCTTACCGTTGTTGACAAGCTCCTTTATTTCTTCCTCATCTGTTACCTGGGCGATAAGACCTCTCGCCACAAGCTCGTCGTAAATTTTCATAATTTATCCTTTCGTTGTCTATAAGACCGCTTCAAATTCGGCCTGTTTTTATAATCTTTTGCTTGTAAAATCAGAGTTAAACTCCAAGAAAATAACCGTCATACGCAACCTTAAACGGTGTATCGGAAACCGCCTCGCAAAGTGCGTCGTGCATAGGGTTCTTTTTACCTGACGGCAGGTGAGAGAGTATAAATTTCGTACTATCCGAAGCAGTTCCTGCAGACATAAATACGTCTCTTACAGCGCACGCCATTTTTAAATTGTTATGAAAGGCGCAGGCGGGGGAGTAGTCCGAAATTCCTGCTCCGAGGTCGAGTATTGCGACATCGAGCTTAACTTCCTTTAGTATCTGCCATGCGGCAGCGTCTATAAAAGTTCCGTCAAGCGCATAAAAAATCGTTTTTGCGTCGCATTCGATAAGAAAATTCAAAGGAATTTCGTCTTGAATGTCGGTTTTATGATTTGCTGGGAGGGGTAAAATTGAATATTTTTCGATTTTTTGGAGAGCGAGAGGCGTGATTTTTACGTACTCTACGTTGCAGAGGTCGGTAAGCTCGTCCCCGAGCGCTTCGCTCGCATAAACCCTTACAGTTTTTCTTTCAGCAAGCTTTTCAATAGCAGAGATGCTGAAGTGGTCAAGATGAGAGTGAGTAATAAAAACGTCACTAACCTCGTCAAGCATACCGGAGAGCATAAAGCTTTCCACAAATTCAAAAATATCTTCGGACGGGTCGATAATTATTTTTTCGTCAATAAGAAGCGTTGAAAATCTTCGGTAATCCTTGGAAAGCTTGTTTTTGACTCTTGCCGAGCCGATTCCGCCCGTGCCGAAAAATCTTAAGTTAATCAAAGCTTTTTAACTGAGTAAACGGTCGAGTGCGTATAAACGTCACCCTCGTTATAGAAGCCGATGCCGTGATTTATGCAGTTGGGCTCGGTCTGCGTTTCAAGGCAGAATGCTCCGTGGAATACCTGCTTGGTGTTGCCTCTGAAATCGGGGCCGTCACCGAGAAAGTTTCCGATATAGAACTGAACTCCGGGCTGGTCGGTATAGACGTTCATTGAAAGCTCCTTGCCCGAAACCTCCGCTATAAGCGCAAGCTCTTTTCCGAAGAGAATCTCGCGTCTTTCGGGAGAAAGTATGAAGTTATGGTCGTAACCGATAAAGTCTTTTCCGCAGCGCTCACCTATCTTGTGTGGAGTTCTGAAGTCGAACGGAGTACCCGCAACGTAAGGTCTTATTCCATTAGGAATAAGGTCCTCGTCAACCTCGGTGTATTTGTCAGCATAAATTTTTATGGAGTGTTCCTCTATAGTTCCGCCGAAACCGTCGAGATTGAAATACGCGTGGTTGGTAAGGGCGATAGGAGTCTTGCCCTTCGGATACGCCTTGTAATCTATAAGAAGAGACGTGCCGGAGAGGGTATAGGTAACCTTAACGTCAAGTGCGGCAGGGAATCCCTCTTCACCGTCGAAGGAATGATATTCGAGTGTTATCGACGTGTCCGAGTAATCGGTAACGTTCCAAACCTTGTGGTCAAATCCGTCACCGCCGTGTAGGCAGTTTCCGTTGTCATTTTGCGGCAAATTGTAAACCTTGCCGTCCATTTCGAATTTTGCTTTGCCAACTCTGTTAGCAACTCTTCCTATGATAGCACCCTGATGCGACGTATCCTCAAGATAAGTTTCAAGCTTATCAAATCCACCAACGATATCCGTGCCGTAAGCCTTGAAATTAACTATTGTAGCGCCTCTTGTCATAATATTGACGAGAGCGTTTTCGCTCGTGAGAGTATAAATATAAACGTCTTCGCCTGTGGGAAGAGTTCCAAAAAGCTTTTTTTTCATTTTGCACCTCTGTAAAAACAAAATTTTCGATAATACTATTATAATACAAAATAATCTAAAAGTAAAGAGAAAAACGATAAGTTATTGACAAAAAAATATTGCTGTGATAAAATATCAAGGTAAAGTGCAAAAATATTTTGGAGAGAACGATGAATAAGGTAACAATAGTAATTAACGGTGCGGGAGGTGTTGGAAAGGACACTCTTTGCGACCTTGCCGCAAAGCATTTCCGCGTTCGAAATATATCTACGATAACGCCCATTAAGGATATAGCCAGAATGGCTGATTGGGACGGCAGAAAGGACGATCGCTCAAGAAAATTTCTTGCCGACCTTAAGGAGCTTTGCGTTCAGTATAACGATTTTCCGACCAACTGGGCAAAGGCGCAGTATGAAAACTTCCTTACGACCGACGAGGAAATACTCTTCGTTCACATAAGAGAGCCGAAGGAAATCGCAAAATACGTAAAGGCAACCGACGGACGCGCAAAAACACTTCTCGTAAGAGGCGGTGAGCGTATGAATAAATCGGTTTACGGAAATGCGGCTGACGACGGAGTAGAGAACTACTATTACGACTATTATTTCAATAACGATAAATGCCTTGATGAAGCCGAAAAGAACTTTACCGAGCTTATGAGGCAAATTCTCACGGGAAAAGACATTTCGGAAAAAACGAATTTTTGACCTTCATAAATAAAAAAGATGCTGTCTTGAATGAAAATTTGAGGCAGCATCTTTTATTGGAAAATGAAACGTATTAAATTGAAAATTGAAGCTTTTAGTACCTGTCCTTCATCTTGCGCTCTATCACCCTGTCGGCATCGCGCTTTGCGATATCGTCTCGCTTGTCGTAGAGCTTTTTACCCTTGCAAAGCCCGAGCGCCATTTTGACGTAAGAGCCCTTGAAGTAAAGGGAGAGGGGAACGAGGGTATATCCCTCGCGGGAAACCAGTCCCGAAAGTCTCATAATCTCCCTCTTGTGCATAAGCAAGCGCTTTGGGCGAAGAGGGTCCTTGTTGAAAATATTGCCCTGCTCGTAAGGGCTTATATGTACCCCGAGGGCAAAAAGCTCCCCTCGGTCTATCTCGCAGTAGGAATCCTTGAGGTTAACTCCGCCCGCGCGAAGCGACTTTACCTCTGTTCCAAACAACTCTATACCTGCCTCAAAGCTTTCAATAACGAAATAATCGTGACGGGCCTTTCTATTGTCTGCAATAATCTTTTCTGTCTTTTTTTCGCTCATTGTAACTCCGTAATAAAACCTTTGTTCTTTAAAAACACACTGTTTTTTCTTTATCCTGTACTATTTTACCACAGTTTTGTGTCGAAATCAACAGATTTAGAGAAGTTTTCCTCTAGCTTTTAAAATACGCTATGAAGAGTCTGTATTTTTTGTAAATACCGCTTCTATAAAACGCAGAGCTTACCGTAAAATCAAGAAAGGAAAAAGAATCTCCGTCTTAAGAATCTATAAGAAGAGAAGCAACCTCAAGCAGCTTAAACTTAACACGGTAGCCCCTGTCTCTTATTAGCTTGTATTCTTCTTTTGTGTATTTTTCTCCGCTTTGTTCGGTTTTGTCCTTTTCGGTTTCCTTGCCTATATTTTCGTCTTCGGATACGCAAACGTCAAGGCACATAGGCGGATACATTACGCACCACCAGTTTTGACCCTCACCCTCGCCGAGCGTGATTTTTAGAGAAGCATATTTTCCGCAGGGGAGTGAAAAATCACGGTAATCCCTTGTGTCATACCATTCCCGTGCAATGCTTATATCAACCGAGTAGTCGTGTCCCGTGTCAGAAACAAGAGCCTCACAGTCGCTTTTAATTTCAGGTATTTTTTTATACAGACGCATCTCGGCTTCGTCCGAATCGGAGCAGCCGCGGATAAGCGCGCCGTATTTATCGAGAACCATATCGCGTATAAGAAGCTTAAGATTTTGGTCCTCCGTGCTATCTGACGGCGCTAAAATATGTAACCTCAACGTATCGTCATAAATCGCGGCTTCTGCCTCTGTCGGTATGAAAGTGATGAATAATGTACACAATAGTATGCAAATTGCGGGTAAAACTGTCTTTTTCATTTTGAATTTTCGTCCTGTCCTTTTTTATTTGTTGATTTTTTTGTTCTTTTATTCTGCTATTTTGACTTACCGTGAAAAGTGATTCACAACGTAAAGATTGACAGAAAGGATAAAAAATATTCAAAACGAAAATAAAAATCTTTTCTTTCGTAGGATAACTTGATTTTGCGCTGTGTTTGATATATAATATAGGAGAAAGAACGTTTGGATACAAACTCCCTCTGAAAAGGAAACATAATCAATATGAAAGATAAAAAAATTTGCCTTCTGCATACGGGAGGTACGATAGGAATGACGAGAAGCGAGAGAGGCTACGTCCCGAAGGAGGGATACCTCGGTGAAATGCTGCTCGGTATATCCGACCTTACCGTTCCCGGAATGCCGAAGTACGAGCTTCACGAATTGTCACCGCTTCTCGACTCCTCAAATATGGCGGTATCCGAGTGGAACAGAATCGGCGGAAAAATTGCCGAGCTTTACGATGAGTATGACGGATTTGTTGTTTTGCACGGAACGGATACTATGGCATATACCGCCTCATCTCTTTCCTTTATGCTTGAAAATCTCGATAAGCCGGTAATTCTGACCGGGTCTCAAATTCCGCTCTGCGAGATAAGAAGCGACGGAAGAGATAATCTTATAACCTCGATGCTTATAGCGGCGGCAGGTGAGGTAAGGGAAGTGTGCCTCTATTTTGGCGGAAAGCTGCTTCGTGGAAACCGAGCTACTAAAATGTCTGCCGATGGGCTTATAGCCTTTGATTCTCCTAATCTTCAGCCGCTTGCAGAAGCGGGCATAAATATACGGTATCTCCCGACTCAAAAAATAAAAAAGAGTGGCGAGCCCTTTAGATTTGCGCCGTTCTCGGAAGTACCGATAGGCGTTCTTAAGGTTTTTCCCGGAATCAACTTCAGCCTCTTTAACGTTGTTATGACCGAGAAGCTTAAGGGCGTTGTGCTCGAAACCTTTGGCGCGGGGAACATTCCCGGCGAAGGTGGCGCCTTGCTTCCTATCATCAAAGCGGCATTTTCCGCAGGCGCTGTGATAACCGTCTGCTCGCAGTGTCCGCAGGGAACCGTTTCTCTCGGCGCATATGCGGCAAGCTCGGAGCTGGTCGAAGCGGGTGCGGTAAGCGGCTATGATATGACGACAGAGGCAGCCGTAGCAAAGCTCTACTATCTCTTTAGCAAGGGCTATTCCAAAGAGGTCATCAAGGAAAAAATGGAAACCGATATCGTCGGAGAGTTAACCAAAAGCACCGCAAACTGAAAAATACCACTTTTTTCGACATTTTTTCTGAAAAATATATGTTTTGTACCATAACGGTACACTAGCTTTAACACGTTCGTAAAGCGAAAATATCTCATTGATGCTGTGTATCATATATCGCTATCCTACGTTGAAAGATAAAGAAAAAGGCTGCCGTCGGGCAGCCTTTTTTAGCGCATTTTATTAAGAATGGGAATTGATTTATGCCTTGTTAGCAGAGCCGAAGAGCTCAATCTTTTCCTTAACGGTAGCCTTTATAGCTTCAACGCCGGGAGCGAGAACTTTTCTCGGGTCAAAGCCCTTTCCTACAAGGTCCTTGCCTTCTTCGATATACTGACGTGTAGCAGCAGCGAATGCAAGCTGGCACTCGGTGTTAACGTTGATTTTTGAAACGCCGAGAGAGATAGCTCTCTTGATCATATCAGCAGGAATACCCGTACCGCCGTGAAGAACGAGAGGCATATCCTCACCGACCTCGTTGCTTATAGCCTCAAGAACGTCGAAGCGGAGACCTGCCCAGTTTTCAGGGTACTTACCGTGAATATTACCGATACCTGCAGCAAGCATAGTAACGCCGAGATCGGCTATCATCTTGCATTCCTTGGGATCGGCAACCTCACCGCCGCCAATAACTCCGTCCTCTTCGCCGCCGATAGCGCCAACCTCTGCCTCAAGGGAAAGTCCCTTTTTGTTGCAAACCTCAACGAGCTCGCGGGTTTTAGCGATATTCTCGTCGATGGGGTAGTGAGAGCCGTCGAACATAACGGAAGAGAAGCCTGCTTCGATGCACTTATAAGCGCCCTCGTAGCTACCGTGATCGAGGTGAAGAGCAACGGGAACGGTGATACCGAGACCCTTGATCATACCGTTAACCATACCAACTATGGTATCATAGCCACACATATACTTACCTGCGCCCTCGGAAACACCGAGAATAACGGGAGACTTCATCTCCTCTGCGGTAAGAAGAATAGCCTTGGTCCATTCAAGGTTGTTGATATTGAACTGACCTACAGCGTAGTGGCCTGCTCTTGCTTTAGCGAGCATTTCTTTAGCGGAAACTAACATTTTGAAACTCCTTAAAAACAATTTATTGAACAAAGGTCATTATACACCATTTTTTGAGGAAAATCAATACTTATTCGCAAAAATCTGCATCTCGGGCAGAAAAAATGAAAAGTGAAGTCAAAAAACTTCGATATTTTTTTTAAACACTTGAAATTTCGAAATTTGTAATGTATAATAATATAATGTAAAAATATTTTCCGAAAAGACGATTAAGGAGAAATAAAATGATTGACATTAAATTTTTGAGAGAGAATCCTGATGCAGTTCGTGAGAACATAAAGAAGAAGTTCCAGGATTCGAAGCTTCCCTTGGTTGACGAGGTGATAGCGCTTGACGAGGAGCTTCGCGCTTCAAAGAAGCGTGCCGATGACCTTCGCGCAAACCGTAATAAAGTATCGAAGTCCATAGGCGCTCTTATGGGTCAGAAGAAGTTTGCCGAGGCGGAGGAGGCAAAGAAGCTTGTATCTATGCAGGCTGCGGAGCTTGCTGAGCTTGAAGCGAAGGAAACCGAGCTTAATGAAAAGGTTCAGAAAATAATGATGACCATTCCAAATATTATCGACCCCACTGTACCGATTGGTAAAGATGATAGCGAGAATGTAGAGGTAGAGCGTTACGGCGAGCCGGTTGTTCCCGAATTTGAAATTCCTTACCATACCGAGATTATGGAAAGATTTGCGGGAATCGACCTTGATAGCGCAAGACGTGTTGCGGGTAACGGCTTCTATTACCTTATGGGCGATATCGCAAGACTTCATTCAGCGGTTATCTCCTATGCGAGAGACTTTATGATAGACCGCGGCTTCACTTACTGTATTCCACCCTATATGATTCGTGCGGGCGTTGTAACGGGCGTTATGTCCTTTGCGGAAATGGACGCTATGATGTATAAGATTGAGGGCGAGGATCTTTATCTTATCGGTACGTCGGAGCATTCTATGATAGGTAAGTTTATCGACCAGATAATTCCCGAAGCAGCGCTTCCTCATACTCTTACCTCATACTCTCCCTGCTTCAGAAAAGAGAAGGGAGCTCACGGTATAGAGGAAAGAGGCGTTTATAGAATTCACCAGTTCGAAAAGCAGGAAATGATAGTAGTATGTAAGCCCGAGGAGTCGCCTGCGTGGTTTGATAAGCTCTGGCAGAATACCGTTGACCTCTTCAGAACTCTTGATATACCTGTAAGAACTCTTGAGTGCTGCTCGGGAGACCTTGCTGACCTCAAGGTTAAGTCTATTGACGTTGAGGCTTGGTCACCCAGACAGAAGAAGTATTTCGAGGTAGGCTCCTGCTCTAACCTTGGAGATGCGCAGGCAAGACGCCTTAAAATCAGAGTCAAGGGCGCTGACGGTAAAATTTACCTGGCTCATACGCTTAATAACACCGTTGTTGCTCCTCCGCGCATGTTGATTGCGTTCCTTGAGAACAATCTCAATGATGACGGCAGCGTTAATATTCCCAAGGCGCTCCGCGCTTATATGGGCGGCGTCGAGAAGATAGTTCCCAAGGCGTAAGGCTGTATGGACAAATTTGCTATAATAATCGCAGGACCCTCCGGCGCCGGTAAAACCACCGTCGCCGAAGGGCTTATTGCGTCTCTCGGTAACCTCGAGATGAGCCGCTCGGCTACGACGAGGGAGAGAAGAGGAGACGGCAGGGACGATGAATATATTTATTTGAATAAAGACGAGTTCAAGCAAGCTATTGCCGACGGTGATATGCTTGAGTACACCGAGTATAGCGAGAACTTTTACGGCACGAGAAAGTGCGAGCTGGAGCGCATATGGGATATGGACAAAAATCCTATACTCGTTTTAGACTACAACGGTGTCCGTTCTCTTAAGGAGCGTCTTAATATGCCCGTCTATGCTATCTACGTTTACACCTCGCTCGAAGAAGCTAAAAGAAGACTTGAAAAGCGAGATATGCAGTCCGAGCCCTCGGAGAAAAAGGCGGCAACGCTTAAAAAACGTCTTCGCGAAAACGTCTCCGATTATAAAAAACTGCATACTATGCACGAGCTTTTTGACCTCTATCTTGAGAACAACGACCTTAACGCTTGCTTGAAGCAGGCTCGAGAATCTCTTTCTCTCATGTCAAAAGGCATATTTGTTATGGACGAATCGGCTAAAATTAAAATAACCGCTTCTTTTGCCGAGGAGGCGCGAGAATTTGAGAAGACTGTATAAAAAATGAAAACGAAAAAACGCATTAAGTCACGTTTGCGAGGCTTGATGCGTTTTTTTGCTTCCGGTAAGGTCAATGAAGAAACTGTTGTTCGGCCGCACTCGGTACATAGATGGTTTTAAATTATGCGTCAACACGGCAAAAAAATGGCTTTATTGTAGATTTCTAACAAATAGGTTATTCTTTTTTCATTAAAGTTGTTAATTGATTTATTCGCGGCGTTATTATATAATATATATGTAAAGCTATAATTGCGCAGTTTTTTGAATTTCAAAAAGCGCAGGGCGCTACGAAATAAGTTGAATTTTAAAAATGGAAAGTATATAAGGAGAAACCAAATGAGGAGAACAAACATGAAGAAACTCACAAAAGCATTGCTTCTTGTGCTGTCCCTGGCAGTAGTATGCGCGGGGCTCATCATGGTGGTAAGCGCTGACGCCGGTACGTCGGGAGCATCATACGTTGATGCAAGCGGCAAAGTGGTGACGACGGCAAGTCTTACCGAAGCATTTGAAAATGCAAAGGCTGACACTGTGATTACACTTACAGGGGATACAGAGATTGCATCGACGATTTTCGTCAATAAGAACTTGACGCTTAATCTCGGAGGATATACTCTTACCTCGGGACTTAACTCTGCGTTCAGAGTTGAAAAGTCGAACGTAAGCTTCACTATCACAGGTGACGGTACCGTGAATACGAGCGGCGCTCTCGTATATAACGCAACCAAATCTCTTGAGGGCGTTAACGTAAGCGTTGTAGGCGCTATCGACGGAATTACCGTAAATCATACGGGCGAAAAATCAAACAATCTTATATACGCTTCGAGCGGTGCTTGGAGCTTTAAGAACATTTCCGTTTCGGGTTCTATCGCCGGCGGCTCGCTCTTCTGCGTTCCGAAGGACGGCTCGGCTACCGAGCTTGCGGAGGTTGATTTTAGCTTTGCGGTTGTCAATATCACTGCGAATACGGGCGCGAGTATGAACGCAAGCGTTATCCAGCTTAGCAAGAAAACTACCGTTAAGATGGATTACTGCAGCGTGGAAACCAACTCGAACCTCTTCTTCATAGAGAGCCAGACCGTACCCGGTGATGCGACCTCGTATCTTGAGACGGGTGACTTCATAGTTATAAACAACTCCACCCTCACGGCTTCGTGCGCCGAGGTTAGCGATACCTACGCTTCCGACGGAGTTACCGTAATTGCGGGTAGAGAAGACGAAATCAGCGTCTTTGGCGGACTTGCTGCTATCGGCGGTAATATTAAGGTTAAGGATTCTACCGTTACCGGCTCGTTCTATCCCGTTTACGTAAACGGCACGTATAACGACAGCGCGGTTATATTCGAGAATTCCACATTGACTCATAATGGCAATAACGCCAAGGGTCTTGTATATTCCGCTAACGTGGTGTTTGATAAGAATTCCACCCTCAATTACACCAAGGCTCTTTCGGGAAAGCTTCAAAGCAATACCAAATATACTACTACGTTTACCCCGGGCGTTCGTGTAAACGCAACCGCTTATAACGCTTTGAGCAAAGACGGCGGTCTTGACGGAGTAGTATTCAAGGGTGAAGAGGAAATTAAATACAGATTCGTTCATAGCCCCGATGGCAACTATATTTCTCCTTACGTTGTAAAGAATGCTGATTCTGCCGACGAGGAAGCGGTAAGCTTCAACGTTTTCAATACGAGTCCCTCTACGACTCTTGTTTGGAACCCCGGCGGTGAAACTGGAAAAATAAAGATAGGCACCAATGACGTATGGAAATTCAAGTCCAACGGAACACGTAACGCTAATGGCTCGGTACCTACAACCGTCTTTGGACTTTCAACGGGAGTAGATCAGAGTAAGCGTAACGTTTTCGTTTATGACGTGGATTTCGCTACCGACGGTAACGGCTTCCCCGAAATAACTATTGCTCTTCACGCGAGAACGTCTAGCTCAATCGGCAGCGGTAGTGCCGCTCACGTCACTGTTCTTAAAATAACGGAAGACGGTGTTGCGCACGGTCAATATACCGATTCTTCCGAAAAGACAACGACTTATCTTACCGAAGGCGATGTAACCTCTGTCGAACTCAATGCGGGTGATTGGAACCACCTTACCGCTGTTATTGATACCACGCCGACGAAGGGAAAGGCGTATATCTACGTGAACGGTGTGTATGTCGGCTCATGCACAGCATACACGAAGGACGATTCTACCACCACCGCGTATCTTGCGGGCCCCAGATTTGATATACAGGGCGTTGACAACGAGGGTAAAACGCTCCTCATAGATAACGTGTTTGTCAGAACCTACGGCGACGGAACATCCTCCTCCGAAGTGGTAAATAACGGTCAGTCTTATCTTCTCAACGGCGGCAAGGCTATGAACGCAGACCTTCCCGTAAGCAGCGATATCACCTTGTCGGGAATTATTCTTAAGGATGTTAACGAAGCGCTTGCGGCATATGCGGCAACCGGCGTTATGCCGAAGCTTCTCGCCGATGCGTCAATTCCTCAAATTGTTACCGAAAGCGGTAAAATCCTCGCAAACGGATATACGATTAACGTAGCCGACGGCTCTGTTCCTTATGAAATAGAGCTTGATGAGGATGGAAAGCCGTATATCTACACGTTTGATAAAGATTCTACGGATAGCGTAAACTTCGAATTTATCTATCAGGACTCGGAAAATGCCGCTAAGGTTGAAGAGATCTCGGAGGTTAAATCAGGCGTTGTTGTTTCCGCGCTTGTTGAAGTTGACGTTTATAACGGCTTCGTCGTAACTAGAGAGGACGGTAAGAAATATACGGCTAACTTTATCGGCTGGTCAACCGTCGAGGGAAGCGAAGCTGTTGATACTCTCCTTTATACGAATCTTACCTTCGCTTACGTTAAGGCAAATAACGGCGCTACCGTAAACGTTTACCCCGTTTACGAGTACGTACCTTATCATATTGTAAACTTCAAGTTCTTCACCGGTGACATAGCAAGCGAAAGTGATCTTGCCGATGCAAGCAAGTACACCGATGCGTATTCCTGCATTGTTGGAGAAGTTCCTTCTTCGAAGCTTGATTCCGGAGTTTCGGCTATCTCGAAGGATAACTACAAATATGACGGTCACTACTACACCGTTTCCTCTTCGAACGGTTGGTCAACCGAGCTTAACGGTACGGTTGCTGATGCTAGTAAAGAGCTTACGCTTGAGTATGCGGCAGCTCATAGCGGAGAAACCGTAAACGTTTACCCGACACTTAAGATTAAGGACTATACTTGGGTAATAGAGGACGCCAACGGTAATTACGTCAAATCCGGTACAACCAGTACCTTCTATGGCTCGGACTGGAACAAGAGAGGTACCAATGATGACGGCTCGAAAGCGGCGCATCTCTACAGTGGTCAGGTCTTCCTTGTGCATAAGGATGGATTGGAATTTGCCGCTCCCGTTAATCCTCAAAGTACAGCTAAGGATGTAAACGCAACGCAAGGAACGTTAGGCGGAAGTGATGACGAGCACGAATTCTTCAACTTCGACTTGAACGGTCATTTGCTTTATTCCGACTGGAGATCCAGCGGTGATAAGTATTCTTACGGTCTCTTCCAACCGGATCCTAACGATACCTATAACGTTTATTCCTCTCGTCCCGGCGCGCAGCTCATAGACGTTGGTGGATACAAGGAAAACGCAAATAAGGAGCTCATTTATAACGGCGGCGACCTGTTTAGAATGAACAGCGCAAACTCCACTATAAACGTAGGCACGGTTACCGTAAACGGCGTGGACTACCCCGGTTCAAACCTTACTGTTAGTGCTAACGCTATTGTCAGACTTCATACCAACTCTCCTGCGACAGCAACCGTTAATATCGATGGCTGCACCTTGATACAGGGTGTTAATACTCATGCCGACAAGGCTCTCGTTTATAGCTATAGCGGAACGACTGCCGGTACAGCCAACATTAAAAACGCAACTATCGTTCTTCCTCTCGGCGGATATCTAGTCAATAACATGACGTCAACAAGCACTTCGGTTCTCTTCGAAAATTGCACGATTATCGCTAAAGAAAATGGTGATAATCTCATTAAAAACTCCAAGTCCGGTGGAACAATAACCTTCGATAACTGCGTAACAAACGGCAGCATTGGCGCAGACGTTGATAATGCGGGTACCGTTATCGTAAAGAATACTGCAGCCTTCGCTAACGCATACGATGCTCCCGAGGGATACGTAAACGCTAAATTTAACGTTAAGATGACTCTCGGTGAGGGTGTTGAGAGCTTCACCGTTCATAGTACTTCGCTTAAGGATACCGGAGCAAACTCCGCCCCTGTTTACACCGAGTTCGTAGTATCGGCAGAATCTCTTCCCATCCTTGCTAACAAGGTCGTAAAGGCAGAAGACGCATTGACCGTTACCTACAAGGGGCTTGGCGATAATACCGACGTGACTGTAAGCTACGCTGTAGGCGGTAACGTTGAAGGTGTTTCTATTGACTCTTACTCGGGCAACCTCTTCAAGTTCATTCACGACGGTGGCTTTGAGGAAGCATTTGCTACGAATCTTCAGGCAAACGCAACCTATACTCCTACATATACTCTCGAAGCAAACGTAACCGGTATTAAAACGGGTGTTACCTTCAATACCGATTTTAAGGTTAATATTTACATTCCGTTTGAATATAGCGGAAAGGTAACTCTCGCAGACGGTAGCGCGCTCTTCAAATATAAGGACGCAAACGGAAACGAATACCTCAGACTTAAAGACGCTATTGAAATAGAATGTGATGAAGTAACCGACGAAATAGTGTTCAACCTTACTGTAAAGGATACTATCGCAGGCGTTACCTATACGCTTGAAGAGACCTTGACCGTAAGCATTCTTGATTATGCAAAGGAAGTTCTTTCGGGCGATTATACCGATGCTGAAAAGGTTCTCGTTTACTATGCGTTGAATTATGCGAACGAAGCGTCGAAGTACTTCGGCGGCTCGGAAGACGTAGCTGTAGCTGAAACTCTCACTGCATATAAGAAGTATAGAGATATGTATTCCGTGAATAAGAATTACGCTTATCCCGAGCTTGAGACGGAAGAGAATTATGCCCCCGCTCTTGAGAGCGTGGCTCTTAATCTCACCTCGAATCCCGATTTTGTTCTTACTCTCAAGGAGGGTGTAGCGGGAACTGTTACCGTAACTTACGGCGCTAAAACCGCGACCTATACAGTAGCAACTGACGGCGATAGAGTAATCACTCTTGAAGACGTTGGAGTCTTCGCCCTTGGTGAAAACGTTACTGTAACCGTAATTTCGGGCGGCAGTGTAGCAGCAAAGAGCATAGCTTCGCTCTCCGGCTTCGCTAAATATCACAACGATAATGCGGTAGTAAAAGAGGATGAGGAGGCAACCGATTCGAATCTCGAGTCAGCAAAGTGCCTTGATCTCATCGACGCTCTCTACGAGTACGTAAGCGTTGCAAATCTTCATAACAAGGGCAACCTTGCAAAAGCAATAGCAGAGCAGGCAACTCCCACAACTCCCGAAGAAACTCCTGCAGCATAAACTCTCTGAAGCGTATCCTCTCGTTTATGGGCTTTTCACCCATAAATGAGAGCCGTACCGCTTTTTGCTGACGCAAAAACTTTTTTGCGCTCCTATAGCCTTCTCTTGCGAGAGAAGGTAGCGAAGCGGCATTTCGGTAGTGAATGACGTTGATAACGTCAGAGCCGAAATGTGACCGAGTCGCAACGAGAAGACCGCTTGCGGTGGATGAGGAGTAGGCAAAAACTTTAACCTCCAGCAACATTTTTTGCGCTGCGTCCTTCAGCTCGAATACCCCTCTGTAAAGAGTCCCTTTCGAGCTGAACAACGCATCTCAAAAATGCGGCAAAATTCAAACGGTGATACAACTTCCGGGGGAATTTTAAAAAATATTTCGGTGATTAAAAACTCTAAAGGAGAAAAAATATGAAAAAGTTCACAAAAGTACTGCTTCTCGTGCTTTCATTTGCGATTGTTTGCGCGGGGCTTGTGATGGTTGCAAGCGCTGATTCCGGCAACGTGGCGATGGTCGGAAATAAACAGTATTCGACCTTTACAGAAGCATTTGAAGCGGCGAAATCCGGAGATACGGTGTACCTCGTTAATGACGTAACTCTTGACGAGCATTATACCGTCTCGAAGAACGTTACCATTGACCTTGGAGGAAATACCTTAACGGCTGCTGTCGAAGAGGCGTTCACCTTGACGGGCAAAGTGGAATTTTCTATAACGGGTAAAGGAAGTATAGTATCCCCCGAGACCTTTATAGTCTCAAGAGATACCGACACGAATAATGCACCCACTGTAAGTATTGCGGGCGATAAGGCGCCTATATACGTTACGTATGAAGCGGGTTCCTCTTCCTTTATAAATATAATTGCGGGAACTTATACCTTCAAAAATCTTGAAATCGAGGTTTCCGGCGTATCCGATACGGAATCCTTCGTATATATGTCGAGCGATGAATCTACCGCAAAGGTTTATTTTGACGCGGTGAATATAAACGGTAAGGACGGCGAAGGTCAGAACGCAGGACTTATCTGGGTTCAGGGCGACGGTTACGTATCCGTGAACAATTCGAGTATGCTCTCTAACGTTGCGATAATCAAGCTTCACGGAAGCTCCTCGAAGGAAACCGTTGTTGAAGTGTCGAACTCGCAGCTTATCAACCGCGCGACGACTAATTCGTCAAACTCCGGAAAGACCGGTGCTATCGGCGCAAACGCAACCTCGTTCGCGGGAGTTATAATATTGAATAATACCTTGGTTGAGGGCTCGTATGCACCCATTTGCCTTACCGCAACGACGAGTGCAAGGGCTGTTCTTAACGACGGATCGATTTTGAAGCATAACGGCTATATAAAGAGCGATTTTGTTTCCTCTTGCCAGCTTGAGCTTAATTCGGGCTCGCAGGTTATCGTTCCGTACGTAATTCAGAACCTCGTAACCAGCGCTAAATATCCTACTTACATATATGAAGGCGTTCGTTTTTCTCCTTACGTTTATAACTATCTTATGACGGTTGATAAGGATACGATGAACGTTAAGGTGCTGGAGAAATTTGGGAACGAGGAGAAGCTTTCCGTCCCAACGAATCTCAGTTATCTCAAGTTCGTTTACGATCCTATTACCGATTCCGACGCTCCCTTCGTTCTTACCTCTAAATATGAGAAGGATGCCGACGGAGACTTCTTGGTTGACGTTGACGGTAACTTCGTAGAAACGAAGGATTATAACCTTGGTGTAATCTCCTATGCATCTACCGGAGCATCCTTGACCGAAGCTCTTATTTGGCAGGCAATTCTTAACGAATCGGGTGCTAAAAAAGAGCAGCAGATTGCTCCCTATAACAAGAATAGCCACGATATTCCTTATAGCTATATGAGCTGGAACCCGGGTGGACAGATGTCAGGCGTTACCTACGGCTCGAATACGTCCCTGAAGTTCACTTATAACGCTATTTCAAACCACCCCAACCTCAGCTTCAATCCCAATGCAATTAAGTATAACGCCAATGCAGTAATTGTTATGGATATTGAGATTGCCACCGATTCGGAGGCAGGCTTTGTTCCGTTCACTCTTAACGTTAATAAGAGAGACACAGGCGGTGGCGGCGCTATTACCGGTGCCGATCCCACGATAAAGGTTGTCCAAGACGGTACGGTTACGTTCAGCAATATAAACGCTGAAGTTTCTTCGTTTACGCTTGATAAGGATACCTGGAATCACGTTTCCATAATTTTATATACTAACCCCGAGGCTCATACCGGAGGTGCGGCATCGTCCGAAGGCGGAACGGCATACTACTACATTAACGGTGAATTCGTCGGAACCGCAGTTGCGTTCATTACGGGAACTGCGCAAATATACGGTCCCAGAGTAAATATAAGCGACGGTACCGATGCGAGCCTTTCGACTCTCTTCGATAACGTTATGGTAAGAACCTACGAGACCTACCCCTACGAGAACGAGAGCTATGAGAATCATATGCCCGAGTCCTACCTTGTAAACGAGGGTAAGGCATTCTCAACCGAGACTATCAATACGACTAATTATCTTTCCGTAGCAGGAAAGCAGTACGCAAGCTTCGAGGAAGCCTTTGCCGCTGCTGAAGCAATCGGAACGTACGTTACCTTGACCAAGGACGTAACCGAGCCCCAGACAGTAACCGCTAAGGGTACCGTTTATGCTAACGGTTACTCGATAGCCCTGTCCGAAGATTCGTACAAGGCAGACATTATAATGGACGAAAACGGTAATTACTACTCTTACACGTTCGACCCTGCGTTAAACGAGCTAGGTAGCGTTACTATCAAGTGGTTCGTCGGCGACGTAAACAATCCCGCAGACCTTAAGGACGCGAGCAAATACGTAACCAGCGAATCCTTCCTTGCGGAAACTCCCGTATATCCCGGCGCCGCTCTCAAGTTTGAAGCAAAAGCGCCCATAATAGAGAAGAGCTCCTGCACTGTATATAGACAGCTCGGTTGGTCAACCGAGATAGGAGCGGAAGCGGCTGAACCCATACGCCCCTTGACCTTCTCCGATATCGTTAACAACGCAGGCGGCGCGATTACCTATTATCCCGTCTTCGGCTATGAAAAGCTTCCCTCCGAGGCGGCTATCGTAATTCTTGACAGAGACGGTAATTTCTCTCGCTATACGGAGTATGCTGATTTCTACGGCACCCATTGGAACGGGTATGTTTCGAAGGGTGAATCTCGAGACGGTATTTACTTCTCCTACGGAGAAACTCTCGTCTTCCTTAAGAATATTCAGTTCTCCGTGTCTAGCCCCACGGGTATAGGCGGCTCAGGCGATAAGGTTTATAATATCGACCTTAACGGAAATAAGCTTACTATCGACAGCAGAAATAACGGTACAGGTGATAAGCTTGGCTGGGCGATTAAGGCCGCAGCAAATGAAACCGTTAATATCTACTCCTCTCGCGAAGATGCTTATATAGAAGTACGCGGAGGCTATAATTCCAAGGCGGATGATGATTATAGGCTTATGGGCACCATCCTCTTCAATATTAATGCCGATAACTCTCATATTAACGTGGGTACGGTTACCAATCTTGGAGAAACCCATAGCGGCTCTAACCTTACTATTGCGGGAGCCACTATAGCGTCGGCTTCATCTGCAGGTAATAATTCCTCTATCAATATTGACGGAGTAACGTTATCGTATAACAATCAAAACGACGCGGCAGCGGGAAGAGCAATGTTCGAAGCAGGCGCATCGACCGCTAATATCAACGTTACGAATTCCGTTATTGCCCTTGCGGCTCCCGGCTCTAAGCTTATAAAAGCAACCGGAGAGGAAAAAGCTTCTTCCATAATATTCGATAATTGCGTAATTTACGCAAGAGGGAACGGTGACGAGCTTATCTCGGGAACCGTAGCAGCCGCCAAGACGGTTGTATTTAACGGCTGTATAACCAATGGTGCTATCAATGCCGACTATGCGGAAAACGTAATCTCCGGTGACGGTACTGCCGCTTACGTAAATGAGGCGACTGTTGCCGAAGGCTGCAAAAACCTTACCTATAACGTTCAGATGACTTATAACGGCGCATCTGACGGTGATACTCTCGTCTTCAGCTATATCACCGCTATTGATGAAGCAAAAGCCTCAATCGTACAAAACGAATTCATAGTTTCTCTTGAAGCCGTTGACGTTTCCGCTTATCCTGCAGGTAACGTAGTAATTGAGGGCTCAGGAACAAATCAGAAGAAGGTTCTTAAGCCCGCAAAGGCTAACGTAACTCTCCCCGTGCTTCCCACTATGACGGTTTCCGAAGAGAACACCGTAAACGTAACCTATTACGAGCTTAGCGGAACTGTATGCAGTAAGGCGTCTTACGCCAAGGGCGCAACCTGGGAAGCTCCTGTCATTGCCGAGACTTATGTGGTGCCGGGCTCCTTTATGACTCTTTACTTCACCGGCGAGTTTACTTCAAGTGTTGATGAGGCCGGAAATAATATCATCTATACTCCCGATTACACGGCAGCGGTAACAAATAGCGATATAAAGGTAAATTTCAGCCTTTACACGAGCTTTGACGCAAATCTCTACATTCCCATTGACTATAAGGACAGCATCAAAGAGGTCAGAGTAGGCGATGAGGTTGTAGAGCTTGTAGAGAAAACCGTTAAAGAAGTGAGCTACTTGGTTGCAACAGCAAGAATAACTCCCGATAAGGCTGCCGAAACGGTTGCGTTCGTCGTTGTAACTCCTATCGGAGATATCGAATATACTCCTACGTTTAACGTAAATATCGCATCCTATGCAAAGAAGGTTCTTTCCGGTGAGGAAAGTAACAACGAGGCTGAAAAGCAGGTTGTATTCAGCGCCCTTAACTACGCAAATGAAGCGTATAAGTTCGCAAAGGGAAGCGCAAACGAGACCTTGAGTGACCTCGTTGACGAGTACAAAGCAGCCTTTGGTATCAGCGAGGAGAGCAAGAACTACGGAACTCCCGCAGAAAAGTCAGGCCTTGGCAAAGCGTTCGTTAAGGTTAACGTAAAGCTTGATTCCGCTCCCGAATACGTATTCACGTTGAGAAGCGGCTTTGAGGGAACTGTAACCTTCACCTACGGCTCTACCAAAAACACTGTTACCGTAACTGCTGAAAGCGATAGAAAGATAACTCTCTCGGATATGACCATAGCAGAATTTACCTCCGATATTGCAGTTACTGTCAGCGGAACTATAGGAAACGAAGCAATTTCCGTAGAGAACGCCAAGTATAACCTTGCGTCTTACAGAGCGTACCACGTAGCAAACGCAAAGCTTGAAGAAGGCAAAGAGCCTACCGCAAGCCAGGCAAAGAGCATAGCAGTCCTTGCTCTTATCGACGCAATCTACGATTACTCTAACGTAGCTGATTCTTTCCTCAATCCCCCTGCTGTGGAAGATAATAATACCTCTACGGAAGGTGAAACAACCACCGAAGGAAATACTACTACAACCGATACTCCCACAACCGAAAGCGACCCTGTCGCTTAACGTTGAATTTTTGCTACACAAGCCTTCTCCTTCGGGAGAAGGCTATCAAAATTAATAACTACAGTCGAGAGCGTGTTAAGTTTCACAGACAAAAATGGCAATCTCTCTTCTCACGTTCGGAGAGAGAGCATATCTCTATTTGCGGCAGCAAATAATATCGCTGCTTGCAGAGCAAGCGATATCGCATTGAAGCAGCTGCGTCAATATATCGCTTTTTGCACCGGCAAAAAAACATTTTGCGATTTAGATTACATTCTTCTCACGTTAGAGAGCAAAGTCTGCCTAGCTAATTCACCACCTTTTGCCAATAGTTGTTTATTTTTAACAAAAATAGGGGAATACAACCTGAATTTTATACATTTTAAACAAAGCTTTTGAGAAAAGACTATTTACATTACCAATTTACACCTGATGATTTTTCGTGCTATAATAAGGTATAATCTATTTATTTACAAAATAAATAATAAAGATTTAAAAATAAAAACACATAAAGGAGAAAAACAAAATGAAGAAACTCAGCAAAATTCTAGTACTTCTTCTCTCTGTTGCACTCGTTTGCGCGGGGCTTATCATCGCTGTTAGCGCTGATGGCTCAACCGGTACTCCCGGCGCGAAGTATATCGACGCCACTACCGAAACAGAGCAGACAGCAACAGATCTCGCAACCGCTATTACAAATGCAAA
The DNA here is from genome assembly GCA_017462485.1 of Clostridia bacterium. Classification (GTDB taxonomy): domain Bacteria; phylum Bacillota; class Clostridia; order Oscillospirales; family CAG-272; genus UBA1740. The sequence continues at coordinate 107,076 of JAFTRA010000006.1, read as the reverse complement.
GGCGGGAACAACCGTCACTCTTACGGGTGATACGACAAATAGTGCAGTTATCTCACTAGACAAGGCATTAACCCTTGACCTTGGAGGATACACGCTTACGTCAACTAGTGGCATCTTCTATTTGGGCGGTGGTTCGAACTACACGTTCACTATTACCGGTGAAGGCACTATTGTAACAGATAGCTACATAGTTTCCATCAACTGGGGTGCCCACGAGCAAAACCGTAACGTCAACGTAATAGGTACCGGTAAGGGTATTGATATTACCTTGAACGAAAGCAAAGCTGGAAGACTTTTCGTTATTGACGCAGGTACTTGGACGTTTGAGAATCTTAACATAAAGGCAGATATATACAATACGAGCAAAGATAAATTATTCTACACCCATTACGATACCAGCAAAGGTGCCGTATATCCATTGTATATGAATTTCAAAGACGTGACAATGAACGTTACTTCCGAGAGTAAGCAATCTTCAGTAATTGCTACAACACTGGAATCTACAGCTACGCTTAATAACTGCTATATTCACACCGACGGTGCCAACGTTTTCGCTAACGCATCATCAACCAATGAGAAATACATAACCATAAACAACTCCTATCTTGATGTTGCGAGCTTTTCCGGTGACGCAAGCGGTAATGCTGACGGAGCGATCTTTGGTGACGGTTTCAGCACTTTAAAAACTGATATAGTTGTAACAAACTCATATCTCAGCCAGGTACGCCGCAGTGTTATCAAATTTAACGAAAACAACAGCGCTCTTATTCTTGATAATTCTGTTCTTCACATAAAGCAAAGTTCACAAAGTAAGACAAACGCTATGTTCCGTACTATGAACGTTGTCCTTAAGAACGGCTCTGCAATCACATCTGACATCGTTCCCACTACGGCTATGTATTCTGATACGGGTAATACCAACTATCCGAAGGTTAATGATACCGTAATGGCAAGTAACATGGTACTTTGCGAAGGCACTCGCATTGATGCGAACGTTTATAAGGCTATTATTACCAACGGTTTAACGAAGGGAATTACCTTTACCGATAAAAGCGTTCCCGGTGCGGAAGGTGCAGAATACGTATTCGTTTACGATCCTGCTTCAAACCCCGTAGCTCCCTATAAAGTAGTTAAAGAATCTGAAGCAGAAAATTATACGGCAGTGCCTTACGAATATGATAAGTCATATAATTTGCCCGTATATACAAAGAACGTTTCCGATGCGCTTATATCAACTCTTACATCGTACAACGTAGAAACCGGGGTATGGAATAATATAACAAAAGCCTCGTATCCCGGCGGTACGAAAACCGATGCTCTTCAGATCATTTTGGGAAAAGCAAACAATTCATACCCCATAATCAATACTAATGGAGAAACCACATACGGTCTTGTTATCACAGAATTTGATATAGGTACGGATTCTGCCGATGGAATTTCAGCGGGCACGATGTGGCTTCACGCAAAGCAGAAAACAGGAGACCTCTGGAATAACGGTGATAGCAATAGCGACAAAACTATGACGGCAGGACCAACTATTTCATCTGACGGCACTATAACTATTGGTGAAAATTCCATTCAGCTTGACCTTACAAAGTGGAATCACGTAACTGTAGTTATGGATCCCAATGCAGAAGCAGTTGAGGAAGGATACGTTGGAGTGGCTTACTACTATGTAAACGGCGACCTCCTTGGAACTACAAAGGGCGTTGAAGCTCCCGCTACTTATGACGGTCAAAAGTCTGACACTACGTATTTCTACGCCGTAACGTATACTTACGAAAAGAGCACCGAACGTACAGTTCTCTTTGATAATTTGACTAACAGAACGTACGCAAAGGATACTGTATCCTATGAAACCGATCCGTCCGCTTATCTCATAAACGAAGGTAAGCCTTTCTCGGATACGCTTGATTTATCCAATCTTGGAATGATGACGAATGTAGTATATGCCGGCGATTCTGCCGCTGTTATTAACTATTGTCAGACAAATGAAATACCCCTTAAACTCGTTGACAACTGGCAAAACGCAATCGTAAATATCAACTGCACGATATATGCAAACGGTCATACGCTTACTACGGGTGAGGGTTCTTATCTCGCTAACGCGAAGTATGACGCCAGCGAAAATATCTATAGCTACACCTTTGATTCGTCATACAGCGAAATGGTTGTAAAGTATAAGTTCTCTACCAATGGCGAAGAAGTTGAATGTCATATAGGAGATATTCCCGCTGAATCCTTCACCGGAACTGTTTCAAATAACGTTGCAAAGCGTGATAACCATTGGCTCACCGGAACGCATATTGGCTGGACGACAGTAGAGGGCAGCGACGATGCCGACGGAAATAAACCTGTTACCATCGATTTTGCAGAGGCAAATACGGAACAGGTAACTCTCTATCCCGTTTACAGCTACAAACAGGTGCTTACGTGGGTAATAGAGGACGCAAACGGAGAATACGTTGATGGCGGCGAAACTACGCTCTTCTATGGTACGCACTGGACGACGAGAAGCGACGGAGCAAAAACGGCACATCTCTACAGCGGTCAGACATTCGTTCTTCAGAAAGACGGTGTAAAATTCGCTGCACCCGTTAATCCTAAAAATACAGCAAGCGAAGGCGGAAGCGATACCGAGTCCGAAGTTTTCAACTTTGACTTGAACGGTCATTTGCTTTATTCCGACTGGAGAACTAGTGGTGATATAATATCTCACGGTGTCTTTCAACCCGCTGCTAACGATACCTATAACATTTATTCCTCTCGTCAGGGAGCTCAACTTATAGATGTTGGAGGATACAAGAATAACGCCTATAGTGGCGGTGACCTGTTCAGAGTGAATGACACTGAAAACTCCGCTATAAACGTAGGTAAGGTTACCGTAAACGGCGTAAGCTACCCGGGCTCAAACCTTACGATTAACGCTAACGCTATTGTTAGACTTCATTCGAATTCCGTAGCGACGGCATCCGTTAATATCGACGGTTGCACCTTGATACAGGGTACTAACACTCATGTTGATAAGGCTGTTATTTATAGCTACAGCGGAACGACTGCCGCTACAGCCAACATTAAAAACGCTACCATTGTTCTTCCTCTCGGCGGATATTTGGTTAATAATATGACTAACACGACCACCTCGATTCTCTTTGAAAATTGCACTATTATTGCCAAAGAAGACGGTGATAATCTCATAAAGAATTCTAAATCCGGCGGAACGATAACCTTCGACAACTGCGTAACAAACGGCAGCATTGACACAGATGGTTCAAAAGAAGGTACAGTTATCGTAAAGGATACTGCAGCCGTTGCCAACGCATACGATGCTCCCGAGGGCTACGTAAACGCTAAAGCTAATATTAAGATGACTCTCGGTGAAGGTGTTGAGAGCCTCACAGTTCATAGTATTTCTCTTAAGGATACTAATACAAGATCTACTCCTGTTTACACCGACTTCGTAGTATCTTCAGCGTCGCTTCCTATTCTTACCATCAGCACCATTCTTGAATCTGAAGCCGTAAAGGTAACCTGGAACGACCTTGACGGTGAGATTCTTGCTGTTGAATATTACGTTAAGGGTATGGACGTAACAGCCATGGAAGACCTTACGGAATCCACAGGCAATTTCGCTGCATTGAAGAAGGTATTCACCGGTTGGGACAGCATTCCTACTAACATTCAGGAAAATACCGTTATCAATCCTAACTATGAAATAAATGCAAACCTCAATGACCTTCAGGCTAACGTTTCTCTTTACGCAAACTTCGGCGTTAACCTTTATATTCCTAGCGGATATGAGAAGTATGTAACGGTAACCGATTCTGAAGGTAACGCGATTACACCTACGAACATAACAGGTTATCTCAAGTACACTATCACCCAGCTTTGCAACAAGGCTTCCGAGAACGTTACCTTCACTATTAGCGTTAAGGAAACTATCGGTGGAGCTGAATATACAGACACCGTCACCGCAAGCGTTTCGATAGTAAGCTACGCAAAAGCAGTTCTTGATGCTACTACTGAAAACATCACCGATGCAGACAAGGTTCTCGTTTACTACATGCTTAACTACGCAAACGAAGCAGCTAAGTATATCAATGATGAAGAAGATACTGCAATCGCTACTCTTCTTACGAATAATGCAGACGTTGCAGATAAGTACATCGTAAGCGAGCTTAACGAGAATGAAATCATTGAAAATCAGAATCTTACCGGCGTATTCACAGAGGCTACGATCGTTCTCAAGCCCACACCTGCATTCGCATTCAAGCTTGTAGATGGCTTTGTTGGTACCGTCAAGGTAACTTACGCAAACAACATAACCAAGACAATCGGAAGCGATGAAGCTATTGATGGTTGGATATACGTTCCCGGTATGAAGGCTTACAACTTCGGTACTGTTCTTACTATCACCGCAGAGGGAACTGTTCCCGCAGAGACCGAGGGTGAAACCGTAACCGTAAGCGTAACGAACGGCAAGTTCAGCCTTGAAACCTACGTAAACGGACTTACCGATAGCGATGCTCACGCAGCTCTTGCAAAGGCACTCCGCGCATACGCAGAGGTTTCCGAGCTTTATAAGAATCAGACTCTCGATGATGCTATCGCTGAGCAGGCTGCAGCTTAGGATACCCCTTCCGGCGAGGAAACTCCCGCAGCTTAAGCTAACAGCTAATTAAAGCAAAATTCAATCTTATGCTTTTTTGCATAAGAAAATAAAACAAAAAATCTAGCGAGGATAGTCAATCCTCGCTAGATAACAAAAGACAAATGACTGCAAACAAAAACAGGTAAATAGCGTCTGACTAACGCTATTTACCTTTTTTGCTGAGTTAATTTTTAAAAAATATCATCAAATATTCATTTGATATGAATATGCTACAAAATCGTTGACAAACACAGAAGAGTGGTGTATAATAATAGTATGAAAGAGAAAAAACACTTCATTGATGCTATTCTTAAAAAAGAAAAACAACGTAACGAAAATATGCGGTTAGCATATGAAAAGCGTATTGCGGATTTACCTCGCGGCTCTTTGGCTATAAGAGAATTGAATGGAAGGAAATATTGTTATTTGCGGTATAGAGACGGTAAAAAGGTAGTTCAAAAATACGCAGGCACAATTGAGCAAGAAGAAATGATACGCGCAAAAATAGCAGAACGAAAGCATTTGGTAAGCTTACTCGCAATGCTTGAAGAAGAAAGCAGGCGTATATTAAAAATGGAGGCGATAAAATGACAGTGTATCACGGCAGCGATACTATTGTAGATATTCCAAGAATTTTAGAGTCAAAACGCCCTCTTGATTTCGGCGGTGGATTTTATGTAACAACAAGTGAAGCGCAAGCGAAAAGCTGGGCAATAAAAGTTTCTTATCGAAACAATAATAATCATAGATGTATAAATCGTTATAAGTTCGATTTGGAAAAAGCAGAGTTAGAGCTTACTGTAATTCATTTTGCGGCAGCGGATGAAAAATGGCTTGATTTCATTTGCAATAACAGAAGTGGAAAACCTACGGGAGACTATGATGTTGTAATCGGTCCTGTAGCTGATGACCGAGTTTATCGTGTGGTTGTTGAATATGAAAATGGGGATTTAGATAAGCAAACTGCTCTGAAAAATCTAAAGACAGAAACTCTTTGCGACCAGATTCTATTCCATACGGAAAAGTCGCTGGAGTACTTAAAATACGTTGACACGGAGGTAATTCACGAATGAACGAACGCAGTTATGAAACGCTCCTCTACGGTATTACCGCGGGTGTAGTGGATAAAATTATGGAGTTAAACAATTGGTCGGAAAACGAAGCGCTTGAGAGATTTACAAGGTCAAAATTATATTCTTATCTTGAAAGAGAAGAAACTAAAGTGTGGCAATATAGTACCTTAATGCTTGCTACGCTTTTTAATGAAGAACGTACAGGAAGATTGTCTTTGCCGGAGGTGTGATATGAGTAAAACGTTGGAGTTCAAAGCGTTTTGTTTTGAAGCTTACCGTGCGGACAAAAAGCTTACCGGCAGGGAGACTATGCTTCTTTTCAAGAAATATGGAGTTTTAGATTATCTCGGTACCTGTTATGACGTTTTGCATACCACGGGAAGAGCGTATATCGTGGAAGATATTGATGTTTTTATCGACGCTCGAAGAAACGCATAAAACACTCAAAATCAAAAAACGCATATGACAGTGAATTTTTTTAAAAGTGAGCATTAAAGCTCAGATTTAAAAGCGCATAACTTCTATTTTCGATAAAGTATCTCAAAACTCGATTTTTGATAAGTCAAAACCATCGGTTGTGCCGTGCTTCTCGTTATACACATAAGAGGTCGCCTCAATTACATTTGAGGCGACCTCTTATGTGGAGATAGTCGGATTTAGGTGAGAACGGTTTACACACTCATTTCTTCCTTAATAAAATTAAAGTAGTAAACCGAATAGAAGGCATAGGCAATAACCGAAGCTGTAACCAAAAGACTAAACCAAGGCAAATTCGGCACGATAAGCGAGGGGAAAGTCACGTCTGCTGGGTTCGAGAAAATAAGCTTCACGCTTCCATTAACAAACACGTTTATAAAGGTGAGAATTCCAACCAGAGATGCGAGCGAGGAAAGAGTAATCGTCTTTTTATTTATTTCCTTATAGTACGATGACTTGATGGTTTCGCTGCTGCTACTGTTAAAATGACCGAGATGCGTATCTGCGTAGCGTTTCATCAATATATAGAACAGTAAGGTAAGGGCCAGATATAGAACAACCTCAATCACGGCAAAGATTTCTACCGTCTTATAGAGCTTGATAGCTTCCGCATTCGCATCGTAAAGCAGAGCGGAATAGCCGTAGTTGTCAAGAAAGTTAAAGGTATAAATATACTTAAGTAGCGCAACGGTATTATATAAAAATCCCGACACTAAAACAGGAACGCGCATTTCCTTGGAATTTGTATGCTTGACCAGACCCATAAGCCCGATTGTAAACAGAAGACCGAAAACAAATGCAGGAAGAAGATTTATGCCGTTAAAGTCGGAGAAGGTCAAGTCCACAGAGGACACGGCAGCGAGTATAAACATAAGGAATACTCGGTTTCGGCTACGCTCGGTAACCCTCTTCTCATACGCCGCATATGAATTTTCATCGGCGAGGGATTCAAGGGAAGAGTAAAATTTCCCCTCAAGCTTTATTCTTTTCGAATATCTCAAAATTCGCGAGAGCCATATTCCACCAAAAACGAATCCGATAAGAAGCGATGCAACTACAGCCCAAGGATAGTATCTTGAGCCCGTAAGCATAGACGTGGTCGTTCCAATTTCAACGCTCCTTGTCAGCTTCAGAAATTCGGGCAGGGTATAGAGCAGGGATTTCAATATCGCAAACGCAAGCGTAAACGAGCGAAGCGCATCGGTAGATATAAGGGAATCGCTTTTTATAAGTGATTCTGCGTTTCCTCTTTCGCCAAGATAAGATAATGCGTCAAATAGATTTTTAATAGCGGGAATCAAGTATATAATTTCGAGCACCGCAAAAACAAGTGTCATAAGAGCAAGAATATCGTTATCAAGCGTGTTGTGCGAGCGCACCGCTCTCACTAATATTAAGGCGGGGAACTTGAACAAATTTACAAATCCTAGCTTTAGAAAAGCTTCTCTCGCTTCCTCAAAGTATGGGGCAGCATCGGCAGCCTTTTCAAGAAATTTTGCCAAAATGAAAAATCCTATAAAATCGGGCAAAAGGTCAATCAACTGAATATTGGGATTGAAGAGCATAACCAGAGCGAAAATGAGCCATTTGTAGCCTATCGTACGCATGCTTTTCTTTTTCTCGTGAAAAACCGTGTTATTTGCGTTTTCCATTTTTGTTTTTCTCCTTTCCCCCCGAATTGTTTTTTGAAAGCTTGTATTCTGCGTATTCGCGGGATTTTTTCTCGATAGAATCGTAGAATCTGTTCATAAATTCAAATTTTGATTTTTTAGGAGCGCGATTCAACTCCTCGGGCATACATATTTGCATATAAGCCTTGTAAATAGTCATAAGATTTGAGATTATAAACATAACGACCGCTAGCAAAACCGCAAAATATACGTAAGTGACAGCGACCCCGAAAATCCCCGATATAAACGGCATTTCGAAAAGTGCCGCAACTAAAAATACCAAAGATAGCGGTAGGGAAGCTTTAGCTCCCTTTGCAAGAGCATCAGCTTCAACCTCTCTCGAAACCTCATTTATTCCGTGAAGAATAAAGAATGTCAGAATAAATATAAAAATGTATCTTACCGCCGAAATATACGAAGTAATAGAGGTCAGCCACGTTATCGGCGAGAACATATCAACCGCTGCCAAAATGATTTCGAACAGAGCAAAGCAGGAGAAAACCGCCGCACAGGTCATACCGTGCGCAAAGCTCTTGTTAATACCCGAAAGCTTGTAAAGCGCAAGCAACATAACCATTCCGCTAATAATATCGGTATATGAGAAATAACTAATATTTATAAGAAAAAAGTAACCTATAAAAAGTGTCCCGAATCCCATATTGTTTTTCTCCTTTCTGTTTTTTGCTTTTTCAGTTAGTAAAAACTTATTGCTTCGCCTGGTCTTTTGCCCAGCAGCAATTTTTGTATTTCTTTCCGCTGCCGCAGGGGCAGTATTCATTTCTTCCGACAACTCTGCCCTTGTTAACAACGGGGCGTCTTACAGGCTTCGTACCGTCTTTCAGCCTTCTCCCGCTGGAGAAGGCTATATGGGGGACCACTTTAGTGGTGGATGAGGAGTTAGCAAAAACTTATTGCTTCGCCTGGTCCTTTGCCCAGCAGCAATTTTTGTATTTCTTTCCGCTGCCGCAGGGGCAGTATTCATTTCTTCCGACAACTCTGCCTTTGTTAACAACGGGGCGTCTCACGGGTTTCGTACCGTCACCACCGGTTCCGGTCTCCTTAACTACCTGAACTCGTTCGGTTGACTGACGCCTCGGAACTACCGCAAGAACCTCTTTGACGGTTTTTTCACGGATTTCCTCGGACATTCTGTCAAACATATCTGCGCTTTCGAGCTTATATATAGCAACAGGGTCTCTTTGCGCGTAGGAGTTAAGTCCTACGTAGCCCTTAAGATCGTCCATAGCCTCAAGATGATCCATCCAGCCAAGGTCAACGTTGCGAAGAAGAATAACCTTTTCTACCTCGCGCATAGCGTTTTCGGGAGCGCCCTCAACAGAGCTGAAAAGCTCATCTTTTGAGTGGTAAATTTCGAGCGCTTTGTCAACAAATGTTTGCTTTAAAGCCTCTTTATCAAGATTTTCAAGCTCTTCCTTGGTGTACGAAAGTATTTTTCCGTTTGTAAGAACACCGCGGAAATGCTGAGAAAATTCTTCCGGACGGTATTCGGAAACGTCGTCGCCTGCAAAATACGTATCAAATGCGTCACTAACTGAGCCTATAATCATATTCTGAATCTTTTCGCTTATATCGTCAAGATGGAGAATCTCGCCTCGCTGGTTATAGATAACCGTTCTTTGCTGGTTCATAACGTCGTCGTAGGTAAGAACGTTCTTTCTTCTCTGGAAGTGCATAGCTTCAATACGGCTCTGCGCTCTTTCAATAGCGCCGGAAACCATCTTCATATCAATAGGCATATCCTCGGGAATACCGAGCTTTGCCGCCATAACGGCAATTCTGTCCGAGCCGAAAAGACGCATAAGGTCGTCCTCAAGCGAGAGATAGAATCTCGATTCACCGGGGTCGCCCTGACGGCCGCTTCGTCCTCGAAGCTGATTGTCAATACGTCTGCTGTCGTGCCTTTCCGTACCGATTATGAAAAGACCGCCCGCCTCACGTACCTTTTCTGCCATGGGACGAATTTCTTCCTTGTATTCCTCGTAATACTTCTTGAAAAGCTCTCTTGCGCCGATAATATTTTCATCGGTCGTGTCGCTTGAGCCGGTTGCGCTTGCGATAAGCGACTCATCAACTCCGTCTTTCCTCATTCTTGCTTTTGCAAGATATTCGGGGTTGCCGCCGAGCATAATATCAGTACCGCGTCCTGCCATGTTAGTAGAGATGGTGACAGTGCCGAACGTACCAGCCTGAGCGACGATTTCCGCTTCCTTGTCGTGCTGCTTTGCATTGAGAACTCTGTGAGGAATCTTTTCCTTCAAAAGAAGATTTGAAAGCTCCTCGGACTTGTCGATAGATACCGTACCGACAAGAACGGGCTGACCTTTCTCGTGGCATTCCTTTATCTGCGCTATGATAGCGGCAAGCTTACCTCGTCTCGTGCGGTAAACCGCATCATTATAGTCACGTCTTATCATCGGCTTGTTGGTAGGAACCTCAACGACGTCGAGCGCATAAATTTCTCTGAACTCATTATCCTCGGTCAAAGCAGTACCCGTCATACCCGAGAGCTTTGAATACATACGGAAGTAATTCTGGAAGGTTATCGTAGCGATAGTTTTAGATTCCTTTTGAATTTTTACGCCCTCTTTCGCTTCTATTGCCTGGTGAAGACCGTCATTATAGCGGCGGCCGGGCATAAGTCTTCCCGTAAAGGTGTCAACGATAATTACGGCATTATCCTTCACGATGTAGTCAACGTCGTTTTTCATAACGCCGTGAGCGCGGATAGCAATATTAACGTGATGATAAATATTGTTATTCTCAGGGTCGGAGAGGTTTTCAATATTGAAGAACTTTTCTGCCTTTTCAATACCGTGCTTTGTGAGCACTGCGGTGCGCGCCTTTTCGTCAACTATAAAGTCCTCTTCGTAAAGGTCGGTATCCTGCTTTGTATCCATTTCCTTTATTACGTGACGGCTCATTTTGCGAACGAGTCTGTCCGCCATATCGTAAAGCTCGGTTGATTTTTCACCCTCGCCCGAAATTATAAGGGGAGTTCTCGCTTCGTCGATAAGTATGGAGTCAACCTCGTCAACGATAGCGAAATTATGACCTCTTTGTACCTGGCGCTCCTTATAGACCACCATATTGTCACGAAGATAGTCAAAGCCAAGCTCGTTATTCGTTCCATAGGTAATGTCGCAAGCGTACGCCGCGCGCTTTTCATTGTTATTCTGACCGTGAATTATAAGACCGGTAGTAAGTCCTAAAAATGCGTAAACACGGCCCATCTCCTCACTGTCACGCGTGGCAAGGTAATCGTTTACCGTAACTATATGAACGCCCTTGCCCGAAAGCGCGTTAAGGTATGCGGGGAGAGTAGCAACGAGTGTTTTACCCTCACCGGTTTTCATTTCCGCAATTCTTCCTTGATGAAGAAGGATACCGCCCATGAGCTGAACTCTGAACGGACGCTTACCGAGAACTCGGTAGTCCGCCTCGCGTACGAGCGCAAATGCGTCTGGGAGTATATCGTCGAGCGACTCATCGGCGGCAAGACGAGCCTTAAGCGTGTCCGTCGTGGACTTAAGCTCCTCGTCGGTCATACTTTCGTATTTATCCGAAAGCGCCTCGATTTTATCAACCGTAGCGGTTATTTTTTTGATTTGCTTTTCGCTGTAAGTTGCGAAAAGGGAAGAGAATATACCCATAATGTCCTCCGGGAAATATAGTCGGGTGAACCAAGCCTGAAAACCAAAGTCTACCTGACAGCTTAAAACGTGAGCTTCGAAAAAATGCGCTCGCAGCCGTCATATATATGCAATAATTCACCATTTTAATATTATACCTTTACATTGTATCACAAATTTTCATAAAAATAAATAAATAAATGTAAATTATTTATATTATTTTAAAAAATAATATCTTTTTGATAAATTTCCGCAATTTTTTTAAAAGAATTTGAGCGCTGTGAGGAAAAATGCGAAAAACACTTGACCTTTCTTAAAACGAAATGTAAAATATAATACATAAAACGACAACCGAAGGGAAAACTTTTGATGAAAAGAAAAATAAACATCGTACTTTATTCACCCGAGATTCCGCAAAATACGGGAAATATCGCCCGCACCTGCTCGGTTACGGGAGCGGCTCTTCATATCATTAAGCCCATCGGCTTTGAAATATCGGACAGAACCTTAAAGCGAGCAGGCCTTGATTATTGGAATACGCTTGAGATATATTACTATGAAAACTACGGTGAGTTTGAATCAAAGCACGGCGACAAAAATATATATTATTTCTCCGCCCACGCAAAGCAAAAATATACCGACGTAGAATACGAGGGCGAGGTGTATATTATGTTCGGCAAGGAAACCGATGGCTTACCTAAGGAGCTTATTATGGAAAATCCCGAAAGGGCGGTAAGAATTCCTATGCTGCAGAACCGAAGGTGCTTGAATCTTTCAAATTCGGTTGCGATAGCGACCTATGAAATTCTTCGCAGATGGGATTTTGAGGGCTTAATCGAGGTTGGTGAATTTCCTGACCGTTGGTTTTAACGGCGGGGCGAAAAACCCGGAAATCTTAAAAAATATCGGAATATGAGGTGCGATTTTTTCGTTACCTCGTATTTTTTTTTTAAAAAAGTGGCGCTGAGTCCCGGAAATGCTTTTGTTTAAAAACGGGATGCTTTAAATACAAAACCTATTCTGACGATAGATTATACGAAAGGCGTAAAAATGATAGATACAAATGAAAATATAGTTCCCGTACTGCTTGGCGGAGATTTGAATGCTTATTCTATGGCTATGTCGTTCGCAAGAGAGTGCGGAGCGGTATCCGAGGTTTTTGCCAGAGATAAGCTGGCTATGACCGAGCTTTCTTCATTTATAAATCTTCACGTGGTAAAAAATCTTGACGATTGTAACGTAGCCGTTCCCGTGCTCACCGATTTTGCGAAGGCAAACAAGGGAAAAAGGCTTATATTGATTCCCTGCGCGGATTGGTACGTTGAAATGCTTGAATACGCAAGGGATATACTGTCCGAGTATTTTTATTTCCATATTCCGTCGTTTGAGGTTTGGAAAACCGTGTCAAATAAAGCAAGCTTTACGGCTCTTCTTGATAAATATTCAATTTCTCACCCCAAAACCGAGATTTTTGACGAAAAATTCACAGATTTTCAGAAGAGAGGCGCAAAAATGCGCCCACCGTTCGTGTTGAAGCCCGCAGACAGTAGTGAATATTGGAGAAACGCATTTTCGGGAATGAAAAAGGTTTATTTTCCGGCATCTTTAGGGGAAGCCTTGCAAATCGGTAAAAGGATATACTCATCGGGATATTCGGATAAGCTTATTTTGCAGGAATACGTAGGTGATGCGGGTGGGAAGAGCGCCGAGTCCAGCGTTCTGACCGTTTATTCGAATAAAGACGGAAAGGCGGTGCGAGCCGTTCTCGGAGACGTTTTACTAGAAGAGCTTGGCCCTACCGCGAGGGGAAACTATTCGGCAATTGTAACGAGACCTCTTGATGATATGGCATATAAGCTTATAGATTTGCTTGACGGAATAGGTTACAACGGTGTTGCGAATTTCGATATTTTGCGCTCTGACGGAAAGAGCTATTGCCTTGAGCTTAACGCAAGGCAGGGAAGAAGCTTTGACTATATAAGGTGCGCCGGAGTGAGTCTTTCGAAGCTTTTACTTTCAGATATGAGGGCCGAGAAAACAGAAGAAAGCTTTTCTTACGATGAGGGTGTATGGCGCTCTGTCGGAAAGCGAACGCTTATAAGGTACGCAGGTAATAAGGGGCTTTTAAAAAAGGCGCTTTCTCTTGAAAAAAACGGATTCTTTGCAACGCCCTACGACTTTTCGTGCGAGAAAAAAATATCGAGAAAATTTTACGTTATGGCTCACTTATACCGTGAAAAAAAGCGTTACGCTAAATTCGAACGAGAGGGAGAAGTATGCTATTAAGCGAGATTCTGAAAAGGATAGATTTCGAGGAGTGCATAAATTTTTCAGAGCGTGATATTCTCGGTGTGAGCGAAAGCTCCCGCTTGTGCAAAGAGAGTGATATTTTCGTATGCATCAAGGGTTCAAGATACGATGCTGCAAGCTTTATCCCTGAGGTGATAGCGCTGGGAGTCAAGGTTATCGTAGTTGACAAAAAAACTGATAATATTACAAAAGAAACTACAATAATTTGCAAAAACCCAAGAAAAACATTGGCAGAAATATCAAGCGCAATCTATGGCGAAAATTTAAAGAATATGAAAATCGTCGGTATAACGGGCACGAAGGGTAAAACCACAACGGCAAAAATGCTCTTTGAAATTCTCGGGGCCACCATCGGAAAAAGTATTTTCATAGGCACTCTTGGAGTCGAGTATAAGGGAGTGCCTAAGGAGTCCTTTATCACCGATAATACCACCCCGTCTGCGCCCGTTTTATATAAGCTTCTCAGAGAAGCGTACGAGCTTGGTGTAAGATGTGCTGTAATCGAAGTGTCGAGTCAGGCGCTTAAGGATTTCAGAGTATATAAGATACCCTTTAGCGTGTGCGTTTTTACCAATTTCTCCCCCGACCATATAGGAGAATACGAGCATAAAAATCTTGGTGAGTATCTTGATGCTAAAAGGCGTCTTTTCTGCGATTACGGAGACGTTACGGCAGTAGTTAATTCGGATGATGAGATGGCAGAGTATATCACGAAAGGCGTTAAGCGTAAAATAAGCGTCGGCACCCGTAATTGCGATTACAGACTTGAAATTTTTAATAGCGAAAAGGACAGTTTGAAATTTGCTTTGGGTTCGGTACCGTTTCAAATATCCTGCGGAGGAGATTTTAATGCAAAAAACGCGGCGCTCGCAATAGCCGCAGCAAAGGAAATAACGGGTAAAAAAACGGAGTCTTTCAGAGACGCCCTCAAAAGCGTAAAAGTAAATGGCAGATACGAGACTTATGAATCGGAGGGAAAAAGAATTATAATTGATTTTGCGCATAATGCGGAAAGCTTTAAATCAATTTTAAAAAACGTAAGACGTGAAACGAGAGGAAGAATATTATGCCTTTTTGGTGCGGTTGGCGGACGTTCGTTTTCAAGAAGAAAAAGTCTTGCGGCTGCAGCGGAGGCTCTTGCAGACCTTTTAATTATAACGTCGGACAATCCCGATTTCGAGTCGCCCGTGGAGATTTGCGACGAAATATATTCTTACGTATCAGATAAGTCACGTGCGGTGGTGATTCCCGATAGAAAGGAAGCCATTATTTTCGGATACGAAAGCTTAACTTCCGGGGATACGCTGCTCTTGCTCGGAAAGGGTCACGAGAAATTTCAGTATATCCGCGGGGAAAAGGTAGCATTTTCGGAGCGGGAAATAGTAAAATCCTTAATTCATAAATCAAAAGAAAAAGAGGCCGTAACCGATTGAAGTAAATTCGGTTTGCGGTCTCTTTTTTTAAAAAACGGAATATCGTTAGGATTTATATGCATTTTTAAAATGCCATTTGCTGTTATCAAATTTCCTTAAGCGAGGAAATATCGGTTTTTATCCTTTCTTCTTCTATAGGCAGAGAGACTCCGTATTCACGGCCGAGCCCTATGCATTTTGAAAGCCATACGAGATTTCGTGCTGTCGACCTCATATTCTGGAGCCCCTCGGAATCGTATTCCGCGCTAGCTCCGTCTTTAGCGTAAAGTATGGCAGGGTAGATTCCCGAAATAATAGGAGAAGATGAGAAACGGAAGAATTTCTCAATCTCCAATGCGGCGTCGAAAGCGCCGCCTCGCCTGCCTACACCGATAACGGCTACGGGCTTATACCTGAATGCGTCTATTCCGCTGTAAAAAAGTCTCGAAAGCATAGATATAAGAGTCCCCGAAGCTCCAAAATAATGAGTAGGCGTGCCGATAACGAATCCGTCGGCATCTTTGCATTTTTTGTAAAGCTCGCCTATATCACCGAAAACGCACCCTCGCCCGTCCTTGCAGCATCCGCAGGCGGTGCAGCAGCTATGCGGCGCAGTGCCTATAAAGTAATTATCGATTTCCGCTCCCAAAAGCCGCATAGTACTTTCGCATTCGAGAAGCGCGCGAGCCACAGCGCCCGTTTCGTGAGGCGAGCCGTTAATAAGTAAAATTTTCATATTTGCTCCTTGATTGTTGTTCACAGTAATCATTTTATGCAAAAATTAATATTTGTTTTATTGACTTTTCCTATAATATAATATATAATTATGTGTAGAAATTTTCAGAGGTGATTGTTATGACAAAAATAGATATCTTCTCGGGCTTTCTCGGCGCGGGAAAAACTACTCTTATCAAAAAGCTTATCAAGGAAGCTTATAACGAGGAAAAGGTCGTTCTTATCGAAAACGAGTTCGGAGAGATAGGAATAGACGGAGGCTTTTTGCAGGATGCGGGAATTGAAATAACCGAAATGAACTCGGGCTGTATCTGTTGCTCTCTCGTCGGAGATTTTACAAAGGCGCTCGAAAAGGTGCTTTTGGAATATAAGCCCGATAGAATTATTATCGAGCCCTCGGGCGTAGGTAAGCTTTCTGATATAATCAAGGCTGTAAAGAAGCTCGATTCTCCCGATGCGATACTGAATTGCTTCACCACCGTAGCAGATGCGGGAAAGTGCAAAATGTATATCAAAAACTTCGGTGAGTTCTATAACGACCAGGTTTCTCACGCTTCCGCTATCGTGCTCTCTCATACCGATAAAGCAACCGATAAGAAAATAGAGGAAGCGGTTGCACTAATAAGAGAGCATAACGAAAACGCGGTAATAATAACTACTCCCATAGACAAGCTTTCGGGTAAGGATATTCTCGATGCTATGGAAAGAAAGGATACGCTCGAAGAGGCTCTCCATAAGCTTGAAGCAGAAGCGCACGAGCATCACCACGAGCATCATCACCACGAGCACGACGAGGACTGCGACTGCGGTTGCCACGAGCACCATCACGAGCATCACCACCACGAGCACGACGAGGACTGCGACTGCGGCTGCCACGGTCACGAACACCACCATCACCATGCAGACGAGGTGTTCGTCAGCGTTGGCGTTGAAACAACAAATAAGTTTACCATAGATGAAATCAATTCGGTTCTCGAGCATTTTGACGAGGATGACGATCTTGGTATGGTGCTTCGCGCAAAGGGAATAGTGGAGAATGAGGACGGAAGCTGGATTCACTTTGATTACGTTCCCGGCGAAGCTGACGTAAGAGAGGGAAGCGCAGGTGTGATAGGCAGACTCTGCGTAATCGGCTCGGGACTTGATAAAGAAAAGATAAAGGCTCTTTTTGGCGTTTAATATAGTGCGTTTTTTTGAGATTGGAGATTAGAATGGATATTCCGGTATATCTGTTTACAGGCTTCCTTGAAGCAGGTAAAACCAAATTTATAAAAGAAACCATGCAGGACGATAATTTCAATGACGGTAAGCGTAATTATCTTATCATCCAGTGCGAAGAGGGTGAAGAGGAGATAGAGCCCGACGAGCTGCCGGGTAACGTATCTATATGCCGATTCGAGAACGAAGAGGATATCGTTGCGGATAGACTTGCGGCAAGGCAGAAAAGAGCGAATGCCGACGTTGTAGTCGTTGAGTATAACGGTATGTGGGCGCTTGATAAGTTCTATAATTCTTTGCCGGAGAATTTTATGGTTTATCAGGAGATTCTTATTGCGGATTCAACCACGATAGGCGTGTATAACGCCAATATGCGTCAGCTTGTCGTTGATAAGCTGACAAGCGCTGAAATGGTAGTGTTCAACAGAGTGAATGATAATACTGATAAGGAGGCGCTCCATAAGCTCGTCCGCGGTGTCAGCAGAAAAGCAAACATATGCTATGAGGACGTAAACGGAGAAATTGAATTCGACGATATAGAAGACCCGCTTCCTTATGATATAAACGCCCCCGTAATAGAAATCAAGGATGAGGATTTTGCAATATTCTACCGTGATATGAGCGAGGAGTTCGGAAAATATAACGGCAAAAAGGTAAGATTTAAGGGCATAGTTGCACTTGATGCGTCGTTGCCTAAGGATAATTTTGCCGTGGGACGTCATATTATGACCTGCTGCGCAGACGATATAGCGTATAGAGGGGTCGTAGCAAAGGGAATGCGCGGAATGAAGCTTAAAACTCGTGATTGGGTAACGCTTGAGGGTGTGCTTAAGGAAGAGTATTCCTCGCTTTACAGAGGTAACGGACCCGTTTTAACCGTTAGCGCGATAGAAAGAGCGGAGAAACCGATTCAAGAGGTAGCGACCTTTAACTGAAAAGCCGCGCATAAGTTCAGCTAAGTTAGAGCTGTAGGTTGGCGGCAAAAAGTTTGAAATAATACAAAAAAGAGATGAGGCGGTATAAAAAACCGCCTCTTTTTTGACAAATTATACATTATTTCGAGATTTTAATTTAAAAATCCCTTTACAAAGATAAAAAAATGTGTTAAAATAATTAAAATGACGCTTTTAGGAGGGATAATATGAGAGAAATAGACTCTAAATTCCCATTTAAAATGTATTCCCTGTCGGGTAACGGAGCTCTTGTTTTTCCAAGAGTCAGCGAAACTCAGATGGAGATAGTTGAGGTTACCGCCGGCAACGTTAAAATTCAGATAGGAACGGAATGTATAGACGCGTCGGTGGGGGATTTTCTCTACGTTCCTCACGGTCTTGTATATAGAGCTGACGCTACCGACGGATATGCTTCGATAAGAGGCATGATTTTCGACGCTTCCATAATAGAAGCCAATATGGTAAGCTATGAAACCGAGATACTTTATATGTTCTACGTTCAGTCGGAAAACAAGATAAAGATATTCAAGGAGGGGCACCCGATACATAGCATCCTCTCCCGTTGTATGAGCGATTCTTACGAGGAATATCTTGCGAAGGACGTATGCTATAAGCTTCCGATAAGAGCTAATATATATCTTTCAATGACGGCGCTTTTGCGTAATTACTGCACTGTAAAAAACGAGTCGGAGAGAATAGTTTATCATAACGTTCTCAGGCTTCGCCCTGTTATAAACTACATTTCCGAGCATTTCTCGGAGAAAATTTACGTTGAAAAGCTCGCCGATATAATAATGGTTTCCCCCGATTATTTCACTAAAATGTTTAAGGACAGTATCGGTAAAACCCCCGTTGATTACATAAACGGTCTAAGAGTAAACCGCTCGATGAAGCTTCTTATAGAAACCGATAAATCAATAGCGGATATATCTGAGGATATAGGCTTCTGCAACGCAAACTATTTCCATAAGATATTCAAGCAGTATATGGAAGTAAGCCCTTTAGCGTATAGAAAGAGCGCAAAATAATTTTAAAAATCCTTAATAAAACGGAAAAGTCACGATTCTGATGTTTTTCATCGTTCTCGTGACTTTTTCTTTTATCGGTTTTCTTCAAAAATAACCTTTAATTCTTCCTCGCCCTTGACAAAGCCTCGGGTTATAATAACCCGTTTAGCACCGTCGAGAGAGGGAATATCATACATAGGCTTAAGCATAACAGCCTCAAGAATTGAGCGAAGACCTCTTGCTCCAGTCTTGCGCTCGATAGCCATTTTTGCAATTTCGGAAAGCGCTTCATCTTCAAATTCAAGGTCGATTCCGTCCATTTTGAGAAGCTTCTGATACTGCTTGTAAACAGCGTTTTTAGGCTCTTTCAGAATTCTGACGAGCGCATTTTCATCAAGATTGTCGAGCGTTACTATTATAGGAAGTCTTCCGACAAGCTCGGGAATAACTCCGTATTTAACAACGTCGTGAGCAACAACGTCACGGTAAACGCCTTTTTCAACCTTTTCACGCTTCGTCATTTTTTCTGTTCCGAAGCCTATCTGCTGAGAGCCCTTTCTTTGCTCGATAATCGACTCAATACCGTCAAATGCGCCGCCGCAGATAAAGAGAATATTTTTGGTGTTAATTTGAATAAATTCTTGGTTCGGATGCTTTCTTCCGCCCTGCGGAGGAACGTTTGCAACCGTGCCCTCAATAATTTTAAGAAGCGCCTGCTGAACGCCCTCACCCGAAACGTCTCTGGTTATCGAGCGGTTTTCACCCTTTCTTGCGATTTTATCTATCTCGTCTATATAGATAATACCGTATTCCGCACGCGCTACGTCAAAATCTGCCGCTTGAATAAGACGGAGCAGAATGTTTTCTACGTCCTCGCCAACGTATCCCGCCTCTGTAAGAGTGGTTGCGTCGGTAATTGCGAAAGGAACCTTGAACGTTCTTGCGAGAGTCTCAGCAATATAGGTCTTACCAACGCCGGTAGGTCCGAGAAGAAGAACGTTTGACTTCTGAATTTCAACCTCGTCGAGCTCGTCGGCGGGAGCCTCTTCATTCGCACTTTTCTTCTTTCTCTTTTTCTTTTCGGCTTCTTCTACGGTAAGAATTCGTTTATAGTGATTGTAAACGGCAACAGAAAGCGCAAGCTTTGCATCGTCCTGACCTATAACGTAGGTGTCGAGCATAGCCTTAATTTCTTTCGGACGGGGAAGAGTTTCCATACAAAGCCCGGAAGTTGACTTGCTTTTTTTAGGCGAGTCAATGACGTCGGAGAAGTTTTCGTCGAGGAAATCCGAGAAAAGCTCCGTACAGGTGTCGCAAATGTACGTTCTGCCGTCTTTAGAGGGAATAAGTATAGAAACTTCCTTTTCAGTCCTATCGCAAAAGGCGCACTTGCGAAGTCTGTCGTTAGGAGTATGTTCCATATTAAAGTTCCTTTTTGGTAATTACTTTGTCAACAAGACCGTATTCAAGAGCCTCTTCTGCGGTCATAAAGTTGTCTCTTTCAGTGTCCTTTTCGATAACCTTGAGAGATTTTCCTGTTTGCTCGGCGAGAAGAGAATTGAGTTTAGCCTTGATTTTAAGAATTCTGTCTGCGTGGATTTTGATATCGGTAGCCTGACCCTGCATACCGCCGAGAGGCTGATGAATCATAACCTCCGCATTGGGAAGAGCGAATCTTTTACCCTTTGCGCCCGATGAGAGAAGAAAAGCTCCCATAGAAGCAGCCATGCCTACGCAAATGGTAGAAACGTCGCACTTGATATAATTCATAGTGTCGTAAATAGCCATACCTGCGGTAATAGAGCCGCCGGGGCTGTTGATATAGAGATAAACGTCTTTGTCGGGGTCCTGCGCCTCAAGATATAGAAGCTGCGCAACCACGAGCGACGCCGTAGTGTCATTCACCTCGTCTGAAAGAAAGATAATTCTGTCATTGAGAAGTCTTGAATAAATATCGTAAGAGCGTTCGCCTCTCGACGTCTGCTCAACGACCATAGGAACGAGTGCCATAATATGCCTCCGGGTTATAATATTTAACTTTGAAGGATTGATACGACATAATCCTTCAAAAAGTGCGTTTTTTAAAAGGGCTGCCTCAAGTTTATGAGGCAGCCTCTTTGTTTTTGACAGTAGCAAGCAGTGCTGCCTGTATAGAAATTATTCTTCGTCCTTATCAGCCTTTGCAGCCTTAGCAACAACAGCGTTGTCCTTAACGAACTTCATAGCGTTTGCAACGAGCATATCAGCCTTGATATCCTCAACCGCAACCATAGCCTTAACCTGATCTACGGGAACGTTGTACGCCTCGGAAATTCTGGTATATTCTGCCTCGGTCTCCTCTTCTGTAACGGTGAGGTTTTCAAGAGAAGCAATCTTCTCAAGAGCGAGTCTGAGCTTAACCTGCTTTTCAGCGTTAGGGCGGAACTGAGCGCGAAGCGTATCAAGAGTCATACCGGTGTACTGAGTGTACTTACCAAGGTCGAGTCCCTGCATTCTGAGTCTGTTGTCATAGTCACGAAGGAAGTTTTCGGTCTCTGCTACGAACATAGGCTCGGGGATTTCAGCAACGAGCTTTTCAAGAAGAGCGTCAACAAGAGCGTTTTCAAACTCTCTGTCAGCAGCCTCTTCGTTTTTCTTTGCAAGTTTTGCCTTAATGTCAGCTTTATATTCATCAAGGGTATCAAATTCGGATACGTCCTTTGCAAAATCGTCGTCAGCCTCGGGAAGCTCTTCTACCTTGATAGCGTTGAGCTTGGTCTTAAAGGTTGCAGCCTTACCTGCAAGCTCCTTAGCGCCGTACTCCTCGGGGAAGGTAACGTTAACGTCGAACTCGTCGCCTACGTTCTTGCCCTCAATCTGTGCCTCAAAGCCGGGGATAAAGCTTCCGGAGCCAAGCTTAAGGTCGTGGTTTTCGCCCTTGCCGCCCTCGAAAGCAACGCCGTCAACGAAGCCCTCGAAATTGATGTTTGCAATATCGCCGTTCTGTGCGGCTCTGTCTGTAACCTCAACGGTTCTCGCAAGTCTCTTACGAGCGCTGTCAACCTCAGCGTCGATGAGAGCCTTGGTAACTCTTGCTACCTTCTTAGGAGCGCTGATGCCCTTGTAACCCTCGATAGTAACCTCGGGCTTAACGAAGCCCTCTGCCTTAAGAACAACGTCTCCGTCGTTGGAAACGAGGTCGAAGGAGGGATTGCCGACAACTACTATGCCGGCTTCCTTAACAGCCGCGTCAAAGGCCTCGGGAATGCAAGCGTTGATAGCTTCCTCAAAGAATACGCCCTTGCCGTAAAATCTTTCGATAACAGCCTTGGGAGCCTTTCCCTTTCTGAAGCCGGGAACATTCATGTTCTTAACCATCTTCTTGTATGCAGCAAGCTCTGCTTTTTCATAAACTTCCTTGCTTACGGAAAACTCCATTTTGAAACCGGACTTTTCGGTAAGCTCATTTTTGATAAGACTCATTTTTCGTCCTCCAATGATATTATATTATTTATTTTTAAATTAAAAACCAATATATTTTACACCAAAGAAACGCTTTTGTCAATACGTAAAGCGATAAAATTGTTTGTTTTTATGGGTATTTAGTGCGCTTTTTGATTAAATAACGATTTTCGACACGATTTTGGGTGTGAAAGCCAAGTAGTCTGCGGAAATCATATTTAACTCTATACCGTCAAAATGCGTTACGGGTGAAGCGGTGTAATTTCCGTGTATATGTCCGAAATAAACTCTCCTGATTCGGTATTTTTTTAAAATCTCTATAAGCCCCTCGCATACCTCACCGTTCCATACGGGAGGGAAGTGCATAAATACTATTATTTCCTTTCCTGTATCAGTGCGAAGCTTATCCGCCTCTTTAAGACTTGTTTCAAGGCGAAGCTCCTCTCTTGCGGTGAGCTTTGCAAAATCGGTTTTGTTCGGCAGCGCCGCCGAAGCCTTTTCGTCAAAGAACCAGCCTCGAGTTCCCGCTATTATGAAATCCTCGATCTCGTGAGCGTTATTGAAGAGGAATGACAGTGTTGTAATGTTATTCTTTTCGAAATGCTCCGTGTGCTTTTTCATAGTGCACCACCAGAAATCGTGGTTTCCCTTTCCGAGAATTTTTTTGCCGGGCAGGGAATCGAGAAATTTAAGGTCGCTCGTTGCTTCATCGAGTGAGAGCGCCCACGAGATATCTCCGGGTATAACTACCGTGTCTCCCTCGTCGATAAGGCGCCGCCAGTTTTTTTCTATTCTATCCATATAGGAATCCCACCTTGCCCCGAAGACTTCCATTGATTTGTTAGTGGAATCAAGAGTCGAGAGGTGTAGGTCGGCTATTGTGTAAAGTGCCATTTTTTCTCCGTTCGATAAATAAAATTGCTTATCTTATTCTGCATAAAAACCAATATTGCGTTCAAAATAAATATGCAGGATTTAGTCTTGCAGAAAAGAGGATACGTTGCCATGGAAGAAACAAAGTACGAAACCGCTTGCGGCTCCGAGCGTCATAAGCACATCAAGGGAATCAACTGCGATGTAGTGAGCTGCGTTTATCATGACGGAAAGAGCGAATGCTATGCGGGCGAAATCTGCGTAGGACCTCACGACGCAAAATGCTCGTCGAATACCGTCTGCGCAACCTTTAAGCCAAAAGAATATTAAAGAGTAACAAAATCCGCTACCGCATTATCCATATCTTCTTTTCCGATTACGTCTGGATGAAGAATTTCCTTTGCAATAACAGATGAAAGAGGCGCTGGGATTTCCGTTCCCGTAAGAGCGGAGAGCTTTTCGATAGCCTCAATATCAGACGGAGCGTTTTCTTCTCCTACGAGAGAGGTGTAGACGTCCTTTGCAAATTTATATGGGGATGCGGTTGATACAACCAGGATTTTCCTCTCTGCCTTATAGGTACTTAAATACTCCTCGGCAGCAGCCATTGCTACCGCGGTGTGAGTATCTATAAGGTAGTTTTTATTTTTATAGAAGCTGCATATCGTAGCCTTCGTGCGCGCCTCGTCTGCGAAAACTCCGATAAAGCTTTCGCTTATCTTTGCAAATACGCTGCCTGAAACCGTATATTTACCGCAAGAGGATAGCATTTCCATATATTTTCCGGTCTCTTCGGCGCCTGCCGTGAGGAATAGAAGTCTCTCAAGGTTTGATGAAATAAGTATGTCCATTGAGGGAGATATGGTTGCGTGGAAGCTTCTGTTTTTATCGTAAGTTCCTTCTTTAAGGAAATCTGTCAGAACGTTGTTTACGTTAGATGCGCAAACGAATTTTTCAATGGGAAGTCCCATAAGCTTTGCGATATATCCGGCGAATATATTGCCAAAATTACCCGTAGGAACGCATACGTCTATTTTTTCTCCGAATGATATATCACCCGAGCAAACCATATCGAGATATGCCGATACGTAGTAAACTATCTGCGGAACGAGTCTGCCCCAGTTAATAGAGTTCGCACTCGATAAAAAGGTGTTTCTTTCGGCAAGTCTTGCCGCCATTTTTTCGTCCGCAAAGATTCTCTTAACGCCGCTTTGCGCATCGTCAAAATTGCCGCGTATAGCTTTTACGGAAACGTTCTTGCCCTCTTGAGTCTGCATCTGACGCTTCTGAACAGCGCTGACACCGTCGGTCGGGTAGAATACCTGAATTTTCACCCTGTCAATATCGCGGTAGCCCTCAAGGGCTGCCTTGCCCGTGTCACCCGAGGTGGCAACGAGAATCAAAGCGTCCTTCGTTTCTCCGGTTTTCCTAAGAGCTCTCACGAAAAGTCTCGGCATTATCTGAAGCGCCATATCCTTGAAGGCAGATGTAGGACCGTGCCAAAGCTCAAGTGAGTAAATCTTGCCGTCAACGTTTTTTACGGGAGCAGGGTGCGGTCCGAATTTATTTCCTGCATATGCGCCCGCAGCGTCGGCAAGAAGCTCGTCGTAGGTATAGTCGGTCAAAAATTTTCCTATTATATAAGCGGCTCTCTCGTTGTAATTTTTATCCTTAAGAGAGAGAAGCTCGTTGCTCGATAAAGAGGGAATTGACTCGGGCATAAAAAGACCTCCGTCAGCCGCAAGACCGCATTTTATTGCGTAAGCGGAATCAACTTTATCTGTGAATTTTCCTCGCGTACTTATAAATTTCATAATAATACTCCTTGTGTTATCTGTCGTTTAGCGTGAAAGCGCTTTCGAGATAATTTATTTTAGTTGGTTTGTTTTTATAGTCGAGATAAACCTCGGCTACGTCAAAACGGTATTTTTTACGTCCGAAATTTGATGCAAAAAAAGCTCGCGCCGCTGTGATTATGGACTTGCGCTTCTCTCTGTCAACAGCGTCGGACGGGCGCATAGAGTAGGGATTCTTGCTCCCCTCGCCTCGTGCCTTTACCTCAACGAAGCAAATATGCTCCCTATCTTCAGCTATGATATCTATTTCGTGACCGTCGGCAACGTAGTTTCGGTAGAGTATCTTGTAGCCCAGCCGTTTGAGATACTTGGCTGCCGCCTCTTCACCTATGTTGCCCTTTATTCTTTTTTCGGTAAGTACCTTTAGTATGTTCATTACTTGTCAAGGAACTTCAAAAAGCTCATTCTGTATATAGGAGCGGGGCCGTATTGCCTCACAGCGTCCATATGCTCCTTCGTGGGATATCCCTTGTGCTTTGCTATATTGTATTCGGGATACTCTTTGTCTAGCTCAATGCACTGTCTGTCTCTCGTTACCTTTGCGAGAATTGATGCCGCGGCAATCGAGGCGCTCTTTGCGTCGCCCTTAACTACCGTTTCCGTGGGGATATCAAATCCGCGCGAGCAGTTTCCGTCAATAAGGGCAAAATCAGCCTTGACCGAAAGCCCCTCGATAGCCCTCTTCATAGCTAGCATTGAAGCGTTAAGTATGTTAATCTCGTCAATTTCGGCAGGCGAAGCCTCTGCGATAGAGTAAGCAACCGCCTTTTCCTTAATTATATCGAAAAGCTTTTCACGTTTCTTTTCCGTAAGCTTCTTCGAGTCGTTAAGACCCTCTATTTCTACGTCCCTCGGAAGAATTACAGCGGCGGCAACAACAGGGCCGCAAAGCGGTCCGCGTCCTGCCTCGTCTGTTCCGCAAACTGCGGTATATCCCTCGGCGTAGCGTGCGTTTTCGTATTCAAAATCAGGCATTTTGGATATCCTCCGGAGTCTCAAGCGATATTCTTCCTATAACTGCGCCGCGAAACTCGTCAAGAAGCATTTCCGCGCATCTTGAGGAATTTATCTGACCGCCGCTCATCAGCATACCTCTTTTTCTTGCAACGAGCTCAAAAAGGTCATATCCGTCAAGCCCGTAGGTCTCGTCCTCGGTAAGCTTATATCTTGCCATAAATTTATCGGGAGCGCACTCCATAAGTCGTTGGCATAGAATCATAGCCATCTGTTCGGTGTCGAGTATCTTATCACGTATAG
Organism: Clostridia bacterium; assembly: GCA_017462485.1. Taxonomy (GTDB): domain Bacteria; phylum Bacillota; class Clostridia; order Oscillospirales; family CAG-272; genus UBA1740. The sequence continues at coordinate 80,493 of JAFTRA010000006.1, read as the reverse complement.
CGCCGGTAATCGCAAGATTCTGACCTATACGCTCGTCCTCGAATTTCGGCCATAAAACGCCGGGCATATCAAGAAGGTCAAGACCAATCTCGGTCGTAACCCACTGCTTATTTACAGTAACGCCGGGTCTATCCTCAACCTTTGCTCGCTTTGCGCCCGAAAGTCTGTTTATAAGAGAGGATTTTCCAACGTTGGGAATACCGACTATCATAGCCTTTAAGCGCCTGCCCTCCATACCCTTTGAAAGATATCTTTCAATTTTGTCGGAAAGCGTCGCCTTCACAGCGTCGGACAGCGCTTTAATTCCAAGACTGTCCGTAGAGTCTATGAGAACCGCATTATCAAAATATTCCATCCATCTTTTGCTAACCTCAGGGTCGGCAAGAGAGGATTTTGTCAAAACTGTAAGCTTCGGCTTTCCTGCCGTAAGCTTTTCTATTTCGGGGTTCTTTGAGCTGTATGGAATTCTTGCGTCAAGAAGCTCGAGAATGATATCAACGCTGCCAAGGCATTCGCTTATCATTCTTCGGGTTTTCGCCATATGCCCGGGGAACCACTGTATAGGATTCTGTGCCATTTGTTTTATCTCTTTCCTTGATTTAACTCAAAAGTTTCTTGATTTAGGTTGATATTGGCTAATTGAAAGCTCGGATTATCATTCAACCCGTCCGAATTTATCAAAGGGATAGAACCTTAAGATTACCTTTCCGAGAATACTGTCAACCTTTACGGTTCCAATGTCACGCGAGTCGGTGGACATATTTCTGTGGTCACCCATAACGAAGACCTCACCCTCGGGAACTATTACGTCAACAGCGTCCTTGTCAATATTAGCGCCGAAATCGACGAAAACATAATCCGATTCGTCAAGCTCCACTCCGTTGACGGTAACACGTCCGTCCTCGGTAACCTGAACTCTGTCACCCTCTATACCTATAACTCTTTTGACGATAGGCTTTCTTAAAGCCGTCGTATAGTCCTCGCAGACTATTATATCGCCTCTGTCGGGAGTATAAAAGAGGTCGGAAATTATTATATGCTCGCCCTCGTAGAGCGTATTTTCCATAGAGCTTCCTTCAACAACCGAGTGTCTGAAAAAGAAGGTAGTTATAACCAAAACTGCGGCAAGGCTGAATATAAACAGCTCAAGAAAATCGAAAACAGTGTCTATTCCGCGCGGCTTGTCGGGATTATATACCCGTTTTGTATAAACCTCGGGCTCGTCTGCTTCTTCCGCCTCGTCATTTTCGAAAGTAACGGTAGGGAATTGCCCGTCAGCCTCTTCCTCGCTCGTGTTTGCGGCTTCCGACTCGGCTTCAGCTTCAGCGTCGGACACGTTCTCGACAGCAGAGTCGGAACCGTTATCGCTCTTTTCGCTTTCCGCATCATCGGAGCCTTCCTCTGTCTCTGAATCGGCTTCGATTTCCGTAATAAAAACGGTGTCCTCAAATCTTGCCTCGGCACCATCGGAATTCGCTTCCTCGACGGTAATATCACCCTCTGGCTTAATTTGAGCATCGTCATCCTTGCCATCGTTGATAGCTTGGTCGCCCGAGCTGTGAGCATAAGCTTCTTTCGTCTCTTGGGGAAGCTCGTTTTCGGTTGGTTGAGCTTCACCGGTAGCATCGCCGTTATCCGAATCGCTGATAGATGAATTTTCAGAATCTTCAAGAGAAAGATTTTCCGAAACGGCGAGAGAGGAAGCCTCGGAATCTTCGATAGGCGGATTTTCCAAATCGGTATGAGGCAAATCCTTTGAATCCGAGTTAGCCTCTACGCCAAAAAACTCATCTTCAGGCAAAACTTTATCGAGCAAGCTTTCGTTATTTTCATTTTCGAAATTCTTTATGCTCATCGTTCTTCCTTTCATAGCCCGCAAAGAGAATGCGGACAAATAATTATTCATTATATTATAACACAATTATAAGCGAAATACAATGAATAAAACTAATAAAATAACAAAATATTTTATGAAAAATGCAATTTGCACAACCGAAAAATTGACAAATTCAGCAGTATTACAAAAAAATTCAAAAAACTTTTCAAAACATATTGATTTTTTTGGCAAGATGTGATATAATGGCTACAACTGTGTCAGGGTGAACTATGCCCATGTATCAGCAATTCAGAACAGTCCTCTGCGTAGCTCCGCACGAATGTTCGTAGTATTAAGGAGGGCCTATATAATGGAAAAGATTCAGGCTTTTGTAAGTGAGCAGCTCAAAACTGAGGTTCCTCAGTTTGGCATTGGTGACGGTGTAAAGGTTTACATTCGCATCACCGAAGGTGAAAAGACAAGAACTCAGCTCTTCGAGGGTACCGTTATCGCAAGACATGGCGGCGGAATCTCCGAGACCTTTACTGTAAGACGTGTTTCTTACGGTGTTGGCGTTGAGAAGACTTTCCCCATCCATTCTCCTAACGTTGAGAAGATTGAAGTATTCCGTCTCGCAAAGGTTCGCCGTGCGAAGCTCTACTATCTTCGTTCGAGAGTTGGTAAAGCGGCTAAAGTTAAGGAAAGAGTATAATTCTCGCCTTGCCGCAATAAAAAACAACCGCTTTGCAGCGGTTGTTTTTTACTTTATCACAGCTTTGTTTGTAAATTATGCCATTGTCTCCGAAAGCTTTTTTCCACCGAGAATATGGAAGTGAAGATGCTTTACCGACTGGCAGCCGTTTTCGCCCACGTTTGAAATAATGCGGTAGCCGCCGTCAAGACCGAGAGACTTTGCGATTTTCGGTATAGCTTCAAAAATCCTTGCAACGAGCGTGGAATTGTTTTCCGAAATTTCGTCTGCCGACGCGATATGCTCCTTGGGAACAACGAGGCAGTGAACGGGAGCCTGCGGAGCAATATCGAGAAAAGCGTAGCAATACTCGTCCTCATAAACCTTGTTTGACGGAATATCTCCGTTTATAATAGCGCAGAATAAGCAATCCATAATTATATTTCCTTTCATTCTTAAATATCAAGCTTTGAATTAAGTTTAGCATAAAAGAATGAAAATTTCAATACAGAAAAGAGATTTTTAAATGCCATATAAAAGATATAAGCTTCCCGAATATCCGACAAAGTCTGATATGTGGGAGAAAATTGCAAGTGATAGCCGTCCCATAGCGGTTTACGGAATGGGAAACGGTGCGGATAAGCTCTTTTCACATCTTGAAAAGTACGGAGCTCACGTGAGCGAGGTGTTTGCCTCTGACGGCTTTGTTAGAGGTCATAGCTTCCGTGGCTTCAAGGTGAAAAGTCTTTCGGATATTGCGTCAGAATACGAGGATTTTCTTATACTGCTCTCTTTTGCTTCAAACAGAGAAGAAGTAATCGAAATGCTTAAGAAAATAAATTCCGAGCATACTATGCTCGTTCCCGATATGCCTGTTGCGGGCGAGGAGTATTTTGATAAGGATTTTTACAATAACAATTATGAGAACATCATAAAAGCCTACGAAAGCCTTGCCGATGAGGATTCAAAAAACGCTTTTGCGGCTATCATAAATTATAAGCTTTTCGGTGATGCGGAATATCTTTTGAACTGTTATTCGGACACCTCGGAAATATATAAGCTTATAGGAAGCGATATAAGATGCGCGGTTGACGCCGGCGCATATAACGGAGATACGGTAAGGGAAATGCTCTCCTATTTTAGTAAGCTTGAAAAAGTATATGCAATCGAGCCGGACAAAAGAAATTACAAAAAGCTTTCGAGGTACGTCGAGGAAAATCTCTTGTCTGAAAAGGTATTATCTTATAACGCTGCCGTATGGAGTGAGGACTCTTCGGGAGAATTTAAGGGCAGTGGAAACCGCAATTCGTCGGTAGCTTCAACCGCCTCGTACGAGGTTCGCGCTGAGGAAATACCGCTTGTGAAGATTGACAGTGCGGTTAATGAAAAGGTAGATTATATAAAATACGACGTCGAGGGAGCGGAGATGGAAGCTCTTATAGGAAGCTTCGGAACGATAGAAAAATACCGCCCGACTCTCCTTATATCCGCATATCACAGAAGCGAGGATATTTTCTCACTTATAAATTATATGAGGGAAAAGCATCCGTATTATTCGCTTTATATCAGACGCACTATGTGTTTCCCCGCTTGGGAAATTGCCATAATTGCTATTCCTAATAAAAGCAACGAGTAAAGACGAGCCTTTCGCTGAGATAGGTTCGGTGAAAGTTTCTCCTTTGGGTTGAATTTTTTTGTGAGTTATGGTAAAATTCAAATAGACGCATTTTACTTTGAAAGGAATGGTCATAATTATGAAAAGACCGGAAATATTATCACCGGCAGGAAATTTTGAAAAAATGAAAGCAGCAATCCTCTACGGAGCCGACGCTGTTTACCTTTCGGGAAAAATCTTCGGTATGCGCGCCGCAGCGGATAACTTCTCGGTTGAGGAGCTGCGCGAGGCAGTGGCTTATGCGCACGAAAGAGGTGTCAAGGTGTACCTTACCCTCAATACTATGCCGAGAGAAAATGAGTACGCTCTTTTGAGAGATTATCTCGAAAGTCTTAAGGATATCGGTATAGACGCTATGATTATAGGAGATATCGGAGTTCTTTTGCTTGTAAAAGAGATGATTCCCACGATGGAAATACATATCTCGACGCAAGCCAATTCCGTAAGCTCCGCAGATTGCCTTGCCTGGTATAAGCTTGGCGCGAGAAGAATAGTCCTCGCAAGAGAATTGACGCTTGATGAAATCAAGGCTATCAAGGCTAATATCCCCGAGGACCTTGAAATAGAATGCTTCATTCACGGCTCAATGTGTATTTCATATAGCGGAAGATGCTTGCTTTCGGGTCATATTATAGGCAGAGACGGTAACAGAGGTATGTGCGCCCAGCCTTGCAGATGGAACTATACCATACGAGGCTACGAAATCACCGAGGAAAAGCGTCCCGACCTTAAAATGCCCGTTGAAGAGGTGAACGGTGAGACGTTTATTATGGCAAGCAGAGATACCTGCACGATAGAGCATATTCCCGAGCTTATCGAAGCGGGAATAAATTCCTTCAAGATAGAGGGAAGAATGAAGTCGGCATACTATACCGCGGTTGTTACAAATACCTATAAAATGGCGGTAGATTCCTATTTTTCGGGAAATTATGAATATAATCCAAAATGGTATAACGAGCTTCTCTCCGTGAGCCACAGAAACTATGCTACTGGCTATTACTTTACCGATTCCCGTACCGACGCAAATACCGCGGAGGACACCGGCTATATTAAGGATAAAGCATATCTTTCGGTCGTTCTCGAATATAATGAAGAAACGGGCGAGGCGCTTATGTCGCAGAGAAACAAAATGAAGCTCGGAGAAAAAATAGAGGTTATCACCCCTGGAAGAATCGGAAGAGAGATAGAAATCTCAGAGCTTTATGATGAAGACCGCAATCCTATTGAGGCTACCTCTCATCCTTATATGAATTTTTACGCCAAGGTTTCGGAGCCGCTACTCGCAGGAGATATTGTCAGAGCGGCAGATTAAATAGAACGTTAAGTTTTCTAGAGAAAGGAGAGCTATGAAATTTATAGAATTTTTAAAAGCGGTATTTCTCGGAATAGTTGAGGGAATTACCGAATGGCTGCCCGTAAGCTCTACGGGGCATATGATTCTTATTGACGAATTTATAAAGCTTAAGCTTTCCGAAGAATTCAAGGAAATGTTTTTCGTCGTAATTCAGCTTGGAGCAATACTTGCCGTGCCGACTCTTTTCTTCAAAAGGCTAAATCCCTTTTCAAAGGATAAGAGTGGCGAGGAAAAACGCGATACGGTAGAGCTTTGGAAAAAGGTTATAGTAGGAGCAATTCCCGCCGCTGTAATTGGACTCGTTTTTGATGATATTTTAGATGCATATCTTTACACGCCCCCCGTGATAGCTGCGGCTTTGGTGATTTACGGCATAGCTTTCATAGTCGTTGAATACCTTAAGAAAAAGGGAAAGAGAGAGCCGATAGTAAATGACGTCAGAGAGCTCTCGTACGGTGATGCTCTTAAAATAGGAGCTTTCCAGATTCTTTCTTTAGTTCCGGGAACGTCTCGCTCCGGCTCTACGATTTTAGGTGGTATGCTCACGGGAGTGAGCCGCGTTGCGTCGGCAGAATTTTCATTCTTTATGGCAATACCTATAATGCTCGGCGCTTCGGGACTTAAAATATTAAAGTTTATCGTTTCGGGAGCTACCGTTACGGGCGAAGAGCTTATGCTCCTTTTCGTAGGAATTATCGTTTCCTATATCGTTTCGGTAATAGTAATAAAATTCCTGATGGATTTCGTAAAAAAGCATAGCTTCTCCGTGTTTGGAATATATCGCATAATCCTTGGTATAGCTCTGCTTTCTTACTTTGCATTTGTGTAAAACCGTACTGATAAGAATAAAAATCAAAAAGAATTTTTAACAATAAAACAAAAGCGCATAACATCTCTTTTTTCAGATGTTATGCGCTTTTTGTAAACTAAAGTTATCATATTAGCAGAATTCTATTCCGCCTATGTCGTCCATTTTTTTGATTTTGGCAAGAGATTCAATGCGGTATCCCATATTGCGTATCTTATCCGCTCCGCCTTGATAGGTCTTTTCGATAGCTATACCTACGCCGCAGACCTTTGCTCCTGCATTTTCGCATATCTTTATGAGTGCTCGCAAAGCGCTTCCGTTTGCAAGGAAGTCATCTATAATAAGAACGTTGTCACTGTCGGATATATGCATTTTAGGGATAACCACGTTATAGCTCGTTCCGTGGGTATAAGAAACTATTTTTGAAGAGTAATAGTCGGATGAGGGGTTAGCACCTCTCATCTTTTTTGCGTAAACCACGGGAACACCGAATTTCAAAGCGGCAATGCAGGCAATACCTATTCCCGATGCCTCGATGGTTACTATCTTCGTGATTTTTTCGTTTTCAAAAAGGCGATACCACTCTTCGGCAAGCTTTTCCATCAAGGGAGCATCAATTTGCTGGCTTAAAAAGCTGTCAACCTTTAATACGTTGCCCGGAAGTATAATTCCGTCTGTCAAAATTTTATCTTCAAGTAATTTCATAGCAACCTCCTTGTAAGCCTCTTATAATTTTATTATACTACCTTTTCATACTGTTTTCAATATTTTTCGCAAATATTTTTTGCCTAGACCGTTTTTGTAAAGTCTATCTCGGAAAGACGGTTTTCGGTAAGGAATTTGTTTGCCAGAAGAAAATGATTGCACCCGAAAAATCCCGCGTATGCCGAAAGAGGACTCGGGTGAGCGCATTCGAGAACGAGATGCCTTCCGTTCGTTATGAGTGCCTTTTTCGCTCTGGCGTTGCCGCCCCACAGCATAAATACCACAGGCTCGTTTTTTTCGTTAAGAATACTGATTATTCTGTCCGTAAGAATCTCCCAGCCTCGTCCCTTGTGGCTCTGCGGTTGACCTTCTCTCACGGTAAGCGTGGTATTTAAAAGAAGAACGCCTTGCTTTGCCCAGCCGGTAAGCTCACCTGTTTCGGGCATTTTCATACCGTATTCCGTTCCAAGCTCCTTGAAAATATTTTGCAAGGACGGAGGAAATTTTACTCCGGGCTTAACCGAGAAGCAAAGTCCGTGAGCCTGTCCCTCACCGTGATAGGGGTCCTGCCCGAGAATAACCACCTTTGTATCCTTAAACGAGGTATATCTTAAGGCATTGTATATGTCGTTCATCGGCGGATAAATTTTTCTTGTCGAATATTCAACCTTTAAAAATTCTCTCAAAGAGAGGTAATAATCCTTCCCAAATTCATCTTCGAGAAGCTTGTCCCAGTCGTTGCCAAAGGAAATCATATTTTTCTCCAATTCTCATAGGTTGGTGTTGGCTAAAATTATATTTTCAATACTAGTATATCATCTGCAATCGGAAAAAGCAATAAAATCCCCCAAAAATATGTCGAAAAAACGCAAAAAAGCCAATGAAAGAGTAACGTAAAAATCAGGTTTTATACGTATGCTTTTCATTGGCTTAAAATATGTGTACGAGAGACGAAGCTGTAAGGATTTACAGCTCGATTTTCAATCTGTTTTTTGCTCGGGGGATATTAAAAAACGCTTTCGATTATTTTTTTGCTTCCCGGTGGTGAGTAGGTCCAAAGGTCTATATGCGACCGTTCTTTAGGGTTAATAAAATATTCAAGCGGCTGGCGGTATTCAGGCTCGTCAACAGTGTCTATGATTATGAGCTTCACCTTCATTTTGTCGGGAATTATGCTTTTTATGTAAACTGCCGCCGTTTGCTCGGGGTAAACGTTTTCCTTGTACTCGGCAAGACCTGCGAGATTCGGAGTAAGCTCGACGAAAATGCCGTAATTTTCAACGCTTCTTACGATTCCTCTTACCGTCTGCCCCTCGGAGAATTTAGAAACGTTTTCTTCCCAGCTGCCGAGAAGCTCGCGCTCGGTAACGTAAACTCTTCCGCGCTCGTCAATGCTTTTTACGACGGCAAACATAGAGTCGCCAACACCAAGTCTTACCGACGGGTGAGCTATTCTGGATACCGATATGCAGTCAATGGATAAAAGAGAGACTATTCCGCAGCCTATATCCACAAACGCGCCGAAATTTTCAAGATGGGTGACTCTGACGGGAATTATATCACCGGGAATAAGAGCGGAAATGTAATTGAGAACGCATTCTCTCTGCGCCGCTTTTCTTGAAAGAATTGCGATAACGTCGCCCGAGTCGTCTCTTTTGAAGCCTATAACCTTAAAGCAAACGGGCTTTCCAACGCGCGTCAGAATAGCGATATCCTTTATTTCCTCGTTTTTCTTTATAAATTCGCATTCCTCTCGCGGAATTATTCCGATAACACCCGAGGGGAGTGATATATGAAGATTAAAATTGTGGTCGCAAAGAATTGCGGGAGCTTCGAGAATCACTTGCTTCTCCAGCGCTTTTTCGAGGCCTTCAAGCGACGACAGGTACTCTCTGTTTTGTATAGTGCCGATTCGCGCTCCCTCGGGCTTATATAAATTGGTCATTTGCCTAGTCTTTCCTTTCCCGTTTTTTATTGTCTTTGTTAATCATATGCCGTTTTTTGGGGGAGTATTACAAAAACAGAAAAGAAAGATATTAAAACACGGAAATATAAAAGGGCGCATCCCGGCAATAAAAGCCGTGCGCCCTCCCGAAGTTGTGGGTTGCTTGATTCTGTGTAAACTTCGCTCATTTAGGTTATACCGAATTAAGCAGTCCTTATCCTATAACTCCGCCCGATAGTCCGAAGCTGACTCCAATGGCGTCATTGACGTTTTTCATCGTATCATCGTCAAGATGCCCCATTTTTTCTTTAAGCCTTTTCTTATCGATAGTTCTTATTTGCTCTAAAAGAATAACGCTGTCCTTTGCGAGTCCAACCTGATTTCCGATGACGTCAATATGTGTAGGGAGCTTTGTTTTGCTCATTTTAGATGTGATAGCAGCCGCTATAACGGTTGGGCTGTACTTGTTTCCAACGTCGTTTTGTACGATAAGCACCGGTCTGAGTCCGCCTTGCTCGCTTCCGATAACGGGGCTCAGGTCAGCATAATATATATCTCCGCGTTTTATGTTCATTTCCATTTCCCGAAAGACTTTTTTTCTCCTTTATTATTTTTTGTTACCAAAGCTTTGTATGTTATCAAAGATACTGTACTTATTTTTGCCATACTTTCTATAATTTAAAACACAAAGTTCAAAAAACTTGACCTCATTACAGTATATGAATAACAAAATAAAAAGGCACTTTGATGAAGCTTCACCAAAATGCCCGTAGGAAATACAAGGTAGTCGTTTATTGAATAGAGCCGAATTTAAGCGTTACTGTGGCTCTGGCGGTGGCTCTCACGGCGGTGACTTACTTCATCATCCTCGTGGAAGAGAAGGGAAATGCACCAGATTCCCGCAAGCGCCACTACGACGTAGATAATTCTTGCGAGAAGCGTTTCGGGACCTCCGGCGAGCCATGCAACCAAATCAAAAGAGAAAAGACCGACAAGACCCCAGTTAAGCGAACCGATTATGGAAATAATCAGCGCGATTTTGTTTATAATCATTTCTGAAACCTCAGTATCTGTTTTTGGACGAAGGTCCATAGTTAGTTTGAGCAGAAATGCGAATAATATTCGGTTAAATGTAACTGTATATTTTTTTTAAAAAATTAATTGTCAAATTCGGGTATGACGTCGCCAAAGGCTTCTTTAAGCGTTAAAAGCGCGCGCTTTTCAATTCTTGAAACGTATGAGCGTGAAATGCCGAGATAATTTGCGACCTCACGTTGAGTTTTAGGTTGATAGCCGTGAAGTCCGTAACGGAGAACGATTATTTCTCTCTCACGCTTATCAAGAACGCTGTCCACGAGCTTTCTGATTTTTTCGATATGCATACCCATATCAATATCCTCGGCAATAGTCTCGGGCGTACTGATTATATCAAGGTATGTAAGCGGATTGCCCTCGCGGTCTATATCTATGGTATCGTTGAGTGAAACCTCCATATTTACCTTTTTCTGACTTCTGAAAAACATAAGTATTTCGTTTTGAATGCACCTTGCTCCATAAGTGGCAAATCGAGTTCCTTTGTCTGCGTGGAAGGAATCAACCGCCTTGATAAGTCCGAGACTTCCTATTGAAAGCAGGTCGTCGGGATATGCGTACGAAGAGTAGTATTTACGTATAATATGTGAAACAAGCCGCATATTATGCTCGATAAGCTTTGCTCTCGCCTCGGTGTCACCCTCTTTCATTTTCGAAAAGAGTAGCTGCTCTTCCTCCGCTTTAAGCGGCGGCGGAAACGAGCAGGTGTCGGAAAGACCGAGAATGAGCGAAATAAATTTTAAGAAAAGATTTGAAAAATTTAACATAAAAAGCTAACCTCCATTATTTTTTCGCTTATAAAACATATGCAAGGTTAGCTTGGACCTATTTCTATTATTTTTACTTTGTAATTGCTTCTTTTTTTGCGTAAGGTGAATCTGCCGTGCAGGCGATTATATAGCCGAGTCGCGCTTCTGAAAATATAAGATTTCTGCCCGTAAGATTGTTAAACTTCTTGTTTATAGATGAAATGTGAGTTCTGATATTCGTAATTTCGGGCTTGTTTTCAAATTTGAAAGCATATTTAAGAATATCCTCAGCTTTTGCTCGGTTAGGATATGCGCTGATAAGATATCGGAGTATCATAGTCTCCGTCTTCGTAAACGAAATCGGGATATCGAAATAGGTTACTGAATTCTGAAATATCGAAGCGTCAATTCCCGCAAGCAGATAATTTCCGATAAACTTCATTACACGGGAGTCCTGATACTTAAGAATGCTGACCGCAACGCTTGATGATGTGGAATTATTGTCAAAAACCTTGTCAAAAAGAGTTACGTCAAAGCCCGGGTCGGAGATATTACTTGTCAGGGCAAATATCGGAGCGCCGAGCGAATAGGTGCGAAGAGAGCGGATAAGCTCCTCGTGAGCCGGAATTCTCTCGGGCGAGGGTATAAGTATTGCGTGATATCGGTTTGAAATTTCGTTTACGGCGCGTTCTGGAGCAGATATTCCCGAAACTATTCCCATATAGTGAAATATGTCGGAAATCGTAGCAGCGTTTTTTAGTGATTTGTCAATTATAAGTATCAAAATTCATTCTCCTTAAAGAAGTACGTCGGGAGTCAACAAAACCATTATACACCATTTTTTTGAAAAATGGAATGCTTTTTAGAAAAAGTTCGGTTGACACGGTGATAAAAAAGATATATAATAATGCTGTAATAAAATATTATGCTATTAGCGTGAAAATAACTCATATGCGCTTCTTGCTTACGGTTACAGAATGGAGTTTAATATGAAAACAGTATTAATAACGGGCGGCTCAAGAGGAATCGGACGGGCTATGGTCGAATTGTTCATAGGTAGCGGATACAAGGTTGCGTTTACTTACAAAAATTCAACAGAGGCGGCAAATCAGCTTGAGTCAGCATGCGGAGCATACGCTATAAAAGCTGACTCTGAATGCGAGGCTGATATTATCCGTGCGGTTAATGAGGCAACCGAAAAAATGGGCTCGGTTGACGTGCTTATAAACAATGCGGCAGTATCCTCGACAGCGCTTCTTTCGGATATAACGCTCGACGAATGGAATAGAGTTATGAACACCTCTGTGACGGGAGCTTTTCTTTATTCAAAATGCGTTTTATCTCAAATGATAAAGAAAAAATGCGGCAGAATTATAAATATAAGCTCGATGTGGGGAATAACGGGAGCGTCCTGCGAGGTGCATTATTCTACGGCAAAGGCGGCTCTTATAGGCTTTACCAAGGCACTTGCAAAAGAAGTAGGCCCCTCGGGAATAACGGTTAACGCAATAGCTCCCGGAGTTATAAATACCGAAATGAACGCATCGTTTTCCGATGATGATATAAAAGCGCTTTGTGATGAAACGCCCGTATGCAGAATAGGCGAGCCCCACGAAATTGCGAGAGCCGCACTGTTTCTTGCGTCTGATGAATCCGGTTTTATCACGGGTGAGATTATGAACGTCAGCGGCGGATTTGTAGTTTGAGCTCTTGCTTTTTGAGTTTTTATTCAGGCAGTTGTCGTAAGCTGTCGGTAGTATTTGTTTTAATTTTTTGTAAAAAGACTTGCATTTTAAAAAAATATTTGTTATACTGTATAGCGTGAATTATCTTCCGGGTGTCGAATGGAGTCATACTGGCCGGGGTGGTAGCGGTGCCTTTTTCCTGAAATCCGCTATATGCAGGGGTGAATTCCTCTCTCAAGGTCGGTTTTTGTGTGGACTGCGCCGTTTTTCACTGTGTTGAAGAATGGGTCTTGCGCAATTCGAGGCTGTGAACCATGTCAGGTCGGGAACGAAGCAGCATTAAGCGGTTTATCGGGTGTGCCGCAAGGGCGCCTGTTTGGAGCAGAGAGGGCGGTTAACGCATGTAAGGACTCGTTCGAAGGAGAGGTGTATGGCTCTATTCGACCCTCGGAGGATTATTTTTTCGCGCGTGTGCGAAGGTCAGCCCGGCAAAAATAACTTGGGAGAGTGATTTTTGCTTGTAACGGCTAGCTCTCCTGCGCGTTTTTCTTTTTATCTTGAGTTAATGATAAGGCTAGGAAGGAGCTTTTATGTCGGATTACCGTGCTTTATACAGAAAGTGGCGTCCCGTTGACTTTGATGACGTTTCGGGGCAGAGAGCCACTACCGATATACTCAAATACGAGGTTGCAAGCGGTAAAATCTCTCATGCGTACCTGTTTTGCGGTTCGAGAGGAACGGGAAAAACCAGCTGCGCAAAGATTTTAGCGAAGGCGGTAAACTGTCTTTCTCCGAGGAATGGAAACCCCTGCAACGAGTGCTCTGCATGCCGAAGCATTGACGCAGGCGTAGCCACCGACGTTATAGAAATGGACGCCGCAAGTAACAACGGTGTCGGAAACGTTCGTGATATGAAGGACGAGATAGCCTTTACGCCGGCAGAGCTGAAATACCGTGTTTACATTATAGACGAGGTTCATATGATGTCGGGCTCGGCATTCAACGCCCTGCTTAAAACGCTTGAAGAGCCGCCGTCATACGTGGTGTTCATACTGGCTACCACCGAATTTAATAAGCTTCCCACGACTATCGTTTCAAGGTGTCAGCGCTTTGATTTCCGCCGAATGACGACTGACGTTATAGTTGAACGTCTTATGAAAATATCGCGTGCTGAGGGAATAGACCTCACCGAAGAGGGCGCAGGCGTTATAGCGAGAGCGGCGGAGGGCGGTATGAGAGATGCCGTGAGCCTTCTTGAGCTTTGCGCAGGCTCGGGTAAAACCATTGATGCCGAGCTTGTGTTTGCAACCGTCGGCAGAGGAAACCGCTCGGACACTTATTCGCTTATTGGAAAAATAATAGATTCAGATTATTCAGCCGTTTATTCGGCTGTGTCAAATATCGTAATGCTTGGCAGTGACCTGTCTGTTTTCTGGCAGGAGCTTCTTGATGCTTACAGAGATATAATGGTCGTAAAGAGCGCATCGGATTCCAAGAACTACCTTGACCTTACCGATGCGGAATATCAAGAGCTTACCGCGCTTGCGTCAAGATGCACTATGGCAAAGCTCCTTTATCATACCTCGGTCCTCGAATCCACTCTTTCGGATTTGCAAAGAGCTCGCGAGTCGAAGAGAAGTGTTGCGGAGATAGCTCTTACCCGTATGTGCGACGCTAAAATGGGAACGTCAGCCGAGGCTATGCTTCTTCGCATAGAGGAGCTTGAAAAAACGGTTTCCCGTCTTAAGTTTGGCGCTGTCAGTAATGCTCAGGCAAAGGAAGTGAAGCCGGAGCCTAAAGAAACCAAGGCATCTAATCCCAACGTGTCCGCAGCACCCGAAAGAGTCGCTGCTCCCGATATAAAAGCAGAACCCAAGTCTTATTCAAAATGGGGAAGAGTCGTAGCGGCTGTTGAAACTGCGAAGCCGTCGATACATTCGCCGCTCTCGAAGGCGGTGGCTCTCGTATGTCCCGACGGAAGCTTCCTTATCAAGCTTGATGCTTTCTTCGTCAGAATTGTTGGTGATAATAGGGAGAATATAGCGATTCTCAAGGGAATTATCGGCGAATGTGAAAACAAATCGCCCGATGAAATAGTAATAAACGTAGCGCCAAAAACTCAAGGTGAGATAGCGACTCTTGCCGACGAGATTGAAAATGCTTTAAAAAATTAAAAATAGAGAGGAAATAAAAATGAAAGTAAGATTACCTCAGGGTATGGGCGGCGGTCCCTCAAATATGCAGGCTGTACTTAAGCAAGCGCAGAAAATGCAGGAGGATATGGCTGCAAAGCAGGAGGAGCTTGAAGCTCGCGAGTATGATATCAGCGCAGGCGGCGGAGTTGTAAACGTAAAAATCAACGGTAAGAAAGAAATTCTTTCGGTAAAGCTCGCTCCCGAAATCGTTGACCCCGATGATATTGAAACGCTCGAGGACCTTGTAGTAGCAGCGGTTAACGAAGCTATTAAAAAGGTTGAGAGCACCGCTTCCAGCGAGATGCAGGAAATTACCGGCTCGGTTGGTCTTTCCGGCTTCCCCGGAATGTTTTGATAGACGATGGCAGAATATATAGCGCCTATCAAAAGGCTTATAGAGGAGTTTCGTAAGCTTCCCGGTGTCGGCGCAAAAACAGCCGTTCGTTATGCGTTCGCAACGCTTTCGCTGAACGAATCGGAGATAGAACAGTTTGCCGATGCCATAATCGGAGCAAAAAGAGATATAAGAGTATGCCCTGTATGCTGTGGGCTCACGGCTTCGGAGGGCAAATGCGAAATATGCTCTGACGAAAACCGTGACTCTTCGGTAATATGCGTCGTCGAAAGCGCAAAGGATATTATGGTAATGGAAAAGGTAAGAAGCTACCGCGGAATGTATCACGTTCTTGGCGGCGTATTATCTCCTATTGATAATATCTCTTCCGACGACCTTAATATCAAAGAGCTTGTCGCGCGGATAGAAGAGGGAGCGGTTAAGGAAGTCATAGTTGCGACTAACCCGACCCCCTCGGGCGATACTACCGCGGCATATATAGCGCGTATTCTCGAGCCTTACGGCACCGAGGTCTCCCGCTTAGCTTACGGAATCCCCGTTGGAGGAGATATCGAATATGCCGACGAAATAACGCTTTATCGCGCTATGGAAGGCAGAAAATATTACGGAAACTGAATATGAGATTACCCGAAAGGGAATGCTTCATTCAGGTAGAACCTAAAAAGAGCGAAGTTTCCATAAAAAACGCGGAGCTTCGCTCTAAAATTATGCAGGTTTAAATTTCTCAAGGTTGAAATTCTTTGAATTTCTTCCTTTTTTATGCTCTTTTTCTATCGTCGTTTTGTCGCTCACCGTATTTGTATACGGTTATCGCTTCTCAACGGGCGATTTCTCCTCAGAATTAAGCAGTCCCCAAAGAGCTGTTGCTAGTGGCAACAGCTCTTTTTTGTTTGTAAATTCATTATCGCTTTGAATACGCTTTAAGCAGAGATTTTGCGAAAAGCTCATAAAGATTTTTTGAAAACACGCTTTATACCATACTGTACTTATACTTAAGACGAAGATTGTCCGCAATCATAGCGATGAATTCGGAGTTCGTGGGCTTTCCGCGGCTGTTCTGAATTGTATAGCCAAAGTATGAGTTCAGAGTGTCAACGTCGCCTCTGTCCCAGGCAACCTCAATTGCGTGGCGGATAGCTCTTTCAACTCTCGAGGTAGTAGTTTTGTATTTTTTAGCCACCGAGGGATAGAGAACTTTAGTTACCGAATTGATTATTTCATTGTCGTTTATGGTCATAATAATCGCCGTGCGAAGATACTGATAGCCCTTAATATGAGCGGGAACGCCTATCTGATGAATAATTTTCGTTACGTGAGATTCTATATCTGGGCGTGCGGAAGCAAATTCGTCTTTTGCTTTTTCTCTCGTTCTCGTTATAGCCTCTACGTGAGAAACGAGTGAAGTCTCTGATATAGGCTTTAATATGCATATATCAGCGCCCGCTTCGGTTG
Source organism: Clostridia bacterium (assembly GCA_017462485.1). Taxonomy (GTDB): domain Bacteria; phylum Bacillota; class Clostridia; order Oscillospirales; family CAG-272; genus UBA1740. Next base: position 63,971 of record JAFTRA010000006.1, on the reverse strand, counting down.
CTTCCATAAGTACGGCTTCTTTATTTATAGGTGACATAAGTATAAATGAGGTCTCCGGAGAGAGCTTTTTCACAGCTTTGATTATTCCTATTCCGTCGAGCCCGGGAATCCACAAGTCGCATATAATAATGTCGTACCTCGTGGAGCCAGCCATATGAAGAGCGTTTTCACCGTCGGTACTTTCATCGGCTCTGCACTTGATGTTTTTCATCAAAATGTCGGCAATTTTCTTCCTTTCCTCTGTGTTTTCGTCGCAAATCAGAATTTTAAGTGATTTTTCCATTTGTCAATAATTCTCCTTGTTTTGATTTTTAATTGGTAAATTTTGGGAACAAATACATTTTACCACATTTTTCCAACTAAGGCAATACTAATTTTAGCACTTCTTTTGCAAAGATTTCGAGCGAAAATTGGTAAAATTTACCAATTCCGACAAAATTCGACACAAAAAATCAAAACCAATCTAAAGAAAAATGGCGTAAGAATGGCATTTTTGAATTTTTATTTCGTACCGAAGCGAAAACAATAAATTTATGTAAAGGGGACAGAAAATGAATGAATTATTAAATTAATGTTAATTATCATATGCTACAAAATATTTTTATATATCGCTTGCAAAAAACGAAATAGTGTGATATAATGTAGCTGTGGAACGTGGACTTTGTTTGCGTTTTGCCTGAAATTGATTATAAAATAATTAAGGAGATAGACCAATGAACACAAATGTAACAAAGAACAGTTATGTTAACGCTTGGATTGCAGAGATGGCAGAGCTTGTTAATCCCTCTGACATTATTCTTGTCGACGGTACTCCCGAGCAGACCGAAGCGCTTCGCGCTGAAGCTTGCAAGTGCGGCGACCTTATCAAGCTTAACGAGGAGCTTCTTCCTAACTGCTACCTTCACAGAACCGCAATCAACGACGTTGCGAGAGTAGAGGACAGAACGTTTATCTGCACATCCAAGAAAGAGGACGCAGGTAACATCAATAACTGGATGGACCCCAAGGAATGCTATGAGAAGCTTTCCAAGCTTTACAAGAATTCTTATAAGGGAAAGCCCATGTACGTTATTCCTTATTCGATGTCCGTAGTTGGCTCTGATTTCGCAAAATACGGTATCGAGCTTACCGACTCTATATACGTTGTTCTCAATATGATTATTATGACAAGAGTAGGACTTAACGTTCTTGACGCTCTTGGAGATAGCGCAGATTTCATCAAGGGACTTCACGCAAGAGCAGAGCTCAGCCAGGAGAACAGATACATCTGTCATTTCCCTGAGGACAATACCATTTGGTCTGTTAACTCCGGTTACGGCGGAAACGTTCTTCTCGGTAAGAAGTGCTTCGCTCTCCGTATAGCTTCCTACCTTGGAAGAAAAGAGGGCTGGATGGCAGAGCATATGCTTATTCTCGGTGTGGAAACTCCCGAGGGTGAGGTTAAGTACATTACTGCTGCATTCCCCTCCGCTTGCGGAAAGACCAACCTTGCTATGCTTATTCCTCCGGAAATTTATAAGAAGAAGGGATATAAGGTATGGTGCGTAGGCGACGATATCGCTTGGCTCCGTGTAGGTAAGGACGGCAGACTTTGGGCAGTTAACCCCGAGAACGGCTTCTTCGGTGTTGCTCCCGGAACTAACGAGAAGTCCAACCCCAACGCGCTTCACACCGCTATGCGTGACACTATCTTCACCAACGTTTGCCATAACCTTGACAATAATACTGTTTGGTGGGAAGGTCTTGACAATAATCCTCCCGTTAACGCTCTTAACTGGAAGGGCGAGAAGTGGGATTACAAGAAGTATGATAAGGCTGATAAGGTTAATACCTCCGGCGCTCATCCCAACTCCAGATTTACCGCTATGGCAGAGAATTGCCCCTGTATTTCCGATAAGTTCAACGATCCCGCAGGCGTTCCCGTATCCGCAATCGTATTCGGCGGCCGCCGCGCAAAGACTGCTCCCCTTGTATATCAGTCAAGAGATTGGCAGAACGGTACCTTCGTTGGTTCTATTATGGCGTCTGAGACCACTGCGGCTGCAGCAGGAGCTGTCGGCGTAGTTCGTCGTGACCCCATGGCTATGCGTCCCTTCGTTGGTTACGATATGGGTGACTATTGGGCTCACTGGCTCGCTATGGGCAAGAAGCTTGCAAATCCCCCCAAGATTTTCCACGTTAACTGGTTCAGAACCGATGATGAAGGTCACTTCATCTGGCCCGGCTTTGGTGACAATATGCGTGTTCTTCTTTGGATTCTCGCTCGTTGCGAGGGCAAGGTTGACGCTACTGAGACTCCTATCGGCTACGTTCCTCACGTAGAGGATATCAACATTGAAGGACTTGATATCACCAAGGAAACTCTTGCTGACCTTCTTTCCGTTGATAAGGAGCTTTGGCTCGAAGACTGCGCAGGCATTCGTCAGTTCTACGCTCAGGTAGGTGACAGAGTTCCCGCAGAGCTTTACGATGAGCTTAAGTCCCTTGAAGAGAGGCTTTCCAAGTAATCGGCTTGCCTAAAGAATCAATTTACCGTGAATTTACCAAGTTAGATTCACGGTAACAAAGTTTCTTTAAAAATAAAGACGTTTGTCTAAAACGAAAGGAAACCGTTATGAAAAAGCTTTTGATTCTGCTGCTTGTTTTGATTCTCACGTTCTCTATGTTCTCGTGTACCCTTTTTGGTAATGATGACAAGGACGATGATAAGTCGAACAACAATGACAGTACTAATAATAAAGACAGTGGAACGACTACGGGTGACGAGCCCGAGCTTGAAGGCCCGCTGGTTGATTGGGAAATAGACTGATTTAAAAACAAATAGAAGAGAAACAGACTTTTAGGCTCGTCTCCTAAAGGAAAGTTTTGCAAGAATACGGTATGTCTCGAAAGAGGTATGCCGTATTCTTTTTTGTCTAATTACACAAGGGAGGCTTTTTTTCTACATCTCGGAAGGTTATGCAATAAATTTTTGCAAAAAATGTTTACAAAACACAAAAATTGTGATATAATAAATACGCTACACAAAACCGAATAAACTTTTAGGGCTAATGGTCTTTCTATTTTTTATAGGGGATGTTATACCCTTTTTTAGGCATACTACTTTTGAATTTGGTAAAAGCGCAAATTCCATCAGGTAGTATGTCGGATACCATTATCCCGTTTATCTGGTTTTGTGTAGCAGCAATCGGAGTTTGCGTTTTTCGGTGCGTGACTTCGGTTGCGCACCTTTTTATATTATGATAGGGGGACATATGAGCAAGAATGTTCAAAAAAGGATAATCGATATTACCGGTGTGGAAATCACGCCCGGAGAGCCACCCTTTTGTCTTGGCAACGGTGAACAAGGTTTTGAGTGTTGTTGCGACGAGTGCGACTATTATTTGCTTTGTTTTCCCGAATTTGATCCAGAAGGCGAAAAAGAAAATATTGCTATGGGCAACTGTATAAAGGAGAATTGTAAATTTTAATACATACCGATGAGAAAGGACTTTTTATTAAGGTAGAACCGAAAAAGAGCGAAGTTTCCATAAAAAAAACTGGAAGCTTCGCTTTAAAATTATGAAGATTTAAATTTATCAAGGTTGAAATGTTTTGATTGCTTTTCCTAACCGATATTATATAGATTTAGTTATAAGCGCGCAATAAAAGATATAATAAACGTTAAAAGGAAGGAAAGAATACCTTGCGTAATTTTCATTAAAAAGTAACGCTTTGTTGACAAATCGCAGGAATCAAGATAGGATAAAGCCTGAAAATGAACCGAAAAACCCGAAAAGCCTACCGCAAAAGAGGTTAATGAAAGCGTAAGTATATCGGAGATAACCTTTGTTTTTGAAAGAATACTTGCAGCGCTTCCAACTTCGAGCAAAGGCACCAAAAGGATATATATAAGGTTTTCGCCTATCGTATTTCTCAAAAGTCCTACAACGCACGCAAAGAACGTAAGATAGGAGCATATGACGAGCGTTGAAATTCCTGCGCTTTTTATTGACTCGGTGAATGAGAATCTGCCACTGCCGGAAAATGACACGTTGCAATCTACGTTATCGCTGCTTTTGGAGAATATAATTCCCGTTATCACCGCAGAGCCAACCATAACGAAATAGAGTAAAAAACCCTCTAAAATATTACCTCGGAGTCCAAGACCTATACCCGAAACAAGAAAGGCAGGACCCGTGTTGTTGCAAAAGCCGATTATGCGCTCCGCTTCGTCTTTTGTAAGCTTTGCGTCCCCATAAAGCTCCTTAGCGCACTTAACTCCCAGAGGAAAACCGCAAAGAATACCGAGCATAAAGGGGTAAATGCCGACTCTGTTTATTTTGAATATTTTTTCAAAAAACGCGCCCGTACGATTTAGCGAACTAAAGTCAGCGTGAGCGTATAAAAAATCCGAAAGCACTATAAAAGGGAATACTGACGGGATTATAACTTTAGCGCATAAAGATAGCCCGGAGCGTACCGAATGAGCTATTTTGTCCGAAAGAAAAAGAGAGGTCATAAAAACGAAAAAGCAAGCAAAAAGAGTAAGAATGGGGGATAGCCCCTTTTTTTCTTTTCGGTAATATATATTTTTTTGTATTGCCGTTTTCTTCGTCATTTTTTATCTCCTCACTCATACACTTTACTAGAAACTATGAAAGGAAAGGAAAAATAATGACTGAAAAAAACAAACGGGAACGAAAGCTTTCGCACGGAGAAAAAATATTTCCTGCCTTTCACATTGAGGCTGACGGACGTGGCAGCTACCTGTCGGTCTTGATTTCTGGAATAATAGGAGTCAAGGAATTTTCTTCCGAGGAAGTTGGCGTAATAACTCGAAGAGAAAGTATAAAACTCACGGGAAAGGGACTTAGAATATCGGTTTTTGAGGCAAAAACCGTGGAAATATCGGGAGATATCGAAACCATATCATTCGTTTCAAAATCTTATCGCAGGGGGAAATCAAAGTGAGAATTGATACGTTTTTATTCGGTGGAAAACGCTTTCGGGTTGATAAAGGAGACGTCTCTCGTGTTGCGGGCAGATTCATAAGTCTTGGACTTACGGCAAAATTTTCGGAGGACGGAGAATTTACAGTTCCTCTTTTCCGCTTGAAGAAATACAGAAGCGCTCTTTCGGGCATAGAATATACCGAAGAAGAAATAAAGTGCTTGCCTGCTTTTGCCATAAATCTTTCAAAGAGGCGCGGAATTCTCGCCGCTCTTTTGATAGTTTCGGTATATATGATTTTTTCTTCACTTTTCGTGTGGGACGTAAGAGTATCCGGAAATGAAGAGGTTCCCACCGCTGCCGTAGAAGAAGAGCTTGCTGCCGCGGGTCTTTCGGTGGGAGCTTCGTGGCGTTCACTTTCGTTTAGTGAAGTGGAAAGGAGTACCCTTGAAAAATCCGAAAAAATAGGCTGGCTCAATATAAACAGACGTGGAAACGTGGCATACGTAACCGTGAAAGAGAAAACCGTTTACGAGCAATCCGACGACTCCGGCTTATATTCAAATTTAGTAGCATCGCGCGATTGTGTTATCGAGGAAATAACGGTAAAGCAGGGTATAGCTCACGTGAAAGCGGGAGATACCGTAAAAGCAGGGCAGCTTCTGATTTCGGGTGTTATACCCGCAGAGCTTGGCGGCGGATTCGTTCGTGCGGAGGGTGAAATTCTCGGCAGCTTTTCGGAAGAAATTTCGGTCGAAGTGCCAAGGCGAGAAAGCTTCAAGTCATACGGAGAGGAGAAGCTTTTGTCCGTAAGAGTGAAAATTTTCAAATTTTCGATAAATATTTTTAAAAATTATAGAAAAAGCAATAATGATTATGTTATAATAGAAGATGTAAAAGAATGTACGGTGCTTGGAAAGTACCGTCTGCCGTTCGGAATATATAAAACTTACAGTGCCGACGTTGCCGTAAACGAGAGAACTTATAGCGATAAGGAGCTTCTCACGGTAGCATCGTCGCGCCTTGCGAAGCTGAGAATTATGAAGCTTTCGGATTCGGAGCTTATCAAAATAAGAACGTACGGAGAGTTCACCGACGGCGGTTACAGAATGGCGTCAACAGTATCCCAGCTTAAAGACGTGGGAGAGGAACGCTTCATTTCAAATTGAGGAGATAGCGTGAAAATCAGTCATATATGATTTTAGGACTTACGGTTATTCACGCAGCGAATTTTCGTGATTTGGACCCTTACTCAAAATCGTCGCGAAAGCGATACCGAAAATTCATTAACCTTTTACTCGGTCGCCTATGGCGACAGAATGGAGATAATATGGCGGAAAAGATAGTAATGACAAAATCGAATGAGGCGACAATGGCGCTTTTCGGAGCGTTTGACGCAAACGCAAAGCTTATAGAAGCTGCCTTTGACGTAAAGCTGTCAAACAGGAACTCTGATACCGATTCGGGCGACGCTATCGTGGTATCGGGTGATAGCGATAACGCCTCGCTTGCGGTGAAGACTCTTGAATATCTTAAGCGTATGATAGGCGACGGTGAGGTTATCGGTCAGGAGAGCGTTGAGTACGTAATAGGTCTTGCCCGTGACGGACTTGATACCGAGGGAATGTGCCATACCGGAAGCGTTATTTGCGTTACTAACCGCGGCAAGCCCATAAAAGCAAAAACCATAGGTCAGAAAAAGTATATAGATTCCATAAAGAATAACACTGTTATTCTCGGTATAGGTCCTGCGGGAACGGGTAAGACCTTCCTTGCCGTCGCTATGGCGGTAGAGGCTCTTCGCAACAAAACCGTTTCCAGAATAATTCTTACGAGACCTGCGGTTGAAGCAGGTGAGCGGCTTGGATTTTTGCCGGGTGATTTGCAGAGTAAGATAGACCCTTATCTCCGCCCGCTTTACGATTCGCTTTTCGAAATGCTCGGAGCTGAGAATTATCAGAAATACATCGAGCGCGGAGTAATAGAAATTGCGCCGCTTGCCTATATGAGAGGAAGAACGCTTGACGATTCGTTTATTATTCTCGACGAAGCGCAGAACACCACTCCCGAGCAGATGAAAATGTTCTTAACCCGCCTTGGATATAACTCAAAGGCGGTAGTAACGGGCGACCTTTCGCAAACCGACCTTCCGTTTGGAAAAAAGAGCGGTCTTGCGATAGCTACGGCAGTCCTCGACGGAATAGAGGGAATATCAATATTCAAGTTTACCGACAGAGACGTAGTTCGTCACCATCTTGTGAGAAAAATTATCGGCGCGTATGAAAAGTACGAAAAGAACCAAGCTTCCAAAAAGTACCGCGCCAAAATAAAAAATGACGGAGAATAAAAAATGGAAAGAGAGCTTTATATAAATTTTGCCGCAACCGAAAAATTTGAAGAAATAAGCTACGAGCTTAAAAGCGCAATAAGAGCTGCCATTCTTGCTACTCTTGCGTATGAAAATTTTGAATATTCGGCTGAGGTATCCGTAACTCTGTGCTCCGCAGAGTATATTCACGCCTTGAATAAGCAGTATAGGGGTGTTGACAGAGCGACGGACGTTCTCTCATTCCCGCTTTACGATAACGGTGAGTTTGACCCCGAGGAGTGTGCGCTTGGAGCAGCGCTCGGCGATATAGTCATTTCCGTGCCGCGCGCAGCGGAGCAAGCGGCAGAGCTTGGAAATAGCTTTATAAGAGAGGTTGCCTTTCTTACCGTTCATTCAACGCTTCATCTTTTGGGATATGACCACGAGCGTAGCGAGGAAGAGGACGAGCTTCAGTGCAGAATACAGAGAGCTGTAATAGATACGCTCGGTATCAAGTAGAGAGCGGGATAATATAGTTCGCCCTGAAGCCCGCATTTTCAGTGCTTTAGGCACTTATCGCTTTTGTAAAGAAACAAGGAGAAAACAATGACAAAGACAGGATTTGTAGCAATAGTAGGACGTCCTAACGTAGGAAAATCGACCCTTCTCAACTCAATAATCGGCGAGAAGGTTGCAATAGTTTCGAAAAAGCCCCAGACCACGAGAAACAGAATTACGGGAATACATACGGTAGGTGAGGAGCAGTTCGTATTCCTCGATACCCCGGGACTCCATAAGCCGAGAACCAAGCTTGGCGATTTTATGGTAAAAACGACTAACGATACAATAGGTGGAGTTGACGGAGTAATACTCGTTATCGAAGCTCGTGAAGAGGTAGGTGATATTGAAGCCGAAATCATAAAGGGCATAAAGTCAAGAGGGGTAGGCGCGGTTCTCGTAATTAACAAAATAGATACCGTTCGTCCCGAAAATATAGCAAAAACCATCAAGGCGTATTCCGACGTCTTTGAGTTTGATAGCGTAGTTCCAATCAGCGCAAAGAACGGTAAGGGCGTTGATATAGTCGTAGAGGAGTGCAGAAGATATCTTAACGAGAGTAATTGGTTCTTCTCCGACGAAATAGTTACCGACCAGCCCGAGCGTCAGATGGTAGCGGAGATAATCAGAGAAAAGCTTCTTCGCACGCTTGACGAGGAAATTCCTCACGGAACGGCGGTTGTTATTGAGGATTGGAAAGAGAAAAAGGGAACTGTTTCGATAAGAGCCGAGATTTATTGCGAAAAGGCTACCCACAAGGGAATTATTATAGGTAAAAACGGTTCTTCAATAAAGAGAATCGGAAGCTATGCGAGAGAGGATATAGAAAATCTTCTTGACACCAAGGTATTTCTTGACCTCTATGTAAGAGTTAAAGAAAATTGGCGCGAGAGCGATTTCAATATAGCTAATCTCGGATACAGAGAGGACTAATATGCTGACCGAAGTGACAGGACTTGTTTTGCGAAGCGTGAATCTTGGGGAAGCTGATAGGCTCATAACCGTATTCACCAAGGAAATGGGTACTGTCAGCGCTCTTGTAAAGGGAGCGCGCTCACTTAAAAACAGAAATATGTCCGCAACCCAGCAGTTTTGCTATTCAACTCTTGTCCTTTTTAAAAAAGGGGACAAGTATTGGGTGCGTGAGAGCAATCTTATAGAGAGCTTTTTCGGGCTTCGTGACACCATAGAGGGCTTAAGCCTTGCGGGATATATCGTAGAGGTGCTTTCCGACGTTACGACTGAGGAGGCAGAGGGTGAATTGCTTCGTCTTGCGCTTAATTCCTTGTATGCGATTTCAGAAAAAAAATATCCGCTTGGGAAGATAAAGGCGGCGTTTGAGATTCGAGCAACTTCAATAATAGGATTTATGCCCGAGGTGCTTACCTGCCGTGACTGTGATGCAACTCACGGTGATTTCTTCTTCGATATAATGGGGGGAAATATACAGTGCGCCGCCTGTCGCAAAAAGGCGCAGCTTACGCATATGGATATAGCCGATGACGGTCACAGAAGCATTGTGACAATTCTCTCAGAGGGGGCAAAAATTGCCCTCGGTTATCTTGTTCACAGCCCGATAGAAAGAATTTTTGCTTTTGGTATATCCGACGAGGATATGTCAATTCTTGAGCGCGCAACCGAGGAATATATAGTAAACCAGCTTGAGCGCTCGTTCAAATCACTTGAATTTTATAAAGAGGTTAAACGCTGATGCATTTTACCGAGAAAACGCTATCGACTCTTGAATACGATAAAATAGTGGAAAGCCTTGCCGAAATGGCAGCTACCGAGGGAGCTGCGGCAAAGGCTCTTTCGCTCGTGCCTACCGACGATTACGATACGGTGGTTATGCGTCAAAGACGTACCGATGACGCAAAGCGACTTATAAACGCAAAGGGTTATCCCTCGTTTTCCGCTCCTGAAAGCGTAGTTCCGTCGGCAGAAAGAGCTTATAAGGGCGCAGTGCTTTCACCGCGCGAGCTTCTAGACGTGGCGTCGCTTTTGTATAGCGCAAGGTCACTGTGTGATTATATATCAACGGATAAAACCTTTGATACATCGCTTGATGAGCTTTTTGGCAGGATACTCGTATCAAGAAACCTTGAGAACAAAATAAAGAAATCTATTCTCTCCGAGGATATGATAGCAGACGAGGCGAGCGTGGAGCTTGCCGATATAAGACGTAAAATACGTCAGGCAAACAATAAAATTAAAGATACTCTCCAGAGCTATATCGGGGGAAATAAGCTTAAATATTTGCAGGAAAATCTCGTTACTATGCGTAACGGGCGTTACGTTGTGCCGGTAAAGGCTGAATACAGAAATGAAATGAAGGGACTTGTTCACGATACCTCTTCATCAGGCGCAACGCTTTTTATAGAGCCAATGGCGGTAGTTGATGCGAATAACGAGCTTAAAAGCCTCGCGGCAAAGGAAAAATACGAAATAGAGAGAATTTTAGCATCTCTTTCGCAAGAGGTATCCGAAGCGTCGTCTGTTATAACCTTGAATTATCATAATATAACCGAAATAGCATTTGTCTTTGCTTGCGCATCGCTCGCTATTTCGATGAAAGCCGAAATGCCCAAAATAACCACCGCAAGACGTGTTGATTTGAAGAAAGCAAGGCACCCTCTGCTTGATAAGGATAAGGTAGTGCCGATTGACGTAGCAGTAGGAGATGGATACGATACCCTGGTTATAACAGGACCTAATACGGGCGGTAAAACCGTATCCTTAAAAACCGTCGGGCTTCTCACTCTTATGGCGCAGTCCGGACTTCAAATACCTGCGCTCGAAAATTCCGAGGTAGGAGTTTTTGACGGAGTTCTCGTTGATATAGGAGACGAGCAGAGCATTGAGGCATCGCTCTCAACCTTCTCGTCGCATATGGTTAACGTTGTCGATATACTCGGAAAGCTTGGACCTCATACAATGGTGCTCTTTGATGAGCTGGGCTCGGGAACAGACCCTATCGAGGGCGCTGCGCTTGCAATAGCAATTCTTGAAAAAACGCAAAAGCTCGGTGCTCTTTGTCTTGCTACTACGCACTATGCTGAGCTTAAGGCTTACGCCTTGGATACCCCCCGTGTGCAAAATGCGTCGTGCGAGTTTAATATCGATACTCTTCGCCCCACCTATAAGCTGATAGTGGGAACACCGGGTAAATCGAATGCCTTCGCAATATCCGAAAAGCTTGGAATTCCGGAGGACGTTATAGAGCGCGCAGGAGAGCTTATAGCAAGAGATAATAAACGCTTTGAGGACGTTATAGAGCGTCTTGATAACGATAGAATGAAGATGGAAGCGGCAAGAGAGGAAGCCGAAAGACTTCGCGCAGAGTACGAGAATTTCAAACGCACATCTGAAGAAGAATTGAAAAAGAAAATCTCAAAGAGCGAGGATGAAACCCAAAAAACCCTACTTAAAGCTAGGCAGATTTTGGATAGTGCCAGAGCTTCAAGCGAGTTTATATTCAGACAGCTTGAAGAGGTTAAGCGTGCCGAGGATAAAGCTTTGCGAGATAAGCTGATGCTTGAAGCAAGGGATGCCGTAAGAGAAAGTCTTCGTGCTTCCGACGATATGTATTCGGGCATTTCGGTCAAGGAATTTTCTCTTGACGAGGAATATAAGCTTCCGCGCCCTCTTCGCGTTGGAGACAAGGTTTACGTCGTTACTGTAGGCACCGAGGGCGTGGTTACCGCTCTTGCTGATAAAAAAGGTCTTATAGCCGTCAGCGCGGGAATTTTAAAAACCAAGGTTACAGAGGATAAGCTCCGTCTTATTGAGGGCAATACCAAATTTAAAGAAAAGAAACGCCCCTCTCCCGTGAGCGAGGGAAAGGTCAAACGCTCTATCGTATCCGAATTTAGAATTGAGGTTGACGTTCGAGGAATGATAGGAGACGATGCTTGGTTTGTGGTAGATAAATACCTCGACGATGCCATTTTGGCAAACGTTCCGTCGGTAAGAATTATACACGGCAAGGGAACGGGCGCATTAAGAGCTGCGCTTTGGAAATATTTCAAGACGGATAAAAGGATTAAAACCTACCGTCACGCCGAATACGGCGACGGTGACGCAGGCGTAACCGTTATTGAACTGAAGCATTGATTTTGAAGTTATTAGCTTTATGTAAAAGGAGAAAATAAAATGAATTTTGGACCGCTTAAGGAATTTCTTGACACCTGCCTTCCCATGCTTGGCATACCGGGCTCTGATACGGTGATTTACAAAGGACGCGAGGAGGTTTTCCGCTATCAGAGCGGATATGACAGCATAGCAGAGAAAACTCCCGTACGCCCCGATGCGCTTTACCATATGTATTCAGTAACGAAGGTATCGACCTGCGTTGCGGCAACCCAGCTTATAGAGCGCGGTGAAATTATGATAACCGACCCCGTCAGCGCCTATTTCCCTGAGTACAAAAATATCAACGTAAGGGTCAAAAATCCCGACGGAACAGAGGAAATAAGACCTGCGAAAAATCAGCTTCTTATAAAGCACCTGCTTTCAATGACCGGCGGACTTGACTATAACCTTAACCGTCCTGGAATCAGAAGAGTAAAGGCGGAAACGGGCGGAAAAGCTCCGACTCTTGATATCGTTCGCGCCCTTGCAGAAGACCCATTTAACTTTGAGCCCGGAACGAATTATCAGTACAGCCTTTGCCTTGATATCATAGGCGGTATTATTGAACTTGTATCAGGAAAAAGACTCTCCGAGTATATGAAGGAAAATATATTCGAGCCCCTCGGTATGAAGAACACCTCGTTCGGTCTTACCGACAGTAAGCTTGAAAGACTTGCTACGCAGTATCTCTACGATTCGGAAACCAAATCCGCAAAGGAAGTGTCAAAGGACTACAACCCGTTTGTCTTCGGAACAGAATACGACAGCGGTGGAGCGGGACTTATCTCATGCGTTGACGACCAGATTCTTCTGGCTGACGCTCTCACTCACCTCGGCGTAGGTAAGAACGGAAACAGAATACTTTCCTCGTACGCAACCAACCTTATGCGCACCAATATTCTCGATGACGTTCAGTACAAGTCGTTTAACAAAATAGCGCAGGTTAAAGGCTATGGCTACGGCTACGGCGTAAGAACGAATATGCACCCCGAGGAGGGAGGAAACCTTATGCCCGTAGGTGAATTCGGCTGGGACGGCGCAAGACTTGCGTACATATCATCCTGCCCCGAGTCGGGAATCTCGATTTTCCACGCAGAGCATATGGGAAGCCTTCACGGTACGGTTATCCCAAGACTCCGTAACATAGTTTATTCTTGTATGGATTATTGATAAAGGTCAATTTTCCATAGCAAAAAACAAAAACATAACAGAAAACAAGGTCGAACGTAATGCTCGACCATGTTTTTTATTAAAATCCGATTATACGGTTATTTAATTGTAATTTCAAATGCTCGCTCGCCAGCCCGAATCTTAAAGTCGATAAGATAAACCGACTTACCGTCACTCTTTTCGGTCTTTGTGCAAGCCACGTCGCAGACGCTTTTATCAAAGAATATCTCGCACGACTCGATTTTAACGGAGCCGTCAAGAATCTTTGGCTGATAAAGGGAAACGAGTCTTTCGGTTATACCTATTCCGTCGCTTACGTCGAAAGAATCCCTTACAGTAACGCTGTCATTTTTTGCAAGAAATACTCGCTTCACGCTCCTTATTCTCTCATCACCGTAAGCTCCTGCGATATCCATAGATAAGCAGTCTTTAGAATATTTAACGTCGCTTGCCGAGTATTCATCTCCGAACTTCTGTTCGATACCGTCAAAATATGGTACGCTATGTCCCATAGAGGAGCATTCAATGAACGAGGAATATCTCGTCTCTTTTCTGAAATATTGCTTCGAATAAACGCCCTTGCCCATATCGGTTATGAGCTGCTTTCCGCATTTTGCGAATATGAACGTGCCGACGTCATTGTGATTATGATGCTCGTTGTTGAATCCCGCCTTGGCGGCAAAACCGTAGCTTTCGTTTCTCTTAACGTACCACTTTGATTCCTCGGCATAGTACTCGGCGTCATTTCCGTCGGGCTCGGGATTGTTATAAATATCCTCGTCAAGCCACGTAGCCGAGCGAAGAAGAAGCGCAAAGCGGAAGCAAGCGTCTCTGTAATAGGAAAGTTTCGGGGAATATACCTTGACGTCACTTGGGTAAAGCTTTTTGAGGTAGTGCAGTATTCCTATATGATATCTAAGAGTAGATTCGCCGTCGGCAAAGGATACGGCGCACTTTTCCGTAAGGAACATTTTTTGAAGGAACGTCGCTATATTCTTTACCTTTTCAAGCCTGAAATAGTCCTCGTTTCCGCCCGTAAAGATTTTTAACATATCCGCATAGGTAATAAAGTATCCGAAGCCGTAGTGCCAGTAGCTCGTACCCTCAAGGCAGTATCCGTCAGAGCAGAAGCCCGAAAGAAAGGCTTCCATAAGCTTGTCGAGCCTCGGCTTAACCGTAGGGAACAGCTCGGGGCGCATAAGCATAAACGTCGCGCCGACAGAGCCCCCGCAAACAGCGGTCCAGTTGTTAGTGCATCTCTTCTCCCACCAGAAGTATCTCTCGCTCATAAACGAGTCTATAATTCGTTCGTTTATTTCGACCCTTATACGTTCTCTTATCAGAGTATCCAGCCTATCGCCGAAAATAGTGTATATTTCAGCGAGGGCAAATCCAGTTTCAGCGGCAAAAAGGTCAATAAACGTCTTATCGTAAGCCTCAAGCTTCGGGTGATGAGCCGAAACGCTCCAGGTATATTCGTTGCATATAGCAAAGATTATATCGTTAAGGAAATCTATGTACTTTTCCTCTTCGGGATAAATAAGCGCCATAACAGCCGATGTCGCAAGCTGCGCTCTGCGGAAGAAGTACACGCTCTCAAATGCGCTTCTGTCACCCGTGACGAAGAACTGCTTGAAATCCTTGTATTTTGCCTCGGTTATCGGCTGATTTTCGCAGTATTTGTTCCAGTCCTCGTGCCTTTCTTCAAGATATCCCCTATAGCAATCGTTATTTCTAACCGTGTCCGACCAAAAGGCAGGATCGGTTGCTTTTCCCAGTAAATTCATTGTATAACCTTCCTGTTTATGCTTCTTTTAAAGTCTTACAACTTGAAATCAGCATTCGTCTTATGCGACCGCAAAGATTACGTAACTTTTTGAATGTTTTTTCATCTATGACGTTAGTGTTAAATAACAATTTGAGCCAACCTTCTGTTTCACTGCATTCTTTTAGAGCAATTTCAAACTTTGAAACCATATCAGACTTACTCTGTCCGTAATTTGCTTCGCGAATATTAGCGTAAATACTGCTTGAACTTTTTCGGATTTGGAACATAGTATTTGACGGTGCTTTTATGCTTTGACAAAGCAGCTCTATTTCAGTTGCAAGTTGCTCTGAATATATCAATAAATAGTTTTTGGGCACAATATCACCTCTTTGGTATTAAATACTATTTGTGAGCTTCAACGCAAAACGCGTTGGCACTATGTGCTATGTTGCATGAATGCAACGCTCACAGAGCAATCTTCGCATCCTCGCTGACAAGCAAGCTTGACGACTTGGCTTTGCTTGATTATCAAGGCGCAAGCCTTGTATATTTGCTATTCGTCGGTCGGACACGACGTATGGCGCAAGATATCACAAGCGGTATGCATCTAAATCAACGGCTTGCCGTTGCATATCATCAAGACGGAGTCTTGTATATCATCCGCAACTTGTTGCGGTATATCATCAAACCGCAGGAAAAGTTATACACGGCTATGCCGTGATGATATCCAGCCCTTAAGGGCTGATGATATACTCGATTTTGTCGAGATATGCTCGTCAAAATCGGATGGTATGCCAAACCTGCGGTTTGGATAAAAAAAGTCGTACCAGGATGATACGACTTTTTTGGTGCCGGTGGCGGGGGTCGAACCCGCACGTCCTTGCGAACACGGGATTTTGAGTCCCGGGCGTCTGCCAATTCCACCACACCGGCATATTTCTTAACACAACGAAGATTATATCATAGAAAGAGGAAAAAATCAATATCTTTTAAGAAATTTTTTGGAAAAATAAAAATGTCTATTGTAATTTAGCGTATGATGTTGTATAATTTATCTGGTAAAATATTTTATGCGAGAATAGCGACTTTTAGTGAAAGAGAGGCAGAGCTATGAGAGAAGAGCGGATTTTCGAGATAAGCAGTGTAACAGATGAAAACCTTTCGTATCTTTCCTGCCGTCAGGGTGAGAATCTTGAAATGCGCATCTGTGAAATGAGCTTTGCTGCGGAAAAAATAGCCGCCTCTGCCGTCTCGCTGGTTGAGGACGGAATGAGCGTTTCGGAAATTGCTGCGCTTCTGTCAGATGAGCTTGGCGCTGAAAATTCGTTGACCGAAGATAGCTCTCCAAACGAGAGCGGGAAAGCTGTGGCGAGGTTTTTGTCCTTCTTAAAGGGTGTTGATAAAGCCAATTTTTCCACGCTGCTGTTAGAAAAGCTTAGGGATAATGGCATAAATGCTTCGGAAAAGGACTTTCTTGAAGAGAGCGGAGCAAAGGAAAGCTTCATTTACGTAAGAAACTCTCTTTCCGACGAGGCTTACGACGTTTTCTCGCAAGAATTTGACTCACCGAGGGTTTTGTATTCCGATAGCTTTAAGGAAGCCTGCTTCGCCGTTGCCGACGGAAAGGCCGGGTACTGTATTTTGCCGTTTGAAGAGCGCGCAGGTATGAGAATACCGGGCATTTATAATCTTATATCAAGGCTGGATTTGAAAATCGTAGCGGTAACTCCCGTTTTCGGATTTGAGGGAACGGCGGATATGAAGTATGCGCTTGTCAGTAGGGGCTTCAAAATTCCCGAAATAAGCGAAAATACGGACAGATATCTTGAAATTAACGTAAGCTGCGATTCGTCTGTTTCGCTTGGCGAGCTTTTGACGGTTTCGGAATATTTTGGATTATCCGTTTTCAGAATAAACACCTTTGAGGATGAACGTGAGAATGAAAATTCATATTTTTCGGTAATACTGAAGGATGGCGGCAGCTCCTTTACCGAGCTTCTCACTTATCTTTCGATTTTTGCCGATACGTACTCTGCGATGGGTATTTATAAAAATATAGAATGAGAGGTATTTAACGATGAAACAGCACATAGAGTATAAGACGAAAGGGACTTGCTCGAGAATGGTTATACTCGATATCGAGGACGGTATCGTAACCGATTGCTCCTTCGTGGGAGGCTGCGCAGGTAATACCGCGGGAATTGCCGGCTTGGTAAAGGGTATGAAGGCCGACGAGGTTGTCGAAAGGCTAAAGGGTATAAGATGTGGATTTAAAACGACCTCTTGCCCCGACCAGTTGGCTAAAGCTATTGAGGAAGCGATGAAATCTGTTTGATTTGAAGGAAATATTTAAAGGCTTAATTTCACGCCGTGATATTACGGTAAACTAATTTTGTACGGTCGCCGAAGGCGGCAGAACGGAGGTTTTTATGAATTACAATAACGCTTACAATTACGAGTATCAGAAGTGGCTTCTCTCCGAGGCGCTTACGGATGAAGAAAAGGACGAGCTTTACGGTATATTGAAGAATGAAGAGCTTAAGGCTATGCGTTTTTCCGCTCCTATGGATTTCGGAACTGCGGGCTTGCGCTCGACTATGTATATGGGTATCGGCTGTATGAACCGATTCACCGTTGCGCAGACGACGAGAGGAATCGCCGCGCTTGTCAAGGCGGCAGAGGGTGAGAAGAGAGGCGTTGCGATAGCGTACGACTCAAGAAATCACTCGGAGGAATTCGCTCGTATAAGCGCCTCTATTCTTGCGTCAGAGGGAATCAAGGTGTATATATTCAACAGCTTGAGACCTACGCCCGAGCTTTCGTTTGCGGTAAGATACTTCGGCGCTCTTGCGGGTATAAATATCACCGCTTCGCATAACCCCAAGGAATACAACGGCTACAAGGCTTATTGGGAGGACGGAGCGCAGATTAATCCCGAGCAGGCGAAGATAGTTTCGTCCGAGAGGGAAAAGTTCAACGTTCTCGACGTTACGGGTATGAATTACTTTGACGAGGGCGTAGCGGAGGGACTTATAACCGTTCTCGACGAAAGCTTTGATAAGCACTATCTCCACGCAGTTCTTGCGACCTCTATCAACGGCGGTCTCGTATCAGACGTAGCAAGCGAGCTTAAGGTAGTATACACTCCTCTTCACGGAGCAGGCTGCAAGCTTGTTCCCGCAATTCTTAAGAGAATCGGTCTTAAGCATCTTTATACGGTTGATTCGCAGATGACTCCCGACGGTGATTTCCCGACGGTAGAAAAGCCCAACCCCGAGTATGCGAACGTCTTTGAAGACGGCATAAATATAGCAAACGAGGTAGGCTCAGACCTTATAATCGCTACCGACCCTGATGCAGACAGAGTTGGAGTTATGGCAAGAGGTAAGGACGGAAGCTTCAAAACCATCAACGGTAACCAGATGGGCGCTCTTCTTCTTGACTACGCAATAGGTCAGAAAAAGGCTACGGGCAAGCTTAAGCCCAACGCATTTGCGGTAAAAAGCATAGTATCCACCGATATGGCTTATAAAATTGCAGAGGTGCAGGGAGTTAAGCTTTACGACGTATATACCGGCTTCAAGTTCATAGGCGAGGTAATCAAGTCTTATGAGGCAGAGGGCGAGGCTGATGCCTTTATTCTCGGCTTTGAGGAGAGCTACGGATATTTGCTCGGCTCATACGCCAGAGATAAGGATGCCGTAGGAGCTTCTATGATGATTCTTGAAATGACGGCTTACTACAAAAAGCAGAATATGACTCTTATCGACGCACTCGAAAAGCTTTACGAAACCTACGGCTTCTACGGTGAGCGCACAATTGACATATATATGGAAGGACTTGACGGCATAGAAAAGCGTAAGCGCGTTATGCAGTCGCTCCGCGATAATATTCCCGAAAGCTTTGGACCTGCATCGGTGAGCGAAGCGCGTGACTATAAGAGCGGTGAGATAAGATATATTAAGGAAAACACTACTGAATCCACGGGACTTCAGCCCGCCGACGTTCTCTATTACGTTCTGGATAACGGAGATAAGATAGTAGTTCGTCCCTCAGGAACAGAGCCTAAAATCAAAATATATATCCTTGCTCACGCAAGCGACAAGGCGTCGCTTGACGAAAAAATCGAAGCATACGCAGCTGACGCTAAAGGAATAGCTGAATTTTAAAATTTTATCCTAGGGGAATTTAAAAATTCTCTTAGGACAGAACAGGAATAAAGAAAGTGACAGAAAAACAAAATCACATAAGAAACTTTTCCATAATAGCCCATATTGACCACGGTAAATCCACCTTGGCTGACAGAATTCTTGAAAAGACACGTACAGTTGCCGTTCGTGATATGGAAGAGCAGATTCTTGACAATATGGATCTTGAGAGGGAAAGAGGAATAACAATAAAAGCCCGCGCCGTAAAGCTTAATTATGTATCGAAAGCCGGCGAGGAATACGAGTTTAACCTTATTGACACTCCCGGTCACGTTGACTTTGGATACGAGGTTTCAAGGTCTCTTAAGGCTTGCGAGGGCGCATTACTCGTAGTTGACGCTACGCAGGGCGTCGAGGCGCAGACCTTAGCTAACGCATATCTTGCGATAGATAACAATCTTGAAATATTGCCCGTAATCAATAAAATCGACCTTGCAAGTGCGGATATCGAGGGCTCAAGACGTGAAATAGAGGATATTATCGGTATTCCGGCGGAGGATTGTCCCGCCGTTTCGGCAAAGAACGGTATCAATATAGAAGACGTTCTTGAAAAAATAATAACCGATATCCCTGCGCCCGAGGGAGACACCGAAGCTCCTCTCAAAGCGCTTATCTTTGATTCCCACTACGACCCGTATCTCGGAGTCGTGGTTTATATAAGACTCTTTGATGGCAAAATTAAGGCAGGAGACAGAGTGAAGCTTATGTCCCAGGGCGGTGTATTCGACGTGTGCGAGGTTGGTACGATGCAGCCGTTCGGACTCAAAAAGTGCGATAAGCTTTCCGCAGGCGACGTTGGATACTTCACAGCGGCAATAAAGACCATAAGCGATACTAAAGTGGGCGATACCGTCACAGGTGTCGAAAGAGAAGCGGATGCTCCGCTTGACGGCTTCAGAGAGGTTCACCCTATGGTTTACTCGGGTATATATCCCGCGGACGGCGCAAGATACGGTGATTTGCGTGATGCTCTTGAAAAGCTTCAGCTCAACGATGCAGCGCTCGTATTTGAGCCTGAAACCTCGGTTGCGCTTGGATTTGGCTTCCGTTGCGGATTCCTCGGACTTTTGCATATGGAGATTATCGAGGAGCGCCTTGAGCGTGAGTTCAATTTGGACCTTATAACCACCGCTCCGTCAGTTATATATAAGGTGCTTTTGAAAAACGGGGAAGAGATACTTATAGACAACCCCTCGAAGTTCCCATCTCCCGATGAAATTGACACGGCTTACGAGCCTATTATGAAAGCTTCCGTTATTTCGCCAACCGAATATATCGGAGGCATAATGGAGCTTTGCCAGGATAGACGAGGCAACTTCATTGATATGAAGTATATCGACACTGAGAGGGTTGAAATTCACTATGAATTGCCACTCAACGAAATTATATACGATTTCTTTGATGCCTTGAAGAGTCGCTCAAAAGGATATGCGTCTCTCGATTACGAGCTTAAGGATTATCAGTCATCGAAGCTTTGTAAGCTTGACTTTATGCTTAACGGTGAGGTTGTCGATGCGCTTTCGTTCATAGTCTTTGAGGAAAGAGCTTACGGAAGAGCTAGAAAGATTGCCGAAAAGCTTAAGGAAAATATACCGCGCCAGCTCTTCGAAATACCGATTCAGGCAGCGATAGGCTCTAAAATTATTGCACGAGAAACGGTTAAGGCTATGCGTAAGGACGTGCTTGCAAAATGCTACGGCGGTGATATCACCCGTAAAAAGAAGCTGCTCGAAAAGCAGAAAGAGGGTAAAAAGAAAATGCGTAAGCTTGGTAGCGTAGAAGTAACGCCCGAAGCGTTTATGGCGGTTCTTAAGCTCGATGATGGAAACTAAAGGGCTTGGGCTCTACGTTCATATTCCGTTCTGCGTTCGCAAATGTAATTATTGCGATTTTGCGTCGGAGGCGGCTGGAGAGTCGAAAATTGATAAATACGTCGCTCGTTTGATATCCGAAATCGAGAGCTATCGCTCGAATGAAAAAATCAAAATTAACACCGTCTTTTTCGGTGGAGGAACACCGTCTCTGTTATCGGGAGAACGTTTTTTGAAAATCGTCTCGACAATCAAAGAAAGCTTTGAAATTTTACCCGATGCAGAGTTTACCGTCGAGGTGAATCCCGCCACCCTGAGTGACGAAAAAATATTGGCGTATAAAGAAGCCGGTGTAAACAGAATTAGTATCGGAGTTCAGTCGATTCACGAAATTGAGCTGAAAAAGTTAGGCAGAATTCACAATGTTGCAGATTTTGAAAACACCTATAAGGCTCTCCGAGATGCCGGATTTAAGAATATCAGCGTTGACCTGATGTACGGAATTCCATATCAGACAAAGGACTCCTTTGAGAAGACTCTTGACAAAATAATTATGCTCTCACCCGAGCACGTCTCTTGCTACGGACTTATCGTTGAAGAGGGAACGCCGTTCTTTGAAGAGCGAAAAAGCTTACCGCTTCCCGATGAGGACGAAGAGTATGAAATGTACGCTACGGCGCACGAAAAGCTTGCCCTTGCGGGTTATTCTCACTATGAGATTTCTAACTATGCGAAGGACGGATTTGAATGCCGCCATAACCTCAAGTATTGGAGAGACGAGGAGTATATCGGAGTAGGTCTTGCGGCTTATTCCTACTACAGAGGAAAAAGATACGGGAACAGCTCGAGCTTTGACGAATATTTTGCGTCGGACTCGGCAAACTATAACTGTAAAGAAAAAGAGCAGTTAAAGGACCCGTTTGAATACGCAATGCTTGCGCTTCGTCTGAAAGAGGGATTTTCTCTGTCCGAATACGAGCGCATTTTCGGCAAACGCTTTGCCGAGGGAAAAGAAAAAGAGCTTGACCTGTTTTCAAAAAAAGGCTTGATTGAAATTAGGGAAGATAGAATTTTTCTTACTTATAAAGGCTTTTATGTGAGCAATTCTATCCTCTCGGAGCTTCTTTAATTTTCCTCTTGACAAACGGTATGCTCTGGGATATAATTTAAATGGTAATAAAATATACATAGGAATGGAGAACATCATGGAAGAAAACAAGAACTTGAATTTTGAAACAGAAGAGCCCTGGATAATCACTCTTACCGACGAAGAGACCGGCGAGGATCAGGATTTCGAGGTAATAG
Source organism: Clostridia bacterium (assembly GCA_017462485.1). Taxonomy (GTDB): domain Bacteria; phylum Bacillota; class Clostridia; order Oscillospirales; family CAG-272; genus UBA1740. Next base: position 41,780 of record JAFTRA010000006.1, on the reverse strand, counting down.
CGCAGGGGACTGTTGATGATAAGAACTATTTCGCTCTCGTTGAAGCAAACGTGGAGACAGACGAGTATATTATTCTCGAATACCGTGAGGACGGTGACGATATCGTGCTTGAAACTATCGAGGATGATGACGTATTTGAAAAGGTAGAGGACTATTTCAACGATCTTCTTTTCAGCGAAGTTGATTACGACGAGCAGTAATTGAATCAGGATTTCCTGCGAGGTGCGTGATATGGCATATTTGGACCTACACACATTGCCGGGGAGCTTGGGCTTCGGTTGTCGGGATGCAGGCCTCCTCAAATAAGGCTGTTTTTATACCCCTTATGAGAGACGTTGGAAGCGCAAAGCAACCGAGAGAGCACCCACCTGTACAAACAGGGTTAAACTTTTGCTGTACACGGCCTATGCGGGTTTATTTTAAAAAGAGCTTGCGAATTTTCGCAGGCTCTTTTCATTTTACAATCCCACTATTCATATATTTAAATAAATACGAAAATGTGCGGAGGAAAAAATGATAAAGAACATAAAAGGTTTGTCGTCGAGTGAGGTCATACTAGCAAGAGAAAAGCACGGAGACAACTCGCTAGCGAGAGAGAAAACAAAGAGCTTTTTTCGCAAATTCCTTGAAAATCTATCCGACCCTATAATTAAGGTGCTGATTTTTGCCGTGCTTTTGGAGGTGGTAGTTACTCTGGGGCGGTGTAATTGGCTGGAAGTAGGAGGAATTATTGCGGCCGTTCTGATAGCCACAACTGTTTCGACCGTATCCGAATATGGAAGCGAGAAAGCATTTCTTCGAATGGAAGAGGAAAACAATGCTGCTCGCGCAAGTGTTATACGTGACGGAATCATTTGCGAAATACCCGTTAACGATATAGTCGTCGGAGACGTATTGCGTGTAGAGGCAGGAGATTGCGTTTTTGCCGACGGTGAAATCATAGATGGCAAAATATCGGTTGACCAATCCGCGCTCAACGGTGAGGGCGTTGAAACGTCGAAATTTTCGGGCGGAAAATCAAAAAAAGGCGATTTTTCTTCGGAAAAAGACGTTTTTCGTGGCTCGCTGGTGTGCAACGGTGAAGGACTTGTCAAGGTGAATAAGGTCGGTAAGGATACCTACTACGGAATGGTTGCAAAGGACGTTCAAGCGGAAACCCGTGAAAGCCCTCTGAAATTAAGGCTTGGTGAGCTTGCGTCGCAGATAAGCAAGATAGGTTATTTTATGGCGGCGCTCGTAGGCTTTGTTTACCTCTTTTTCAGCTTTGTTTCGGATAACGGATATTCAGGAGAAAAAATATTCGAATCCTTTAAGAATATTCCGTTTGTTGTAAGCACGCTGACGCACGCCTTAACGCTTATGATAACCGTTGTCGTAGTTGCCGTTCCCGAGGGGCTGCCAATGATGATAACCGTTGTCCTTTCCGCAAATATGAAAAGGATGCTAAGCGATAACGTTATGGTCAAAAAGCTAGTCGGAATAGAAACCGCGGGCTCAATGAACATACTTTTTACCGATAAAACGGGAACCTTGACCACCGGAAAAACCTCGGTGGACAGAATAATTACCTACGACTCGGTATATAAGAGCGCAAAAAGTCTAAAAAAAAACCAGTACGTATATAAATTTATCAATATAAGCTCTAAAAAAGGCGCATCAGATTTAGAGATGGAAAAAAGCGGAAACAGCACGGATAAGGCTCTTTTCGAATTTTTCGAGTCGGAAGCTCTTGAAAGTGGGAAAATCGTTGACGTCACAAAGTTCAGCAGCGATAAAAAATACTCATCTGTAACGCTTGCAACGGGGGAAAGAGTTATAAAAGGAGCTCCCGAAATAGTTCTGCCGCCTTGCAAATACGCGGTTGATTCCGCGGGAAGAAAAATTCTAGTTTCTATGACGGATATCTTCAAAAAATATAAAGAGTGCGCCTCTTTGGGCGAGCGTGTTATTGCGATATGTATTGAAAAGGATGCTGAGCGTGTATTTCTCGCTCTTGCTGTTCTTAAGGATAAGCTTCGCTCGGGTGTCAGAGAAGCTGTTGAAAAAACGCTCTCGGCAGGCGTTCGCATCGTTATGATAACGGGTGACGGAAGGGAAACAGCCGTCGCTATAGCGAAGGAGTGCGGAATTATGCCGAGAGGCATAGACCGAGGTGTCCTTACGCACGATGAAATCGAAAAAATGAGTGATGATGAGCTTAAAGCACTAATACCGTCGCTATACGTTGTCGCAAGAGCGCTCCCAAGGGATAAAAGTAGGCTCGTAAGGCTTTCTCAGGAGTTGGGACTCGTCGTAGGAATGACGGGTGACGGAATAAACGACGCTCCCTCGCTGAAGCTTGCCGACGTCGGCTTTGCTATGGGAAGCGGCACGGATATTGCCAAAAGCGCCGCAGATATAGTTATTTTGGATAATAGTCTTACCGCAATATCAAAAACCGTTCTGTACGGAAGAACGATATTCAAATCTATAAGAAAATTTATATCGTTTCAGCTTATGATGAATATAACTGCCTGCGGAGTTTCGCTTATAGGTCAGTTTATAGGGATAGAGAATCCTATAACCATTATCCAGATGCTATGGATAAATATAATTATGGATACGCTTGGCGGTTTGGCGTTTGCGGGAGAAGCTCCGCTTGAGTACTATATGATGGAAATGCCGAAGTCAAGGGAAGAGAAGATTCTCTCGCGTGAAATGCTTACTCAAATATTGATTACCGGCTCATATACTCTTCTTTTATGTGTGATGTTCCTAAAGCTTGACTTCTTCCGAGCCCTTTTTAGAACGGAAGAGAATAATCTCTATTTCCTTACGGGCTTTTATGCTTTGTTCGTGTTTGCCGGATTGTTTAATTGCTTCAATACCCGTTCCGAAAGGCTCTCGCTTTTCTCGAATCTGTCTAAAAACAAGCCGTTCTTACTGATAATGGCTGCAATAGCTACTATACAGATATTGATGATATATTTCGGCGGCGAGGTTTTCAGAAGCGCGCCTCTGACTTTTCGTGAGCTTTTGAACGTTATTCTCCTTGCTTTAAGTGTAATTCCGTTCGATATTGCCAGAAGAGTATTCAAAAAAATAAGCTAAAAATATCAAAAAACGGGCTGCCGCATTTATTTTTGCGGCAGCTCTAAAATATTATTTTTTAATACAATCTATGCTTTTTGGAAATACCAAGCGGAAGTGCCAGGGAAATTAATTGCTTGGATATAATTGTTTTCATATACTTGCAAGCATACGGTTTTAAGTCTTGTACGTTATTATTTTTCAAAATTATAATATTATCGAAATTTTTGATTATTTTATTATTCGGTTACTTGATTTTTTCTGTATTATGTTGTATAATTGTTATGTATAGTTGGTGTTGTGTGTATTTTGCTCTTAATGTTGGGTTGATTCGAGCTCCCAGCCACAATAAAATTGAACTGATAATTCTAACGGCTGCACCGAAAACAAAGAAAAAAGAGAGCTGTTAACTCTCTTCTTAACTGGAGCTGGTGACCGTGGATTTTAACCGACTCACCTTAACTATAAAATGACCTGCCCGGAACATTGCTCGCTTGACGAGCAAATTACGAATCGTGCTGTGAAGCAGCACATTGATTAGTAATCCCAGCCGTAAGAGAATCGAACTAACAAGTCTTAAGACGATAAATTTTAGCGTCTTTCGTCGTACTAATCCTTGTAAAGTGGCACTTTACTGCGGCTCATTACAACAAAATCCATCAAAAATTTATTCGCCATAAGATGCGAAGCAGTTTTAACGGAATGAATTTTTTCATAGGCGAACTGAAATTTTTGAGGAATATATGATATTTAAGGGAATTTCGGTGAAGGATATGGAGAAATTCATCCGATAAAACCTTATGAGTTCGGTTCTCTTACGGCTGCACTGAAAACAAAGAAAAAAAAGAGAGCTGTTAACTCTCTTCTTAACTGGAGCTGGTGACCGTGGATTTTAACCGACTCACCTTAACTATAAAATGACCTGTTGGAACATTGCTCGCTTGACGAGCAAATTACGAATCGTGCTGTGAAGCAGCACATTGATTAGTAATCTCAGGTCACTGAAAACAAAGAAAAAAAGAGAGCTGTTAACTCTCTTCTTAACTGGAGCTGGTGACCGGACTTGAACCGGTGACCTGTTGATTACGAATCAACTGCTCTACCAACTGAGCCACACCAGCACGCCCGTATATTATAACATTTTCTTTTTTATTTGTCAATAGCAATTTTAATATTTTTGGGAGTATTTATGGATTTATGCAATCTTTCCGTCATCAAAACATTGATGTCAGATGCGGGAATTACGTTCAGAAAAGAATACGGTCAGAATTTTCTTACGAATCGCATTATTCCCGAGGATATTGCGGATAATTGCACTGAGAATCCTGAAAGTCTTATAATAGAAATAGGTCCCGGAATCGGCTGTCTTACTGCCGAGCTTGCGTCTAGATACAGAAAGGTAGTGGCGATTGAAATTGATAGGGGTTTGATTCCAATTCTTGACAAAACGCTTGCCGAGTTTGATAACGTTACGGTTATAAACGAAGACGTAATGAAAATAGATCTTTGCAGATTGGTAGAAGAGTATAGCGATGGAATGCCCGTCAGCGTATGCGCGAATCTGCCGTACTATATAACTACGCCGATACTTATGTATCTTCTTGAATCGGGCGTAAAATTTTCATCTATAACCGTAATGGTGCAGAACGAGGTTGCGGCAAGGCTTGCTGCAAAGCCCGGAAGCTCCGATTACGGAGCGATAACGGCTATTTTGGGCTATTACGGAACTGTAAAAAAGCTTTTTAAGGTTTCTGCGGGTTGTTTTGTTCCCGCACCTAAGGTTGACAGCGCCGTTGTAAGAATAGATTTATATAAAGAGCCTCTATATACACCTAAAGACGAAAAGCTTTTCAGAAACACTATAAAAGCCGCATTTGAAATGAGAAGAAAAACGTTGCAAAACGCTCTGTCCGCAAAGCTTGGATATAGCAAGGAGCTGATAAGCGCCGCTATACTTGATATAGGCGAGAGTGAAAATGTACGTGGTGAGAGACTCAGCACGGAGGATTTTGTTAAGCTTTCCGACTATCTCTCGGAGCATAAAAACTGAACGCAAATTTAATAATATAAAACAAAAAGAATAAATGGAGGAATTTACTATGACGTCATTTGAAAAAGCCGAAATTCGCAGATTGCCTAAGAAGTATCGTCCCAAGGGAGGATGGAGCTATTTTTGGCGCAACCTCATCTACATGATTCCCGTATTGGGTTGGATCGTGCTTATTTGCCACGCTTGCAGCGATAAGAATATCAATCGCCGCAGCTATGCAAAGTTTGGTTGCTGGGTATTGCTTGTAGTTGTTGCGGCTCTTGCAGCAGTAGCATACTTGCTTTACAGCGGAACTCTTTCTATTGATACTATCGTAGATGCTTTGTTAAAAGTAAAAGAGCTTTTACCTGCAGCTGAATAATAGCTATACATAAGAGATAAAAATGAGAGGTTTTAGCGTGTTCACCGTCAAGGATAACACACTAAAACCTTTCGTTTTTGTTTTACTGTTTAAAAAAACAACTACGCTTTCCAACCTAGTGAGCGTTCTACCGCGCGGCGCCATTCTTTTATCTTTTCCTCGCGCCAGTCCTCGTTCTTTGAGGGAGTGAACTTTTTCTCGATTTTTCTGTTTTTCTTTATGTCATCGACCGATTTATAAACGCCTAGAGTGAGTCCGCATAAATACGCGGCTCCGAGCGCTGTCGTTTCAACGCAGGAGGGACGCTCAATCGAAACGCCGAGAATATCCGATTGGAATGACATCAGCAGATTGTTTGCCGAAGCACCACCGTCAACCTTAAGCTCGGATATTTTCTTTCCTACCGTTCTTTCCATAAGGTCAATAACGTCAGCCGTCTGATATGCCATAGATTCGAGAGTCGCTCTGATTATATGATACTTGTTCGTAGCTCTTGTGATTCCTATAATAATGCCTCTGGCATACGGGTCCCACCAAGGCGCGCCGAGTCCCTGAAAGGCTGGAACTACCATAACTCCGCCCGAGTCGGAGACCTTCGAAGCGTAATATTCGCTGTCCTGCGCAGATTCTATGAGCTTCATACCGTCTCTGAGCCATTGAATAGCAGCTCCGCAGGTGAATACCGAGCCCTCTAGAGCGTAATAAACCTTGCCACCGAGCCCCCAAGCAATAGTTGTAATCAAACCGTTTGTGGTCATATACGGAATCTCGCCCGTATTCATAAGCAAAAAGCCGCCCGTTCCGTAGGTGTTTTTTAATTCACCCTCAGCAAAGCAGCATTGACCGAAAAGGGCAGCCTGCTGGTCTCCTGCAACACCGCCGATTGCAACCCTTGCGCCTATAACGTCAACGTCTGTATAACCGAAAATTGAAGCCGAGGGTAAAACCTCGGGAAGCATAGAGGAGGGAATACCCATAATTTTAAGTAAATCCTGGTCCCACTTAAGCTCCTTTATATTATATATCATAGTTCTTGAAGCGTTGCTGTAATCTGTTGCGTGTACCTTGCCGCCCGTAAGCTTCCATATAAGCCAGGTATCGACAGTTCCGAAAGCAAGCTCGCCTCGCTCCGCGCTCTCTCTTGCGCCCTCTACGTTATCAAGTATCCATTTGATTTTGGTAGCGGAGAAGTATGGGTCGATAAGAAGCCCTGTTTTTTCTTTTATAACGTCCTCGTAGCCCTCGCGTGAAAGCTCCTCGCAGTAATCGGCTGTCCTTCTGCATTGCCATACGATAGCGTTGTATATAGGCTCACCTGTGATTTTGTCCCATACGATAGTCGTTTCTCTCTGGTTTGTGATACCTATACCGTAAACCTCATTCCAGGTAGCTCCTATTTTGAGGAGCGCCTCGGTTGCAACGCTTATTTGCGTTGACCATATAGTCATGGGATTATGCTCAACCCAGCCCTCTTTCGGAAATATCTGCATAAATTCACGTTGAACCATGCTCACGATAGTTCCGTCTTTTTTGAAGAGAATACATCTTGAGCTGGTCGTACCTTGGTCAAGAGCCATAATATATTTTTTCATAAATAAAACTCCGTTTAAAAATTCTTTTTCTGAAGCGAAAAAACTTGTGATAATTGCTAAAAGAAAATTATAACCTTTTGTTATAAATCTATAAAAAAATAAAGTCGGGCATAAAACACCCGACCTTATTTTATTTGATTTCTACAGTAACATGCTTTCCGCACGTATTCGCAGCGGCTTTCATAACCTGTCTGATTGCCTTTGCAATCTTTCCGTGACGACCGATAACCATACCTGTGTCATCTTCGGCAACTATGAGAGTGAGCTCAACATTGTCACCGTCAACCTTTTCGATAACGTTAACTGCATCGGGAGTATCTACGATAGCGCGTGCGATATCTGTAAGTACTTGCTTAAGATCCATTCTGCACTCTGGTTTCTTTAAAAGAAACGTTCCTTCCGATTTTAGTTAAATTATTTGATGATTTCGGACTTCTTAAGAAGAGCTCTAACGGTATCAGTGGGCTGAGCTCCGTTAGCAAGCCACTTGGTAGCCTTCTCTGCATCAATCTTGATGTCTGCGGGATCGGTGAGAGGGTTGTAGTAACCGATCTCTTCGATGAACTTACCGTCACGGGGAGATCTCTCGTCTGCAACTACTACACGGTAGAAGGGAGTCTTCTTTGCTCCAAGTCTCTTAAGTCTGATTTTTACTGCCATTGTTTTTTCCTCCAAAAAAGTAAATGTTTTTTATTTTATTTTAAAATTAAAATACCAAGTTAATTAGAAGGGAAGCTTCATGCCGAAGGGCATCTTGCGCTTACCCATACCCGAAAACTGCTTCATCATCTTCTTCATCTGATCAAATTGCTTAAGCAGCTTGTTAACCTCTTCGACGCTTGTACCCGAGCCGTCAGCGATACGCTTTCTGCGTGAGCCGTTTATTATGTCAGGCTTGTTACGCTCTTGCTTGGTCATCGAGAGAATTATTGCTTCAATATGAGTCATTTGATTTTCGTCAATTTTTGCGTCCTTGATAGCGCTGGGCTTAACGCCGGGCATCATACCGAGGATTTGCTCGAGGTTGCCCATCTTTTTGAGATTTCTCATCTGCATAAGGAAATCGTCAAGAGTGAACGTCTGCTCGCGCATCTTTTTCTCAAGCTCTTTTGCGTTTTTCTCGTCGAAAGCGGCTTCCGCCTTTTCAATGAGCGAAAGAACGTCACCCATACCGAGAATACGCGATGCCATTCTGTCCGGATGGAAAAGCTCGATAGCATCCATCTTTTCACCCGTACCGATGAACTTGATAGGCTTTCCTGTAATGTATTTAACCGAGAGAGCCGCGCCGCCTCTTGTATCACCGTCAATCTTTGTGAGAACAACGCCCGTGATATCAAGAAGATCGTTGAACGACTTTGCTACGTTTACCGCATCCTGACCGGTCATAGCATCAACGACGAGCAAGATTTCCGCAGGCTCCGTCGTGGATTTTATCTTAACCAGCTCCTGCATAAGCTCTTCGTCAATGTGAAGACGGCCGGCGGTATCTATAAGCACCATATCGTGACCGTTCTTCTTGGCGTGCTCAACGCCCGCCTTGGCAATTTCAACGGGTGAAATCTTTGCTCCCATCGAGAAAACGGGAATACCTATCGTCTCACCAACGATTTTGAGCTGATCGATTGCAGCGGGTCTATATACGTCGCAGGCAACGAGAAGGGGATTCTTACCCTTGCCCTTGTACATATTCGCAATTTTACCTGCGTGCGTGGTTTTACCTGCGCCCTGAAGACCGACCATCATAATAACCGTCGGGGGCTTGGGGCTTATATTGATTTTCGGAGTCTCACCGCCCATAAGAGCTATGAGCTCCTCGTTTACTATCTTGACTATCTGCTGCGCAGGCAAAAGGCTTTCAAGAACCTCTGTACCTACCGCGCGGTCGGTAACAGTTTTAATAAACTCTTTTACTACTTTGAAATTAACGTCTGCCTCAAGAAGCGCAAGCTTAACCTCACGCATACCTTCCTTGACGTCGGCTGCGGTGAGCTTTCCTTTGCCTCTGAATTTTTTAAAGGCGTTAGCCAATTTTTCCGTAAGACCTTGGAACATATTGACCTCCGTGTGTTTTACTTTCCGAATTTGTTCAGCGAAAGCTTTATTTTTTCGGAATAAGCTTCAGCCTCGCCGCCAATATTCGAAAGGGAAGAGCTGATTTCCTTGAGCTCGTCAAGCAATACGTCAAGCTTCGCGAAATGTTCTATAAGCATAAGCTTGCTATCAAGAAAATCAAGCTGCTCTTCGGCTTTTTTTATTATGTGGCGCACGCCCTGACGGGATATATTCTCGTCTGTGGCAATTTCCGAGAGCGACAGGTCGTCCTCGTAATACGCCTTCATAATAGTCCTTGCGTGCTCGTCGAGAGCTTCGCCGTAAACGTCAAGCAAATAAGCTATACGCATATTCTTCTCAAACATAAGCGAACCTCCGATTAAAAAAGAGCAAAAGCACAAGCTGTAAAGCGATTTGCTTTACAAGTATAACACAGAGAAACCAATTTGTCAATAGCATTTATATAAAAATATAAGATTTTTTACTTATGGTTAAAAAACTTCGAAAAAAACTTAATATTTTTTCAAAAACCTATTGATTTTTAGTATTCTTTGTGTTACAATTATTGGGTGAAAAAATGTGGCTAGGTTGTAATGCAATCAGAAACGGACCCTCTCAGCCGTAGAAGAGGAGTTGCAGCAGTCGGCATGAAAAATTAAAGGAGACTAAAATGGCTAATATCAAGTCCGCTAAGAAGCGTATTCTCGTTAACCGTGCAAAAGCTCTTCGTAATCAGATGGCAAAGAGCCAGCTCAAGACCTTCATTAAGAAGTTCAACGCTGCAGTTGCTGCTGAAGATAAGGGCGCTGCTACCGAGCTTTATCCTGTAGTTATCAAGAAGATAGACCAGGCAGTAGTTCGCGGTATTCTTCATAAGAACAACGCTGCTCACAAGAAGTCAGAGCTCACACTTAAGCTTAATAAGATGGCATAATTTTGCCGCAAATATGAAGACCTGTCAGGCTTAACCCACTTGACAGGTCTTTTGTTATGATTTTATAAAATTTACGGATAATCTATACCGCCGTTCGGGGGCTTGCAGCGAAGAAGTCTCCCGATACCCTTGATTAGCCCCTTAATAAGTCCGTATTTGTTTATAGCCATTATCATATAGGTAGAGCAGGTTGGCTCGAAACGGCATCTGTCACGCATGCTCCTCGGCGCAAACGCCTTATACATAAGAATTAAGCCTATAACGAAACGCTTCAAGGGATAATAGCTCAAAATTAGGAGTAAAACTCCTATTGCTATTTTGAGAAAAAGCGTAAGCTTTCCAAAAATAAGTATATACCCCGTAATAACGAATACGAAAAACAGCAGGGGAATCATAAAATATGTAATTAAGTCCTTAACTCGTATTTCTCTTATAGTTTTCATTTTGTCTCCGATTTTTAAAATTCGGTTTTTATTTGTCAATTTTAACCTTTGTCTGTATTCCGAAAGTGAGCTTCATATTCCTATCGAATCCTCCGTGCTATGCTTTGAATGGCGCATCTCCCTTATCGCTCGAAAAAATCCCACCCGCTGATTTACGGATCAGATTTTGTCGTTGAACAAGCTTCGTCGTCTTGAAAAGTACAAAAGTTTTCGACCTCGCGGAAAAGATTTCGCATAGCGCTTACAGTATGTTTTTAACTGCATCCTTAATCTGCTTCATACCCTTGCGATTAGGATGCCCGAAAAGCTTGTCAATGGTTTCGAATTTTATATAAGTTAATTCGTAATGACGGCAGATTTCTTCGAATCCGTCTGCAACTGCGTTCTTGATATCGCAATTGATAAGCGGTATTATTCTCGAATTTGGGGAAGCAGCTTTGAGCTTTGATATAAGAGCCGAAAAAGCAGGGAGAATCATTTTTATATCATCCTCAGTGATTTGATCGTATTTAATATCACCGATAGGCGAATCAATCCAAGAGTCGTTCGTTCCACCAAAAATAAAAATTGTATCTATTCTGTTTTTCTTAAAAAAACCATTACTTATCATTCTGTCAGCTCTCAAATTAAAGTGAGTCCCGGGAATTGATTCACGTTCTGTCGAGCATACGGTTGAGCCCGAGTAGCTTTCGTTAAGAATCAGATTTGACTCTGTTTCGCTGATAAGCTGATGCCACCATGTTTCGCTAACCTTCTCGACGTCTGTTTTTGGGGGTTTCGATTCACACTGAGGGTACCAATAAGCATACCCGTCAGGATTAAATCCCTTGAAAGTAGAATAACTATCACCAATGATAAGTACGTTTCCAAAGCTTTTCATTGTATAACACCTTCCTTTTTAAATATCACCGCTATTATACTCTTTTTTTAATGGCGCTGTCAACCGTTTTTTAAAACGAAAAAGAAGTTTTTCGTGAAATAGGTATAGAGCTATGGGTGTCGATTGAGGGTTTCGGGAGAGGCAAGGGAAGTGGGGCAGTTAGGTTATATATAAAGACTATATATTAACGGTTTTGGCATAGGGAAAAGAAAAAAGCACTTTGCTGAAATTAGCAGAGTGCTTTAATTCTTTTAAATTGTTTGCATTAGTTGGATACGTAGGGAAGAAGTGCCATCTGGCGAGCTCTCTTGATAGCAGTAGTAAGCTGTCTCTGATGAAGAGCGCAAGTGCCGGAAACACGTCTGGGGAGAATCTTTGCGCGCTCAGAGATGAACTTTCTGAGCTTTGCGATATCCTTGTAATCAATCTCGTTCACTTTATCCTGGCAGAAGATGCAAACCTTCTTTCTTCTGTGCATAGGACGGAACGAAGGACGCTGTGTATCGTTTCTTTCCATTAGAATGGTCCATAACCTTTCCGACTCACGATTTCTGTATTACTCAAACCGCAGTGAGTCTTGCGGCAGAGAGGACGGATAAGACTCCTATATAATTAGAAAGGAAGGTCTCCGTCGCTGGGAAGTTCTTCGAAATTAGCACTGCCTGTGCTGAAAGAGGGCGCGCCGTATGCGTCGGGCGTGTAAGCCTGTCCTGCAGGCTGGGGAGCGTTACCGCTCTGCGCTGCGGAAGTAACGAAGGAAACTTCGTCTGCAACAACCTCGGTAGCATATCTCTTCTGTCCCGCATTGTCAGTCCAGGTTCTTGTCTGAAGCTGACCGCAGATAAGGATGGGATTGCCCTTCTTGAAATAACGGCTGACAAATTCAGCGCTCTGACGCCATGTAACTATGTTAATGAAGTCAACATTCTGCTGGCCTTGATCAGCTCTTGCAAAACGGCGGTTTACCGCAATAGAGAAGCTGCAAACAGAAACGCCTGCGGCAGTCTGCTTGAGTTCGGGATCTGCAGTCATGTTACCGATAAGGATAACCTTATTGAAACTTGCCATTTTATGCCTCCAAATTTAGTTTAATTATGCTTCAGTTGCTTCAGTTGCTTCTGCAACCTCTTCAACGGAAACTTCCTCGGCAACAGCCGAAGCAGCCTTAACTTCCTTAGCAGTCGTCATGTAACGGATGATACCTTCGGTAATACCGAATACACGTGAAAGCTCACGGGGGAAGTTAGGTTCGCTCTTGAAATTAACGAGAACGTAATATCCTTCAGTGATGTAGTTGATAGGATATGCGAGTCTGCGCTTGCCCCACTCGTTAACAGTAACATCGGAAGAGTTTTCACCGATGAGAGTAACGAACTTGTCCTTGAGAGCAACGTATGCGTCTTCAGCAAGGTTACCGCTCACAACGAAGAGGGTCTCGTAAGAACAAATCTTGTTTTCCATTTGAATTTTACCTCCTTATGGTCATTAGGCAATTCTGTCCGAATTGCAAGGAGTCGAATCAAAACGATTCGCACCAGTAAAGTATTGTATCATAACTTTTCTTAAATGTCAAGCGTTTTTGAAGAAAATATCTAAATTTTACTAATATATTTAGTGCAGTTTGTATTTATAATTAATTTACCATATGTTTGAATGCGTGTTTGCTTGACAAAATCCACACCGTAAGTTATAATTGTAAAAAGGAAAGGGGGAGTTTTATGAATGCCATAAAAGAAAAAGCGTACGCAAAGATAAACCTTTATCTTGACGTCGTAAGCAAAAGAGAAGACGGTTTTCACGACATAAAAACCGTAATGCACTCGCTTTCCTTGTCCGATGACGTCGTGGTTTCCGTTGCGAGCGCACGAAAGCTCTTCATACGGATTTTAATAGACGGTAATAGGTTTTTACCGACGGATGATAAAAATATCGCTTATAAGGCTGCAGCTTTGTTTTTTGATAGGCTTGGCGTAGCCGCTGACGTTACGGTAAGGCTGAAGAAAAGAATACCCGTCTCCGCAGGACTTGCGGGCGGCTCATCGGATGCGGCTGCTGTGCTTCGAGCATTGAATAAGCTTTATCACCGACCGTTTACGAATAAAGCTCTTTTGCAGATGGGAGCGGAGCTTGGGAGTGACGTTCCGTACTGCATAAAAGGGAAAACTGCGCTTTGCGAGGGCAGAGGAGAAAAAATAACCCCTATCAAGACTGACGTATCATTGAATGCGGTTATAGCGGGCGCTGACGAGAGAGTATCAACTCCCGAAGCGTATAAGTCGCTTGACGCTGCGTATAACGACTTTAAAGACGACGCATCACCCGAGGGGGAGAAACGCTATAAAAAACTAGTAGAGGATTTGACGTCGAATAATATAACAAAAGAAGGCGTATATAACGTATTTGAGTCGGTGATATTTGAAAAATGCCCGAAAGCAAAAGCGCTTAAGGACGAGCTTTTATCGCTTGGCGCAAGCTTGGCTATGATGAGCGGAAGCGGCCCGTCGGTATTCGCACTTTTTGATACTATGGAAGAGGCGTTATCGGCGAAAACCGAGCTTATAAGCAAGGGCTATAAAGCTTGGGTTGCGCATAGCGTTTAGCAGCACTTGTGATATCTTAATCTTACCGATTAAAAGATAAAAAGCAGAAATAACAAGAAGAAAAGGAAATGAAGTCATATAATTCTTGCTATTTCTGCTTTTTTGTATTTTAAGGCACTATTTTATTTCGATATTCAAGAGGAGAGAGCCCGGTTTCGCTATGAAATACGCGGTAAAAGTTTGAAAGTGAGGTAAATCCGCAATCAAAGGCTATTTCGGAAACTGTCATATTGTTTGACGCAAGAAGCACCTTTGCGTAAGAAACCTTCAAGGCGTTTACGAAATCCGTATAGCATTTTCCTGTCAGATCTATAAAGAGCTTTCTAAAATAATTCGGGCTGTATCCGCACATTTTTGCAAGCTCGTCCAGCGTAGGAGCATCTTTGAAGTTTTTATAAAGATAGTTTATAGCGGTATTTATTGCCTCATATTTGCCTTTTATATCCGAAAATGGAAGAACCTCCGCTTTTCTCATTATCTTTATGAGTATGCAGTTAAGCAGGTTTGCGGAATAATGCGCGGTATAATTATCGGGAGCGTTAATTTCCTCTATAAGCTGTTTTGCTATGGCAATAACGTCGGAAAGCTCCTCTTCGTTAAAGACTGCGCATAAGCTTGCGTTGCTGTCCAAAAGCTTTGCTTGAAGCTCGCTCGATATAATGCTTTCGTCAAACATTATGTTTATAACTTTAAGCTCGGGAGTGCAGAATATTCTATGGAAATTACCGGGAGGCAAAAAATAAATGCTTCCTTTTTTCAGTTCTTTTTCGTTTCCGTTTATTTCGTGCTTTCCGTTACCTTCCGTAATCAGTTCCATTTCAAAGAATTCGTGGAAATGAGGATCTGTTTTTCCGCGCAGTATTTTTTCTGAGGCGGAAATGTGGTGTACTTTACTTACGTAATTTTCATTAGTAAAAAATTCATATTTCATTTCTTCTATCACCTCGGTGTTTGAGTATATTTTACTATAGACTTACGAGAAAGTAAAGTAATTTCTTAGAAAAATAGAAATCATTACGCTAAATCGTAGAATACAATAATGAATTGTTAATATTATGGAAGAATTTACATAGGGCAAGAAGTATAATAAACTTAAAATAAAGCAAGGAGTAAGCAAGCTTGAAAAAATATTATTTTATAGGAAATGCGCATCTTGATCCCGTGTGGATGTGGAGATGGCAAGAGGGCTCAGCTGAGGCTAAGGCTACCGTGAGAAGTGCGCTTGACAGAATGAAGGAGTATCCCGATTTTAAATTCGTTTGCTCCTCGGCGTCGGTTTATAAATACATAGAGGATTTTGCTCCTCAAATGTTTGAGGAGATGAAAGAGAAAATAGAGGAAGGACGGTTTATCATAGTCGGAGGTCAGTTTGTTCAGCCTGACTGCAATCTTCCGTCGGGAGAGGGGTTTGCCCGTCAGAGCCTTTATTCTCAGCGATATTTCTATGACCGATTTGGCAAAACGGCAAAGATAGGCTACAACGTAGATTCATTCGGACATAATCTTATGTTGCCCGCGATTCTTAAAAAGAGCGGTATGGACTATTATATCTTCATGCGTCCCGGACCTCACGAAAACGCTCTGCCCGCTAATCTTTTCCGTTGGCGCTCGCCCGACGGCTCTGATGTCATAGCTCATAGAATAAACGAGCCTTATTGCTACAATATGCAATCTATCGAGGAGCTTGAAGAGAAGATAGAAAAACTTGATTCTTATATGCCTGATGAAAGCGAAAGCTTCCCCGTGTTTTACGGTGTAGGAAATCACGGAGGCGGACCTACGAAGCAGAATATAAATATAATCAAGGAAAGTGCCGGAAATCATCCCGACAGAGAGTATATTTTCTCGGATATACTCGATTATTTTGAAAGCGTAAAGGGAAAAAGCAGTGAGCTTTACGTTTATGAGGATGATCTTCAGCATCACGCATCGGGATGCTATTCTGCTGTATCACTCATTAAAAACCTGGTGAGAAGGAGCGAAAACGCTTTGATTTCGGCTGAAACGGCAAATATGATTGCTGCAAATCTCACCGGAAAGAAATACGCAACGGACGAGATAGGAAATGCTTGGCAGAACGTGCTGTTTTGCCATTTCCATGACATCATAGGCGGTTGCTCAATAGAAGAGGCTTATACCGATGCTTCATATATGCTCGGTGAAAGTATTTCGAGGGCAGAAAAAGTAAAAAACAGCGCTTATCAGACAATTTCTTGGGCTATCGATACCTCCGATGCAGAGCGCGGATATCCTATAGTTATCTTCAATACACTGCCGTTTGATAATGAATGTCTTGTTAAAATAAATAAGCAGCTCAGCTCTGTTTTATCTCCGGAAGGACAAGAGATACCGATTCAGTACGTTCATTCGGCGGCATATCTGACTTATGGTAAGAGCGATACCTTATTTAAAGCCCACGTTCCCGCTATGGGATATGCGGTTTATTATATTAAGGATACTCCCACGTCAAGCTTTGAAAATAATCTCCGCGTTACCGATACCTCGTTGGAAAATGAGTATATCAAGGTCGAGTTTGATAGCAAAAGCGGATATATAAAGAGTATTTTCGATAAAGAGAATGCAACTGAAATGCTCTCGGGATTAGGCGCTGTTCCAATCGTTATCGATGAGAGCGGGCATGATACGTGGTCGCACGGAAAGAATTTCTTTACGAATGAAATAGGAAGATTTAGAGATGCAAAAATAACCGTTCTTGAGGAAGGTCCGATAAGGGCAACCGTTATGGTGGAGTCAAGATATAACAAGTCGGTTTTGAAGCAAAGCTTCTCGCTTGCTTCGGGTAGTAAAATTCTTGAGGTGAGCGCCTGGGTTGATTTCCACGAGGAGCATAAAATGCTTAAGATAGCCTTTGATACCGCGCTTGAAAATCCCGAAGCGTATTACGAGATTCCGTTTGGCGTTATAAAGCGCCCGTCCGACGGAGAAGAGGAGAGCGGTCAGAGATGGATTGCTCTTAAGGATAATATCAACGGCTACTCTATTTTAAATTCCAATAAATACAGCTTCTCGGCTAATGGAAACACAATGTATTTGACCGCTGTAAGAAGTCCGTATTATGCTGACCACGGACGCACGCCTGACGATAGATGCGTATTCACCGATCAGGGTGAGCATAAATTTGAGTACTCGTTTATGAAAATCAACGGAGAAGGCTTTAGTGAGGTTATACGAGAGGCAGGAAAGCTTAATACACGCGTTGACGTAGTACTCGAAAATAACCATAACGGTAACCTCGCTGGCAAGTATAGAGGAATCGTATCTAACTCTAAAAACGTAGAGATATCAGCGATAAAGCGCTCGGAAGACGGTAAGGGAACGGTAATTCGTGTTTATGAAACGGAAGGAAAGCAGACGAAGCTCAAGATAAGTGGAGCTCTTTTGCCGCATGCTCTCTCAGCCGAAATATCTCCGTATAGCATAAGCACTTATTATCTTGCCGACGGTGAGAGTGAATGGCGCGAGGTTCTATTGACCGAGTTCGACGCATGATATTAAAAATCAACAACAAAAACATAAAGAACCGCCTCGAAGGAATAATGCCCTCCGAGGCGTTTTTTTAAAGTAAAAAATTAATTGCGCTTTAAAGTTCTACCGCGCTTGATATTTCCCAACTTCCGTCCCAGTCGTCTTGCGTTGAGGTTTCCGTACCCGGAGAAGTCGTAATAACGTCTTCGGAAGCAACTTCGATTATTTCAATTTCGGGATTTCGATATTTTTTCATTTTAATTGCCTCCTGATTTACTTGTTACGTAAGTTTTATAATCTCTTGCGCTCTGGCAGTATTTCCAGAAGGATAGAACGAGGTTTGTGAGCTTTGCGTCGTTTTCTCCCAAAGCAAAGTTATAATAGGCGTTTATATGATACGTATATGTCACTCCGCCAACGGTGAATTCAATAGTTTCGCACATACCGTAAGCGTAAAGCGTAACTGCAAGGTAACGTCCTCTGTCAGAGATAATCTCCTTTGCTTCAACATTTCTACCGGATACCTTAAACGTAAAGTCGTCTTTCGTATATCCATCGGCAAGATAGAATATCATTGCGGGATCTTCAGCCAGCTGCATCGTTATTTCGGAAAGAGCAGGACAATTTGGGATTTCGGCTGAGCCTTCTATAGTAGGGGAAGCGCTGTATTGACTTAAGAGCTCGTCAATTTCGGAAAGGCTTTCACCGTTAAAGTAATCGTATGCTGCCTTTACGTATGCAAGCACGTCCATAATAAGAGCTTTTTCCTCTTCATCTTCGCCGTTAAGCACC
This sequence comes from Clostridia bacterium, assembly GCA_017462485.1. Lineage (GTDB taxonomy): Bacteria > Bacillota > Clostridia > Oscillospirales > CAG-272 > UBA1740. The sequence continues at coordinate 23,518 of JAFTRA010000006.1, read as the reverse complement.
TTAACCGCGTATTTAGCAAGGTTGAATGTGAAGGTTCCCGTAACAGTGTCGTTCCCGTTTTTAATCCATACCTTGAGCTTAATATTTCTCGCAGCTTCGCCGGAAGCAAGAGAAGTTCTGATCACGTAATATTCGATTCCGTCTATAATTTTGGTTTCAAGCTCGGAGAAATCGGTGTATTCGTCATTGTCAACGGTAAATTTCAAAAGCGACTTCACAGCGGGAACGTATATATTGTAACCTATGTTTGCGCTGAGAGTTATGTTAGCTAGGGGCTTGAAGCTTGATGCAGGAGCTTCCGTTTCAACCGAATCAATAGTAGTTTCGAACTGGTTTTCGTACATAAAGTACTGCTTTTCAATAGTTGAGTAGGATTCAACGCGCACTTTAGTTCCGTCTTCAGAGAAGTAAAGCATAGTCACAAGACCGAGGGGAGAATATCTGGCGTCGTAATCCTGAGGATTTATCATAAGCTCGGTAACGACGTTTCCGTTCTTTCCTACGTGCTTCGCGGTTACGATTTCGTCACTGGTTATATGTCCCGAAAGAACGAGCACTATATTGTCGTGCTTTGAAACGAGCTTATCCCATATATCGCTTCCGTCGTTGCTGTATCCGTATGCGGTAACGTTATAAGGGTCGGAGGAGTCAAGAGTGGTTCCGTCTCTGAAAAGATAAGCGTGAGTCGTAATTATAACGTTGCAATCTGAATTTGCGGAAATAACTCCGCTTGCCCATTCAAGAACCTCGTCGGATGCTCCGCAGTCGAGAGTGAAGATAAGATATTTAACATTCCCTACGGTAAGGAATTGATAAGTATTGGCAAGGTCGTTTCCGAATTTTCCCGAAAGGATATCTCCGTATCCGATAGTTGAAAGATAATTCGTAAGCTTCGCTGCGGAATCGTGATTTCCTACGGCAACCGAATAGGGAATAGTACCGTGGAGCTTTTGGAATTGCAGGGTTGCGGCAGCCCATTCGGTGTCTGAGTTCTTTTCGGTGACGTCACCGAGTCCCATAACGAATTTGATATTTTTTTCGTCAATATTTGCGAGTATCCAATCGTAGATAGAGGAGAGCTTATCCGGGTAATAATAGGTCACTGATTGAGTATCTCCTACTACCGCAAAGGAGTAAGCTGCCTCAAAATTACTATCCAAAGTATCTCCTATGAAGTACACGGGAACGATAGCGTCGTTTCCGTTTTCGCTTATATCCTTAAGTCTTTCGGGATATGCGCCGTTTTCTACAGAATCAGCGTAATCATAAGCAAAAAGCAGATTATCTGTTTCGGTTTCGTTAAGATTGGCGCTTATTTGCTCGGCGGTAAGAGTAGAAGAATAAACCGCGCAGGATAAGAGCTTTCCGTTAAAGGTGAATTTGTTGTTTTTCCTGTAATCACCGCCGATAGTAAACGCGGAGAAGCAGGAAGTGAACGTAATGCTTTGGTAAGCAATAGATTGCTCAAGTTCACCGTTTACGTAGCATAAAACTTTGTTTGAATCCTTGTCTATAGTAACCGTTACGGTGGTTTCTTCACCCGTATAAACGGAAACCTTATCAAACGTAAAGGTGTTGATAGTACTGCCGTCATCATCTACCCAAACGAGCGTAGGAGCGCCATTTGAGCTTATTTCAAAGCTGATAGCGCGCTTATCGTATCCGCGGTTTCCTACTATAACTCCGCCCGCAACGTTTATTTTGTTTGCCCTGGGGAAGAAGACGGTAGCTTCAAACGTCAGAGGAGTATCGGTTACTATATCGTCGTTTCTGTAGAGCTTTTCAGCAGAGAAATCGAAGCCGCTGTTTTCATCGCCGTACCACTCCGTAAGGGCTGTAGTTTCGGTATTTGAATAGCAAAGATTGTTTCCGCACAAGGAAAGGTCCTTAAGTCTTTCCTTGCCTTCGGCAGTGAGATCATACGCTATAATAAGAGAGTCGGAGGTGTAATCTTCACTCTGCATATTCTTCGCGATGGTATTCTGGTCAAGCATTTCGGAATATATAGCTACCGAATAAAGCTCTGCATAATCGCTGTTAAGCTTGTAAAGGGAGTTTCCTGTTCTGTGATCTCTTCCGATAGCAACGTTATTCATAACTCCGAAGTCGAAAAGAGAAGCTATGGTTATAGTGCTACCGCTTTCTTGGAATGCGTTGCCGTTCCACCAATATTTTTCTCCCGAGTAGGTTGCTTTACGCTCTCCGTTAACGTAGCAATACGCCTTGTTGTTAGTAGGGTCAAGCGTAATTGCAAGATGAGCGATATTTTCATAATCTCTCATATCAACAGTGGGGAAAATAACCTGAATATCAGTTATATCCTTGCCGCTGGACTCATCGTAGGGTTTTATGTAGATTTTCGGAGCACCGTTTTCTGCGATAATAAGGTTGATAGCGTCATCTCCGTTTGACGAACCGTCGTACATTCCAATAACGGGACCGATTTCTTGTCCGTCGGGCGTGCTTGAATTCACCTTAACCCAAGCTTCAAAGGTCAAAGGAATCGAGTCAAGCGTATTAACGCTCTGATAATAATCGTTATTTGTAAATTTTATTCCCGAATCCTTGTAGTAATCATTAAGCTTTGAGTCGGTAAGATTTGTGTAATAAAGGTGGTTTTTATTCGAGGAATTATCCTTAAGTCTTTCCTTGCCTTCGGCAGTAAGATCATACGCCATCAAAAGAGAGTCGGAGGTGTAATCTTTGCTATGCATATTTTTCGCGATGGTATTCTGGTCAAGCATTTCGGAATAAAGAGCTACCGAATAAACCTCCGCGTAATCGCTGTTGAGAGTATATATAGAGTTTCCTGTTCTGTGATCTCTTCCGAGAGCAACGTTATTCATAACGCTGAAATCGGCAAGATCCGTTATATCCATAGTGTTGTAGGATTTGCCACCTGCGTATGTATTGCTGGCGGAGTCCCACCAATATTTTAATCCCACGTAGGTTTCTTTTAGTTCACCGTTAACGTAGCAATACGCCTTGTTGTTAGCAGGGTCAAGCGTAATTGCGAGATGAGCGATATTTTCGTAATCTCTCATATCAATGGTGGGGAAAATAACCTGAATAGCGTCGGCATCTTTTCCGGTATTCTCATCGAATGGCTTTATGTAGATTTTCGGAGCACCGTTTTCGGCTATTTCAAAGTTAATAGCGTCATCACCGTTTGCATTGGCATCGTACATTCCGAGTATAGGCCCTATTTTTGTTCCGTCAGGAGCCTTTGAAACCTTAACCCAAGCTTCAAATGTTAAAGTAAGAGAGGTAAGCGTATTAACGCTCTGATAATAATCGTTATTTGTAAATCTTATTCCCGAATCCTTATAGTAATCATTAAGCTTTGAGTCGGTAAGATTTGTGTAATAAAGGTGGTTTTCATTCGAGGAATTATCCTTAAGTCTTTCCTTACCTTCGGCAGTGAGATTATACGCCATCAAAAGAGAGTCAGCGGTGTAATCTTCACTCTGCATATTTTTCGCGATGGTATTCTGGTCAAGCATTTTGGAATAGAGAGCCACCGAATAAACCTCCGCGTAATTGCTGTTAAGCACGGCATTAGCGCTTCCTGTTCTGTGATCTCTTCCGAGAGCAACGTTATTCATAACGCTGAAATCGGCAAGCTCCGTTATATCCATAGTGTTGTGGGATTTGCCACCTGCGTATGTATTGTTGGCGGAGTCCCACCAATATTTTAATCCCACGTAGGTTTCTTTTAGCTCACCGTCAACGTAGCAATACGCCCTGTTGTTAGCAGGGTCAAGCGTAATTGCAAGATGCGTAATACTACCGGTTCTCATATCAACGTTCGGGAAGATAACTTGAATATCACCATCCTTACCCGTTTGAGAGTCATACGGTCTTATATAAATTTTCGGAGCTCCGTTTTCAACTATCTCAAGGTTGATAGAGTCGTCGCCGTTTGCCGCACCATCGTACGTTCCCACGATGGCACCTATCTTAGTTCCGTCGGGGGCATCTTTTGAAACCTTAACCCAAGCCTCAAAGGTCAATGGGACCGAATCCAAATTGTTAATGCTTTGATAATAATCATTGCTCGTAAACGTAATACCGCTATCTTCTTCGGATGCGGCAAGTGCAGAGAGCGTGAAAATTATTCCTACAAGCAACGTAGAGAAAATTAGTATAATCAGTTTTCGCTTCATAGAGATTTCCTCCTTAAAATTGTTTTTTGCTGATTATATTATACAGCGATACGAAATTCAATGTCTTTCACTATATTATTGCCGTATTCTAGAATCCTACGATTTTGCGCTGTAGTTATGATAATTAAAGATTTTATGCCCATAAGCCCGGAAAATCGATTGACAATTAACGAAAAATATGTTACAATTTATTGATTATGTGTTAAACGTTTAAATTAGGGAAAGGGGAGAGTGAAATGGCTGATTTTAAAAATGAGTACGACGACTTTTGGGACGTATCGAAGCTCGTGCCCAAATCAAAGCCTGTGATGTCTCCGTTTTCCACGGGAATAAGAGTCAGCGAAGTTGTTATCGAAGACAAGGAAAGTGCAAAGAACAAAAAGTCCGAGCGCAAAATAGATTTCAGCGCCTTCGAAGCTGAAAGAGGTGAGGAAACGAGTTCTAAAGAGCCCTATTCGTACTACCCCAAAAACAATAAGCTCTTAAAAAAGATTACGATAAAGCCGTCTATTGACAGATTTGATTTTTACGATACGTTCAGAAAAGCGGCTCTCATATATTTCGATTATAAATGCCCAAAGAGTGATTTTGTATCCTTTTATTCCTATAAGCCACAGTATTCGCAGATGACTGCGGAGCAGAAAAAATACTATTTCTATTGGCGTGACCGACTTCGTCTTGGCAGTTATTTAAAGACGGATTACTCGTATATCTACCTCTATGCCTATGAAATTCTGAATTTGCCTGAAAAAATAGGCAAGGAAGAGGGACTTTCGCTCTTATGCGACGTTTGGCGAGCATACCGAGACGAGCTTCCGAGACTTGACGTGAGCTTCGCTCTCTGGGTGCAGGATTACTGCCTGGTTTACGAGCTTGATTGCCCGTTTGATAAAATAAAGGACTTCCTCTTTGACGTCATAAACGCATCCTCGTTTAAGGAATTTTATCTTTCGGATTTGGATAAGGGGGGGAACGGTGCCTCCGCTATGATAGCCTATCTTTCCGACTATGATTGGAGACGGGGGAAATATGCGGGCGGCGAAAGCGCGGTTATGTATAGAATGCACGTAGAGGGCGCTATGCAGCGTGTATTTTCAATATTGCTTTCGGGTGACATAATATCAAAAAGTGGCACGACGAAGCTTACGAGGAGTGCCTTTGCGGGCTCTCTTTGTACGCATACCGTAAAGTGCAATCTCGAGATAGAATATTCGTCGATTGCGGATTCTCCCGAGTTGCGCCGAGAGGTTACAGCAGCTGTGAAATACACGGAAAACAAGCTCCGTGCCTGCCTTGGCGTAAAAAGCCGTCTTGCAGTGCGCGAGCTATCCGATTCTGTAAGATACGTCATTGATAAATACTTTGAATCCGAGTTTGAAAGACTCAGGAGAGAGAAAGAGCGTGCCAACGCTCCCGAATACGAGCGACTTTACGATGCTCCCGATTCAAAAGCAACCTTTGAGGACGCCGTCGAAATAGAGAGAGCGTCCTGGAAGATGACGGCAAGGCTTATCGAGGGAATCGAAGAATTGGAAGAGGACAACGCGGATAATAAAGCCGACGAAACGAAAGTCACGTCAGAGCCTAAGCTCGAATCGGTCGCTTTTTCCGACGAAGACTGTACGGATAGCTACGGACTCGGAGAAACCGAGCTCAAATTCCTTGAATTTATCTTGGCTGACGATACAAATTCGGCATATTCCTTGGCAAAGGAGAAAAATCTTTTGCCCGATGCCGTAGCAGAAAAAATAAATGAAGCATTTTCCGATAACTTCGGAGACGTAATTCTCGAAGAAACGGATATTGAAAAATATAAGATTATAGATGATTATTATGAGGAGATTACCGAATGGCTTCGCAAAATAACGAAGTAAAGATTCCGAAAAGGATTTTAAATACGCTCATAACCTCGCTTTCCGCAGGAGTTGTTCCTAGGATAGGAGCGCCTTATATAGCGATAGGCAGAGAAGAGGAGCTCGGCTCGCTTCTTGATAACCTAGACGACGTTGCCGAGGGTGGAGCTGCGTGCCGTTTTCTTATAGGCAGATACGGAAGCGGTAAAAGCTTCTTGATACAGCTTATACGAGGACGTGCGCTTGAGCGCGGATTTATCTGTGCCGACGCTGACCTTTCACCGGAGCGCAGACTATCGGGAGGCAACGGAGCGGGACTTGCCACGTACAAAGAGCTGATGATAAATATGGCAAGTAAAGCAGCGCCCGACGGCGGCGCGCTTCCGACAATACTCTCAAGGCATTACGCAAAGCTCCAGTACGAGCTTGCCGATGAAGGAATCTTGCCCGATTCCGAAAATTATGAGAGCGAGCTTAAGAAAAAGGTAATGCTTATGCTCTCCGAGCTTGAGGGAGACGTGGGCGGCTTTGATTTTGCGAGAATACTTGGTGAGTATTACAGCGCTACTATAAATGACGATATTGAGAAAAAGAGCGCATGTCTTAGGTGGCTACGAGGCGAATTCTCGAATAAAACCGAGGCAAATGCGGCTCTCGGCTTCAGAGTAAGCACAGTTATCGACGACGATAACTGGTACGGATATATAAAGCTTTTTGCCGCACTCTCAGTAAAGCTCGGTTATCTCGGATTTATAGTGTTTATCGACGAGTGCGTAAACCTATACAAAATTCCGAACAGAATTTCGAGAGAAGCAAACTACGAAAAGCTTCTTGCTATATTTAACGATACCTTGCAGGGCAAGGCGAAAAATCTCGGTGTGATTTTCGGCGGAACACCGCAGTTTCTCGAGGATACGAGACGAGGACTTTTCAGCTACGATGCCTTGAAGAGCCGACTAGCCGATTCGAAATATGCCGCTTCTTTGGGGTATCAGAATTTGTCATCTCCCGTGATAAGACTTCGCACCCTTTCTGGAAGCGAGCTTCTCGCTCTTGTGAAAAGACTCACGAATCTCTACGCTATGCGTGACGGAAGCGAGCCGCTCGTTACTGATGCGGAAATTGAGGAATTCGTGGCTTTAGCCAGACGTCGCGCCGGAGCGGATGAGATGCTTACGCCAAGAGAAATTATAAGAGATTTTCTTTCATTCCTGAACGTTCTTCGTGATAATAAGAACGCAAAGTTTTCAGAGCTTATTAAAACTACGAGCTTTACGGACAGCGCCGACCAGACCGCAAAGGAAGAGTTATCCGAAACGCCTATTATTCCTAACAAAAAGGTAAGTTTGTTTGATATAGACATTTAATTTTAGGCAGAAACACGAAAAGAGGTGAAGATAAGTGAGCGAAGCGAATAGGATTTTTTCGCTTTTTCCTGATTTTATAAAGGAATATATTTACAGTCACGGTTGGACGGAGCTTCGAGAAATTCAGCTTGCGGCGGCGCACGCCATTTTTGAAACCGATGACAATTTGCTGCTTTCTTCATCGACGGCTTCGGGTAAAACCGAGGCGGCATTTTTCCCTATAATTGCCGATATTGTAAATTCCCAAGATGCGCCAAATTCCATATCCGTGCTTTATATTGCGCCCCTGAAGTCCTTGATAAACGACCAGTTTTATAGACTCGAGGAGCTTCTCGATATGTCGGGAATTACCGTTACGCATTGGCACGGAGACGTAAGCCAGTCGCATAAATCACGCCTCTTGAAAAATCCCGAGGGAATTTTGCAGATAACTCCCGAGTCTCTTGAATCGATGCTTATAAACAGAGCTAACGATATTCCAAGGCTTTTCGGCTCGCTTAAATACGTTGTTATTGACGAGATTCACGCAATGCTGGGAGAGGACAGAGGAAATCAGGTTATCTGCCAGCTTTCGAGAATAGGCGAGCTTATCGGATACTCTCCGAGAAGAGTCGGACTCAGCGCTACCATAGGAGACGTCGAGGCGGCGGCAAAATGGCTTGGAGCGGGAAGCGGTAGGAGAACCTATGCCCCAGTTCCCGAAAAGCAAAAGCTGCGTTGGCGGCTTGGACTTGAGCATTTTTATATACAAGACCCAAATGAGCTTCAAACGAAGTCTCCGTCTTACGATACCGCTCCGTCGGAGGAGCGAGGCGGCAGAGCAATGCTTGACCCCGGATATGAATTTCTTTACGATTCGGTTGACGGAAAGAAAGCGCTTATTTTCTCCAATTCAAGAGAAGAAACCGAATACGTTACCGCAACTCTTCGTCAAATAGCAAAGGCGAGGGGAGACGATGACGTTTTTCTTATTCATCACGGCAATCTTTCAGCATCGTTGAGAGAAGATGCCGAGGCAAAGATGAAGGACGAAAGCGTTGTCAGAGCGGTTACCTGCGCTACCGTAACGATGGAGCTCGGAATTGATATCGGAAGACTTGAGCGAGTCTGCCAGGTAGGCTCTCCAACGACCGTTTCGGGATTTTTACAAAGACTCGGACGCTCAGGCAGAAGAGGAACGCCCCCGGAAATGATAATGCTATACAGAGAGGAATGTCCCCTTCCGAATGCGCCGCTTCCAGAAATAATTCCTTGGGAAATGCTTCGCGGCATAGCAATAGTCGAGCTTTATTCGACCGAGCGCTTTATAGAGCCCCCGAGATTCAAAAAAATGCCGTTAAGCCTTGCGTTCCATCAAACGCTCAGTATTCTTGCGTCCGGCGGTGAGCTTTCGGCAAAGGAGCTTGCGTCAAAGGTGCTCTCCCTTCCACCCCTTTCAGCTATCGAGAAAGAGGATTACCGTGCGCTGCTTGTTTCAATGATAAACGACGATTATCTCGAATTTACCGAGGAAAAAAAGCTTATTATCGGACTTAAAGGCGAAAGACTTATCGGAAGCTTTAAGTTTTACGCTGTGTTTAAGGACAGTGAGGATTTCACCGTCAGGTGCGACAGTGAAGAAATCGGAACTATAACGACACCCCCACCTGTAGGCGATAGATTTGCCCTTGCGGGACGAGTATGGGAGGTAAAGGAAACCGATATTCAGAGAAAGCTCATATTCGTCAAGCGAGTAGAGGGCAAAATGGAGGTTTCCTGGCCCGGTGACAGCGGAGAGATTCATACGAAAATTCTTCTCGCTATGCGTGACGTTCTCTTCAACGGTAAGGAATACGCATTCCTTGGTGACAATGCGAAAGAGAGACTTGAAAACGCAAGACGGGTTGCGGAAAACGCAAAAATGCGCGATAATATGCTTGTGTATCTCGGTGGTCAGAGCTATTGCATTTTCCCGTGGCTCGGAACGCGTTCTTTCAGAACACTGCGCAGATTTTTGCAAAAATACGCCTCGGAGCTTGGTATTTCCGATATACAAAGCGAGAGCTGCCATTATATAAAATTCAAAGCGCGTGAGGATGCAGGACGCAATATTCTATTTGGCATAAGAGATATCATAGCGCGCGACGGTATTGATACGTTAGCTCTTGTCCGCGACGGAGAATGCCCGGTATTTGATAAATACGACGAGTATATTCCCCCGGAGCTGTTGCGCGAGGCTTACGCTCGGGACAGGCTTTTTGCCGACGAGGTTATAGAGCGCTTCGAATAAGATTTTTAGGAGTTTTTATGATTTACGATTTGCTTGCTCCGTTTTACGATAAATTCAACGGAGATATAAATTACTCGGAATGGGCAGACTTTATTGAAAAGATAATAGAGCGCCATTATGGAGTAGGAAAGCCGGATTTGGTTCTCGACCTTGGCTGCGGAACGGGAAGTATGACTATTGAGCTTGCTCGCCGCGGCTACGATATGACGGGAATTGATTATTCTCCCGAAATGCTTGATATAGCGAGAGAAAGAACAAACGACTTGGGACTTTCGGATAAAATGCTCTGGCTCTGTCAGGATATGAGGGAATTTGAGCTTTACGGAACGGTTGACGCAGCGGTATGTTGCCTTGACGGAATAAATCATCTTACAAGCAATAAAGACCTTGACAAAACGCTCTCGCTCGTGCATAATTATCTTATACCCGACGGACTTTTTATATTTGACATTAACGGTAAATACAAGTTTGAGAATATTTACGGTGACGAGTCGTACGTTATGGAAAGCTCAGACGCTATGTGCGTTTGGCAAAATTATTACAATAAAAATACGAAATGCTGTGACTTCTATATAACTCTGTTCAAGGAGTCGCGCGACGGAAGATACGAAAGATACGACGAAATTCAGCGTGAGAGAATGTACACTCTCCGTATGATAAAATCCGCGCTTTCGAGAAATTCGCTTGAATTTATAGGCGCTTATTCGAATTTTGAATTTGACGCGGGAAGCGACGATAGCGAAAGGCTCTATATAGTCGCAAGATGCAAAAAGGAGAATTGATTATGGGAAAATCATTAATTACGAGGGGTATGACAAGAGACGGCTCTGCCAGAGTTCTCGTTATAAACTCAAAGGAAATGGTCAATGAGATGATAAAGGTGCATAAAACCGCGCCTACCGCAACTGCGGCACTCGGAAGACTCGTAACGGCGGCGTCAATGATAGGAACGATGCTTCCCGAAAGCACCGATAGCTTGACTGTGGGATTTTCCTCAAACGGAGAAATATCAAAAATGATTGCCGTTGCGGATTATTTCGGTAACGTTAAGAGCTATATTGACAATCCTAACGCAGACCCGAAGCGCAAGCCTAACGGAAAGCTTGACGTCGGCGGAGCAGTAGGCTACGGCACCTTTTATATGATACGTGACGTAGGCGGAAAAGAGCCTCAAAGCGGCACTATTGAAATAGTTTCGGGAGAGGTTGCGGAGGATATAGCTACTTATTTTGCAAAAAGCGAGCAGATACCGACCGTTCTTTCGCTCGGGGTTCTTGTTGACACCGATTTCACCGCGCGTGCCGCAGGCGGAATACTCATTCAGCTCTTGCCTTTCCCCGATGAGAAAACGGTTGACCTCATAGAAAGAAACGCTGCCGATATCTCGAACGTATCAAAGCTCTTTGACTCAGGCCTTTCGAACGAGGAAATAATAGACATCGCTATGCGTGATATAGAGTTTGACCTCTTTGATACTATCGAGGTTGAATATAAGTGCGACTGCTCCCGTGAGAGAATGAGAAAAAAGATTCGCGGTCTCGGAGAATCGGAGATTAAAGCTATGTTTGACGAAGAGGAAAAAGAGGGCAAGCCGCGCACTCTCACGGCAGTTTGTCACTTCTGTAATTCTGAATATAAGTTTACTGAAAAAGATTTGCTTTGATTTCTGCTACGAAATAAATATCAATTTTAGAAAAAATGGAGAATTTGATTATGCTTAAAGGAAATGCTGTCGTAGGTCAGTCGGGCGGACCGACCTCTGCGATTAACGCAACTCTTTCGGGAGTTATAAGAGGATGCGCCAAGGCGAATGAGGAGGGCGTTATTAAAACTCTCTACGGTATGAGAAACGGAATTGAGGGATTTCTTGAAGAAAGACTTGTTGACCTCGGAAGTCACTTTCCTGACGAAGAATGGCTCGCAACTCTTGAAACCACGCCTGCGGCCGCTCTCGGCTCTTGCAGAAGAAAGCTGAAGAGCCACGACGTTGATGCCGCTACATACGAGAGAATGTTTGAAATCTTTAAGAAATACGACATTCGTTATTTCTTCTATATTGGCGGTAACGATTCTATGGATACCGTTTTGAAGCTTTCGGAGTATGCGAAGGAGCATAAATACGAGCTTAGGGTAGTCGGAATTCCGAAAACGATAGACAATGACCTTATGGCAACCGATCATACCCCCGGCTTCGGCTCGGCTGCGAAGTTTGTCGCAACGACCGTCAAGGAAATACTCCGTGACGTAAGCGTTTATACCGTCAAGGCGGTAACTATAGTTGAAGTAATGGGAAGAGACGCAGGCTGGCTTACGGCATCGGCAGCGCTCCCCGAGATAAGCGGAGACGGTCCCGACCTTATATATCTTCCCGAACGTGTCTTTGACACGGAGGAATTTATAGCTTCTGTAAAGAGCGCCATGGAAAAGCATCCCGCAGTTCTCGTATGCGCTTCTGAGGGAATAAGATTTGCTGACGGTGAGTACGTTGGCTCGGGCGGTCAGTCGGGTGCGGTTGACGCTTTCGGTCATAAATACCTCTCGGGCACGGGCAAGGTGCTTGAAAATATCGTCAAGGAGAAGCTCGGCTGCAAGGTTCGTTCAATTGAGCTCAGCCTTCCGCAAAGATGCGCAGCTCACATAGGCTCGCTCACCGATATAAATGAATCGGTAGGAGTGGGTATGGCGGGAGTACGCCTTGCTCTTCTCGGTAACACGGGAGTTATGGCAACGATAGAGCGTAGCGCCGAAAAAGAATATTCGGTAAGCTACGGTATGGCGGATATCAGAACTATAGCGAACGAAATCAAAACCGTTCCTATGGACTACATAAACGAGGCCGGTAACGGTGTTACCGAAAAGTGCCTTGAGTATCTTAGACCTCTTATAGTAGGCGAAACTGCCGTTAAATACGAAAACGGCTTGCCAAAGCACGTAATTATTTAAAACAACGTTTCATTCAAAATACAAAGGGCTTCCCAAAAGTGAGGGAAGCCCTTTCTTCTATTTTTGAGTTTGGGTATTGCCACACGTCAAGCTACGGTATTCCGACGGTTTCATATCGGTAATCTCCTTGAATACTCTTATAAAGCTCGAAAGAGAGCCAAAGCCGACCTTGTAGCAGGCGTCAATTACCGATGAGCCGTTTGCTATAAGCTTCTGACTTTCGGATATTCTGCGCTTGTGAATATAGTCTATTACCGTAGTGTCGAAATGCTTTTTAAAAAGTCTGGATACGTACTCGCGGCTGTAGAAAAAATGCTCGGCAATCTCCGTGACTGATGAAATTTCCGCAAAATTTTCGTCAAGGTAGCTTTTTATCTCAAGAATACTTTGCGGCAACTCAAAAATCTCGTTATGCGTGCGCACGTTTCTTTGATTGAGCAGGCAGAAAAGCTCGATTATATAAGCATATCCGAGTGCGTTTTCTATACTTCCGTGCTTCTTGTTAAGCACTGTTTTTAATTTACCGAGCAGGTTCATACATTCAGCCTTGTCATCGGGAGTGGAGAATTTAAAAAGAGCTCCGTTTTGCGCCGTTGTCATAAAGCTTACGAGTGTGTCCTTTGCAACGTTGTCGAACGCATCGGGATAAAGATAAAAAACGTGCCTTTTATAGCGGGTAAAATCCGAGTTGATTTTTGACATATGAAGCTTTCTCGGAGGTATCACCACAATATCCGTAGGGGTAGGAAAATATACCGAGGATTCACATACGTAGCTTATATCACCCTCTTCAATAATGATTATCTCATAATAATCGTGATAGTGCATATTCGAGGGGTAAGTCTTTCGTGAATATGACGTATCACGGTATGAGTAGAGAAGAGAATCGTTTATGCAGTTATCCTGCCAATTTGTTATCTCCGATGACGTATTGTCGGGTTTTTGTAAATAGTTTGAAAAAAGCTTCATATGTTTTTTCTCCTATGTGTCACAAAATAAAAGTTAAATGTCACAAATCCGTAAGAATTTGCAATTTGTGAGGATTATACTTATTATACACAACGAAACAAAAAATTTCAAGGGGAATTTTTATGAGCATATTTGATATTCCTAAAACACGCTACATAAGTCATCGCGGATTTCAGCCTATGGCGCCCGAAAATTCGCTCCCTTCATTCACTTATGCGGGAATGCTCGGGCAGTGGGCAATCGAAACCGATGTCAGAATGACGAAGGACGGAGAGCTCGTATGCTGTCATAACGAAAGCGTTGATTCGTACTGTGACGGTATCGGAAAAATAGCCGATATGACTTGGGACGAAATTAAGAAAATGCGCATTATAAACGGTAACAGAGCGGATTTCTTTACGGACGAAGAGGCAAGAATACCAAAGTTTTCAGAGTATCTTGCAATATGCAAGAGGTTTGGTAGCGTACCGTTTATAGAGCTGAAAATCGCAGATGCCGAGCGTGTTATTCACGCGGTCAGAGGTGCGGGATTTTCCGATGACGAGGTGGTTATGAGTGCCATAAAATTCTCGGGACTCAAGGAAAGCCGCCGTTATACCGATAAAATGTTTATTCATTGGATATTTGCGGAAGAGGGTAAGCTTGAAGAGCTTGCCGAGCTTGGAAATGCGGGATATTCGCTTAATATTCCCGATTCCTTCTCCTGTCCCGAGAGCAAGATAATTGCGGCGCGCAGTATGGGACTCAAAATATGCTTACGCGCGGCAGACAGTGTAAAAGTTGTAGAGCATATGCAAAGGTTGGGTCTTGATTATCTTCCGACTAACTGTATGCACGAAAGAATAATTTAAGAGGTGTAAAATGTCAGAGCTTTTAAAAGTCAAGGTACATAATGCGGATATATGCGTGGTTGGCGGCGGTATAGGCGGTATGTTTACCGCGATTTCTGCGGCAAGGCACGGAGCAAAGGTTGTGCTGATGCACGACCGCCCCGTTTTGGGAGGTAATGCCAGCAGTGAGATAAGAATGTGGATATCGGGCGCGGGAACTCGTGTGCGTGACCTTCAGGAAACGGGAATTATGGAAGAGCTTCAGCTCGAAAATATGTACCGCAATCCGAAAAGAAATTTCAGCATTTGGGATTCGCTGCTTTACGAAATGGTTCGTTTTGAGGAGAATATTGAGCTTATTTTGAACTGCGCCTGCTGTGATGCCGAGATGGAAGAGGGCAGAATCAGTAGTGTAAAGGGCTTCCAGCTTACGACTTATACGTGGCATAAGGTAAACGCAAAAATATTTGTTGACAGCTCGGGAGACAGCATACTCGCTCCGCTTACGGGAGCCGAGTACAAGGTTGGCAGAGAAGCCAAAAGCGAATACGGTGAGGAATTCGGGCTTGAAGAAGCCGACTCGCACACTATGGGTATGAGTATTCTCATTCAGTGCAGAGAAACAGACAGTCCCGTAAAATATACTCCTCCCGCTTGGGCATACGATTTCCCCGATGACAACGCTATGAAAAACAAGCCTCACGACCTTTACGCTATAAACACCAATTTCTATTGGATAGAGCTTGGCGGAATGCAAAACTCCATTGACGATACGGAAGAGATAAAGGACGAGCTCTTGAAAATCGCCTTCGGTGTCTGGGACCATATCAAAAATCACGGTGATCACGGAGCTGAAAATTGGGAGCTTGAGTGGGTGAGCTTTCTCCCCGGCAAGCGCGAGAGCCGCAGATATGTCGGTGACTACGTGCTTACCCAGCGTGACGTTGAAGAATGTCCTCGCTTTGAGGATACCGTTGCTTACGGAGGCTGGCAAATAGATAATCATCTGCCGGGCGGCTTCTATATGGACGCAAAGGGCGGCAAGCATTTGCAGAAGCGCCGACTCAGTGAGCCCTATTCAATCCCGCTTCGCTCATTGTATTCGGTTAATATTGATAACCTTATGTTTGCGGGAAGAAATATCAGCGCCTCGCACGTTGCGTTCAGCTCGACTCGTGTTATGGGAACTATCGGTGTGATAGGTCAGGCAGCAGGTACGGCAGCGGCTATTGCCGTAAAGCACGGTATGCTTCCGAGAGAGGCGGCAAGGGAAAAAATAGGAGAGATAAGAGACGCTCTTCTTGAGGATGATTGCTTCTTACCCGGCTTCCGCCGTACCCCCTCCGAGCTATCGCTTGCGGCAACCCTTACCTGCGACTACGGAGATTGCACGGCGCTTTTAAACGGCATAGACCGTCGTATATGGGGCTGCGATAACGGTTACTTTGGAAAGACAAATAAAGCCATAACCTACTCCTTTGAGAAGCCAACACTTGTAAAAGGAGTCAGATTGGTATTTGACAGTGACCTTGACAGAGAATATACCGAGGGAAACCCCGACGGCTTGCATACAACGTCGGTGCTCTTTTTCCCGAAAAGCCACAATAATACGTCATTTGGATTCCCCAAATGCCTTATTAAGCATTACGTTATAGAGGTAATGGATGAACTTGGCGTATGGAATAGAGTTCTTGAAATAAGCGATAATCATCAGCGCTTTGTCAAGCATAAGCTGAATACCGTTGCAAAAGCAGTACGCTTTATTCCTTTGAGCACGTATCACAGTGAAACGAAAACAGAGGATTACGGAAGCTCAACGGCGCACATTTTCAATTTTGAGGTTTATTAAATCGGATAGCTAACATCAACATAAATCAAATACGTTTTAAAAGACGCAACGTTTTACATTGGTTTTAAAAACAGACACAGAAAATAGCCACCGGAGTATAGGGTGAGGTTTTTAGCGGAGAATTTGAAAAAACACTACTAAGTGCGAGCATCGCATTTGTCTGGACAAACGCATTATGGGCTAATCCCAAACCCTTAATAACGACAGAAAGAGAGAACGAATCGGTTCGTAGCCGAAATGTCCTCTCTTTTTTCTGTCAGGCGATATATTCACTTGTGAAATATATATTCGCTTTGCGAATGCGATATAACCTCGCTATGCTGCGAACCCCAAAACTCGCCTTGCTCGTTTCGGGGAACCCCAGCCGCTCAGCGCGATATGATATAAATCCCCTCACGCCCCGCAGGGCATATCGCATCGAAGATATATCGCACGCGTGAGCGTATATCGCAAATCCCGCACGGGATTTATATAGCTGCGTGATACTCCGCTAAGAGTATCACGCTATCCGGTGGCTATAATTTTTTTGGATTTAATGATATTCTCCGTAGGTGTTTCGGTGAAGCGATTTTCGGTCCATAGCTCCAAGGAAGGATACGTCATCGTGAACGGTATAATCCCATATTTTATCCGCCTGAGAGATTCTTTTTCGTTTTATTCCGTCAGTAACGTAAACGTGCTTCGGGCTCGGTAATACTACTATGATTTTAATACCGTCTCCGTGAAGAAAGAAATCTATATTTCGATTTACCGATATATGATGATCGTCTGTTCCGAGCTTGTGTTCAAAATAAGCACTTGTCGGAGAAGTAAATATAAGAGGTACGCTTCTTTTTGACGTGCTTATTACCAGGCAGTTATAGGTGGTTTCTTCAAGAGCTAAGTCGAAAGTGCAGCACTTTCCAGAATTCATAAAGTAGTTGTACTGATTTTTTACGTCTCTTACGTCGTATCCCTCGCTCATAGCAATTTTGTTCATTTTTTTGAAGAAGCGCTTTCTTCTCTTTATAAAGCGAAGATAGGGAATAACGAAGAACAGTATAGGTATAAGCGCAAGAATTACCACGATCCCCACAACCGTTAAAGCGCCAAACAGAGTGAATATTATTGCGAAAATGCTGTATATCGCTCCTGCGAGCAGCGGAGAAAGCGGGAACAGTGTGGGGTACAGAACAAATATCAGGGAAAGTCTCAAGAAGAATCTTATAGGCTTTGTGACCTTATCAAGCGTGTTTTCTCTCTCAAGTTTGTACCAGTAGCGCCTTGCCTCGTATTTTGAAAGAACGGCGGGAATAAAGCATAGGGGAAGCATTATAACCGTCGGAAACCAACCCGAACGGTGTGCGCTCTCGAAAAATATTCCGCCCACCTCATAAAAACCGCCCAAAAGCGCTGCTATGGCGCAGCAAACGAGTGAGGTTATGATTTCAAAAAGCAAGTGAGGAGTCTTAAGAATATCAGATACTTCTCGGAAAAAATGAATTTCTTTTTCCTCTCGCATAAGAAAATTATGAAGCTCGTCTTTATCAAAAACGGCAAAGGCAAGCGATACCGAATTGAAGATAAAAATTGCTGCAGCAAAAGAAACAAGATACACTACAAAAGTCGGTAGAGCTCCGTATATGGGAGAAGGGTCTTCTCTTACGGGCAAGGCTTGCAGCATGGTGATAAGAGACGTCAGCCTTGAAATTGCAAAGAACGCGAGAAATATGAGAAAACCCTTAGCGCAGTAAAAAAGCTTTGAATTTCTCGATTCGTAGTCGCTGAACATATCCTACCTCCAATCCATAATTCGTTTTTCGTTCTCATTATATCATACGGAATATTAAATGTCAACGCAAATCGGAATTTGCCCGTAATGCCGTGATGCTAAAAAACGGCAAATATTTTTGTTCCAAATCTATTGATTTTTGTCGTATTATGTGTTAAAATATTATCGTTAAATTAAATAGCCTTATCAAGAGCGGTGGAGGGACTGGCCCTGTGAAGCCCGGCAACCTGTGTATATAAGGTGCCAATTCCTGAAGATGAGTAGGTTTGGATCTCGGGAACGGTTGGCGCTCTCCGAGGTTTTTCTTTTGATAAGCGAAAGGATTATAAAATGACAGAACAGAAAAAAGTATTGTTTACGTCCGAGTCGGTAACCGAAGGTCACCCCGATAAGATATGCGACAAGATATCGGACGCTATCCTTGACGAAATGCTTCGTCAGGACCCTATGAGCCGAGTTGCTTGCGAGACGTTTGCAACTACGGGTATTGTAAACGTTATGGGTGAAATAACCACTAACGCAACCGTTGATATTCAAAAAATAGTTCGTGATACCGTAACCGAAATCGGATACACGAGAGCAAAATACGGCTTTGACGCAACTACCTGCGCTGTCCTCAGCTCTATTCACGCGCAGAGCCCCGATATCGCTATGGGTGTTGATAAGTGCAGAGAAGCCAAGGACGGTGAGATGACAGACGAGCTCGATACGGGCGCGGGTGACCAGGGCCTTATGTTCGGTTACGCTTGCGACGAAACCCCCGAGCTTATGCCTCTTCCTATTTCTCTTGCTCATAAGCTTGCGAAGAAGCTTACCGAAGTAAGAAAGAACGGAACTCTCTCATATCTCCGTCCCGACGGAAAAACGCAGGTTACCGTTGAATACGTTGACGGAAAGCCTACGAGAGTCGATACCATAGTAGTCTCATCGCAGCATAGCGAAGAGATTGACAATGACAAGATACGTAAGGATATAATCGATAAGGTTATTCTCCCCGTAGTTCCTACCGAGCTTCTTGATGGAAAGGTAAATATTTTCGTTAACCCCACCGGCAGATTCGTAATCGGCGGTCCTGCGGGTGACACCGGACTGACAGGCAGAAAAATCATAGTTGATACATACGGCGGATATTCCCGTCACGGCGGCGGAGCGTTCTCCGGTAAGGATCCCACGAAGGTTGACAGAAGCGCTTCGTACGCGGCAAGATACGTTGCGAAGAATGTAGTTAAAGCAGGGCTTGCAACCAAGTGCGAGGTTCAGATAGCCTATGCTATCGGCGTAGCAAAGCCCGTTTCCGTTATGATAGAAACCTTCGGCACGGCAGTATGCTCCGAAGAGAAGATTTCCGAGGCGGTATCAAAGCTTGTTGACCTCCGTCCCGCTGCTATAATTAACAAGTTTGACCTTCGCCGCCCTATTTACAAGGAGCTTGCGGCTTACGGTCATATGGGCAGAGAGGATCTTGGAGTTAAATGGGAAGAGTGCGATATAGCTGATAAGCTTCGCGAGCTTTGCCTTTGATAGAACACGTGGAGGCCGAGTCATTATCAGACTCAGCCTCCTTTTGAAAAATTACGGCTTTAAATTTTAAATTAACTATGACTTGTGATGCTTTCACAAGTGGGAAAGGAGACCGATATGGCAGACGTAGGTGCAAAAGGTGAAAATGAAGTTATAAAAGGCACTATCGAGAACGTGGTTTATTACAATGAATCGAACGACTACGCGGTGCTTGAGGTCTCGCTTGAAAACAATTTGCTTATAACCGCAGTAGGTACTATGCCTATTCCGTTTGAGGGGGAGTGCGTAGTTCTTACGGGAAAGTGGGGATACCATAAGGAATTCGGAAAGCAGTTCGTTATAGAATCCTTTGAAAAAACGCTTCCAAAGGAAACCGAGGGGATATTACAGTATCTTTCTTCACGCACCGTCAAGGGCGTAGGCCCCGCAACAGCAAAAAAAATAGTAGAGCGCTTTGGAGAGGATACCTTTGAGGTAATAGAAACGCATCCCGAATGGCTTGCCGATATCCCGGGAATCACTATGAAAAAGGCGGCTGCCATTTCCGAATCGTTCCTTGAGCAAAACGGTCTTCGTGACGTCGTTATGTTTTGTAAGGATTATATGACTATCCCCGAAGCCACGAAAATATATAAGCGTCTCGGCTCGGGTGCGGTCGGAATCATAATGAGAAACCCATACGTGCTTTGCGAGGGAGAGGGAGGAATATCCTTCACCCAGGCGGACAATATTGCTATGTCTCTCGGATTTGAGCCCGATTGCAGTTACAGAGTCAGAAGCGGAATAGAGTACGTGCTGAATTACAATGCTCTTGCTAATGGACACACCTGCTTGCCAAAGGATAAGCTTATAGCTGCGGCAACCGAGACTCTCGGTATAAGCTCCGAGGCGGTTCGGCAAAAGCTCGAAAGGTTTATAAAGCTTGATGAGTTTTCCGAGTATTCCATAGCCGACGATAAATACGTTATGACCTCTGATACGGCAACAATGGAGGATTATCTAGCAAAGCGTCTTATCCATATGGATAGCCGTGCGGCAAAGTTTTCTGTTGGCGATATAGAATCAATTATAGAGAATCTTGAAGCAAGAATAGGCATTACGTACGAAAGGCTTCAGAAAAGGGCGATTTACGAAGCCCTCGTTGGCGGCGTAATGATTATAACGGGCGGACCCGGAACGGGAAAAACCACGATAGTAAAGGCTCTTATTTCAATATTTACGGGACTCGGTCAAAAGGTTGTTCTGGCCGCTCCTACGGGTAGGGCGGCAAAGCGTATGAGCGAGGCTACGAGCGAAGAGGCGAAAACCATTCACCGTATGCTTGAGATGGAAAAGGGAAACGACCTTGAAATGCGATTCGGCAGAAATGCGGTCAATCCGCTTGATGAAAACGTGTGTATCGTAGATGAAGCTTCTATGATAGATATAAATCTTATGCAGGCGCTTGTGAGGGCTTTAAAACGTGGCTCAAGACTTATTCTCATAGGAGACGCCAATCAGCTCCCGAGCGTGGGCGCAGGAAACGTGCTTACCGACCTTATAGGCAGCGGGGCAATAAGAACTGTATGCCTTACGGAAATTTTCCGTCAGTCAAAGGAAAGCCTTATAATAACGAATGCGCATAAGATAAACAACGGCGAAAAGCCGAATCTTGCTTCGGTCGGCGGAGACTTCTTCTTTGTATCAAGAGGATTTGAGAGGGATATTCCTTCTACCGTTGCTTCATTGATAACCGAAAGATTACCGAAAAGCTACGGAAAAGCGATAAAGGATTCCATTCAGGTTATTACGCCCTCGAAAAAAGGCTTTGGCGGCGTTGAAGCCTTGAATACCGAGTTGCAGTCAAAGATGAATCCTCCCGCGCGAAATAAGGCGGAAAAATCGGCTCACGGAACGCTTTTCAGAGTTGGAGACCGAGTTATGCAGACGGTGAACAACTATGAAATAGAGTGGACCAAGGGCTACTCCGAGGGAATGGGCATATTCAACGGTGATATCGGAACGATAGAGTCCATAAGCTTTGAAAACTCTGTTATGGAGATAAGATTTGACGATAGGCTGGCAAAATACGGATTTGACCTACTCGACGAGCTTGAGCTGGCTTATGCAATAACGGTGCATAAGAGTCAGGGAAGTGAATATCCCGTCGTCATAATTCCTATGTATTCCTGCCCGCCTATGCTTATGACGAGAAATCTGCTCTATACAGCGGTAACCAGAGCGAAAAAAATGGTTATTATGGTAGGGCGAGCCGATATGGTTATGAAAATGGTTGAAAACAAAAGCGAGATTTTGAGATATACTACCCTCAAAGAGAGAATCAAAGAGTATTTTGAACGAGCGTAATTCCTTTTTTTCTGCTCAATTATGATGACGTGCGGGTATTACACGAAAAAAGTATAATTTTTTATAAATATGCTTGAAATTTGATAAAAAATATTCTATAATATAAGAAGCAGAGAATTTCAATTTTCAGAAAGGAAGCGATATGGTAACAAAAATTGGTCTTGACCTCGGATATGCCAATATCACTGTAAGTGATGCCTCGCTTGAGGTAGGCCGCGAGCCTTCTATTGCTATAATTGATAAAAATACCCGTCGCATCATTTCTGTTGGCAGAGACGCCCTTTCCGCAGAGAATGCGGCAGAAGGAATTCTCGTGCGCCCTTTTAAAAACGGCATTCTTTATTCTGCCGAATTTACAAAGGAGATAATAAGAGAGGCGCTTAAGGTCATAAACACATCGGAAAATATCCGAGCTGTCGTAGGTGTACCCGATGAGTTCAACTCAAAGCAGGAAAGCGAGCTTGCTTCTATGGTTTGGGAAGAGGGCGTGAATGAGTGCTTCTTCGTTAAGCGCGCCGTAGCAGGATTGATTGGCGCGGGATACGCTCCGACGATAAGCGCGGTATCCGTCAACGTGGGAGCCGCAAAGACCGAAATAGCAATCATATATCAAGGCACTATAATCTATTCCGCAACGGCAGACGTCGGCGGTGAGGATTTTGATGAGGCTGTGCAAAGGTACATACTTGAGCAGGGCGAGCTTAATATTTCTCTTATAGACTCAAAGGCTATCAAGGAGGGAATAGGCGCCGTTTGGGACGGAAGATGTGCCGACCCCATAACGATAACCGGTACGCTTGCTCTTACGGGCAACAAAATTAAGATGTCCGTCTCGTCAGAGGATATCCTTGGCGTTTTCGAGAAGCCCTTGTTCGAGCTTCTTGACGCTGTGGCAAACGGAGTTAAGAGAATCCCTATTGATTACGTTGAGGAGATATTCGCCAACGGAATCGTTTTAACGGGCGGTGGCGCAAAGCTCTTCGGACTTGATAAGATGATGTCCAAGGTTCTCGGAGTAAGTGTTACGATGGCAAATAACCCCGAGGATTGCGTCGCAAGAGGCTTGTCCCTTGTAAATACCTTCCTGCCAATCAAAATGCGTAATAACGGCAAAAATATTACTACACAGCTTTCTAAATATTACAAGTCGAATAATAAAAAGTAACAGAGGAAAATAAAATGAAGAATGGAAAGAAAACAATTTCTCTCGGAGCAAGAATTTTAGCGGGAGCTCTCGTTGTATGTCTCGCTGCGGGAACGTTGATCGGAGTTTTGATTTATCTTATCTGATTTCAACCGAAAAGAAAACGCATATCACACGTTTTGCTGGTGATATGCGTTTTCTTTTTTTTCAATAAAATCAGTGCGTTTTTTAGACTGCCTTTTGCAATCCGTTTTTTGTAGCATATCCCGCAGTAGTTTTTTGAAAAGAGAAAATTTACTTGTGTCAATAAGAGTAGGGAAGAGTGAGAGGTAATTGCTCCGGGGCAGCTTTAGGATAATGTTAATCTCTGAGAGAGGATAAAGGGCAGAGAAGAGGAAGAGACGGACTAAGTAAAAGACGGAAGCAAAGGTAAGGTAAGGTACGGTAAGGTAAGGTACGGTCAGGTAAGGTAAGGTACGGTAAGGTAAGG
>JAFTRA010000048.1 GCA_017462485.1 Clostridia bacterium | reverse complement strand
GGAAGAGGAAGAGGAAGAAGAGGAGTACGAGGAAGTTCCTCAGTACGCAGCTCCTCAGTATAACGCTCCCCAGTATAATGCTCCTCAATACGCTGCACCCCAGTATGCTGCACCCCAGTATATGCCTCCTCAGTACATTTCGTACTTCATGCCTCCCGTAGCACCCGCACCCGCTCCTGCACCCGCACCCGCTCCTGCACCTCAGGAAAAGAATATCGCTCCTATCACTATTGACATCTCCGCTCAGGTAGAGAAGGTAGTGAATAAGGCTATGGATAAGCTCGCATCTGCTCTTGAGAGCAGAATCGCAGAGTACTTTGAGACCTACGTTCCCAACGTTCCTATGAACTTCGCTTCCGCTAACTTCGTAGCTCCTCAGGCTCCTATTGCAACCGCTAGCGAAGAGACTGTTGATCTTCAGGGCAAGATCGCAGAGGACGAAAAGGCTCTCCTTGAGAAGCTTTCCGCAGTTGTTGACGTTATCAAGGGTCTTAACAATGAGATGGCAAACGTTGCTTCTATTTATCAGGATCTCGATGCAAGAAGCAGAGAGCTTGTTGATCTTCAGAAGCAGACCAACGATATGCAGAGACATACTCTCCGTGAGCAGCAGGGCGTTCAGGTTAGCCAGCGCGTAATCAATGACGACCAGCTTGCTATCACTCGTGACCAGGTTGTTATCATCGACGCTCAGAAGAACGCTATGGAAGAGCAGAAGCGTGTTGCTGTTCTCCACGAGGAAATGTCCGAGGTTCAGATGGCTATCAACGATACTCACGCTACTATCGAAGAGGCTATGTCCGAGGTTG
This sequence comes from Clostridia bacterium, assembly GCA_017462485.1. Classification (GTDB taxonomy): domain Bacteria; phylum Bacillota; class Clostridia; order Oscillospirales; family CAG-272; genus UBA1740. Next base: position 9,682 of record JAFTRA010000048.1, on the reverse strand, counting down.
TTCAGGAGCAGAGAAGAATTATCGCAACTCAGCAGAACATTGTTGCAGAGAGCGGCAAGCAGGTTGAAAATCAGCAGGCTATCGTTGCTAAGCAGGCTGAAATCGCTGATGCTCAGAAGGAACTTGTCATCGCTCAGAAGCAGGTTATGAGAGATCAGAAGGCTGCAAGCGATCGCCAGAAAGAAACCAACGAAATTCAGAAGAATGTTCTTGAAGAAGCAAAGGAAATCTTGAGCAAACAGAAGTCCGCTACCAAGACTAAGCGCCAGAAGGTAACTCCTCCTGTTGAAGAAGCTCCTGCAGCCGTAGAGGTTGTTGAGGCTCCCGTAGCAGAAGAGGTAGTCGAGGCTCCTGTAGCTGAAGAAGCTGTTGCAGTTGAGACTCCCGCAGTGGTTGAAGCTCCCGCAGCTGAAGAAGCAGTTGCAGAGGAAGCAGTTGCTACCGAAGAGGTTACCGAAGCTCCTGCTGAGGCTTAAAACAAGTCTGACATACACGAGTATATCTTTTCTTTAAGAAACTGTATTACATAATTGAAATCGGAGTCTTGTACTCCGATTTCTTTTTTTTCGCATACCGAATCGTAGTCGTAAGGTAGGAGTAATTTATCGTTATATGAAAGCTTTTCTATCTCATCTATCAACGCTTTATTTTTGCAGGCGTAGGCGGTAAGGTAGGAGGGCGTGTGGCAAATCAATGAAAATATCGCGCCGTGGAGCCTTTCACTCACTGTGAATTCAGCGCTAGAAACAATCTCGGAAAAAGCGTTGAAATCTCTCGGGGTATAAAATTCTATTTTCTCGTCTCTGAGATTGCCAATGATAGTCTTTTCTTCACCGGGAAACATAAGCGCCGCCACGGGCGTAAGATTTCGCATAGAGGCTATTCGTTTGATTTCCTCGATACTTATCTCTTCTCTTGAAGAAACTATCCAAAGAAAACGTTTTTTGGCGGATTGGTAACTTTTCTCCGCCAGCGTGAAGCATAAATCGGGCATAAGACGAGCTTCTTGGCAAAGCTTTCCTGCTATTTTTAAGTCATATTCGGTTCTGCAGCCGCAAAAATTCGCACTTCGAAGGCTGCTTGAAAGAAGTATTTTTGCGAATATGCCGTGAATTTCTCCGAATCCGGAGGAGATCAGATATATCCTTTTTCCGCGTCCTTTTGCAAAGCGTATAATGCGCTCGTAATAGATAAGTGAGCGAAGAGAGGTCTCGTTTTGCAAAAGATTCCCACCGCATAAGACGAGTATATCGCACCTGTCGACAGCACGTGCTATGTCGCGAGGACTCATTCTGTCAAAGGCACGCAGATTCCCAAATTCCTCTCTCGCGCGCTCCTTGTCAGAAACAAGTACCGATATATCCGTTACGTTTTTATCTTCTAATAGCCGAAGCGCTTGCAAAAGCGTAGTTTCATCACCGAGATTACCGTATCCGAAAAATCCGAGAAGAAGCACGGAAGGAGATTTTCTTACTTCCAAGTAAGTATGCTCGGCGTCATTAGCCATTCTTTCGCATTTGTAATTTTTCTCTATCAGCTCTCTTGAAAGAAGTGAGAGCTCAGCTCTTTTTTTATCGTTCGAAAGTATTTCCCGCAAGTCAAAAAGAAGCGCGTCGGCACTTGCGGATTTTAAACCTCTTGCGCAAAAATTTGTCGAATAAAGTAAATCAAAGTTGTCATCTGTAAGGATTCCTCCGTAGCCCTCGTCACCGGATATTACTGTTGCCAGCCCAGAAGACATTCCCTCAAGAGCCGCTCTGCTGACTCCTACGAATACCGAGCCGCATCGGAGAATTTTAGGAATATCATCTCTTGCGCCGGCAAGAATTACTCCCTCAAAGCCAAGGATTTTATTCACCTCTCGCTCTTTTTCGAGGAGTGCGGAATACATATTTCCGTCACCTACTATAAGAATACGCCAATCGGGAAACTCGGAAAGAAGCCTTGGAGCTATATCGCAGAGCAGTAATGCGGTTTTTGCTCTGCCTTTGTCAATTCTCGAGGTGTGAATTATAAGCTTCTTTCTGTTTTCCGTAGGGGAAAACAAGTTTGTGTCTATTGAATTCTGTGTAAGCGTTATACTGTCACTTGGGATACCGTAGTTTTCCATAAGATATCCTTTTATATCCTCGCTTACGGCAAGAGTTCTGTCACCCCAGAACGCAAGCTTACCGAAGGGAAATAGCGGGAAATTGAGATGCGCTGTAACAACAGATGGAGGAAAACGTCGTTCTCCGCGCCTGAGCGTTTTTACCAAAAATGAGGAAAAACGTGTGTGTGTATGGACTATATCGCATATTCCGCACTCACGCTTTAATATATTTCGGCTTCGTATTATTGATATAGGGTCCCGTTTGTCGAGCGGTGCTCTCACACATCTTATGCCTATATCTGAAAGCTGATTTTCATAAACACCGCCCGCAGATAATAGCGTGATGTCATAGCCCCTCGCCTTTAACTCGCAAATAAGTGTAAAAATATGCGTTTCCGCGCCACCGATATCCATTTTATCCGTTACCGTAAGAATCTTCATTTTTCTTCTCCAGAAATGCAAATTGGCGCATAAAATTTGTCTTTTACGCCGTTTTTATGTAGTTAGGTGTTGGCTTTAAGCTTTTTGGTTAATATTCGTCAGCGGCTAAAGTAAAAAATCCCCTGCCACACAAACAACTTGACATTGGCAGGGAGATTCTGTATAATTAAATTGTGTTTATTACAAGATAAGAGTTTCGTCTTCTTCAAAGCCCTCGGTTTCGCGCAAAGCGTACTGAGCGTGATAAGCGTCGATAAGAGTGCGCTCAAGCTCTGCTCTGAACTCGGAATTGATGGGGTGAACGATGTCACGGTAAGTACCGTCGGGATTCTTTCTTGAGGGCATTACGATGAAATATCTTTCTCTTGCGTAAATAACCTTGATATCGTGAACGGCAAGGCAGTTGTTGAAGGTAACCGAAACTACTGCTTTCATAGGGCCTTCATCGAAAAATTTTCTGATTTTAATGTCTGTGATTTGCATAAATGGTTTTCCTTTCCTCTAATGTAACCTTTTTTCTGCTTATGAGTATATTATACAATAAGTTTATGAAAAATATTCAACCATAAAAAAATATTTCTATTAAGAAAGTGTATATTTTTTATTAACGGAAAAGGGGACATTTGTGTTGATTATCGGGCACTCGAATACGGATATAGAAATAATAAGGAAAACGTTAGCTAAGCGGGGCGCAAAAATATATTTTATCGGCATTGGCGGTATCTCAATGTCCTCACTTGCTATGATGGCAAACGGCAGAGGACTTAACGTTGCGGGAAGCGATATACGAATAACGGATATCACCAAAAGGCTTGCCGCTTTGGGTATAAGGATAAACTACACGCACGGCAAGGCGGCGATTATGGAGTACTCGCCCGATATCGTTGTTTATTCGCTTTCGATATCAGGAGATAACCCCGAATATCTTATGGCAAAAAGCCTTGGAATTTTATGTGTATCAAGAGCCGAGCTTCTCGGCGCTTTTATGACGGAATACGTGACACCGATAGGAATTTCAGGAAGTCACGGAAAGAGCACGACTACCGCTATGACGGCTAAAATTTTAGAGTGTGCGGGACTTTTTCCAACTGTGCTTTGCGGAGCTGAAATTTCGGACGGAATAGGTTATATAAAGGGAGAAGACGGTGGCTATCTCGTATATGAGGCGTGCGAATACGGTGACTCGTTTTTGAAGTTCTCACCTAAGATTCAGATTATGCTGAATCTCGACCTTGACCATACCGATTATTTTAAGGACGAGGCTGCTATATCGGAGTCGTTCTTGAAGGCAGCAAATTTAAGTGAGACCGTAATTCTTTCTGCTGACAGTAAGAATCTTCGGAGTATAATAAACCGCACCAAAGCAAAGGTTATAACCTACGGAACTCGCCCCGGCTTTACGTACAGATACGAGGAACGTGAGCTTGATAGTGGAAAATTTGGATTTGCTCTTTATAAAGGAGATGTGCCGATGGGAGAATTTGAGCTTTCGATTATCGGCAGATATAACGTACAGAATGCTGTAGGGGCAGCTATTGCCGCGGAGCAAATCGGAATATCAAAAGAGATTATACGTGAAGCACTTCTCGAATTTTCGGGAATTCCGAGGAGAATGGAATTTTTAAAGAAAACAGAGTTTGGTGACGTGTATTACGACTATGCCCACCACCCGTGTGAAATAAAAGCAGCAAGAGAGGCGCTCGAAAAAGCAGGGTACAAAAGGATTTATGCAACGTTTTCCCCTCATACCTATTCAAGAACGAAATCCTTCTTTTATGAGTTCGCAAAAGAACTTTCTCTCTTTGACACGGTATTTATAACTGATATTTTCGGAGCGAGAGAAAAGGCAATAACCGGCATCAGTTCTTCTGCGCTTTCAGAAGCGGTGAGAGAGTGCGGAGGAAAATCCAGCACCGTAAATGACGACGATTTGTTTATTAAGCTTCGTGAAAATTCGGGAGATTGCCTTGTAATTATGGGAGCCGGAGATGCACTCAAAATCAAAGAAAAAATATTCAAACTGTAGCAAAATGTAATTAAAAGTTGTCAAAATTAAGATAAAAGGAGTTTTAAACTATGGAAAAGCTTCTAGTTAGCGCATGCATGCTTGGTATTAGCTGCCGCTATGACGGGAAAAGCAAAAGGGTGCTAAATGAAAATGTATTGGCGCGCCTTTCTCAAAAATATGAGCTCGTGCCGTTTTGTCCTGAAATTTACGGAGGACTGCCCACACCTCGCACACCGTCGGAGATAGTTTCGAATGAGGTTCATATGAAAGACGGAACGAACGTCACCGAAAATTATAAAAGGGGCGCTTGTGAAGCGCTTAGACTGTGTGATACTTTTGGTATAAAAAAAGCGCTTTTAAAAGAGAGAAGTCCATCGTGCGGCAAGGGTCAGATATACGACGGAAGCTTTCAGGGGAAACTTATATCCGGCAACGGCGTTACAACCGAGCTTTTGCTTTCGGCGGGAATTCTTGTGTTTGGTGAGAGCGAGGCGGAGGAGCTGTTGGTATAGAAAATACTTCTAAATTTTTGAAAAGGTATTGACATCTTTTTTCGATTGTGATAACATAGCTACGATAATTATAATTCGTCACGGCAAGGCTTTGCCGTAATCAAAAAAAAGGAGTGTGATTGCATGGACGCAGGGTGTAGTCGAAGTATTAAAATGTTAATGAAAACAAACAATAATAATATCTTGCGCGCGAAAATGCAGTCGAGCTTGTTTTAATTTAAAGCAACCTCTGCTTATTTTGGCGTGCCTTTGGGGCGCGCCTTTTTTGCGCCTGTTTTACGTTTTTTCGCACGCAAGAGACAGAAATGAGGTGCAAAACAATGGAAAATAAAATCTTAGATGAAGTAACTGAAATCTGGATTTCCCCGGAGAATAATATCCCAAAAGCAGATGAGCTGCTCGCACTTATAAAGGATAAGCGCATAACGGAGTTCCGAGAGGCAGCGCTTCGCATACCGCCGCCAGACATGGCGGGGCTTTTTGACGGAGTGCCGAAGGAAGAGCGAGTTCTGCTTTATCGCCTTTTGCCCAAGGATTTTGCGGCAGAGGTGTTTATCGAGATGAGCGCGGAGCTCGAAGAGGAGCTTATAGCGTCGTTTACCGATAAGGAGCTTTCCGAATTTCTTTCCGAGCTTTACCTTGACGATACCGTGGACATTATTGAGGAAATGCCAGCTATAGTTGTAAAGAGAATTATTAAAAACTCGTCGGGGGAGAACAGAAGCCTTATAAACGAGCTGCTTCGCTATCCCAAGGACAGCGCCGGCACTATAATGACCCCCGAATACGTGAAGCTCAAGCCCGAAATGACGGTAAAGGAAGCGCTTTCGCATATAAGAGAGGTAGCGATTGACAAGGAGACCGTATATACTTGCTACGTAACCGATGACAAAAGACGTCTCATAGGACTCGTTACGGCAAAAAAGCTTATGCTCTCTAACCTCGATACGAAGCTTTCTGAGATTATGGAAGACTCGGTCATCTTTGCCCTAACGACCGATGACAAGGAAACGGTTGCTAATAAGTTCAATAAATACGGCTTTATAGCCTTGCCGGTAGTTGATAATGAGCATAGGCTCGTCGGTATAGTAACCGTCGATGACGCTATCTACGTTCTTCGTGAAGAGGCGGAGGAGGACTTCGCAAAGATGGCGGCGATAACCCCCGCTCAGACGGAGTACTTAAAAACCCCCGCCACGAAAATATTCAAGGCTAGAATTCCGTGGCTTTTATTGCTTATGATATCCGCAACCTTCTCCAGCGCAATTTTGAGCTACTTTGAGGCGTCTTTAATACCCGTTCTTGTTCTCTTCGTTCCAATGCTTATGGATACGGGAGGAAACTCCGGAAGCCAGGCATCAGTAACTGCCATAAGAGGACTTTCTACGGGCGAGGTCGAGATGTCCGACGCTCTTCGTGTCTTGTGGAAGGAGATAAGAGTCGGTATTCTTTGCGGTGTGTCGCTCGGTGTTGTAGCCTTCGGTAAGGTCTTACTCGTTGACAGATTGATTATGAACAACTCTGCGGTTACCTTAACCGTTGCGGCGGCAGTGGCGCTCGCACTTACAGCAACAATAATAGTCGCAAAAATAATAGGCTCGCTTTTGCCGCTTCTCGCAAAGAGAATCGGATTTGACCCTGCCGTTATGGCGTCTCCGTTTATCACCACTATCGTTGACGCGATAGGACTTATTGTGTACTTTATGATAAGTGCGTATGCGTTTGGCTTGACCGTATGACAAAATTTAAAGATTCTCCAAATGGAGCGTACTCTTGAGTACATTTTTAGAAATTTAATAAGATACGTTACCTACCGACAGGAAGAGGACACAGAATGTTTAGCGTGTTATCCTTAACGGAGAACACGCATCGAGATAAATCCCTCGCGGGATTTTCGATATGGTTTGCATACCTCGCCAAAGGCGAGATATACAAACTCGATATGTGCTGACGCACTCGATATGTTTGCTTCGCAAACGAGGGATTTATCTCATATCGAATTGGCGCGGAGCGACAATATATCGAGCTTGAGCGCAGTGAAAGCATATCGAGTTCATCTTTCGTGAACATATTTCACGAAAGTGAATATATCGACAGAAGAAAAAACAAGAGCAAGAATAGAAGGATTTATTTCCTTTTACTCTTGCTCTTTCTGCTTGTAATATGGGGTTGGGCTTAGCCCATATTTGCGTTTGACCAGTCAAATGCGATGCTCGCATTTGGTGGCACTTTTCAAATTCTCCGCTAAGAACATCACCCGTTACACTCTCTGTCCTCTTTTTGACAAGTGCTGCATTTGTGGACACAACTGCGAAATGATGAATTGAAGCCTTATGGCTTCATGATTTGAAATCTACCGATTTCATGAATTGAATTGCCTGCTTTCTCATGCCGAAGGCAATTCGTTGCGTGTTCTCGAAGACACCACGTCTGCTCGGAGAAACTTTTTTTGAAGAGCACTTTTTATTGACAAAAACTTCATCAAATGCTATAATAAGATGTACAATAAACGAGACAGCTTGTATGGGAGAATTTCGCTGAATTATATAATAATTCATAATCAAAACCTTGTCAAGCTGATATCGAAAGGAGGCGCGGTTGTGGCAAAGAGCGAGAATCAGAAGCAAAAGCTTTTCAGAATACTTGAAATACTTATGCGGGAAACCGATGAGGACCACGGTCTTACCATAAACGAAATTATTTCGCGCCTTGAGGAGTACGGCATTTCAGCCGAAAGGAAGAGTCTTTATTCGGACTTTGCGACGCTTGAGGAGGTAGGCTTTTCGGTAGTAAGACTTTACGGAAATCCGCCCTCATATACGCTTGCGGAGCGTATTTTTGAAATGCCGGAGCTGAAGCTTTTGGTTGACGCTATACAGTCGTCAAAGTTTATAACGGCGGAAAAAAGCTTTGATATGATAGAGAAGCTCAAAATTTTTGCGGGTAGCCGCTCGGGCGAGCTTTCACGTCAGGTTCACGTTAAGGACAGAGTTAAAACAGAGAATGCCGCATCTATTTATACTATAGACCGAATCCATACCGCAATCAAGGAAAACTTAAGGATAACCTTTGGTTACCTCGACTATAACGTAGATAAGAAAAAATATTTAAGGCACGACGGGAAAAGATACAACGTATCCCCGAAAGCGCTTATATGGAGTAACGACAATTATTACCTCGTGGGCTTCGACGAGGATGCGGGAAGCATAAAGAATTTCAGAGTAGATAAGATGCATAAAACGCAAATTCTTCCGGAGGAAGCTTCGATATCGTCTGATATTTTCAGATTAAATCCTGCCGATTACAGTAGGAAGAGCTTCGGTATGTTTGGCGGAAAAGAGGAGCTTGTGACGCTTGAAGCTAAAGAGTCGCTTGCGGGTGCGGTTATAGACAGATTCGGCGCGGCGCACACCTTTATAAAAACCGATTTCGGTTTTCGTTTTTCAGTGAGAGTTATGGTCAGCCCAAAGTTCTTTTCGTGGGTTATGGCATTTGGCTCTGATATGAGAATCGTTGAGCCGCAGAGTATAAAAGACCAAATGAAAGATATGCTCGATAAGATTTATGAAAATTACAAATAACCTCTAAGATGCAAAACAAAGTTTACAAATGGAGATATAAATGAAAAATTATCATACTGTTGCATTTGACCTTGACGGCACTTTGACAGACCCTAAACGCGGCTTGACTTCTGCCTTTGCGTACGGACTTCGCAAGGTAGGTGTTAAATTTGATAACGTGGAATCCTTAAAGAAATTTATAGGACCGCCGCTTCGTGATTCCTTCCGTGACGAGTACGGACTCTCCGAGGAGTGCGCTGACGATGCTCTGATGCTTTTCAGAGAATACTTCGGTGTTTACGGCTGGTGGGATAACGAGCTTTACCCGGGAATACACGAGCTTCTCTCATCGCTTAAGGCGGCGGGGAAAACTCTCGTTCTCGCAACCTCAAAGCCTGAGGTCTATTCTTCGAAAATATTAAAGCTCTTTGGTCTTTCGGACTATTTCGATTTTGCCGAGGGAGCGAGCTTTGATAGCTCGAGGGAGAAAAAATGCGACGTTCTCGATTATGCACTCTCAAAAGTAGGCATAGTAACCCCCGAAGAAAAGCAGGGCGTGGTTCTCGTTGGAGATACGAGGTTTGATATAGAGGGCGCCGTTATATGCGGAGTCGACTCAATTGGCGTAACCTACGGATACGGAAACGAGGACGAGCTTCTCCGAGAGGGAGCGACTTATATCGCAAAAGACGTTAAAGAAATAGGTGAAATTCTTCTCGGGTTTGCTTCGCAAACGAGTGATTGATATTGTATCGATAAAAATGGAGAAATAGTGTCGGCGGTAAGATTAATTATAGATAGATGTTTGAATATATCAAGAAAAGAAAAAGCGGAAGCCAAGGGTGATGTCCTTAGCGGAGAATTAAAAACATCGCTAAGTGCGAGCATCGCATTTGTACGTATAAACGCTTTATGAGCTAAGCCCAACCCCATATTACAAGCAGAAAGAGATAACAAATCGGTTGTTCGCCGAAATGTTATCTCTTTTTCTGTCGGTATAAAGTGATATTCTTTGCTGACGCAAAGAGTGATATTGTCGCACAGCGACAGTGATATTGAAGCCTTGCGG
>JAFTRA010000047.1 GCA_017462485.1 Clostridia bacterium | reverse complement strand
GCAACTTCACTTTCACGTTAGTGAAAACTTCACCTATTACCACCCGAAAAACAAAAGTGTAACACACTATACCTTGCAGGGCAAGAGGTGTGAAAAGGAGTACAGGCAAAATTGCCCGTACTCCTTTTGTTGTATTTGCGGTTGGTAAAATCTGCTTTATGGTAGGCGTCCCTTGAGAGTGCGCCTTCCTTTTTATCGGAAATTAACCTTAATACTGCTTGGTACAGTTCGATTCGCAAAAATTTATGCGAAGATGGGCTGCTTGTTCATAGCAACGAAGACGAGGTCAAGAAGCCATGTAATCGTGCATGCACCGAATATCCAGATTATACCTGCAACGAGAGAAACAATATTGCTCTCGGTAACACCCTTAACGATACGGTAAATAGCCCATACGATATTAAGAACGGGAATGCAGAGGATAAGCTTTGCTATCCAGGGAAGATCATCAACGAGTGCGAGAAGCTGATTTTTCTTTGCCATTGGTTTGTTCTCCTTTATGTATTTTGGTAATTTAAGTATAGCATACGATGTCAAAAAAATCAAGTGAAACTTAAATAATTTGTGAAAAAATATTATTTTTTTTGAGAGGGCTTATTGCTTGCTCTCTTGCCGAGAAATTCACTGAAATCGAGCTGCGAAATAATTACCGCAAGCAATACGACTGCGCAGCCTATATATTCTCTGGCAGACATACGCTCCGAAAGAACGATAGCCGAGAAGATAGCGCCGAAAACCGACTCGAGCGAGAGCAAAATTGAGGCGAGAGCAGGGGGTGTATTCTTCTGACCTATTATCTGAAGCGTGTAAGCAATTCCGCTCGAAGCGACTCCGAGGAACAGGATTTCGGGCATTACCGAGACAATAAGAGAGAAGCTTGGAAGCGGCTCGAAAACTACCGCTGCCAGTAGAGAAAGAACTGTCATAGTGGCGAACTGTACGAGCGAGAGTCTCACGCCGTCGCACTTTGGCAGTGAGAGGTCAACTGCCATAATCTGCATAGCGAATACGAAAGCGCAAAGAAATACGAGCAAATCCGAGGGCGCTATTGAAAATCCGTCCTTAATGCAGAGAAGATAGAAGCCCACAACGGCAACCGCAATTCCCACCCATGCGTTTATCGGAGATTTTTTTCCAAAAAGAAGAGCGTAAACGGGAACGATAACTACGTAAAGCGCCGTTATAAAAGAGGTCTTTCCTGCATCGGTATTTTCTATGCCTGCCTGCTGGAGAGCAGACGCCAAAAACAGCAAGCCACCGCATATCATACCGGAGATAAGCTCACGCTTCGTTATGTCAATTTTTTTCTCTTTTAGAGAAAAAAGCTTTCTTCCGCTTTTTGAAAATTTATCTAATAAAATTATTGCCGGAATTAACGCAAGCACGGCAATAACGCTCCTTGAAAACAGTAGTGAAAACGTAGGCATAACTGCCGCCGCTTTTTGAGCCACAAAGGCGAAGCCCCATATTATTGCCGCAATAAGCAGCAAAAGGGGAGAGAAGTATTTTTTCATTTTATAAAATCCTCTAACTTTAAATAACGGAGGTATTTTAGCATAGATTCGTCGTTGTGTCAAGGACAAATATACATTTTAAACCTTTGGATTTGCTTCTTAAACGAGCCGTTTTTTTGTATAGACAAAAATGGGATTTATCTTGATTCAACTATCGCTACTCCGTCATAAACCGATAGAAAACAGTCGGCAGAGGAGGGAATCTCAAATCTTACTCCAAGTATCTTTATAAATCTCACAAAATCGTACTTATAGGTGGAGAGTGGGCGCCTGAAAGCGTCGTCGGTTTGAGCGGCTACGAGTATATCATCGTCCTCAAATCCAACTATTATGAGTGTGTGATAATATCCCTCGTTTTCACGTCCGAGCTGAATAACGTCTCCTATTTCACACTCGTCTCGTGTGGCTTCCTTTCCGTAAGGACCGACTCCTTGGTTTTGAGTCATAAAATTGTAGAAAAACTCTACTCCCGTCCATGCCGGAGCACGCTCTTCAAGCGAGATATAATACCAGCCGAACGTTTTGGTGTAATTCATTTTGCACGAGCCTGCGTAAACGCACTGCGAAACAAAGTTCGTACAGTTACCTCCTATATCTCTGAAATTCCCGAATATCGGATTTTGAGAGAATGCGTATCTTTCGGCGTAAAGAATCGCCTTGTCTCTTTCGTAGTTTCTGGTAACGAGCATAGTTATGACCAATCCTTATTTATCTGTTATGAGTCTAGAAAAAATCTACATATATTATGTTATGCGAGAAATTTAAAATTGACAGCACACGAGACTTTCGCGTGAGAAAGAGAAGCTAATCTGTTTTTAAAGTCGGATTTTGTCAAAAGCGTCGGTGAAAAGTTCTTATATTTAACGGTGTGTGAATTTTTTGTCAAAGTTTGTAAATCTTATTGACAATCACTACCTCTTTATGATAAAATCAATAGACGAGAGGCTTAAGCGCCTAAAGTGATGAAAATCCGCGCTGCTTCTCGAAAAAATGCGTCTCTTAAAGCGTACTCGCTTTAAGCTGACGACGGCTGCGGAAGATAAATCTTCCCTTTGACGATTAACAAATTTTATATAAGGAGAGGACAAACCAATGAACAGATTTGTACTTAACGAAACATCCTATCACGGCAAGGGCGCTATCAATGCGATTCCCGACGAAATCAAGGCAAGAGGCTTCAAGAAGGCTCTCGTTGCATCTGACCCCGACCTTATCAAGTTTGGCGTAACCAAGAAGGTTACCGACGTTCTTGACAATGCAGGAGTTGCATACGAAATCTTCTCTGACATCAAGCCCAACCCCACCATTGAAAACGTTCAGGCAGGCGTTGCTGCGTTCAAGGCTTGCAGCGCAGACTGCATCGTAGCTATAGGCGGCGGCTCTTCTATGGACACCGCAAAGGCTGTTGGTATCATCATCACCAACCCTGAGTTTGCAGACGTTCGTTCTCTTGAGGGCGTTGCTCCCACGAAGAATAAGTGCGTTCCGATTATCGCGGTTCCCACCACTGCAGGAACGGCAGCAGAGGTTACCATTAACTACGTTATCACCGACGTTGAAAAGAATCGTAAGATGGTTTGCGTAGACGTTCATGATATTCCCGTTGTAGCAGTAGTTGACCCCGATATGATGGCAACTATGCCCAAGGGTCTCACAGCGGCTACCGGTATGGACGCTCTTACTCACGCTATCGAGGGCTACATCACCAAGGGCGCTTGGGAGCTTTCCGATATGTTCCATCTCAAAGCTATTGAGATTATCGCTGCTTCGCTCAGAGGCGCTGTTAACAATGAAGACGCAGGCAGAGAGGGAATGGCTCTCGGTCAGTACGTAGCAGGTATGGGCTTCTCCAACGTAGGTCTTGGTATAGTTCATTCTATGGCTCATCCTCTCGGAGCTCTTTACGATACTCCTCACGGTGTTGCAAACGCTATTATTCTTCCTACCGTTATGGAATACAATGCTCCCGCTACCGGTGAAAAGTATAAGTACATCGCGCAGGCTATGGGCGTTAAGGGTACTGAAAATATGAGCGTTGAAGAGTATCGTGCGGCAGCTGTCAATGCTGTTAAGCAGCTTTCTCTTGACGTTGGAATTCCCGCAGACCTCAAGGAAATCGTTAAGGCTGAGGACCTCCAGTTCCTTGCAGAGTCGGCATATGCTGATGCTTGCCGTCCCGGCAACCCCAGAGAAACAAGCGTTGAAGAGATTCTCGAGCTCTACAAGAGCCTTCTTTAATAAAGAAAGGTTGAACTGATTAATAAACAGTGATAAAAAAGGAACAGACCGTAAAATGGGTGACGTTCTTAGCGGAGAATTTGAAAATCTCCACGAGTGCGAGCATCGCATTTGACTAGTCAAATGCATTATGGGCTAAGCCCAAACCCTTATAACAACAGAAAGAGCAAACACGCAAGAAGAAAATCTTGTATGTCTGCTCTTTTTCTGTTCGTTTTAGTTTAGAGTTATGAGGTTCGCTTTCGCTCACTGTTATGAGCTTGCATAGCAAGCGTTATGATATGATTGCCCATCTAACCTATAACTTGGCGAAGCCAATCATAACGATACGAAGTATCTCACAACTCATAACTTGCCCGT
>JAFTRA010000001.1 GCA_017462485.1 Clostridia bacterium | reverse complement strand
TCGTCTACACGAAGAATGATGAACTGTCCGGGCTTAGCTTTATTGGCAACCAGTGGTGCTTCAATATAGAACTGAATCACCGTGGGATTGAGTATCTTTTTTTCTACTATCTTATACATTTTTACTCCTCCGCTTGATGAAAGGACGGTCACCGAAATATCGGCAACCGTCCTTTCAAATATTATACGGTTTACCCGTTATCAGAAATCAACTTCGGTGTCGTAGTAGCAGCACTTGAGAAGCTTTTCCATTTCCTCGACAGAAATCTTTCTGGGGTTGGAGCCTGTGCAAGCGTCTGCAACTGCGTTCTTTGCGATCTCGGGAAGTCTCTGGAGGAATACGTTCTCGGGAACAAAGCCCTGCTCGCAGGGAAGAGCGTCTGCACCGTAGTTCTTGATGCACTGAGGAATGTTAAGGGCATCATTCATACCACGGAGGTAAGCGATGAGGTTTGCAACCTTCTCATCATCGTTAGCGCCGCCAAGACCCATGTAATCAGCGATTACGCCGTAACGCTTCTTTGCAGTCTCGTCCTTTGCGTTGAAAGCGATAACCTTAGGAAGGTACATAGCGTTAGCTGCGCCGTGAATGATATGTGCTCCGAGGTCCTCGAACACAGCACCGGTCTTGTGTGCCATAGAGTGAACGATACCGAGAAGTGCATTGGAGAATGCCATACCTGCAAGGCACTGAGCATTGTGCATAGAAGCACGCTTTTGCATATCGCCGTTGTAGGAGCCGACAAGATCTTCCTGAATCATCTTGATAGCAAAGATTGCAAGAGGATCGGTAAATTCACAGTTAGCAGTGGAAACATATGCCTCGATTGCATGAGTCATAGCATCCATACCGGTATGAGCGGTGAGCTTCTTGGGCATGGTCTCAGCAAGCTCGGGATCAACAATTGCAACGTCGGGAGTAATCTCGAAGTCGGCAAGAGGATACTTGACACCCTTCTTATAGTCGGTAATAACTGAGAAAGCGGTAACCTCGGTTGCTGTACCGGAAGTGGATGGAATTGCGCAAAAGTGAGCCTTCTTACGAAGCTCAGGAATACCAAACACTACGCACATTTCCTCAAAGGTAATTTCGGGATACTCATACTTGATCCACATTGCCTTTGCAGCGTCGATGGGTGAACCACCACCGATTGCAACGATCCAGTCTGGCTGGAACGCGAGCATAGCCTCAGCTCCGCGCATAACGGTGTCAACAGAAGGATCGGGTTCGATACCTTCAAAAAGCTCAACCTCCATGCCTGCTTCCTTGAGGTAGGAAACAACTTTGTCAAGGAAACCGAAGCGCTTCATAGAGCCACCGCCAACACAAACCATTGCGCGAGTTCCCTTAAGAGTCTTAAGCGCCTCAAGAGCGCCCTTGCCATGATAAAGATCACGAGGTAAAGTAAAACGTGCCATAAATAAAATCTCCTTTGAATTTATTTGATGATTTAGTTATACAACATATTTTTAATTCCGGAAATTCTTAATTTGGATAATCAGTGTTATCAATATCGATAATACCTATATCGAAACAAAAAGCCCAACCTTACACAAAGGTTGGGCGGAATAATCTGTTAAAGATACTTTCTTTTTGATTCACATAATTCTGTTATGAATTGGCGGTCCAATTTTGATAGCTTGTATCCGTTTTTATAAATAAGTAAGTCTTTATAAATTTTTCGGTTTTCGCTACACTCTTTTTGAACAAGGTCATATCGTTCAAGAAGAGACTTAGGAATCGGAGATACCCACATAAAGGTTTCTAAATTCCTTGAGAGAAGTTCAAACTGGCTGGTGCGCTCGAAGACGAAGATCCGACGGTCAATATCATCGGAAAGTTCCTCTTTCACTACCTTGGATATCGGCATAGACGGTACATAAGGGTCTGCATGAGCAATCTCAATATAATCTACTAAATCATCAGAGGATATGGTGTCGAGCTTTGCTAATGGTGAATCCTTACTCATAATAATTTTATACGTAAACTCGGTAATCAGTTCGTAAGTAAAACCTTTTTCCTCAAGCATAGTCTTAAAATACATATCGTAGTTTTCCGCATAACGAACAATACCAAGCTTGTAATCGTGGTTAAGCATATTGTTTATAGTACGTTGGGAATTTGTTTCTTTATAGAATATCTCTGCAGCGTCTTTGGAGAGAGATTTAGAGAATTCTGCGAATGCCTCGCAAATATAACTTGCACGTGGAACTGAGATAGAAAATGTTTGTTTTTTGGGATGTCCCTTCTTGTAGTAGTTCTCTACCTGATCAATCTGTCCGAGAATGCTCTTCGCAAATTCAAGGAACTCTTCACCTTCCGGTGTCAGTTTCATGCCGTTTTGAGTACGATCAAAGATTGTTATACCGAGGTCAGCTTCCAACTCCTTGATGGAGCGACTGATATTTGGTGCTGCGATAAGCAACACTTCCGAAGCCTTGCTGAGCGACCCTGCCTTTGCCACTTCAAGTGC
>JAFTRA010000046.1 GCA_017462485.1 Clostridia bacterium | reverse complement strand
ATGGACGGCGCAATCCTCGTTGTTGCTGGTACTGACGGCCCTCTTGCTCAGACCAGAGAGCACGTTCTTCTTGCTCGTCAGGTTGGCGTTCCCGCAATCGTTGTTTTCATGAACAAGTGCGATATCGTTGACGACGAAGAGCTTCTTGACCTTGTTGAAATGGAAATCAGAGACCTTCTTAACGAGTACGAGTTCCCCGGCGATGACATTCCGATCATCCGTGGTTCCGCTCGTGAGGCTCTCACTTCTTCTAACGGTATTGACGCTCCCGAGTTCGCTTGCATCAAGGAGCTTATGGACGCTGTTGACTCTTACATTCCTACTCCCGACAGAAAGGCAGATCTCCCCTTCCTTATGCCTGTTGAGGACGTATTCTCCATCTCCGGCCGTGGTACTGTTGCTACCGGTAGAGTTGAGAGAGGTACTATCAAGATGTCTGACGTTGTTGAAATCGTTGGTCTTAAGGACGAGAACAGCTCCACTGTTGTAACCGGTATCGAGATGTTCCACAAGATGATGGACATGGCTGAAGCTGGTGATAACGGTGGTCTTCTTCTCCGTGGTGTTCAGAAGAACGAGATCGAAAGAGGTCAGTTTCTCTGCAAGCCCGGCTCTGTAAATCCTCACACCAAGTTCGTTGGTCAGGTTTACGTTCTTACCGAAAAGGAAGGCGGCCGTTCTAAGCCCTTCTTCTCCGGTTACAGACCTCAGTTCTACTTCAGAACTACCGACGTTACCGGTATCATCAACCTTCCCGAAGACGTTGAGATGTGCCGTCCTGGCGACAACGTTAACATGAACGTTGAGCTCATCACTCCTATCGCTTGCGAGAAGGGTCTTCGTTTCGCTATCCGTGAGGGTGGTAGAACCGTTGGTTCGGGCGTTGTTGGTGAAATCATTGCTTAAGTTTTAAGTTAACGCTTTAACTTTAGTTTGAATTCAGGAGATGCTTTGAGCGTATGCTTTTAGCATCTCCTGTTTAATTAAAGCATCACAAGAAGGCAAAAAAACAAATACATAAATTTTCTTTGGGGAATGGTGAAATTCCATACCGGCAGTATAGTCTGCGAAGAAGAAACAAAAAGTATAATTTTATAAAAATGCAAATAAATAGTTACATAACGCTGTCTTTTGCGTGAAAAATCTGTTTGTTTTAAACAGCTAAATTATATAAATCGTTTCTTCCCGAAAAGGTGAAATTCCTTTACCGACGGTAGAGTCCGGATGATAAAAGAACGGTTTATTTATAAGGGTTATTCCTTTAGAATATGTTTTCTTTTCTCAAAGCAAATGGCTTGCTTTGAGTTTTTTCTTTTCCAAAGATGAGGAGAAATAAATGAATCAAAACAAATCGTCCATCGATACGAAAAAAATAGTCGGTATTGCGATGTTTACGGCTCTTGCATACGCTGTGACCTTCGTTTTCAGAATACCGGTTATGTTCTTAACCTTTGACGCAAAGGATGCGGTTATTACTATTGCGTCGCTTATGTACGGTCCGCTCTCGGGCGTGCTTATATCCTTTATGGTTGCTTTTATAGAGTTCATTTCTATCAGCGGAACGGGAGTGTACGGATTTATAATGAATTTTGCTTCGTCGGCGGTATTTTCAGCCGTGGCAAGCCTTGTTTATAAGTACAAACGAAACACGGCGGGAGCAGTCATTGGCTTCTATGCGGCATCTCTTTCAATGGTTGCCGTCATGATGTGCCTAAATATTTTGGTTACACCTTATTATATGGCAGGTGACTTGGGTACGGCAGCCGCAAGAGCGGAGGTTATCGCTCTTTTACCTGTGGTTATTTTACCCTTTAATATAGCTAAGGCTTTATTGAATAGCGCTTTTGCCATGCTGCTTTATAAGCCTGTTGTTATAGCTATGAGAAAAGCAAAGCTCCTTCGTGGCAGCAGTAAATTTGAAATCAACCGCTCGTCTGTTGTTATGTTGATAACCGCGCTTGTGACGCTTGCTGCGGCTGTAGTCATATTTGTGATACTTAAATAAACAACGTTCGATTGGAAGTTATATATTCTCATAAGAATTTATCGTAAAACAATATAAATAAAAACCAAGCTGACTAAAGCAAAGTTGCTCGAAGTCGGCTTGGTTTTATTTTTAGCTTTATAAAGGGAAAATCAATTTCAATATATCAAGTGCTTGCTTTGGGGCTTTACCAGTTGCGGCAAAGCTCAAGCGTCAGCGCCGTGCTGTTACGCGCGGCAATCGGCAGAAATTTCATATAATCCATCGAGCTTCCCTCGTCCGCAGAGTCGGAAATAGCGCGTATAACGCAGCACGGAGTGGCATTAACGTATGCAACCTGCGCTATTGCCGCACCCTCCATTTCGCATACTGATGCTGAAAATTCATTTAGTATTCTCTTCTTTTGCTCTTCTGTGGAAACGAACACGTCGCCCGAGGCAATAGTGCCTGTATGGCAGGTAACCGAAATATCCACGGCTGCCTTTTTGATGATTTCCACGGCTCTGTTATCGGTCTTAAAGTATATCACGTTTATACCGGAAATAAGTCCTTTAGGGTCGCCCAAGGGCGATGTATCCATATCGTGCTGAACGAGCTTGTCGGCAACGAGAATATCGCATACGGATATGCCCTTTTTAAGCGCTCCGCCTACACCCGTGTTGACTATAAGCTTTGGTGCGTATTTTATTATCATAGCCTCAGCGCAGAGAGCCGCAAAGACCTTTCCTACGCCGCATTTTGCGATAGCTACTCTTTTTCCGAAAAGCTTTCCCGTATGGAAGGCTATTCCGCTGACGCTTTCCTCCGTACGCTCTTCGAGTTTTTCAATAAGGGCAGATACCTCTTCACCAAGAGCGCCTATAATTCCTATATCGACAAGATTTTTCATTTTTGCCTACCTTTCGGGATACTTAAAGCGTATCTTGCTTGAGAGAAGCGCATCAAGGTATTTTTTCGCTTCTGTCTTTGCTGCTTCAATATCGAGATTTTTATAGTTGCCGCATTCCTTACGCACCTTGCCGAAAATTTCTCCGTCGTGCGCTATGATTTTCTTTAAGGTGTCAACAACGGTGTCAAAAACAACGTCGTCGTTTGCGTCACGGACAAGAAGATAAAATCCCGTCTGGCAGCCCATAGGTCCGAAATAAATGACGTTATCCTTTATGCTGCTATTACGCACGTATGTGGCAAACATATGCTCTACGGAGTGCATCGTAAGATTGTCCATATAATCGTCACTGTCGTTATTAGGCTTTCTCGTGCGTAAATCGTAGGTTGTAATATCCCCGTCAATTCTCGATACGTAAATTCCCGGAACAATGTAATCGTGATCTACCGAGAAAGATGCGATACGTGTTAAGCTTTCCATAAATTATTTTGCTCCCAAGTCTTATCTTGTATTATTAGCTTTAAAGAGTCTGCCGGGAATTTTTCACCTGCGGCAGACTCTCTTTTTATTTAAATCAGAACTCGAGTCTTTCCTCGATGTATGCGCGAACCTCGGAGATAGGAATTCTTACCTGCTCCATAGTATCTCTGTCACGAACGGTTACGCAACCGTCGTTTTCGGTCTCGAAGTCGTAAGTGACGCAGAAGGGCGTACCGATTTCATCTTCTCTGCGGTATCTCTTTCCGATAGAGCCGGTCTCGTCGAAGTCAACGGCAAAATATTTCGCAAGAGAATCGTAAACCTCAAGTGCCTTATCCGAAAGCTTTTTCGAAAGAGGAAGAATTGCAACCTTGTAGGGCGCAAGTGCGGGATGAAGGTGAAGAACTACTCTTGTGTCACCCTCTGCGAGCGTCTCTTCATCATATGCGTCAACGAGGAACGCGAGCGCAACTCTGTCCGCTCCGAGCGAGGGCTCGATTACGTAGGGAGTATATCTTTCATTGGTCTCGGGGTCAAAGTACTTCATATCCTTGCCGGAGAACTTCTCGTGCTGACTGAGGTCGTAATCGGTTCTGTCAGCAATACCCCAAAGCTCGCCCCAGCCAAACGGGAAGAGGAACTCGAAGTCGGTAGTAGCCTTTGAGTAGAAGCAGAGCTCGTCGGGATCGTGGTCACGGAGACGGAGATTTTCTTCTCTCATACCGAGGTCGAGAAGGAATTTGTGGCAGTAGTCCTTCCAGTATTTGAACCATTCAAGGTCGGTTCCGGGCTTGCAGAAGAACTCAAGCTCCATCTGCTCAAACTCACGTGTTCTGAACGTGAAGTTACCGGGAGTGATTTCGTTACGGAAGGATTTACCTATCTGCGCAACTCCGAAGGGGAGCTTCTTTCTGGTGGCTCTCTGGGTTGCGGGGAAGTTTACGAAAATACCCTGCGCCGTTTCGGGACGGAGATATACCGTATTGGTAGAGTCCTCGGTAACGCCTATAAAGGTTTTGAACATAAGGTTGAACTTCTTAATGTCGGCAAAATCCTTTCCTCCGCAGATGGGGCATACTATATTCTTTTCCTTAATGTAGCTTGCCATTTCCTCAAAGGTCCAGCCTGCAGGATTGTCATTTGTACCGTTCTGGAATGCGTAGTCCTCGATAAGCTTGTCCGCTCTGTGACGCGCCTTGCAGCCCTTGCAGTCCATAAGAGGATCTGAGAATCCGCCGACGTGACCTGAAGCAACCCAAGCCTGAGGGTTCATAATTATTGCGCTGTCAAGACCTACGTTGTAACGTGACTGTTGAACGAATTTCTTCCACCAAGCGCGCTTAACGTTGTTCTTAAACTCAACGCCGAGAGGTCCGTAATCCCAGGAGTTTGCAAGGCCTCCATATATCTCGGAACCGGGGAAAATAAATCCTCTTGTTTTGCAAAGAGCAACAACTTTATCCATTGTCTTTTCAGTGTTTTTCATTGTTTTATCTCCATTTTGTAAATAATTATTTTCATTAAAGTAGTTTTCCGACTATAAATTCACCGTCGAGGCTTATAGGCATAACTTCCTTTTTTACGCCGTGAAGGTCGGTGTCAGATTCGACGAGCACCTCGGCAAACGTAGATGAATGACCGTACCAAGCCTTGCCTCTTTTCTCTTCAAATATGCAGCTAAGAGCATTTTTTGAAGCAACGATATCCCGAAGAGTTGAAAGTCTTACGTCCTTTATCGCACCGATAAGAATTTCACTTCTTTCCTTTTTGGTGGCTTCGTCTATTTGGTCAGGATAGCTTTCTGCGGGAGTGTTTTTTCTCCTTGAGTACGCAAAAACGTGTGCGTCAAGGAATTTAGCTTCCTTAACGAAGTCAAGCGTGTCGCAAAAATCATCGTCACTCTCTCCGGGAAATCCTACCATAATGTCTGTAGTAAAGGTTGCGCAGGGAATGCTTTTCCTTATTCGTTCGATGTTCTCGAGCGCCATAGCTCTGTTATAGCGCCTTTTCATAGCTCGTAGAATTTTATCCGAGCCGCTTTGTATGGATAGATGGAAATGCGGGGCTAGAATTTTTAAGTCCTTTACCTTTTCAACGAAGTCCTTGCCAACAAGCTCGGGAGCGAGCGAGCCAAGTCTTATCTGCTCCGCACTCTGCCTTTCGTTAAGCTCTATAAGAAGATCGGCAAGCCTGTAATCCTCCCTAAAATCCGCTCCGTACGAGCCGGTTTCAATACCGGTAAGAACTATTTCTCTTATTCCGCTTCGTGAAAGCTCCTCAACCTCTCGTATAACGTCTTCTCGCGGCTTTGAGCGAACGGGGCCTCTTGCTGACGGTATAGCGCAATACGTGCATTTGCATTCGCAACCGTCCTCAATTTTTACATATACACGGGTGCGAGGGCCTCGTGTTATCTTCATCGGCTCAAAGGGCTCAGTGTCTATATCTGTAACGTTCGAAATTTTTCCTTCGCCGGATAGAAGCCTTTCCGCTATGCCGACAAGCTCCATTTTGCCCGACGAGCCTATAACCGCATCAACGTCGGGAATTGATAAAACTTCCTCAGGCGAGCGCTGACTGTAGCACCCGCAAACTATAATTTTCGCACTCGGGCTTTTGCGCTTCGCACGTCTGATTATTTGCCTTGATTTTCTGTCTGCTTCCGCCGTAACCGTGCAAGTGTTTATTACGTACAAATCGCAAGCTTCGTTAAAATCCGAGATTTTATATCCGTGTTTCTCGAAATTTTCCGCAATAGCCTCAGTTTCATATTGCGATACCTTGCAGCCCAGCGTATAAAAGCCTACTTGCTTCACTTAAGATATACCTCTGGTTTAAGAATGCCAACGAAGGGAAGCGCTCTGTATTTCTCGGCATAGTCAAGACCGTATCCGATAACGAATTCATCGGGAATTTCAGTACCGCGATAATCGGGCACGAAATCAACCTTACGTCTCGAAGGCTTGTCAAGAAGAGTGCAGGTTTTAACGCTCTTTGCTCCCTTGAGCATCAAATATTTTGTAAGATGTGAGAGGGTAACACCGCTGTCGATGATATCCTCGATTATAAGAAAATCGCACGTATCTATGTCGGGACGTATAAGGTCAAGCGCAATATGTATCTGACCTGTCGATTGTGTTCCGGCACCGTATGACGATACCTTCATGCAGTCAATTTCAACGGGAACCGTAATTTTTTTCATAAGGTCACCCATAAAAACAAGGGAACCCTTGAGTATACATACAAGAACGAGCTTTTTGTCCGAATCAGCGTAATCTCTGTCGATTTCCGCGGCAATTCTTGTCACCATCTTGTCAAGCTCTTCCTCGCTGACGAGTACGCTAAGTACGTCATCTTTAATGTTTTTCATATTAAACGTCCTCTCTGGAAGTAATGTGCGATTTTATAATGCTTTTGGATTTATATATTTTAGCATAAAGTGATGTTAAAGTCAATAACTTTGGCAAGGTTATTGCTAAATAATATGTAAAATAAAAGAGACGTGTGGACTTTTGTCAAAAAGTGTGGTATAATATACGCAGAAATCCTTGCTACGCAAGTCTTTGGCACTATGTGCCTGATGCATTCGCATCCTGCGTGCCTTGAATCAGGGCGCAAAAATGCCCTTGCAAGCAAGCATTTTTGCTTGTGATATAATATAGAAAAACACAAAGGAAAGTGAAAATATGTATTTACTACTTATATTGGCTGCGTTTTTATTGGCTGTATGCTTTGCTCTTAATAAGATTTATCAAAATCATGCGGGCGCAACGCTTAAATCCGGATTTCTTTATAACACTCTGCTTGGATTGTTTGCGACGCTGATTTTCTTTGCGCTTAACGGATTTAAATTTGAAATAACTCCGTTTTCTTTTGTTCTGGCGACCGTTTTCACTGTTTTGGTAGTTGCTTATACGCTGTTAGGATTCAAAATTCTGTCAGATGGAAGCGTAGCTGTGTATTCAATATTCCTTATGAGCGGCGGAATGATTATTCCTTATATCTACGGTATTCTGTTTTTAGACGAAGAATTCAGCCCTTTAAGGACTGTTGGTTTAGCTGTGCTTATATTTGCTGTTGTTCTTTCTAACTTCAAGGAAGGTGGGGCGCGCATAAAAACGTCAAAGCTTTTTATGTGCCTTGGCGTGTTTATACTTAACGGCTTTGTTGGTATTATTTCAAAGCTTCATCAAATAGAAACCGTACATACTAAGGTAAGCACCGAGGCATTTGTTATGCTCAGCGAAATAGGAAAATTTTTGTTTGCGGGAATAGCTCTTATAGTTATTTATATCCTTGAGAGAAAAACAAGTATAAAGCTTGGACAAGGGCATAATACAACGGGTGAAATGCAAGAGAATCACGAGGCTTCTGCTGAATATGAGTCAAGCGGCAAGGCTTTGCTTTTGAAAAAGGCAAAAATATTGATTCCTATAATCGTTGCCGCGGCGGCTGTGGACGGAATTTCTTATTTCTTGCAGCTTAAGGGGGCAACGGATTTGCCGGCAACCGTTCTTTTTCCAACGATAACCGGTGCAAGTATGGTTTTCTCGACGCTTGCTGACGTGCTTGTTTTCCGAGAAAAACCTTCAAAATGCGTAATCATTAGTGCAACTTTGAGTTTTCTTGGAACTCTTATGTTTTTATAATAAGCTTAAAAACTAAAAGCAACCGAAATCAAATACGCTTATTAAAAACGGTTTAATTTAGATTTTATTGGATAAGGAGAAGGTAAAGGAATTTTTCAATGGATAAAAGACGCATTTCTTTAATGTGCGGCACTCTTAGTGTAATGATAAAATAGATGATACCGAGCTTTATCAACTCACCGAACATTATAAAAAATAAAACAAGAAAACAGCAATATTTCAAGGTCGTTTGATTTTGAAGTGTTGCTGTTTTTCGATAATAAACGAAGGAAAGTATGACTTTTCAAGCGAGTTTCCGAGAAATAGCGCGGATTTTCATCACTTTAGGCGTGCTCGATTTAGGTTGGCATTGGCTAACTTTCGGAAATGTTAGCTAATTTCAAAAATCACTTGACGAATCTCGAAAAATGTGCAATAATATATAAGTAAAATATATAAATTTAAGGAGAGTTTGCAAATGAGAGATGTAGTGATTGTCGGTGCCGGCGTTATCGGCGGCGCGATAGCGAGAGAACTTTCAAAGTATAAGCTTGACGTTACAATTGTTGAAAAATGCTCTGACGTTGCAATGGGCGCAACCCGTGCTAACAGCGCTATTGTTCACGCCGGATTTGATGCCAAAGAGGGAAGCCTTAAGGCGAAGATGAACGTTCGCGGTTCAAAGATGATGAAAAAGTTTGCCGAGGAGCTGGGCGTAAAATATAAGAGAAACGGCTCGCTCGTCGTAGGATTTTCCGAGGAAGACAGGGCGACTCTTCTTGACCTCAAAAAGAGAGGCGAGATAAACGGAGTAGAGGGACTTCGTGTTATAGACAGAGAGGAAATCCTTAAGCTTGAGCCCTCGATTGGAGAAAAGGTTACCGTTGCTCTTCACGCTCCTACGGGCGCTATCATCTGCCCCTACGAGCTTTGTATGGCTTGCGTTGGAAACGCTATGGATAACGGCGTGGAGCTTAAGCTTAATTTCGACGTTAAGAAAATAGAAAAGCACGACGGTTACTATACCGTTTATTCGGATAATGACAGCGTGTCGGCAAAATACGTTATCAACTGCGCGGGAGTTTATTCCGACGAGATAGCAAAAATGGTAGCTGATGACAGCTTCACGGTATTCCCGAGACGCGGTGAGTATATGCTTCTCGATAAGGAGTGCGGAAAGCTGGTTTCGCACACTATATTCCGTTGCCCCTCGAAGATGGGTAAGGGTATCCTCGTTTCTCCCACGGTTGACGGCAACCTTCTTTTAGGTCCCACCGCTGAAAATATTGAGGATAAGGAAGACAAGTCCACTACCGCAAAGGGTCTTGCTAATGTCAGAATGCAGGCAAGCGAGCAGGTAAGCGGTATTAACTTTGGCAAGATAATCACTTCGTTTACAGGTCTTCGTAGCGTAGGCTCGACCGGTGACTTTATCATCAACGAGAATGACGGATTCATTAACTGCGCGGGCATTGAAAGCCCCGGTCTTTCGTCGGCTCCCGCAATTGCGGAGTACGTAAGAGAGCTTCTTGTTTCTGCAGGCGCTGTGCTTGAAAACAAAGAGAGCTTCGTAGCAAAAAGACGTCCTATGCACTACTTCAAGGAGTGCTCCGATGAGGAAAAGAACGCTATAATCAAAGAAAATCCCGCATACGCTCACATTATATGCCGTTGCGAAATGGTCAGCGAGGGTGAAATTGTTGAGGCGATTCACACGAATCCCGGCGCGCGTGACGTTGATGCGGTTAAGAGAAGAACACGTTCGGGAATGGGACGCTGCCAGGGCGGCTTCTGCTCACCCTACGTTGTTGAGATTCTTGCTCGCGAGCTTGGAGTCGCATATACCGATATAACCAAGTTTGGCGGAGAGTCCTATATCAATATCGGAAAGACGAAGGAGGTATAAGCTGTGAGTACGAAGGCATTGAAAGAAATTAAGTGCGAGCTCGTCGTAGTAGGCGGCGGTCCTGCAGGTATGGCGGCGGCCGTTGCGGCTTACGAAGAGGGACTTCGAGATATACTTATTCTTGAGCGTGACGATAATCTTGGCGGTATTTTGCGCCAGTGCATACATAACGGCTTCGGTCTTCACCGTTTCGGAGAGGAGCTTACGGGCCCCGAGTATGCTTACAGATATGAAAAAATGGTTAGGGAATACGGTATTCCCTTTATGACGGATACTATGGTTACCTCAATTTCTGAGGACAGAGTTGTTACCGCGCAGAACAGCAAAGAGGGAATCTTCAAGATTCACGCAGGCGCGGTAGTTCTTGCGATGGGCTGCAGAGAGCGTCCGAAGGGAGCTCTTAATATTGCGGGTCACCGCCCCGCAGGTATTTATACCGCGGGTACTGCGCAGAAATTCGTTAATATGAAGGGCTATATGCCCGGTAAAGAGGTAGTTATTCTCGGCTCGGGAGATATCGGTCTTATTATGGCGAGAAGAATGACTCTTGAGGGCGCAAAGGTTAAGGCTGTTTGCGAGCTTATGCCTTATTCGGGCGGTCTTGCGAGAAATATTGAGCAGTGCCTTAATGACTTCGGTATTCCGCTTATGCTCAGCCACACGGTAGTTGAGATTCACGGTAATGACAGACTTACAGGTGTTACTATCGGTAAGGTTGACGAAATGAGACGTCCTATTCCCGAGAGCTTTGAGTATATTCCTTGCGATACGCTTCTTCTTTCCTGCGGACTTATTCCCGAGAACGAGCTTACGAAGGATGCGGGAATCTCGCTTGATAGAATTACGAACGGCGCCGTTGTTGACGGTGAAAGAGAGACCGAAATCCCCGGTGTATTCGCTTGCGGTAACGTTCTTCACGTTCACGACCTTGTTGACTACGTTTCCGAGGAAGCAAGCATTGCCGGAAAGGCAGCTGTAAGATTCATCAGAGGCGAGGGCGCAAAGAACGTAAATATTCCGATTTTGGCAGACGGTCAGATTCGCTATACCGTTCCGCAGAAGATAACCGAAATCACTCCTACCAGAGTTTATTTCAGAGTTGCCGACGTTTACCGTGACAGAAAGGTGACCGTTACCTGCGGCGACGAGGTTCTTTACCAAAAGAAAAAGCAGAAGCTCGCTCCCGGTGAAATGGAAACGGTAGAGCTTTCCGCTGATATGATTGCGAATGCCGAAAAAATCGGCAAGGCGCTTGAATTTAAGCTTGTATAAGGGGGAATTTGAAATGAAAAGAGAACTTACCTGTATAGTTTGCCCCAGAGGATGCCAGCTTGCATGCGAGCTTGACGATAAGGGCGCTATCATCAGTGTTGAGGGTAATATTTGCCCTCGCGGAAAAACGTATGCCGTGAATGAATGCACTAACCCTCAGCGTGTTGTTACAAGCACCGTAAGATGTAAGGACGGAGAGGTAGTAAGCTGCAAGACTTCTACGACGATACCCAAGGGGATGATGTTTGACGTAATGAAGGCTATAAACACCACCCTTGCGGAAAATAACGTTAAGATAGGCGACGTTATTATAAAGAACGTTCTTGGAACGGGCGCTGACGTTGTCGCAACGTCTAACAGATGACAAACTTATAAAACACCGTTTACCGATGGAATTAAAACTCCATCGGTAAACTAAAATAACCGTATATGTAAATAAAGGTTGTCAAAAACGAGAGAGGAGCGGAAAATGAAGAGAAAAAATAAGTTGCCTGAGCTTTTAGCACCGGCCGGAGATATAGATGCTTTGTTTGCCGCTATTCTCGGCGGAGCAGACGCTGTGTACGTTGGCGGTGAGCGGTTTGGCGCAAGAGCGTTTGCTAAAAACTTTTCCCCAGAGCAGCTTTTGCTCGCTGTTAAGCTATGTCATATGCACGGTGTAAGAATATACGTTACTTTGAATACTCTTATCTTTGATAAGGAGATAGACGAGGCGCTTTCTTATGCCGAAGAGCTTTATAGAATGGGAGTTGACGCTCTTATAGTTGCCGACCTTGGAATAGCGACGCTTATAAGAAAACGGATACCGGATTTTGAGCTTCACGCTTCAACGCAAATGGGAGTCCATAACACCGAGGGGGTCAATTTTGCGGCGGCGCTCGGTTGCAAAAGAGTCGTTCTCGCAAGGGAATGCTCGGGTGAGGATATAAAGAAAATAGTTGAAAAATCAAATGCCGAGTGCGAGGTCTTCTTGCACGGAGCGTTATGCGTATGCCATTCGGGGCAGTGCCTGTTCTCGTCGCTCGTAGGCGGAAGAAGCGGAAACCGAGGCGAATGCGCCCAGCCGTGCAGACTTCCTTATAATAACGGAAAATATCCTTTGTCTTTATCCGACCTGTCGCTTGCAAATCACGTGAAGGAGCTTATCTCTTCGGGCGTAGCCTCTCTTAAAATAGAGGGCAGAATGAAGTCACCTGCCTACGTTTATGAGGTAACGCGCATTTATAGGTCGCTTCTTGACGGGGTGAGAAATGCTTCCCCCGAAGAAAACAGACGGCTTCGTGAAATATTCTCGCGCGGTGGCTTTACCGACGGATACTTTACGGGACGTGTATTTGAAAAAATGACGGGTGTTCGTACTGACGAGGATAAAAGGACCTCAAGAGAGATATCCGTGACGGAATTTGCCCTACCAAAAATAAAGGTTAGCGCATCCGCAAGCTTCAAAAGAGGCGAAGCGTGCTCGCTTTCGCTTTCAGCGTTGGTCTATCCGCGCTGGAGCAGCGAAAAGGAAGCTGCCGTTAAAGAGCCCGCAAGGGTTTGCGTTACGGTGTTTGGAGACGTTCCAAACGTAGCGGAGAATTCTCCGCTTACGAAAGAGGGGCTTCTTGCAAGGCTTTCCAAAATGGGCAACACTCCGTTTTCACTTGCTGCTGACGACATCGAAATATCACTTGACGAGGGTATAAATCTTTCACCGTCATCGATAAACGCGCTTCGCAGAGAGGCGTCGTCTTTGCTTGAGGAGTGCTTTGCTGCTCCGATAGATAAAATGGGTAAAGAGAGAGAAGTAGACGGAGAGTCCAAAGAGGACTTTAGCCTGCCGCACTTTGATAAGAGAAATGAAAGCCTTACCTCAACGGCGCTGTTCTTTAATTACCGTGCTCTTATGCAGGCTATGCAAAAAAATCCCGGTTTGCTCTCTGGTATTGACGTTGTTTTCGTTCCTCTTTTTGACTATAAGAATCTAGAGGAAAATATGCGAAAAGCCGTCACGGGTGTGTATATACCGCCTGTTATAATTGAAAAAGAGTGGGAAGAGGTAAAGGCAGAAATAACAAATGCTTCGGAACTCGGAGCAAGGTATGCGCTTGTTGGAAATATATCTCACCTCGCCTTGATTTCTGATTCGAAGCTTTTACCCGTGGGAGATTTCAGGCTCAACGTTACCAATAAATATACGAGGGAATTCTATGCCTCTGTTGGCGTTTGCGACGTGATACTCTCTCCGGAGCTGACACTGCCGCAGGCAAGAGACGTGGGCGGTATAGTTATAACGCTTGGAAGAATACCTCTTATGATAACGGAGCGGTGCTTCACCAAGGAGAATTTTGGCTGCGAGAGCTGTGGCAAAGCCGCTCTCACGGATAGAAAGGGCGCTAAATTCCCACTTCTTCGAGAATACAGTCACAGAAACGTTATCTTTAATTCCTCACCAACCTATATGGGAGATAAAAAGGCTGAGCTTAAGGCAGCAAGAATAAACAAAACGCACTTTATTTTCTCTTCCGAATCGGCGTCTGAGGCATTGGAGCTGCTTTCGTTGTATAAGTTGGGAAAAGCACTTGCTTTACCGCACAGACGTGTGGGAAAGAGATAACCGACGACGTTTTAAAAGCAGTAACAAAATATTTTTAAGTTAAACAAAAAACGCAGGGGATTGGAATAATCCATAACCCTACGTTTTTTGTTTTTATGAAATCAAAGTACGCCTTTTAAGAAGTCTATAACGTTTTCACCTGCGATTTTTCTCACGGTGCTCTCGGGGTAGTGCTTTAATAGCATTTCTATCACTCTGTCGTGAATCGAAGCTTTTTGCTCAATACCTTTCGGGTATTTTCCGTCAGTACCGTCAATATCAAAGCCGAAGCCGAGACCCGTGTCACCGAAATGCTCCAAATGATAGTCTATATGCGGAATTATATCTTCAATACAAGCTCCGCCGCTGCTGAGAAAATCGGGGTAAAGGTTGAGTCCTATAACGCCGCCGCGAGCGACTATAATTTTTGCCATATCGAGCGTAAGGTTGCGCTTGTGGCTGCACACGTCTCTGTAGTTTGAGTGCGTGGCTATTATCGGCAGAGGATAATTCTCGCACAAGTCGTAAAAACTCTTATCGGAGAGGTGAGATACGTCAACGGTAATTCCAAGCTCTGCGCAGCGCTTTGCCATTCTCACGCCCTCTCTCGTTAAGCCCTCGTCGCACTCGTCGTATGCGCCGGTCGCGAGCTCGTTTGTATCCCAAGCGAAGCTCATTATACGAAGCCCTGCTTTATAAAGGGTGAAAAGCTCGTCGGAATCAGCGAGGAGTCCGCCGCCGCCCTCAATTGCGAATAACGCTGACGACAGACCGTTATCCGTGGCGTAGCAAAGCGAACGAACGTCTTCTATTTTGTTAAGCCCGAGTCTTTCGCACTCATATGCGTAGATATCAAAATCCTTCATAACCTCGCGACGTCTTATCTCAAGCGTTCTGCTGTTAAATGGGGTAAAGGCTGCGAAAAACTGCAGAAACGGATATTTTTTCGAGGTGTTATACTCGCTTACAAGTCCGTTATCCGCATTAACCTTCATAATACTGTCACAGTGCATATCCGCAACGTACATAAAAAACACCTCCGCGGCTGTTTTATACCATATATTTTATACTATTTTTATGAATATGTCAATCGGGGTATGATTGATTGTAGGGAATAATATCTTGACAAATCCTATAAGTACATATATAATTAGTGTATTAAAATGTGTAGAACTCGGAAAGGGAGAAATATAAAATGGATGCTATTGACAGAAAAATTTTGAAGTTTCTTGAAAAGAACGCGAGAATGGATACGGCGGATATTGCCACCGTTACCGATATAAGCGAGGACGAGGCGGCAAAAAGAATTTCCGCTCTTGAAAAGGCAGGAGTTATCTGCGGATATAAAAGTGTTATAAACTGGGAAAAGGTTGATACTGACAGCGTCAGCGCAATTATTGAGCTTAAGGTTACTCCAAAGGCAGGCTTCGGCTTTGAGGAGGTTGCGGCAAGAGTGGCAAAATATCCCGAGGTTGAATCGGTTTATCTTATGTCGGGAGCGCACGACCTCAGCGTTGTCGTAAAGGGAAGAACATTCCACGAGGTGTCTAATTTTGTATCCCGTGAGCTTGCTATGATAGATTCTGTTACCTCTACCGGCACGCAGTTTGTTATGAGACGTTACAAGGAATATAACGTTGAGCTTATCGGTGAGGAGTCGGACGAAAGGAGTAATATTTCTTTATGATAGATTATTCCAAGGTTTTATCCGAAACCGTCAAGGAGATAAAGCCCTCGGGAATACGAAAGTTTTTTGATATAGCGAATACTATGGAGGACGTAATTTCTCTCGGTGTTGGTGAGCCCGATTTCAGAACGCCCTGGCAGGTAAGAGCCGCAGGCATTCACTCTCTCGAAAACGGCGCTACGCGCTATACGTCAAACAGAGGTCTTGAGGTGCTTCGTGACGAGATTTCGGTTTACGTTAAAAGAAAATACGGTGTCGAGTACCGCCCCTCTGATGAAATTCTTATCACGGTTGGAGGCAGCGAGGCTATTGATGCGGCTGTAAGAGCTATAACAGAGCCGGGTGACGAAATAATAATTCCGCAGCCAAGCTACGTTTGCTACGAGCCGATAGTTAAGCTTGCCGGCGGTGTTCCCGTTATTATAAACACCAAGGACGAGAACGACTTCAAGCTTACAAGAGAAGAGCTTCTCTCCGCTATGACGGAAAAGACAAAGGCGGTAATTCTGCCGTACCCCTGCAACCCTACGGGCGCGATAATGGAATACGAGGATATTCTCGCTATTTCCGAGGCTCTGCGGGATACGGATATAATGGTTATCTCCGACGAGATATACGCGGAGCTTACCTTTGGAGGCAAGCGTCACGTAAGCGTACCGAGTGTTCCCGGAATGAAGGAGAGAACTATACTTATAAACGGTTTTTCAAAAACCTTCGCTATGACGGGCTGGAGACTCGGCTATGCCTGCGGACCGTGTGAAATTATGAATATGATAACCAAGATACATCAGTTCGCAATAATGTGCGCTCCCACGACCTCTCAGTATGCTGCTGTCGAGGCTCTTCGCAACTGTGACGCAGAGGTTGAGAAAATGCTTGAGGAGTACGATATGAGAAGAAAAATTATCGTATCGGGCTTCAACCGTCTCGGTCTTACCTGCCGTGAGCCAAAGGGAGCGTTTTATGCGTTCCCCTCGATAAAAAGCACGGGTATGACGAGCGAGGAATTTTGCGAAAAGCTGCTTGAAGCAAAGCACGTTGCCGTAGTACCGGGAACTGCGTTCGGAAATTCGGGTGAGGGCTTTATCAGAACCTCTTACTGCTACTCAACAGCGCATATTAAGGAAGCTCTTCGACGTATCGGTGAATTTTTGGAAGAAATTAAAAAGTAAAATAATTACTGATTCGCATAATAATAAAACGTAAGGCTCCGAAAAGAAACGGAGCCTTATATTAAAACGGGGGATATATGAGAATAATTTTTGTACGCCACGGAAAACCCGACTATAAAACCGACAGCTTGCTTGAAATAGGAAAAGAGCAGGCAAGGACGGTTGCAGAGCGGCTTCGTGACGAGAAAATATCTGAAATATATGCGTCAACTATGGGAAGAGCGCTTCAAACCGCAGAGCCGCTCTCAAAAATGCTTGGGCTTGAAATTAAAAAATGCGATTTTATGCGTGAAATAGGATGGGGCAACGCCGCTGATGGCGAGGAGCTGCGCTTTGGCGGTCATCCATGGCTTACCGTACCCGATATGATAATAAAGGGCGAGGATATAGACTCTCGCACGTGGAGAGATGAAGAGCCCTTCTTGAAAAACAACAAATTAAAAGAAACCATAGACCGTGTAATATCGGGAGGCGATAAGTGGCTTTCGGAGCTTGGATTTTCACGAGAGGGAAAACTATATAGGGTTACGAAAGACAACGAAAATAAAACTGTTGCTATGGTGAGCCACGGCGGAGCTTCGACGGCTCTTCTTGCTCATATGCTCAATATTCCGTTTTTAAGATTCCTATATACCTTCCGCCCGTATTTCACGTCTGTGACTGTAATTGAAATGGTAGGCAAGGTGGGTAATCTTTGCGCCCCCAGAATAAAGCTTCTTTCTGACGATAGGCACGTTCCGAGAGATGATGATACCGGACTTATAGAGAATTAAGGTAAATAAAATTGGTCGATTTGTGTTGTTATAGGAGAAATGCATGATAATTACTTTCACTTCACGGAAAATAAAATTAAAGTTTTTATGTCTGTTAATTCTTGTGATTTTTGTTTTTGTGGGAGTTGTGATAATTAATGAGATAAAAAAGAATGATGATAAAAAAGAAGATGAGGAGCCAGATGCTATAGAAACTTTTTCGCTTGGAGAGGTGTGCGAAAGCTATGGAGCTTCGATCGTATTCAAAGAGGTATATATAACCGACAAAATTCTTGATTCATCCTTTAAGTATATCGTATTTTCGGGAGAAATAGAATCAAGCAACGATGCTTTTGTCACGGATAATGTCTTCGTTGATATAAGACTTAAAAATATTGATTTTGGAGAGTCTGTTACGTTTGAAAAGGAACTCTCTAAAAGAGAGAGCGAAGCGGATCTTATGTTTGACGGCGAGAGGGGGAAAATGAGCGGAAGCTTTTCTTTGATTTTTTCCCTTAGCAACGAAGCTTTTGAAAAAATAAAAGCAAATACGGAAAATCAAGCCGAGGAAAATGGCAGAATTCATCTTTATCCCGCAATAAGCTTTACGGGAAAAGGCGAGGTGTGTTTCTCGTTTGACTTTTCGGATATAACTATTTGATTTATAAAAAACAATAGGAGGTTTCTATGAAGACTAAAATTAAATTGATTTGCATAATGCTTACTCTTGTGATGGTGATGTCTCTTTTTAGTGTTTTTAATCCTTTAATTGCTAGCGCATTAACACAAAAATCTCAAGAACAAGAATTAGAAAATTCTTTAGAAAACAGTGAGGATTGCCTCGAGTTTATCAAAGAAAATTTTTCTAAAGTTATAAGTGAATACAACAAATCTAATATTAGTGAAAACTTGTGTAAAGCTACTTACATCGAATCACAAACTAAAGTTCATATGACTGATATAAACAAATACGGTTTTTATCTTGATTTTGATGGTAATAACGGGTATCTCTTAATCACTGCAGATTATCATCTGTATGAATTTGAACCGATAGGTGAGTTGAGTTATTTGAAAAATGTAGAGTTCGCATATTATAATAGCTTTGATAAATTTATGTATATTGATTCAAAAACAGGCACTCTAGAAAGATATGATTATCATTTCGAAATATCTGAGAACTCATCTGCTGCCGACTGTTCAGCGTCGACTTTGAATTTCAATTCAGAATCTGCGGATGGACAAGATAGTGATGGAGGGGATGGTAAAATATATAATATAGATTCTTATGTATCGGATGTTTATCCCGAATATGAGTATGTTTCTAGATATATAATGTGTGGATATGAATGGATATACCAATCAAACACCAGCATATATCAACGGGTAACTTCTGATTCCGTAAATTCAGAAGGAAATTGTGTCATAAATGCCATATATTCAGTAATGAACGATTGGTATAGGAGAGGACGGTTTCAATGGTTACCGTCGGGGACCGTAGACTATTATTTAATTTTACAAAACGATGTTTTTTATGATAAATATGGAACAAATACATATAACAATTGGACATACAATTATCCTAATAGGCTTAGAAAAATACCCGCACTGTATTCTGAATTAAGAACGTATGCGATAAATTATGGTTATATTCCTGAAAGCGGCATGAAATCATCTTACATACCATCAATGGTTTCCGATCTTGCGACTAGTCATGGTTATACGTTAAACATGTCATCAACTTCAAGCTTTGAAAATGTTAAAAATGAAATAGATAGCAACATGGCGTGTGTTGTTTCAGTCCAAGGAAGTTCTACATTCAATAATCATAGTATGGGATTGTATGGATATGTTAAATATGAATATACATCGGGCTGGTGGATTTTCGAAACGACAGAAACTAAATATTTTTATGTTGTTGATGACGGACACTCATACAAAAAAGGTGATGATAACTATACTTATACGTTTGCCGGAGTGGAGTGTAACGTATCATATTTTGATCCCAATACAGAAGCAAAACCGACAGTGAAATTTTTCTATCTGGACAATTGAACAAAAAAAACCACCGAGCTTTTGCTTCGGTGGGATTTTTGTTTAGTTCTTTTCCTTGAAATGCGTTCTGTATATCGAATTTATAATATCCTTGACCTTATCGGCTATCTGGTAGCGGTTTAAGCCTTCGGCTTTAAGGTCTTTTACGGACAACGCGGGATAAATTATTATTTTTTTCGATTTCTTGTGATAATAAGCGGGAACTACGGGAACGTCTTCTCCGGTTTTGTTGTAGTACTGCTCGGCGAGAGCGACGAAGCCTGCAAACGCACTCGTCAGCTCGTCAAAGTAACCTTCGGATGAATCCTCGGGGAATACCATTACGGAAATTCCCGCGTCAAGCGCTTGAATACTGCTTCTTATAGTGTATAAAAATCTTCCGTCGGTGTAAGACGGGAGAATTTTCATTCCCTTGTATATCATTTTCGAGAAGCAAGCCTCAAATGCCGCCTTGATGGTAGAGGGAAATTTTTTCTTTCCGAGCTTTTGTATATAAAGCACGTCGCGCAGATATAAAAATCGGGATTTGTAATTACCGAGCATTTGATGAGCACCCCAAGTTATGTGAAACTTCGGGTAATAAAGCTCAAGCGCCAAGGGACCCATCTTTGCGGAGTGATTTGTGACGATTATCGCCTTGTCTGGCACGCTGTCGCAGTGGAGCTCAACCTCTGCTTTTATAAAAATACGCAAGATTTTCTTGACGAAAGAGAATATGGGTTGCTTTTTGCTCGGAACTACGTAGTCCTTTATTTCTTCTCTTTTCGGCTCGTGATTCTTTTCTTTATTTTTCTTCATAAGTAAGCTCTCCGCCTTAAACTTATCCAAGCTTTTTCAAGGTTTCCATAACGTAGTTGCCGAAGTCCTCGCAGGTAGCGCCCGTGTCACGTCCTGTTATTACGAGCTTCTTTTCTTCGAAGGAGCATACGTCAAGAGCCCTTTCAAGCTTTGATGCGTATTCACCGTAGCCTATGTGGTTAAGGAGCATTACCGAGGCGCGGAGCATAGAGCAGGGGTCTGCGTATTTTGCTCTGCCCTCGCGCACCATTCTCGGAGCGGAGCCGTGAATAGCCTCGAACATAGCGTATTTCTTACCGATATTGGCGCAGCCCGCAGTACCTACGCCGCCCTGGAATTCAGCCGCCTCGTCGGAGATTATGTCACCGTAAAGGTTGGGGAGAAGAAGCACCTGGAAATCACGTCTGCGCTTTTTGTCAACGAGCTTTGCAGTCATAATGTCTGCATACCACTCGTCAGTCGTTATTTCGGGGTAAAGGTCGGCAACCTTGTGGCAGTCCTCAAGGAAATTACCGTCGGTCGTCTTTATAACGTTAGCCTTGGTGACGAGAGAAACTCTCGTCATATTATTTTTCCTTGCGTAGTCATAGGCAAGACGGGCAATTCTGTCAGAACCCTGCTTTGTCGTTATAGTGAAGTCAACGGCGAGATCCTCGGTAACGTTGAAGCCCGACGAGCCTACGGCATAGCCGCCCTCGGTGTTCTCACGGAAAATAACCCAGTTGATGCCCTCCTCGGGAACTTTAACGGGGCGAATGTTGGCAAAGAGGTCGAGAGCCTTTCTCATAGCCACGTTTGCCGATTCGATATTGGGCATACCGTCACCCTTCTGGGGAGTTGTGGTAGGACCCTTAAGTATTACGTCACAGGCGAGAAGCTCTTCCATAACGTCGTCGGGAATAGCCTTTCCTACGGCGATTCGGTTTTCAATGGTGAGACCGTCTATCGTAATAAATTCAACACGTCCCGCAGCCTCTTCCTTTGAGAGAATAAATTTAAGTACTCTTTCGGCTTCTCTTGAAATGGTGGGGCCTATGCCGTCTCCACCGCATATACCTATCTTTATTGTATTAAGCTTTGCGTAGTCGGTGAAATCACCCTGCGCTTTCATATCTTCAACTCTTACGAGCTGCTTTTCAAGTATTGCTCTGAATTTTTCGCAAGCGAGCTCAAGCTCTTTGTTGTAATTATTCATATCTTTTTTCCTCTTTTATCTTTATTTCTCTTACGGCTAAACTTAAGACTCGTTGTTTTTGGTGTAGTTAAGAAGACCGCCGGCAAGGAGTATCTTTCTTTGGCGCTCGGTGAGAGTCATATTTAATTTTACCTCAGCTCCGCTGCCGTTTTTAAGGACTACCGAATCAGAGTTCTCTATTGCTTCCTTAAAATTATCTATAAGAGCGAGGTCGCCCTCTGAAAGCTTCTCGTAATCGTCGGGATTGTCAAGAGTGAAGGGAACTATACCGAAGTTTATGAGATTCGCAACGTGGATTCTCGCAAAGCTCTTTGCGATTACCGCTTTGATTCCAAGATAAAGCGGAACGAGAGCGGCGTGCTCACGGGACGAGCCTTGACCGTAGTTAGTGCCGCCGAGAATTATTCCGCCGCCCTCACGCTTCGCGCGTTCGGGGAACTCGGGGTCGCATACCGTGAAGCAGAATTCCGAAAGCTTTGGAACGTTTGAACGGTATGGCAGAATCTTTGTGCCCGCAGGCATAATGTGGTCTGTCGTGATATTGTCGCCGACCTTAAGGATGATTTTGGATTCAAGCTTTTCCTTTGGCGCTTCGCCCTTGGGTATAGGCTTGATATTAGGACCGCGCTCAACGACTACGCTATCCGCTTCCTCTTCCGTGGCGGGAAGCTCTATAAGGTTATCGTTCACGAGAAATTTTTTAGGAAGAGAGATTTTAGGAGCGCATCCAAGCTCGGTTGGGTCGGTAAATACTCCCGCAAGAGCGGAAGCTGCCGCAACCTCGGGGGAAACGAGATAAACGCTTGCGTCTTTGGTGCCGCTGCGAGCAAGGAAATTGCGGTTAAAGGTTCGAAGGCTAACTCCGGCGCTTCCGGGTGAGAAGCCCATTCCGATACAGGGTCCGCAAGCACATTCGAGTATTCTCGCACCGGCTGCGATAAGGTCTGCGAGCGCTCCCGATTCGGCAAGCATCGTGTAAACCTGCTTTGAGCCGGGGGATATGGAAAGGCTTACGTCGGGATGCACCGTCTTGCCTTTAAGTATTGCCGCAACGGTGAGAAGGTCTCGTAACGAGGAATTCGTGCAGGAGCCGATACATACCTGGTTTATCTTCATTCCGCGAAGCTCGGAGACCGACTTTATGTTATCGGGAGAGTGCGGGCAAGCCGCAAGGGGCGATAGCGTGTCAAGATTTACCGTGTATTCCGCATCGTATTTTGCGTCAAGGTCGGAAGAGAGCGGAATGTATACGTCACCTCTGCCCTCGGCTTCAAGAAAGGCACGTGTAACCTCATCGGAAGGGAAAATAGACGTCGTTGCGCCAAGCTCTGCGCCCATATTCGTTATGGTCGCTCTTTCGGGAACGGATAAAGATTTAACACCCTCGCCGCCGTATTCAACAATTGCGCCGACGCCGCCCTTAACCGAAAGTATTCGCAAGATCTCGAGAATCACGTCCTTTGCGCTGACGAAATCACGGAGCGCACCCGTGAGGTTGATTTTTATCATTTTCGGCATAGTTATGTAATAGGTTCCGCCGCCCATAGCTACCGCTACGTCAAGACCGCCCGCACCCATAGCAAGCATACCGATACCGCCTGCTGTGGGAGTGTGGCTGTCGGAGCCTATAAGAGTTTTTCCGGGAATAGCGAAGCGCTCAAGGTGAACCTGATGGCAAATGCCGTTTCCGGGGCGAGAGAATCTTAAGCCGTGCTTTTTAGCTACCGTTTGTATATATCTGTGGTCATCGGCATTTTCGAAGCCCGCCTGCAGGGTGTTGTGGTCTATATACGCTACCGAAAGCTCGGTTTTTACACGCTCCGTACCCATAGCTTCAAGCTGCAAATATGCCATAGTACCGGTTGCATCCTGCGTAAGCGTCTGGTCAATTTTAAGACCTATTTCTTCGCCTCGTATCATTTCTCCCGATACGAGATGTGATTTGATTATTTTTTCTGCTATTGTGTAGCCCATATTCTTTTTCTCCGTATTTTGAAAAGAATTATTTACATTTTACCTATTTTGCTCTTGAAATTGTCGAGAGCTGCCTGTATGTGAACAGAGGTTAATTTTTCTGCTTCGTCGGCATTTTTTGAAAGTATAGCATTGAGAATATCTTTGTGCTCAAGGGCTGCTTTTTCAGCTCTTCCGCTATTTGATAAGGAGAGCGCGCGGTACGCTTTGATATTTTTATGTAGGTCACAAAGAATCTTGCAAAGATGTCGGCTGCCTGAGGCGTTGAAGATGATATTATGAAAGTTTGAGTCAAGCTCTCCGCTTTTCTTGTCATCTCCGCGCGCGAGGTAAAATTCGGATAGCTCGACAACCTCGGAAAGCTTCTTTTTGTCCTCGTCGCTCATTCGCTCTGCGGCAAGCCTTGCGGCAAGTCCCTCAAGTCTCATTCGTACGGCGTAAATATCCTCGATATCCTCTCTCGTTATACCAATGACGGTTGCGCCTTTGTTGGCGCAAAGCTCTACGAGTCCGTCCTCAGCCAGCCTATGCAGAGCTCCCCTTATAGGAGTTCTGCTGGCTTCAAGTCTTTCGGCAAGGGCGGCTTCACGAAGCTGTTCACCGCGTTTAAGCTTACCCGAGAGGATTTCTTCCTCAAGAATAACGTAAACCTTTTCCTCAAGGGACGGTAAATTGGTTGTTATCATATGCTATTCTCCTTAATTGAGAGGCTTGAATATTCCGTTTGATACCGCCTCGGCAATAAGCTCAAGCTCATCCTCACCCATAATTGTCGTTCTTCCGTCTGAATATTTTTTGTCTATCTCATCCTTCATAAGCTGAACTACCTTGTCGTGCTTTGTAAGCATAGCTTCGGGTGAGAGAGAATAGTGCGTATTCATCCAATATGCGATACCCGCGAGTCCCGAGGTGTTTGAAATAGAAACCTCTGCGGGACGCGCAAGAATTTTTTCCGTGTCAAATATGTTGTATATTTCCGCATCCTTCATAAGTCCGTCGGCGTGGATTCCCGCACGTGTGAGATTGAAGCTCGAGCCGACAAAGGGGGTCATAGGCGGAATATCGTATTTAAGCTCGTTTTTATAGTAGTTTGCAATCTCGGTTATAACCGTCGGGTCCATGCCGTCAAACGTTCCCTTGAGCGAAGCGTATTCGATTACCATGGCCTCAAGAGGAATGTTGCCCGTTCTTTCTCCTATGCCGAGAAGAGAGCAGTTTACGCTTGACGCTCCGTGCAGCCATGCGGTAGTAGCGTTTGCGACAGCCTTGTAGAAATCGTTGTGTCCGTGCCACTCAAGCATTTCCGAGGTAACGTCTGAATAGTGGTGCAAGCCGTAAACGATACCGGGAACGCTTCGGGGAAGAGCTACGCCAGAGAAGGGAACGCCGTAGCCCATTGTGTCGCACATACGGATTTTTACGGGAATTCCCGATTCCTTTGAAAGCTCCGTAAGCTCGTTTACGAAGGGAACAACGAAGCCGTAAAAATCGGCTCTGGTTATATCTTCAAGATGGCAACGGGGCCGTATGCCTGCGTCAAACGCCTGCTTTACTACTTCGAGATAATGGTTGAGGGCTTGCGAGCGGCTCATACCGAGTTTTTTGAATATGTGATAGTCGGAGCAGGAAACGAGGATACCCGTCTCCTTGATTCCCATATCCTTGACGAGCGCAAAGTCTTCCTTTTTGGCTCTTATCCAAGTGGTAATCTCGGGGAATTTATATCCAAGCGCCATACATTCCTCGACGGCACGGCGGTCCTTTGCGGTGTAAACGAAAAATTCGCTCTGACGAATAAGTCCGTTAGGTCCGCCGAGTCGGGAGAGCATTTTGTATAAATCTACTATCTGCTTTTCGGTATAAGGCGCCCTGGACTGCTGACCGTCGCGAAAGGTGGTGTCGGTAATCCATATTTCAGCAGGCATATTTAGAGGAACGCGTCTGTGGTTAAACGCAATCTTCGGTATCTCATCATAGGGGTATATATCGCGGTATAAATTAGGCTCGGCAACGTCCTGCAGAGAATACTTATACTGTGACTGCTCAAGCAAATTGCTAAAAGGGCTCTTTTGTAGCATTTTAAATCTTCCTTTCCGGGTAAAATCAAATTGTATACAAGAATACAATCCCTGGTATGATAGATATTATACTATGAGGATTTTACTTTGTCAAGTATTTTAGTTAAATAAATCATTTTGCTATTTTCTTTATCCAGCCGAATCTGTTTATTTTAATAGCGGCGGGGATACACTTTAATATCTGGTCGGACTTAAGCATAAGGAAAATAACCCACAAAGGAGCGTCAAGCCTTAAAGCCGCAACGGATGCAGGAATAACCACAAGAAAAATGAAAAATGCATCGTTTTTCAAGATAAACGAGACGTCTCCGCCGCCTCTCACTATTCCCATAAGTGAAGCCGACTGATAAGACGTTCCTATTACGGTAAAGCCGAGAACCGTAATAAGACTTTTTGCCGCATCTCTCGCTCCCTCTGATACGTTATATATCGAAACGAACGGATTTTTCGCAAGAAACAGAGCAAGGGATGTAACAATTCCGAGAATGACAAATATAATTTCGGTGGAATAGGTGTATTCGCGGATTTTGTTGAGTCTGTTCTCACCTATCGTTTTTCCTATAATGATTCCTACCGCCGCCGAAAGACCGTTCATCACGATATACGAAAGCGAGCCGAGAGTGTTCGCTATAGAGAAAGCGGCAACTGTAGCGTCTGTGTTGCTTAAGGAAATAACATAAGATGAAAACAGGGTATTGATTATCCATATGATTTGACCGAGAACTATCGGAGAGGTATATTTGATAAATTCAAGATTCATCTTTTTGTTGAATTTTAAAAAAGACGTAGGCTTAAGCTTTAACCTTTTATCAATAAAAAACGCGTATATAAGCAGTATTGAAAGCTCTACCGCTCTTGCGATAATGGTAGCTATTGCAGCGCCTTTAATGCCAAGATTTGCAAACCCTAGTTTACCAAAAATGAGTAAATAATTAAAAAGCAGGTTTGTTATAAGAGCCGATGCGGACGAAATTACGCCAATATTTACACTCTCTACGCATCTCATAGCTGCCACGATGGCTCCGCTTAAGGCAAAAAGGGGGAATGATAGGGAAAGAGTGGCGAGATATTCAGCCCCGCTGCGCTCGCTTGCTCCCGATAGAAATATAGAGGTTATACCGCTGCCAAATGCAAAAGATACGGCTGAAAAAATCAGCCCGACCGAGAAAATGAGAACAGTGCCTATCGAAACTATCCTTTTGATTTTCTCATTTTCGCCACGCCCGAAGTATTGCGTGCCTATTACGGTCATACCGCTCTCAAATCCGGTTATAAGCATTTGCAGAACGGTTGCCGCAAGACTTCCGACGTAAATGCTTGCCGTTGCCTCTTCGCTGAGCCTGCCTATCATTATGCTGTCAGATAGGGTTATAAGAAAGGTTACAAGATTTGAGAGAGCCATTGGTGCAGCCAGACCGAAAAGCTCGCGGTAAAAGGATTTATCTTTAGTTAAAAGCATATATGCTCCTTGCTTTGCTGAATTGTTGCTTTTCTTAAATTTGAATTTCAAAAAATCGTATTGGTTGAAAAACAAAAAATTTACATTTAGTATAAGAAATTATAAAATATAATCATAAAATATGGTGGTATAATATTTAAAAGGAGAGAAAAGCAAATCTTAAAAACAATTTTATGAGGAGGGGTTATGAGAAAGCTTTACAGAATTTTTATATCGAGATACGCCGTGTCCGCACTTTTTATAATAGCGGAGCTTTTCCTCATATCCTATCTTATAGTTTATGCTTATTCTTACTCTCTCGTCTTTGTGTTTTTTACAACGCTGGTTGACGTGCTCGTTATAATAAGCCTTATAAACAGAGATACGAATCCCGAGTTTAAGCTTACGTGGCTTGCCGTGGTAACTCTTGTCCCGATTATAGGCGGAGCTCTTTATCTCATTTTTTATAACAGACACTTAACAAAAAAAGAAGCCGGGTTATTATCAAAAATATTTGAATCCATTCGTGAAAACGAGAAGCTTACGGGAGATGAGGAGGCATCTATTGAAAATCTTGGTGAGCTGGCGAGAGTGTGCGAGGCGGGAGCAGGCCGAGCTCTGTCACTGTTGAAGGACGATGCGATAGCAAATCTTTACACGGGTAGCGTGTGCACCTATTACAAGTCGGGCGAGGATTTGTTCGTTTCTATGCTAGAGCGCCTTGAGTCTGCGAAAAAATATATATTTCTTGAATATTTCATTGTTGAAGACGGCGAGCTTTGGGAAAAAATATATAAAATACTTAAAAGCAAAGCGGAAGAGGGCATTGAGATAAGAATGCTCTACGACGATATAGGCTCGATGAGTACCGTTCCGAAGGACTTTTCAAGGAGCTTAAGAAAGGTCGGTATATCCGCATATCCTTTCGCAAGAGTGAGTCCGAGGGTAACCTCGTCGCATAATAACCGAGACCACAGAAAGATATGCGTTATCGACGGAGAGATTGCGTTCACCGGCGGAGTAAATATAGCAGATGAATATATAAATCTTAAGCGCCGATTCGGTCATTGGAAGGACGGCGGAATTTCGGTCGAGGGCGCTGCCGCACGCGGCTTTGCGAGGCTCTTTCTTATGATGTACGACTTCACCGTGGGTGAGGTGAGCGATTATTCTCATTTTGTGAAGAAGAATGAATATACCAAGGCTCTTTCAGGGGGCG
Source organism: Clostridia bacterium (assembly GCA_017462485.1). GTDB lineage: Bacteria > Bacillota > Clostridia > Oscillospirales > CAG-272 > UBA1740. The sequence continues at coordinate 3,337 of JAFTRA010000046.1, read as the reverse complement.
AATTTTCGGGGGCGGTTATACCTTTTGGCTCGGGTCCGAAGCCCACTTACCCCGAGCCCGTGGGAAAAAATGCGCTTATGAACATTATAGAGGCATCAAGCAGATACCTTTATATAACGACGCCCTATCTTATAATTGATTATGACCTTACGGAAGCCTTGCGCAATGCCGCAAAGAGAGGTGTTGACGTCAGAATGATAACTCCTGCCGAGGCGGATAAAAAAATCATAAAGATAATGACAAAAAGCGCCTACCCATATCTTTTGCAGGCAGGCGTAAGAATATTCGAATATACTCCGGGCTTTATACACGAGAAGCTTGTTGTGTGCGACGACGCATATGCGATAGTCGGAACGATAAACTTTGATTACCGAAGCCTTGTTCATCATTTTGAGGACGGTGCGTGGATATACGGTTCTCCTGCCATAAAGAATATGAGAGACGGATTTCTTGAAACCGAGGGAAAATCCGGAGAAATTGCTCCGTGCGACGCAAAGCTTGGAATTTTCGAAAAAGCAGTCAGAAGCCTTATAAAAATTTTTGCGCCTCTGCTGTAAGTTAATTTAATAGTATCATCTAAAAAGGAGCAGCTTGGTGCGATACTCTCGATGGAGAACACACTAAACTGCTCCTATTATTTTAAATTGAAACGTGATTTTATAGAAGATGCGTTTTTTATTTGAATTCGATGATGGATTAAAGCGACTCTATGGCGTAAACTATGTAATCGCGAGTGCCAATGTCGGCTATTACGTCATCAAGGTCTATCTTTTCCTTCTTATTGGCGATTATACTTACCTCAATTCCGACGTTACCCGAGATACCGCTTCTGGGTACGGTGACCTGAACGTCGTGGGCGTGATACCTGGACTTAAGGTATTCAATGCAAGGTCTAACCGACACGTCGGAATTTATCTCAACGTAAACTCCGAAGATTGAACGGTGCTCGTTGATATGGCGCTCTATTTTATTGAGCACGATAACGGTAAATACAGATATAGCGAAAGCAACGATTCCGCCCTCATAAAAGCCTGCGCCGAGGGAAAGACCTATTGCTGCCGTAACCCAAAGGCCTGCCGCCGTGGTAAGTCCTACTATCTGGAATCTGCCTCTTGTCATTATAGTACCTACGCCGAGGAAACCGATTCCCGAAATAACCTGAGCGCTTACTCTGAGTGGGTCGGAATTCTCTATGCCGAGAATATCTCTTGCGTAAAATCCTACCATAGCGGTGAGTGCTGCTCCTACGCAAACAAGAATGTGTGTACGCAATCCTGCCGCACGACGCTGACGTCCTCTCTCAAGACCTATAATGCCTCCAAGAAGCGTTGCAAGGATAAGTCTTATGATAATTGTCCATAGGTTAAATTCTCTTAACCAATCCATCATAACCGTTTTCTCCTTCTGTTTTCGTGTTAGACATACATTGTATCACTAAACTCCCGAAAAGTCAACCAAAAAGCGAAATTTAATAAAAAAACAGGCTCTTATAGAAAAAATCTCGTCAAAGTTTTATGAAAAACAAAAAATAAATGATTTCTATTGAAAACTGACACAAAAATTGATAAAATATATATAGAAAAGTATAGCTTATTAAAAAAATGAAAAGGACGTATATATGATAAACTACGAAGTTATAAAGTCGGACAAGGATATAAGAACCTATATCAGCGAGGCTGACGCATCTCTTTCTGCCCTCGGATACAGTGAGCATAGCTTTGGGCACGTAACTGTCGTTGCTATGAGAGCTGCAAGCGTGCTTGAGTGGCTTGGGTATGACGAAAGAATTGTCGAGCTTGCGAAGATTGCGGGATATCTTCACGATATAGGAAACGTTGTTAACAGAGTTGACCATTCGCAATCGGGAGCTCTTATTGCGTTCCGACTTCTTGATAAATACGGAATGGACGCAAAGGAAATATCCACTATCGTTACTGCCATAGGAAATCACGACGAGGGAACGGGCGTTCCCGTGAGCGCCGTTGCGGCAGCGCTTATACTTGCGGATAAATCCGACGTGCGACGCACGAGAGTAAGGGCCGGAAAATACGAGCCCTCCGATATTCACGACAGGGTGAACTATTCCGCAATAAGCTCCGAGCTTGTTTTGTCTGAGGATAAAAAGCAGGTCACCTTGGTGCTTCGGGTTGACACGGAGATAAGCTCGATTATGGATTACTTTGAAATTTTCCTTGTACGCATGAAGCTTTGCCGCTCGGCAGCAGAGAGACTTGGAGTTACGTTTAAGCTTTCCATAAACGGTCAGCAGTTTATTTGATTGCGTCAAAAGCCTGAGAGCACGGATGTTTGAATTAATGAATTAAAGGTAAGATGAACCGTAAAAAATCGAGTTATGTAAATAAAAATTGTCATTTATGATATAAACGAGGCTGAACTTGAAAACTTGTTCAGCCTCTTATGTTTACTATTTGGGCTTTGTTTTTTGAACTGTTCCGAATTTGTGAACCTTTGGGGCATATACCGAATAGAGTCTTAATGGAACGTCACCGATGTTCTTAACGTTGTGGTACGTCCCTCCGGGAATGAGAAGAGCGTCGTTTGCTCCTATTTTTGTGGTTTTTCTTGCGGCGCCGTTCGGCAGACGGCTCATGATGACCTCACCGTTACCCGAGACTATAAATATAAGCTGGTCGGTGGAGTCGTGCATTTCTTCCCCTATATCTTCGCCGGGTAAAATAAACATTGTGGTAAGCTGCAGATTTTTACCCGTCCAAAGAGCCGTACGGAAGTTTTCGTTTTTGCAGGTCTTGTCAATGAGGTTGAACGTCACGGGCGCATTTCCCATATCCTGCGTTTCGCCGCCGAGAGAGCATCGGCCTTTTTGCTCGCTCGGTGTGTCCACCCCGGTTTCTTGTTTTATGTTTAATTGGTTTTGCTCTGTAATACGGGATTTTTCACGAAAGCTTTGATTCGGGTTATTTATTCTGTTCGTCTTAAGGAAAAGCTTTACTTGCGGTTTGTGAAATTTCATTCTCTTTCTCCTTTCGTATTTAAAGTATATGAGAGGAATAAAATCTTGTGAAAAATCAGCAACAGCATAATAGAGAGTAAAACAAAAATTGCTTTTTAAAGCTTATAAGTTCGCCAAAAAAAGAATATGCGCATATGGGGTTGTATTCTAAAGGACAGTTTTAGGTTTATTAGAGTACGAGCAACAGCCGTACAAAAGTACGGCGAGCGAGGAAACGGCGATAGAATAAAAACACCATAAAAATTAAGAAAACCGGTGGTTTTCAACCTTAATTTTCTTGAAAATTGTAAAAAATACAACCGAGGTGCTGCGTAATACAACACCTCGGTGTTTTTATTCGGTTAT
>JAFTRA010000045.1 GCA_017462485.1 Clostridia bacterium | reverse complement strand
TCTCCTTTCGTTGTGCAATAGACTTGAGCATCTTATTGTACCACATTAGGAGATTTTTTGGTATAACCTGTTGTTACCCCCACGCATAGCGCGGGGTTGTCTGTTTCGCACTTCGCGCTCAACTGCCTAAAGGCATTAATATAAAAGCGGAAGACTTGGTCGTTCCGCTTTGAGAACGTTTAAAGTCTTCCGCTTTTCTGCGTTTATAGGATATAAATATTAAGCTTTTTCGAATTGTTTTTCAAGAGCGTATCTTATGATAGTTCCGATGCTGTCTGCCATTCTTATAAAGCCCGCATCATTCGGGTGGCAAGCATCCACAGACATTTCATATTGATGAGGCATAACGTTAAATGAAAGACCGTCTATGAAATAAACGTTTTTATCACCTGCGGCTCGCGCCTTGAGATAAGACTCCATTATAACGTCACGGCGGCAAAGATTTACCTCCTGCTCGGTTATCATAGTCCATACATCAGGCTTAGTTACCATAATATAAGGCGTGTCGGGATTCTTTTCACGTATGATTTCATAGAATCTGTGATGCGTGCGCTCAAGATGCTCTACCGTCGGCGCGTTATGGTCGTAGTCACAAACAAAAACGCTCATAGGAAGAGAGGCAAGCCATCTCGCCATAGCCTCTTCGCCCTTTGCTTGACCGGAGAAGCCTACGTTTCTGAAATCTACGTTGAGCATCCTTGAAATCATCGCTGGGTATATATTTCCCGGACGCGTTGCGGCAGTTCCGTGAACTATCGACGAGCCGTAGAAAATAACAGGCTTTATATCTCTGTAAGGATAAGCCGTTTTCGAAAGAGCAGCATCCGGCTTGAGACCAATCTCCAAGGTATCAACAACTGCGTGAACAGGGAAATTGATGGTATAGGAGCGCATAAATTCTCCCTCAAGATTAACTATCTGCTCATATGTATTAACCATATCGTAGGGCATACGGAATTCCTTAACATAACGGCTTCCATACTCTCCGTCAATATAAATATCAAATCCCGATGATGAAATCAACGTAAGGTGAGGCGAGCGACCTACAACGCGGAACTTCACCCTTATAGCGATATAAGGAGAATTCGTTGAAAAACGAACACGTCCGCCTGCCGACTCTCTCGAAAGAGCGGCTACCCCGGGACTTGTCGCGCTTGCTACCTCATCGGGAACACGACGGAAATTATATCGCTCGTCGGGTTCGGAAAAGCCGTGAAGCTCAAAGGGCTCTTCCCTTACGTCGCGCCAGACAACGTCGACGTCACCGATAGTTTTGTTAACTATCATGTTTTTATCAATATTGATATACGATTCCATAATTATGACCTTTCCCTAATGTATTCTGAAAATTGATTTTAGATTTTATTGATATCACTGTTCCACGTATTTAAATTCCAAAATTCCGCCGCGCATAAGCTTTTTCATCGGAATTCTGTAATTTTCTATCATCTCTCCGTTAAGCTCGGCATTTAACCTTGCGCTTGGTAGCTCACCGCCGCTTTTGTCGAAGCGTATGACAAGACGGCTATTCGAGCTCAAAAGAAGCTCCGCTTCATCAAAGAGCGGTATTCCCAGCAAGAATTCGCCGCCCGCGCTATGCGGAAATATTCCGAGCGCGTTCCATACGAAGCAGGAAGAAAGACCGCCCGAGTCGTTATTACCCGGAAGCCCGCATTTTCCCTCTCCGAACGAACGGCTGACGCATTCCTTTATTATTTCTGCTGTTCTGTCGTGCCTGTCAGCGTAAATATAAGCGTAGGGCGCTTCCATATCGCATTCGTTATTGAAGCCCTCGAATCTGTGATTTGCCCCGTCCTTCGCCTTTTTTCCGTTACCGAGAAGAGCGTCAAAGCCGAAGAAGGAATCAAGCAGCAAAGCAAAGCGCTCTTTGCCGCCGGCAAGCGCAATTCTCTCGTTCATATTATTCGCGAGTCTGAACGAGTAGGTGTACCTATCCCCCTCGTAATACCTCGACTCCTCTGACATCAAACCGTCGGGGGAATATGCGTTTGTATGGTTTTCAGCAAGAGAAAGAAGTTTTTGCTTCAAGTCTTCGTCATCTGTTATCTCCGCTACGGCAAGGCAAGCGTCGGTCACGTCGAGAATATGCGTGTACCTCTCAAACCTGCCGCACTCAAGAAATTTCTTGTAATCATCACGCTGAAGCTCTCTTATCACGCATTTCTCTACAACCTTTGCGTCTATACCCGAAACGCCCATATGATAAGCGTCGCATAGCGTAATCACGCCCAGCATCTTTGCCTGCTCCTCGCAAGGATATATATCACTCATACCGAAGCTGCACGGCAGTTTGCCGAGAGTATCGCTTATATTTTCTATTCCCCGAACTATTTTCTCGCTCATCTCGGGATAAAGCGCGTATATAAGCGGCAGCGCCGTTTTGTACTGGTCCCAAAGGGTTGCAAAATCGCACACGGTATTCCCATTAACCCCAAGAACGTTCTCCCCCGCCATATCGGTGGGCTTAATCAGCGAGTGATAAAGATTTGAATAAAATTTCTTCTTAAGCTCCTCGTCGGAGGTCTTTATTTTTATAGCCGAAAGCTTTTCATTCCATATTTCGTACGCCAGAGCGCGAGCCTCGTCAAACGCAAGGCAAGAGCTTCTCGCAGAAGCCACCGCAGTCTCGGCAGAAACCGTCGAATAGCTCACACGTATCAGGGCTTCTCTTTCATCAAATTCGAAAACCGCGCCGAATCTCTTCTCCGACTCCCCTATGTTAAGCTTGCGAAAGTCATTTTCCCTCTCGCCCTCAAAAAGCGAAAGCTTCACCGGGGACGTGTCAGCGCTCACACAAAAGTAAAGCCTAACTCCAGAAAGCACACCCGAAAAGAGCACCTCGCTCTTTGATATTATCTCTACCGACGCGTCCTTTGCCGTCGAATAGAAATCTTTTCCGAAAATTTTATCAAGACCGTCGTTTGAAAAATCCACGGCAACTTTTCCGCCTACTCTTCCAAAGCGGTATCTGTGCAAAGCGACGCTGCCATCAACCGTAATCTCGCAAAAAACCTCCCCGAGAGTTGCGGAGTAATAACCGGGATAAGCTTTTTCATTCGTCAGCTCACGGTATTTGAACGCCCCGCCGAGCTTATCGTAAAAGGTCGTCGTCACTGCATAATTATAGTAGTATCTGATAGCTCCCGTACCCGAATGATGCAAATGCGAGAAGCCCCTTGCCATAGGCTTATCGAAGAGCTTTTTAATTTTACCATTTGAATTAGGATAATGACTGCCGTAGCCCGTTGGATAACCTCCGCTATATGCCCCAACGGACATTTTTCCGAACGGCAAGGTTGCGTGTGGAGTCGTATTACCGCAAAGCGCCTTTATATAAACCCATTCGCCCGCAAGCCCGTCGTCAAAAAATCTATCCGTCTCTCCGTTTCCGTAAAAGACGTCTGCGTACTTGCAATAATCTGTTTTATCTCTTTCCCTACCACTCATAAGCTTCACCTATTACCATAGTAGTCTTTTCATTTATTTTATCATACTATATCTCGTTTTTCAAGAGTAAAAGATAAAGCCGAAATAATTAAACAGAATGGAGGAACAAGCTTTTCTTACTCCTCCATCTTTCTTACGGCTGTGCCGAACGTCTCTTATCAATACTTTTTGTTTTCAAGCGCGAACTCGGTATTATGCACTGCCTGTCTTGACGCCTTATCCGCCCTCAAAACTATGTAGGTATAGATACTGTCAAATATCGCAAGCTGCGCGATTCTCGAGCTCATAGCGAGAATCGAATAGTCGGTTTCCTCGGACTTCGTGAAAAGCGAAATATCCGAAACCTCGGTTATAGGCGTGCTTCCGTGGTTGGTTATACATACAGTCGTGGCTCCGCAGAGCTTACAAAGGCGGAGAGCTTCGACGATATCTCTCGATTTTCCCGAGTGGGAAATTCCGATAGCAACGCTTCCCCTTTTCAAATGCGAGGCTATTATAGCTTGCATATGGTTATCGCAGCAGCTTTGAGCCGCAAGACCGAGCCTTAAAAATTTATGCGACGCGTCATGAGCGATTGCGGCAGAATTTCCAAGCCCAAAAATCACTATACGCTCGGCATTCATAATCGTCTCTGCCGCAAGCTCGAGCTGCTCCTCGTCAAGTACGGTTTCGGTATTGCGCAGTGAGTTTGAAATATCAACTATACGTTTTCTGAAAATTTCAAAGCAGCTGTCAGTCGGCTCTATCTCGCGGCTTACCGCTGACGAGGAATTAAGCTCGCTCGCTATACGGAGCTTCAGCTCCTGGTATCCCGAAACACCCACTCTGCGTGAAAATCTTACTACCGTTGCGTCTCCGCAGCCGCACCTTTGCGAAAGCTCTGAAATGGACATTCCGAGAAACTCTCCCGAGTGAGATAGCAAAAAATCGGCTATTCTCTTCTCCGCAGGTCCCATCTCGTCAACCGAAAAACGTATTTTATGCAGTATAGATTCCATTTTACACCTCAAAATGAAAATAATTTCCATTTATTGTAGCACATTCCTCAAATTTTGTCAAGATTTCGAAAAATATTTTCAAACCCATATTGAAATGCCCTCTGCCCTATGCTAAAATGAACACGTAATATAAAGAGAGGAGCACTTATATGCAAATTCAAATGAACAACTTTTTATTTTCTATGATTCTTACAGAGCTTGAAGACGCGGTAGGCGTTGAAAACTGCTCGGTAAGACAAATCGACAAGGCAACTCACAGCGTGGACTACTACTGGCTCTCACGTATGTGGGCTGACCGCGGCTGCCGTATGCCCGAGGCTGACTTTATAGTTTCGCCCAAGGACGCAACCGAGGTTTCCAAGGTCGTTAAAATCGCAAACTACTACAAGCTTCCCTTAACCACCTGGGGCGCAGGCGGCGGAACGCAGGGCGGTGCTATTCCCGTTTGCGGCGGCATTCTTCTCGACACCAAGAGAATGAACAAAATCTACGAGGTTAACACCGAGGGAATGTACATAGAATGCGGAACCGGCGCTATTTACAAGCACATCGAGTGGGCGGCTAACGAGGTTGGAAAGGCAACTATGCACTATCCCTCTTCTCTCACCTGCTCTACGGTAGGAGGCTTCCTTGCGCACAGAGGAATAGGCGTTTGCTCTACGAAGTACGGTAAAATCGACGATATGGTACTTCAGATGGAGGTAGTTCTCCCGAACGGAGATATTATCACGACCTCTCCCGCTCCGAAGCACGCGGCAGGGCCCGACCTTAACCAGATATTCATAGGCTCCGAGGGTACGCTCGGTATCATCACCAAGGCTCAGATACGCATTTTCGATCAGCCCGAGGAACGTCGCTTCCGCGGATTCTTATTCCAGGATATGCACGGCGCTTTCCAGGCATCCCGCGAGCTTCTTCAGAAGTTCAAGCCCTCTGTTATGCGTCTTTACGACGAGGCCGAAACAGGTTCTCTTATCAAGAAAATAGTAGGTGTGGAGCGCAAGGGCGCGTTTATGAACGTTGCTATTGAGGGATGTCACGAAATGGTTGAGGTTGAGGAAAAGATTCTTCTTGACACCTTCAAAAAGTACGGCGCAGAGGACCTCGGAAGCGAGTACGGTGAGAAGTGGTGGAAAGAAAAGATAACCTTCTTCTACCCCGGTCATATGATGGATATTCCCCAGATGTTCGGTACTATGGATACTATTGCGCCCTACGGCAAGATAGAGGAAATTTACTGGGCTATGAAGGAAGCGATAGAGACGAACTTCCCCCAGGCGAAGTTTATAGCTCACTTCTCTCACTGGTACGAGTGGGGCGCTATGGTTTACGACCGCTTCATCGTTGACGGCAAGGACGTTCCCGAGGATCCGGTTGAGGCACTCAGACTTCACCAGGCTATCTGGACCTGCGGCGTACGTGCGGCTTTGGCTCACGGCGGCGTAGTAAACGACCACCACGGTGTCGGTATCAAGCTCGGCAGACTTATGAAAGAGCAGTACGGCCCCGCTATGCAGGTATTTGAGGGACTTAAAAAGCAGCTCGACCCGAACGGAATTATGAACCCGTTCAAGCTTGGTCTTTAATGGAGGTAGATACTATGATAATGTCAGAAAAATCCAAACAGCACGTTGACTCCTGCCGTTTCTGCTGGATGTGCCACCACATCTGCCCCATAGGAAACGCTACGGGACACGAGAGAAGCACCCCGAGAGCAAGAGCGCTCGGTATCTCAATGGTAAACAGAGGAGCTATTGAGCTCGACGAAATAATGGACAACATTTACGAGTGCGCAGGCTGCGGCGCTTGCGTTCGCGATTGCGTTACAGGTTGGGACCCCGTTATGTTCACAAAGGAGGTAAGACTCCAGGCGGCTCTTGACGGTAAGCTCCCCGAATACATAAATAAAATGGTAGACAACTGCCTTGATATAGGAAATGCCTACGGAAAGACTGCTCTTTGCGGTAAGCTTTCGGAGGCTATATCAAAGCACGAAAAGAAAACGGATACTCTTCTCTTCCTAGGCTCTGACGCTCGTTATATGGCGTGCGAGGAGGCAGTCAAGGCTATAAAGGTTCTCGAGAGCGCAGGCGTTGAGTTCACCGTTCTTCAGGACGAGACCGACTCGGGCGCACAGCTTGATTTCCTTATCGGCGCATCCGACGAAACCAAGGAGCAGATGAACAAGACAGCCTCGGTTATGAACAGCTACAAGACCGTAATTCTTTACGACCCTGCCGACGCAAAGACGGTTAAGCAGACCTACCCCACCTACGACGTTAAGCTTGAGTGCAAGGCATATACCTATACCTCATACCTCGCAGAGCTTGTAAAGTCGGGAGCGCTTAAAGCAAAGGCAAGCGGCAAGACCGTAGTATATCAGGACCCCTTCCAGCTTTCTCGCGACCTCGAGGAGACCGAGTGCGCAAGAGAGGTTATCTCGGCATTTGCTACTCTTCACGAGATGCACTTAAACAGAGCCGAGACCGTATGGGCAGGAAATATCCTTATGGCACAGTATATGCCCGAGGTTATGAAGCTCGTGGCAGAGAGAAGAATATTCAACGCAAAGAGCCTTGGAGAGTCCGTTATCGTTACGGCAAGCGTTTCGGAATACCGTTCTCTTAAGGCAGTAGCAGACGAGAGCGTTGAAATACTCTCGCTCGAGGACCTTATTCTTGGATAAGGGGGAGAAATAACAAATGTTAGTTTCATTACAGACCATTATAGGAATGGCGGAGCGCGGTAATTTCTGCGTTCCCGCATTCAACGTATATAATACCGAGACGGTAATGGGTGTTATCGACGCCGCGGAGCAAGAAAAGGCTCCCGTTATCATTCAGGTATATCCGAGACTTTTAAACGAAGAGGTAGGATTTTATCTCTGCCCCGCCGTTGTTGCGGCGGCAGAAAGAGCGAGCGTTCCCGTTTGCTTCCACCTCGACCACGGACCGTCGGAGTGGGAGGTAACACGCGCTCTCCGTTGGGGCTGCACGGGCATTATGCTTGACGGCTCGGTACACAGCTTCGAGAAAAACGTTGAAATGACGAAGCACATAGTTGACGTATGCAAGTCGATAGGCATCGGAGTTGAGGGTGAGATAGGTCACGTCGGAAGCGTTAACGACGACGCTATGGAGGAGTTCACATCTCCCGAAGAGGCTGCCGAATTCGTAAAGCAGACGGGTGTCTGCTGTCTTGCGGTGCTCGTAGGCAACGCTCACGGTCACTACAAAAAGCCCCCGAAGCTCGATATTGAAAGAATAAAGGCTATAAGAGAGGCGACGGGCGGCATTCCGCTCGTGCTTCACGGCGGCTCGGGTATTCCCGACGAAGAGGTAAAGGCGGCTATTGCTGCAGGTATTCGCAAAATGAATATCGGAACAGACGTTTGCTGCGCTTTCGCGGACGGAACGAAAGCTACCCTTGACGACCCGGAAAGAAGCCTTGCCATAGATATCTTTATGAAAAAGCCAATCGAATACGTAAAAGCGCTTGCGGTAAGCAAGATAAGACTTACCGGAGCTGACGGAAAGGCCCTTTGATATGGGAAAAAGAATTGTAGGAATAGGAGCGTGTGTGTTTGACACGCTCTACAACGTACCTTCGTATCCCTCCGAGGATACGAAGATGAGAGCCACCGGCTCAAAGTGCGCGGGCGGCGGCCCCACGGCGACAGGGCTGGTTGCCGCAAGCAAGCTCGGAGAGAGCGCTGCGTATATCGGAGTTCTTTCGAGTGACAGCGGCGGAGTATTTCTCAAAAAGGATTTTGAAAAATACGGTATTGATACAAGTCTTATCGACGTCTTTGACGGATATCGCTCGTTTGCGTCGGTTTTATGGCTCTCTGCCGACACTGCCTCCCGCACCTGCGTATTTGACAGGGGCGACCTTCCGCCTCTCGTTCTTTCTGAAGCGCAAAAGCGCGCGCTAGAGGAAGCCTTTCTTCTTATGGTTGACGGCAACGAGATGAGCGCCGCCGTCGAGGCGGCAAGAGTCGCAAAGGAAAGCGGCGTTAAGGTGCTTTACGATTGCGGCGGTCTTTACGAGGGAGTCGATAGACTTCTTTCGCTTACCGACATTATGATTCCGTCAGAGGAATTCGCTATGGGACATACGGGAACGAAAACCGCCGAGGAAGCGGCAAAAAGACTCTTCGAGCTCTATTCTCCCGAGGTTGTAGTAGTAACACAGGGTAAGCTCGGCGGAATTATGTACGACGGATCCACCTTAATTCATTATCCCGCGTTTTCGGTAAAGGCGGTTGATACCAACGGCTCGGGCGACGTTTTCCACGGAGCGTTTGCGGCAGGAATGGCAAAGGGCTTTGACTTTAAAAAATGCTGCCTTTTCGCAAGCGCCGTATCGGCTATCAAATGCACCTCGGTTGGCGCAAGAGAGAGCGTGCCGGATTTCGACACGGTCGTAAAATTTATGAGGGAGAACGGATATGAACTATAAAAAGACATACGAATCAAAAAAAGGATATACACCCGTGTGTAAAATCGGTGAGTGCTCGCTTAAAAGACTCGAGTTCGGTATAATCGAGCTTGACGCCTCGGAGCGCCTTGAGTTTTACACCGAGGACAAGGAGTGCGCTTTCATTATGCTTGAGGGCCACTGCAACGTTTACGTAGGCAATGAAAAGTGGGAAAACGTTGGAAACAGAAACACCGTTTTTGAAAACAGACGTGCGGAAAGCTTTTATATGCCAATAGACGAAAAATGCGAAATTGAGGCTTTAGATAAAATAAAAATTGCCGTTTGCTCCGCACCCGTAAAGGAAAAGACCGCCCCCCAGCTTCTCCGCGGTGAGCGTGTTACATTGAAGCTTCTCGGAGAGGTTCCCTACCAGAGAGAAACGAGCTTCATAATTGACGGAACGACCAACGCTAAAGCTCTCACGGTAGGCGAGGCTTACTGCGTCGAGGGCAACTGGGCGGGCTTCCCTCCCCACAAGCACGACGAGGACAATATGCCCAATGAGTGCGTTGCCGAGGAGATATATTATTTCCTCTTCGAGCCGAAGAGCGGCTTTGCCGTTCAGTGCCTTTACACTGCTGACGGTGAGGTAGATGAGGCGTACCGTGTTAAAAACGACGAGCTCGTTGAGTTCCCCTACGGCTATCACACGACGGTTACCACCCCCGGCTACAAGAGTTATTTCCTCTGGCTTATGGCGGGTGACCATCAGGGCTTTAACAGAAGCTCCGACCCCGAGCACGTCTGGATAGAAAACAGATAAAGGATTAAAGCTATGATTGAACGCTTGAGAGAGCTTAACCCCTCGCTTGAATTATTCGACGTAACAGACGAAAAATTCCTTGAGTACGGCAGACCGCTCTATGACCTTGACGCAAGCGAGATAACCGAAGAGGCAAAGAAAATTTCCCGCGTCAAAGAGGGCTCGCTTTACTCCGCCTCGGTTCCGACCTTTGAGAGCTTGACCGTGGCGAAAGAGATAAAGGACAAAATTTTCGGAACTCTTCCCTGCGAGATAGGTTACTGCCACGGACACAATAATATCCTCGGCGCTACCGAGTGGCATTCCTCATCGGAGCTTAATATCGCTATAACTCCCCTTGTTCTTATACTCGGAAAGAGAAGCGATATTCGTAACGGCAGGCTTAACTCCGCCGATATGAAGGCGTTTTATCTGCCACAAGGTACAGTAGTTGAGGTTTACGCTACGACTCTCCATTTCTGTCCCTGCGAGGTAACAGAAGAGGGCTTCGGGTGCGTCGTTGGACTCCCCGAGGGAACGAATCTGCCTCTGGACTATGAAACCGATGACAAAACCCTCTTCCGCAAAAACAAATGGCTTATAGCTCACGAGGAAAACGAGGGACTTATAGCAAAAGGCGCGGTAGCGGGAATTTTTGGAGAAAATTACAAGATTAACTATTGACGGGAGAAATACCTATGAAGTATTTGCTTGGAATAGATTTTGGCGGCGGCGCTTCAAAGGCAACCTTGCTTTCAGAGGACGGTCGTATAGTGGCGGAAAATACCGTCGAATACCCTACCCTCTACGTTGAGAACGGTGCTTGCGAGCAATCGCCAGACGATTGGATAGAGGCGCTTATCAAAAACTCGAAAGCCGTGCTTGAAAAAAGCGGCATAGCCGCCGAGGATATAGCGGCAATAGCCATAGATTCGGCGACTCATACGTTCCTTGCCTGCGATAAGGACTCAAAGCCTCTTCGCAACGCTATTCATTGGACGGATTCAAGAAGCGTTAAGCACGCAAGGGAGCTTTACGAAAAATGCGGCGAGGAAATATTCAAAAAAACATTCCACAAGCCCGACACCATATGGACTCTCCCCCAGCTTCTCTGGCTTCGTGAGCGCGAGGGCGAGCTTTTCGGCAAAATAGGTCGAATATTTTTCGAAAAGGACTATATAAGATACTTCCTTACGGGAGTTTACTGTACCGATTATATCGAAGCGGAGGGCAGTATGCTCTTCGACTCGGTAAATATGAGGTGGGACGGTGAGCTTTGCGCTTTATGCGGCATAGACGTGTCTATCCTTCCCGAAATCAGAAAGCCCACGGATATTATCGGTTGCGTTACCGAGGCTGCGGCAGAGGCAACGGGGCTTAAGGCAGGAACACCGGTTATCACGGGTACTACCGATACCGCTATGGAGGTGTTCGCCTCGGGAGCCGTTGAGGCTGGTGACGTTACGGTAAAGCTTGCGACGGCAGGCAGAATATGCGTAATCACCGACCGCCCGTATCCCGACAGACATATGATAAACTACTCGCATATAATCGACGGACTTTGGTATCCAGGAACGGGAACGAAGTCGGCGGCGGCATCTTACCGCTGGTACAGAGATACCTTTGGCGGAGATTACGCCTCTCTTAACGAAGGTGCCGAAAAGGTGAATATCGGGTGCGACGGACTTATGTTCCATCCTCATCTTAACGGTGAGCTGACACCGTACGCCGACCCGAAGCTTTCGGCAAGCTTTATAGGTGTAAGAGCAACTCACACGAAAGCTCACTTCACCAGAGCCGTGCTTGAGGGTGTGTCGCTCTCGCTTCTTGACTGCAAGACGTATCTTGACAGCCTTAATATTCCCTACAAAAAGGAAGCAACTCTCATAGGCGGCGGCGCAAAGGGTAAGCTTTGGGCAAGCATTACAGCAGATGCGCTCGGAATGGTGCTGAAAACGACCGAAAGCTCGGATTCCTCTCTCGGCTCCGCTATGCTTGCAGGCGTTGCCGTTGGTATATTTAAATCCGCAAAGGATGCGGTTTCGCTCTGTGTAAAACAGAAAGAAATTATTTATCCCAATCACGAAAATACAGAAAAATACAAACAATTATTTACAAAATACAAGAAAGTACACGATGCTCTCGCCCCTATTTACAGTGAGGAGACAGATATATGAAAATCGTAGTATGCGTGAGGTTTGGGCTTGACGGCGAGCTTGGTCCGTTCGACGCCTCTGCCTACGAGACGGCTCTTTCTGTACCGGGTACCGAGGTAACTATTCTTTCGATGGGTCCCGTCTCTCACTCCGATATGCTTTTAAAGCTGACGAGACTCGGAGCAAAGAGGGCGATACTCCTTTCGGACAAGGCATTTGCGGGCGCTGATACGCTTGCTACGGCTTACACGCTCTCGCTTGCGATAAAAAAGCTATCTCCCGACCTCGTGCTTTGCGGCAGGCAAACTCTCGTTGGAGACACGGGGCAGACGGGAGCTATGCTCTCCGTTCTCTCGGGAATGAATCTCGTCACAGGCGTAATGAGGATTTTGGATACAGAGAGCGAAAAAATTCGACTTCTGACAAGAAGCGAGGGCGAGGCAGAAGCAAAGCTTCCCCTGCTTCTTACTATGGAAAAATCAGTCAAGCTTCGTTTGCCAAGGCTCCGCTCGACACTTGGAGAGCTTGAGGTATGGGACAAAGAAAAAATAGGCGCCGCTCCCGAGAGAATAGGACTTACGGGCTCGCCGACGAGGGTTATAAAAACCTTTGAAAACGCATCGGGAAAAAGAAAATGCAAGTTTATCCCTATGGAAAAGCTCGGTGAGGTTATCCGCGAAGCATTACAAAAAAGGCCCGACACTCCGGAGATTTCCGAGGGTGGCGAGCGATTAAAGAGGGTGTGCATAGTCACAGACGCTCCTTTTGAATTTGCGAAATCGGTCAGCGACGATATTACAGTTATCCCTCTCACCGATGCCGAGGATATCAAAAAAAGGATACTTGCGCTTACTCCCACCGCTGTCTTATGGGGCAGCGATTCAAAATCAAAAAGGCTTGCGGCAACAGTTTCGGCAGAGCTCGGTCTCGGGCTTTGTGCCGATTGCACCCGACTTGAGTGCGAGGGTGAAAATCTCATTATGTACCGCCCTGCTCTTTCGGGAAGCATTATAGCTAAAATCAAGAGCCTTACGAAACCCGCAATGGCAACCGTGCGAACCGACAGCGGAGCGGGTAGCAATATAATCATAGGAATGGGCTTTGGCGTCAAGGACCAAACAAATGAGGTTCGGGCTCTTGCCGAAAGAATCGGAGCCGAGCTTGGCGCTTCCAGAAAGCTCGTTGACAACGGCTATGCCGACTACGAAATTCAGCTCGGTCTGACGGGTAAGACGGTAAGCCCGCCCGTGTATATAGCGATAGGTATATCGGGAGCGGTTCATCACGTTGCGGGAATAGAGCGTGCCGGCACGGTTATAGCGATAAACCCCGATAAAAACGCAAATATTTTCGATTACGCCGACTACGGTATAGTCGAAGAATTCGATTTCAACAAAATAGCTGATAAAAATATTTAATGGAGAGATAAATCAATGCTTGATTATAAGATTAAGATAGGCTTGGTGGCAATGAGAAGAAATACCACCGACCGCCCTCGCGGAACGTTTTTGACTTGGTATTCCGCAGAGCAACGAGGAAAGAGATTTGTCGATTACATAGAAAACAATTTTGCAAGCGACAACGTTTCCTTTGTTGACAACAAGGGCATAGGTCACGAGGATCTTGTTTTTGACGATGCTAGCGCGGCAGAAGTCGCAGAGCGCTTTAAAAACGAAAACGTAGATGCGGTAATGATAATCAACTGCAACTTCGGAAACGAGGAAGCTGCAACAGATATCGCAAAAGCAGTTGGTAAGCCCGTTTTGCTTTGGGCGCCTCTTGATGATGAATACTACGTTGACGGTATGCGCCCCACCGATTCGCAGTGCGGAATTTTCGGACTTTCCCGTCAGATGCAGAGATATCACGTTCCGTTCTCGTTCATTCGCTCCTGCGAGGTGGATTCCGAGGAATTCAAGGACGGATTTGACAGATTCGTCAGAGTTGCTTGTATGGTTAAAAACTTTAAGGGAATGCGCATAGGTCAGGTTGGCGCCCGTCCCGCTCCCTTCTTCTCGGTTATTTGGAACGAAGGCGAGCTTATGGAGCAGTTCGGCATCAGAATAATACCTATCAATTTTGCTATTATCGAACAGAGAATGAAAGCGGCTCCCGAGCTTTACAAGGACGAGATAACTGAATATGAAAACTATTTTATGTCGAATTATACGTTAGATGAGCTTACTCCGAAATACATAAAGCCAATGGCAACCATGGCGGCTATGTATAAGCATCTGTTTGAGGAATTCAAGCTCGACGTTATCTCCGCGGAGTGCTGGACCGCAACCCCTGTGATGTTTGACGGACTTGCTCCCTGCGCGGTTTACAGTATGCTCAACGACCTCGGATATATGATATCCTGCGAGAGCGATCTTCACGCGGCAATGACTATGGTGCTTCTCAAGAGCGCAACTCTCGGAAAGGGTTACCCCTTATTCGGTGAGTTTACCGTTCGTCACCCCGAGAACAAAAACGCAGAGCTCTTATGGCACTGCGGACCGTTCCCTCTCTCTCAGAAAGCGCCCGAAAGCAAGGCTCGACTTGTAAATCAGAGAGCATGGCTCAGAGGAGCCGACGGCAAATATACCGTTGCGCGTATTGACAGAGCCGAGGGTGGAAAGTATATGATACTTCCTATGCTTTGCAACACAACCGAAGGTCCCGAAACTCACGGAACGTATATCTGGGGAGAATTCGAGGATCTCGGAGCCGTTGAAACGAAGCTCATGGAAGGACCTTATATTCATCACTTCATTGAGATGAAGGGTGATTATACCAAGGAGATAAAGGAATTCTGCAAGTACTTCCCGAATCTTCACGTAGATAAGCTCGACTCTTAAAGTGTCAAAAAGGACAACTAATATTTACTTTTAAAAGGATAAGCCCTGACGGAGAGTATGAATTTGCGCCGTCAGGGCTTGTTTTATTTTATTGCTTTTTAATAACCGTAATTCCCTTGCCGAGTCCGTATTTATCGCCCGTTTTATCGTACACTACGGTATAAAGCTTTCCACGGTAAGAGAGGTTTTCAAGCTTCATATAATCCCACCCGTCAGGGATTGCCGGGTCGAGCTCAAGCTTTTCGCTACCCGTCTTAACGCCGACGATACCGGTTATAATAAGGTCGGCAAAGGTCGAATGGTTATAGTCCTTGCCACGCTCCTTGCCGCCAAGGTTTTCTCTCCAACCAAGCTCTCGGAGTATCTCTCGTGACGTCCATTTCATCTCATTTGGGCTCAGCACCTCATCTATCCATGGAAGCGTCTTTCCATCAAGGTTAATTCTGTGGTTGTAAGCATAAAGCTCAAGATGACGTATAAGTATATTTTTAAGCTCGGAGTGACCCCCGTGTATAGTTTTAATAAGTCCCGTCAGCACCTGTGAGGTAGCAAACGGCCATACGTATCCGTTCCAAAGGCACTCGTGATTATAGCTCTTAAGATAGTCAGGATGTCTTTTATCTACGGTCGTCATACCGGTCTTTGCAAGAAAGATTTCGGTATCAAGAAGATATTCAAAGCATTTTGAGAGCTTATCGTCGGGAATGCCGAACATATAAGGAATATATCCTATAAGCTCCATAGGAGAAGCGATTCCGCCCACTCTGTCAAGAGCACCGTCAAGCTCTCCGTCAGAATCTCCGTGCTTTGCAAAATAGAAGCCGTCATGCAGAAGATTTTCATTTATGAGATGCTTTAACTTCTCGGCCTTGCTTTCAAACTGCTCCGCTATGCCGCTCTCACCGAGCTTCTTCGCAAAATAGCAAATAGCCTTTGCCTCGGCATACATATAAGAGTTAAGCGTCGGTCGAATACCCTTAACCGCCTTTCCCTCTCGTCTGCCGCTTATGGAGTATTCCATAGCATCTCTGTCATCAACAGACCAGAACATTCCTGACTTATGTCCGTGCGTGCGCTCCCATTCGGCATAATACTCGACCATTTTTGCAAGCTCTTCCTTGCCTATCCGAAGCTCACCGCCTGCTATCTCGTATTCCATAGCCGAATTCAGAAGCCACACACTGTATCTGTGTGAATCCTCGGTGTTATTCAAGTAGTAACGAAGATAGTCCGAGAATATTTTATCCGAGTTACGAAGCCATCTTCCCTCATATAAGTGATGAGCTGCCGGCGCATTGATTATATTGTGCTTTCCCGCCCAGGGCACGTTCGGCAAAAATTCGGTTATCGCATAGCCGTCAGGCGTGCTTTTTATATGCTTTCTGTAGGTCCACCAACGGAAATAGTAAGTTTTCTCTATCTCCTTGTCCGAGCATTCAAAAAGCGGTATTCTCTCAGCCAACCACTCGTATGCTTCGGAGTTTGGTATATCGTTTTTATAAAGCTCGTCGTCGTGTGAGTTAAACTCCTCGACGTATTTTTTAAAAAGCTCGGTCATTCTTTTTCCTCATTCAGCAATCAGCTTTTGTTAAATCTTCACCTTTACCACGATTTTCTTAACGGCAGAGAGCTTTTCATATCTCATTCCGGGTTTGTGAATATCGTGGGGATAAAAAATAGCAAAATCTCCTTAAAAATCAATTATTTTTATTCTCAGCCGCGCAAATTAAAAATCCGCAATAGGCAAGAAATGCTTCATTATGAGAAACGAGATCGCAGTGCTTCATTCCCGGCTCAAGACGCAGCACGTGTGAAATTCCGCACTCTTTAAATCTCTCAACAATCGGTGGCATCTGCGTCTTTATGAAGTAAGGATCATCTTCCCCGAAAACCAAAAAATACGGAATTTTCGGCAAGCGGTCAGCAAAGCGCACCGGTGAATATTTTTCCATAATGGCAGATAGCTCACCATCCTCTTCGATATGAGCCGAGAGTATCGCACGTCTGAAATCGCGTCTGTCCTCAAAAATTCTGTTCATATCGGTAACCGGGCAGTTAAGAGCGCAAGCTATAGCAGGTCTTTTGCCATAAACCAAGTAGTTAAGCGCTGTAAGTCCACCCATACTGCCACCGCTGACAACAAGCGGAACGTCCTCGTCTATCCCGAGTCTATCATACACAGCGTCTAATACCTGCTCGCAAAAGCTTTGCGAGCTTTTACTCATCCAAGCCCATACACTGTAATACGGGAAAACCCACGCTATTCCCCTCTCACCTAGCGACCTCGCCTCCTCGTTGCTCCTATCATATATAGTCGCATCTGTATATCCGTGAAAGCATACGCATACCGCGCGCACGGGATATACGAGAGTGTCCTCGTTAAGAAAGGCATAATCAAAAAGATTATCTCGGTTTATATACTTCATAAGCGCACCTCGTTTTTTGCTAAAAACGCATTTTTGACTACAACAATTTACATTTATAACTAATATAATCGAATTTCGGTTATTTATATTCGTAGAAATACACTATTCCCGAACGCTTAGGCAAAGCAATTTCAATTCCCTTTGCAAAGGTCTCTGCGGTAAGCGTAAGGGTATTTCCGCTCTCTCTATCCGTCAAGATATACGTCTTACCCTCGTGAACGCAGGGCGGTATAAGTGTGTACGTCCCGTCCTCCGAAAGAGTGTTGCGTATTGCCTGAAGGAATCCTTTTTGCTCGACCGGATTGTCAAACTGCATAGAGTACCAATCGTGTGCGTCGCATCTGCACTCGCTTATAGGATAGTAGTCTCCGGAAAGCTCAAGCTCGGCAGCCTCTCGCCATATCGCATTCATTTTACGGCCTATTTCAAAATGCTCCTCGGTGTCGTCGTAGGTGTATAACGAGGTAAGCGACGGAGTAAGAGCGCAATGGAAGGAAAATTCATCTGCCGGTCTTTGCTTCTTTGACTCGTACGTGCCTGTTTCGGGATTATCCCAGCTCATATTATGCGCTCTGAAATAGGGTATCCACTCAAACATTTCACGGTGCTGCTTTTGTTTTATAGGGTGATGTCCGTATCCAACGTCGGTATAGTGGAGCGTTACCGCACGGCGCATGGTTTCAAGGTCGTTTCGTCTGCCGCCCGAAGCGCAGGAGTCTATCCAAAGCCCGGGATTTTTAAGTATCAAGGCATCCCAATATGCAAGATACCCCTGCACGTGTAAGTTTTCGGTCATACCAATGCGGTCCTCGGACTCGTTATCTATCCATATAGGAAGAGGGTCCATATTAAAGTCTTGACGATAAATCTTCACGTGGGAGTCCTTTATAATAGAATCAACTCTTTCGATAAGCCAAGCAAGCGCATCCTTATTTGCGAGATTCAAGAGCTTGTAAGGACGCCTCGGGTCTTCCTCGCCCTTTTTCTTAAGAAGCCATTCGGGATGCTCACGATCGAGCGCCTCGCCTCGCCATACTCTCTCGGGCTCAAACCAAAGCAAGAGCTGAACGCCGTTCTTCTCGCAAGCCTCTCCAATCGGAGAAAGACCGTTCGGGAAGCGAGCGGGATCGGGATACCAGCTTCCCGTTTTATGCCACTCGTAATCGCAGGGATACCAGCCCGCGTCAATCCACCATATATCAGGCTTCATATCACGGCGCAGATATTCCTCTAGCGCATGCACCTGGTTCTCTTCGCTTGCGCCCGTAAATTCGGGTTTTCCGTCAGCCTCGAAATAATGTAAGCAAAGCTTCGGGGGTATAGGCTGACCGTTTTCTTTCGGAAGTATATGCTTAAAGTACCAATGACGCCAGATATTTATTCCTCTGAACGGAGCATCTTCGTTAGTATAAGCCATAAGGTTAAGCCTTGGTGTGCGATAGGTCTCACCGGGGTGAAGCAGAGTTGCGCATCTGTCCTGACCGCAAGAAAACGTTACGCCGTTTTCACCGGGAGCAATACGAGCTGACCACTTTCCCGGCCAGCCTATTGCAGCGCGCACCTCGCGGTCGGAGCCGTGAAGCGTCATATAAGGGAATGCTCCCTCGCAAGAAGTACCCGTAGTAGGCGTCAATCTTATTTCTTCATCAACAGTCTTCTCAAAAAAGTGATATCCGCTTTCCTTTCTGTCGTCACCGTTTCCGTATTCCAACACGGCGGAGGGGCAAGAAATCTCACCCTCGATGCGAATATTTTTGAGTACGGGCGTGTCACACTCGCCCTTATTTGTGAAATAAAACACCCATTCGGTAACGGGAAAATCACGGTACTCTATGTACTCAGCACGTATATTCAATCCGTGCGCATCTGTTCCCTCAATAATATACTGCACCGTGTTTGCGGTGAGCATTCTGTACGATACGCTCGGAGCAAAATCCTCGGGAATACCCGAAACCGTGCGTTCTCCGTACTGAAATTCAATCGGAACGTTCTCTGCCGAAGAGAACTTCATAAGTCCCGAAATCATCGCCATATCCTTGCCAGTTATCTTATGCAAAGACTTCATTTTTATAAACCTTCTTTCATTTATATCACCGACCTTCTCTAACGCAGAGAAGGCTTACGCATCTTTTCGTTATTCTAAAAATTTTCCCTCACTCAAATCATAAATAACCTTAGCTATTGCGTGCTCGTCATTGCTTACGGTTACGTAATCGGCTGCTCTAAGCGCATCAGGGCAAGCGTTTGCTACCGCTATGCCAACCTTGGCGGTGCGGAACATTGAAATATCGTTATTGTAATCGCCTATCGCTATCGTTTTATTTATGTCAATACCGAGCGTTTCCGAAAGCTTCGTAATTGATACTCCCTTGCATATTCCCTTTGGTAGAATTTCATAAAGCTTTCTTTCAGAGCGTATAAAGTCAAAGCTGTCCGCCAGTGGATGTGCTTTAAGCGTCCTCTCTATCTCAAGAATCTCCTCGTTATCGCTGCTGCCAAAGATAATTTTCGCAATCGGTTCCTTCACCTCGTCGTATAGGCAAACGAGATTTTCAAGCCCCGTTCCCTTTCTGAAGCTTTTCATAACGTCATTTTCCTTGCAGAAATAGGTCTTGTAAAAGGTATTGACCTGAATGCCAACGTTATCAAAATTATCGTCGATAAGCTTAATCAGTGTGGTAACGCCGTCCGGCATAACGCCGGTCCATATATACTTTTCTTCCGTGTAATCGTAAAGTCCGCCGCCGTTCACGCAGCCAATCGGAGCGTTGGGCTTTATTACGTCGTAAAAACGCCTTGCGTAAAACGGCATTCTTCCGGTCACAAATGTGAATATTCCGCCCTCGCTCTTGAAATACTCAATCGCGCGAATGTTTTCCTCGGATATCTCCCCCTTTGAATTTACTAGCGTACCGTCAAGGTCGGTGCAAAACAGTATTCCGTCAAACTTACCCATTATTTTCTCCTTTTCCGAGATAGCTTTATCAATCAAAAGTATATCATTATACCGCCCTTTTGTCAACACACAAACGGTAATGAAAAAATAAAAACGAGCGAAAATAAAGCAAATCACTGTATCTCCGCCCGTTTTGCTCGTCTCTTTTGAGCGCCGTTAAAAATTACACTCTAATTTTAGAATTTAAGCATTAAATTGTCAATATTTGTTGGCTTTTTGCCATTCTTTAAAGCTTTATGCGTTTCCGATAAGAAGAAGATACTGCCAAGCGCCCATATTCTCAACCGTGATAACAGTTTCTTCGCCCTCCCGTCTTTGAGAAATCGGGAGAAGCTCTCCATCACCCGAAAGAAGCTTAAAGTCCTTACCCTTACGGATCTTCACCTCAAACTCACCCGTCGGGTCAAAATGAGCGTTGGTAAGCATAATATTCACGTTTCTTTCATTTGCGGTTACGGTGGGGATAACCTTTACGATTTTTTCAATAACGACAGGCATATTACCGCCCGAAATCAAATCGAAAACGTTCGTCATCTGCACCTTTTTGTTATCCGTCTGAAGCTGCTTCGGCATCAGGCAGCCGTCAACGGCAATAACCGAGCCGTCATCACGGCGGTAAACGTACATAGAAGCTCCCCTGAGTCCGCCGAATGCGGAATTGAGCATCGAAAGCGTTTCAGCCGACTCGTCGGGGATAAGCTCAAAGGCGTCAGCCTCCTTGAATATATCAAGAGAAACCCATCTCTCACGGCTTACTACGTCGCCGTTAAGCTTATGGTCGGTGAAGTGCTCCCAAACACCGTTCGGATAACAGATGCCGACCTCACCGCCAAGGTCGCAAAAGCCCTTCTTTTTAAGCCAGGTAAGTCCTACCGCATCGGTATAAACGCCGACCTTAAGCATTTTCTCTATCTCGTCGTTTGAAAATCTGTTCCAATCGCCTGACAAAATATAGAAAGCATAAGCCTTATCCATATAAGCCGTGGTTGGAATCCCTATCTCATTTAAACAACGCGCTTGATGGCAATTTACACAAAATACTCCAATCGGCTTGCATCCCTCATTCGAATCACAGAGAACGTCCCATTTCTTTGCGGATTTTCTCATCATATCTACAAAATCCGCAGTATGCTCCAGTCGGTTATAAAGCATTCCGTTGCAACCCGCAAGTATCATAAGCGAGCTTTCAAGCTCGGCTATATAACGTGATTTCTGCAAGGTTAAAAAGTTATATTCCTCGTATTCATACTGAATATCGGTTATTTCTTTCGGGTATCTTTCGATACACTGTTGCATCATAAATGCCTTTTCAAACATTTGAACCGGTGTTAAATCGTTATAGAAACCGCCTCCGGGACGTCCAAGAGTTGAACCGCTCGATTCTATCCATTCTGGCACAGTTGCCTCGAGTCCGCTCATATATCCAATGTCAACAGACGGATTCGTATTCTTTATGGCATCACGCAGTGTTTTAAAAAGACGATTGAATGTATCGTGTGCGTTCTGTTTCCATTTGAGTTTAAAGTTCCAATCTCTTTTATAAAGCTCTCTTATTTGCTCTATGGTATAATCCGTACCGAATTTCAAATTGAATTTTTTAACACATTCGGGGCAGAAGCAATAGTCCTTTGCAACACCGTGTCCTCTTGCTCGAATATCATCGTCAAGCCATATAAAATCTGCGCCGCAGGAAGCAAAATAAGAGTATTTTTCATATACGTAAGGAGTAAATCTATCATCAGAGGGACATAGGCATGCTCCCGAGGTAACGCCATCAATATTCATTATGTACTGAAGGTCTGCTTTTGGAGCTATCATTGTTCCGTCCTCGGTGTGACCGAGCGTGGAAAGAACATTAAGACCAACTCTATTTATTCCCGCTTCCTTATATTTTTTGATTCTATCCTTCAAGACATCGACGGTTTCTCTTTCTCGTTCAAGAGTCCAATAGCCTTGGTGAGTTGGATTAGTAAAGAGCGTTATTTCATCAATTACATCAGCGTTTTCTCTGACAAGCTTTATATTTCTCTCAAAAACCTTATCATCAAAATATGCATTATAGCTGATACGAAGTGCTTTTTTCATTTTTACCCCCGACAATTATTAAATTTTGATACAATTCTAATGTATCATAAAAAGAACAAAAAAACTATAAATTTCGTAGCAAAATATATGATTAAATAATCAAATATGCTTGATTCATTTTTTTAGAAGAACTGTTTTATGCCGGTTTCCATCATTATGAAGTTTTAATGCGTGCTTTTTTAAACAATTGTTTGCTTATTTATGCAATTTTGTTACAGATATACTCGTTTTGAATAAGATGCTCTCTGCGGATTTGATCGTCTTATACGCAAACCTATCATCAAGCTCCGTCGTGCAGGGCTCGAATCCCAGAGCGTAATCTCCGCTCGCCATACTTTTCCACTCTATAAAATGAGGTAAGGTTTCGCCCGAATATGATACAGTCAACGCCTTACCAAGCTTCTCGTTGACGAGTAAAACCTCGGGGTTCTTAAGAGTCAGAAAATAGCAGGTCTCCTCTTCATTCGGAACGGTTTCCCCTATCTCGTACATTGTAGACATATTTTCACGTGACCAAGGAGTTCTCGGCTCGCATTTCTCCACGTCGGCAACCACTTTTGCGCCCTCATCAAGCATAGGATATCCAATATTGATATGGTAGAGCAAACAGTATTCCTCATCTCTAAATCCGTCGTTTATCAGCGTATCCTCAACTGTCACCGTATCAGCACCAATTCCGGATGTAATCTTCCTCTTCAAAACAAGATTTTTTCCGAACAGCGCCGTATCTCTCATAATAGCCTCAATGACAATTTGCTGCCCATTACATTCTGCGCGAACAAGCTCTGCGGGGATATTATGGAGTGTGCCGTGCAATTCGTAGCCCTCTCTGCCTCCAACGCTATCAAGGCCGCAGGTATAAAGCATACCGCCCTCAAAACGATTTGAAAAAGGTGTTTCACGCTTTGTAAACCCGTTTTTAGATATAAAGGATACGTTTTGCCCCTCGTGATAAAGCTGCATAATATCGCAAGCCTTACTTAAATTCAAGAGGAAACGTATTTTTCCGTTGTCGCAATCGAGAACTTCAAGTCCTATTGCTCTGCCCTCGGTCAAAGTATAGCGGCGAATACTCGCCACCTGACTTAAATTAGAAATTCTGCCATCCATATATCACAGCTCCTTTAAAAGATTCTTAATACGAGTTTATTATAACAGACATAAATAAAAATTACAATATGCTTTTAATTATTTCGCTAGCAAACACTGCCCTAAAGCCTTGCGAATTCTATTACTGCGATTCAAATAATTATCTTCCTTTAGAGAAAAAATTGCGAAGCCCGAGGCAATACCGCACCGAGATTCGCAATTTTATTCTATGCTTTTATTAAATTTTCATATTGGAAGGTTTCATAAACCCCTGTTTTGAAGTGAATTTATTCTTCCTTACCGAAGCCGAACAATCCTGCAAACAAATTTCTGAAGAACTCCGCAAGAATCTCGAAGAAGCCTTTAGGCTCTGCTTCCTCGTTTTCGTCGGGGGTTACGACCGTTGCATCCTTGCCATTAGCACCGTCTTTTCCATTCTCGCCATCCTTGCCGTCAGCTCCGTCTTTGCCATCCTCTCCATCGACTCCGTCTTTTCCGTCAACTCCGTCTTTGCCGTCAGCTCCATTGGTTACGGTAAAGCTCGTGGTCGTTCCGTCTGAGAAGGTTATCGTGTAGGTATCAACGAGTCCGTCGGTTCCGGTCTTTTTAACCTCGGTAACTGTCACGCTTGCTCCGTCTTTTCCGTTAGTGCCATCTTTGCCGTCAGCTCCGTCTTTGCCATCAGCGCCGTCTTTACCGTGATTTATTACGAACTCGGAATAGGTTCCGTTGGTGTAGTAAATTCTGTAAATGGTTTTAGTTTCATCGGATTCTTCTTCTACCATTTCGCTTGAATATACGAAATTATTGTAATTATCGTAAACAACGTAATCGAACTGGTTTATAGCCTTGTAGAGAACGTCGTCCGCATCGGGATTTTCAGCCTGAGCCGCAAGCGTCTTACCGGTGGATATCCACTCTACCGAAACTTCCCTTCCGTCCTCGGAGAAGTAGAACATGCATACCATTCCGTCAGTTTCTTGCGATGCTCCCTGCGGGTCAACGAGGAATTGAGAAACCATATTTCCGTTAATACCTCTGTCCTGACGCATGATAACGTCCGAGCAGGTTTCGTGTCCCGAAAGCACGAAAAGAATGTTTCTGTGCTGAGAAACGAACTTCTCCCACATCATATCGCCGTTGTTTCTATCGGTATCACTGTTTGTTACACCGCTTTTGTTAGGAGGAGTAGCGTCATCCTTATCAACCGTTGTTCCGTCAACGTACATATAAGCGTGAGTAGTTACTATAACTCTTCTTTCGGGGTGCGCTTCAACGATTTCACTCGCCCAATTAAGTATCTTGTTATTAGGACCGTACTCAAGACAAAGCACCATATACTTAACGCCGGAGACCTCGAAATTGATATAATAGTTATTGATTCTGCCTTCTTCGTAATAGCCCGTTATTCTCTTAGTATAGAAGTCATCGTCGGGACTTGCGAAATAGTTATTGAAGTTTGCGGTTGTACCGCCACGGAAATCATGATTTCCTAAAATAATGGAATAATTAATTCCCGCAGCGTCCATCTGCGTTATAGCCGCCTTGGCTATATCCCATTCCATCAGATTTGAGCCGTTCTGGATACCGTTATTCTCGGTTATATCACCGAGGCCGAATACCCACTGAATATTCTTTTCGTCTTTATTCTCAACTATCCATTTGTAGATGTTTTCCGTATAGTTGGTCTCGTTACCAACAACGTCATCGTTTGCGGTCTTGAAATCTGCCCATACCTGTCTTTGAGTATCTCCGACTACCGCGAAGGAGTATGCGTAATCCTTTACTTTCTCTTCTCTTTCGTAGTAACCGGCACCCAGAGATGCGTGATAGTTATTTCCGCTAGTATCCTTAATGACGTTTTTAACGTCTCCGTCATTCATATCGTAATAAAGAATGAGGTCTTCGTTTGACGTATCTACGCCGTTCTCGTACGACTCTTTAACCTCCTCCGCCGTAAGAGGCTCGGAATAGTATGCGATGTGCCTTATCTTGCCCTTAAATATTTGCTTTTGTCTTATGTCTCTTCCTATTGATAACGTATTCTCGGACTGCACGTTAGCTATATCAAAATCATACGATTCCAGCTTTGTGGAAGTAACGTCCTTGTGAGCAAGAGATTCTGTTAAAACTCCGTCGATATAGCAGTGGTAATACGAGCCGTCATCAACTATAACAACGTGGACCCAGCCCTCTCTTCGTGCGTCCGATGCTTCCGATTCGAAGCTTGCCTTTACTCTTCCGGCATCATCCACAATATAAAGTAGGGGCGCACCGTTGTTATATATCTCAAAGTTCAGGCATTTATGTTCGACCTTGTCAGCATCCTGATAATAGTTACCCATTATAACGCCGCCTCTTCCGTTCTCTAAGCCGGAAGTGGGAACATAAACAACCGCCTCGTATGTACGGGGAGTCTCGGTAAGAGGCTTTTCGACATAATAGCGTCCTTCTTTATCCAAAAAGCTTTCTCCGTAACGGGACACAAACTTAAGATTATTTCCGTTTGCCGAAATGTCGGTCGTGAAGGATTCACCCGTCATATCGTACGCTACGAGAAGCGCGGTGTCGGTTGTATCTACCGTATAAGCCTCTGACTCTGCGCTCGTCTTAATCTCGTCTGCGGTACGGATATCCGAGTACATAGTAACGTTCTTTATCTTGCCCTCGAAATACTCACTGTTATATTCACCGTCAACTATGCGCTGGTCGCCGCCTATCCAAAGAGGAGAATCAAGGGTAAACCAACCCGGAACGCAGGTCTCGTCTGTGATATACAACGTTTGCACATTTTCCCCGTTTACGTAAAGAGTTATATCAGCATATACAGTTTTGCCATTCGCATCAACGTAAGTTTCATCACTCTTAAAAACATTAACAGCAACCGCAATCTTTACGAATTCGGTTTCTGTAATTACAGTGCGAAAATCGAGATCAAATATATATTCTCCACAATCATCGGTCCAAAAACGCAGCTTGCCACCTTTATACATCTCAAGCGCCATTCTCTTTAAAGGCACCCTTCCCGCAGTTTCATCTACGTAATTCATATAGTCACTAACAATAATACCGCCGCGATAGGAATCCGAGCTCGCAGGATCAATCCAAAGCTCCGATTCGATAGTGAAGTCCTCATCTATCTGCACAATATCATACATTTCATAAACCGTATCCTGTTCGAAGGCTGTTCCTTCGGCGGGAATTGCGGTTGCCGCGCTGGCTCCTATCGCCATTATCGCAACAATTCCAACAGTCATAATTAAAGCGCCAAATATCGCCAATATTCTTTTTTTCATACTTTTTCTCCTTTCAAAAGAAGTATTCTTGTATTCATTATACCATACGCTATTGACAAGATACGAAAAAAATGCTACAATATAGCGACAAAACTTTACATTAGCTCAAAAAACATAGGAGAAAAAATGTACGTACAATTTCAAGATTTCAGCTTTAATGCTGCAGCGAAAACAAGGCATTTTTATGGCAAAATGGTGTATCCCAACAGAATACACCAGCTTCCCGAAATACTTTGCATAATTGACGGAAGCCTCGAGCTTACGGTTGACGGCGTGACCGAGGTAGCGAATAAAGGCGACATTTGTGTTATAACTCCATTTCGTACTCACAGTTGCGGCGCTCCGGTAAGCGTTACGGCTTGGCAGCTCATCGTTTCGCTCGATTTCACCGAAGAATTTTTATCGGGAGAAAACTTATATATCAGCGGAACAAAAGCGGTATTTACTCCCTCAAAAGCGCTTTTTGACTACGTCGTTGAAAGTTTTCCCGAGCCTCATAAAATGCAATACAATATAGATTCCGACGTGAATAAGTACCGAACGATAAAATCTATTGTATATGCGGTGTTTACCGAATATATGCGCACAGTTCCGAAAAGGCCGATAGATTTTAACCATAACGCTTTAACGAAGCTGTTAATATATCTCAACGAGCACTACACCGAAAATATAAATCTCGACAGCGTCGCGGCTCAGCTCGGCTACAATAAAACTTATTTGTCCCGTTGTGTGAACACAATACACGGCGTCAACTTCAGAAAGCTCGTAAATTCATTGCGGATAGACCGCGCTAAAAGCCTGCTTTCCTCTACCGATTTTAAAATACTTGATATTGCGCTTGAGTGCGGCTTTACAAGTGAGCGCACGCTTCAAAGAGCGTTTATAGAAATCACGGGTACGTCTCCAAGCGAGTACAGAAAAAGCAAAAAGCAAAGCAACGATTGACAAGAAGCAAGAATAAAAGAAAAAAGATATGCAGCGAAAACCATCAACTTTGAAATCGCATATCAAAAATCTTCTATTCTTGCTTTTTTATTTTGTTTACGCCTTAGCTTTTATGAAAGATAATTTCGTAAAGAGCAGTGGCTTAATATCATTGTATATTTTTATCAAGGTAAACTTTTGTCGCTATATTGTAGCATTTTTCTCGTATTTTATCCTACGGATATGATATAATGAACGTGGATATGTTTTAAAATTAAACTATACAAACAATAAGGAGAAAGAGCAAAATGAAGAAATTTGCTAGAATTCTGATACTTCTTCTCTCGCTCGCACTCGTTTGCTCGGGACTCATTATCGCTGTCAGCGCTGAAGATACCGAGTTGACAAGTACTACGGAGGACGGCACAAGCACCGATTCAGGCTCGGTTAATTTCATATTTTCTCACGGTGATGTAACGGACGGGCCTTACGAATGCGCTGTCGGCGCGGTTCCCGCAGAACTCTTCACCGGCACAGTACCTGACCGTTTAAGCAAAACGGAGGACAACCATTTCAAATCAAGTGAACACATAGGCTGGAGCTTGACCGAAGGCGGCGAGATATTTGGAGACGAGCCTCTTACGGAGGAATACGCTTTAGCTAACAGCGGCGAAACCGTAACGCTCTACGCCGCATACGGCACTCCCTATCAAAAGCTCGCTTGGGTTATCACCGAAGAGGACGGAAGCTTCGTTGAGGGCGGTACCAACCTTGGCTTTGACGCTGATGCATGGACAAACATTCAGTTCACAAGCGGCAGAGTATTCATAGCACAAATGGACGGAGTTTACTTTGCGGATACGGTAACTCCTACAAATAATAGCAGTACCGAGAAAGAGACGTTTTACTTTGATATGAACGGTCACAGCGTACGCTCTGACTGGAGAAGTAACACAAAACTAGTATCTACTGCTACGTTCTTCCCCGAGCATTATGACACCTTTTACATATACTCATCACGTCCGGGAGGCGTTCTCTCGGATGTTGGACATACGGCAAAGGGTAAATTAAGCGGCGGATATCTTATTAGAATATACGGTTACGAAGACAGTCACGTCAACGTAGGTACGGTTACTGTTAACGGAAGAATTTATCCCGGCTCAAATCTCACGCTTAACGGCGCCACAATCGTTAGACTTAATAATACTTGCAAGGCAAGCTCTTCTATAAAAATCGACGGTTGCACCGTAATAAATGGTAATAACAAAACAAGCACTAAATCTACAGCACTCTTTTACTCACAGTCAGGGGCGCAAGCATCACTCACTGTCACTAACTCAACAATAGTTTTGCCATACGATACCAGCATCTTACTGCAAGAGGATTCATCTACGGATTTGATGACCTTTAATAATTGCAAAATTATTACCAAAACGGACGGCGCAAGCTTAATCACCAACGTTACCGGCGCCGATAAAGTAAGCTTTATCAATTGTATCACAAACGGAAGCATTGATGCTACAGGTACAAAGACCGGCACTGTTATCGTAAAGGATACTGCATTTTATTCTAACGGCTTTGCCATTCCCGAGGGCTGCGTAAACGCTAAATGGAATGTTAAAATGTCTCTCGGAGAAGGCTGCGAGACGCTCATTGTTCATACTATTTCTCTTCCCGACACAACTACAACCTCCGAGCCAAATTACAATGAGTACGTAATATATGCGGCTTCTCTTCCAATACTTGCCGTTAAAACCGTTTCCGAGGGTGATGCTGTAGGCGTAAGCTGGAACGACTTTGACGGAAATGCGCTTTTAACTGAGATTTACGCAAAGGGCGGTAACGTTCTTGACGCGGGCGTTTTGGTTCCCGATTCCTCTACCGGTCTCAAGGTTACGAAGAAGATATTCAAGTCTTGGGAAGCGCTTCCCGAGAACGTTCAGGCAGACACCGACGTAAACGTAGGCAGCTACACGCTGGCAGAAAACGTAACGGGGCTACGGGTTAACCTTTCGCTTTATGCCGACTTCGGCGTTAACCTTTATATCCCTGCAGATTACGCAGGTCTTGTAACAGTTGATAGACTTGAGCTTATCGAGGTTACCACGGCAGACGGCGCTAAATATCTTAAGGCTACACTCGAGCAGCTTTGCAACAAGACTTCCGATGCCGTTACCTTCACCCTTAACGTAAAAGAGGGTGACTTCGAAGGAACTCTTACGGCAAGCGTTTCCATAGTAAGCTATGCTAAAGCAGTTCTTGAAGGAGAATTCAAGGATGCGGATAAGGTTCTCATTTATTATATGCTAACTTACGCAAACGAAGCGTCGGGTTACATTGACGGAGAGAAAGTTGCCGAAATCACTACTCTTCTTGAAGCTAATTCATCCGTTGCAAGCAAGTACACGGTTAGCTCGCTTAATGAGACTGAAATCATTGAAAATCAAAATCTTAACGGTATATTCACCAAGGCTACGATTGTCCTTAATCCCACTCCGACATTTGCGTTCGAGCTTGTAAATGGCTTTGAGGGTACGATAATCGTGACCTATGCCGGAAACAAGGTGACCGAGACCTACTCTCACACCGACGCGCTCGACGGCTATATCATAGTTAGCGGTATGAAGGCTTACAACTTCGGTACCGTTCTTACCATAACAGCAGAAGGCACTGTTAATGGCGTGCCTGTCAACGTAGAAAACGGTAAGTACAGTCTTGAAACCTACGTAGCATACGCTACCGGTAAAGATGAATTCGCAGCTTCGCTTCCTCTTGCAAGCGCTCTGCGCGCATACGCAGAGGTTTCCGAGCTTTATAAAACTCAAGCTCTCGACAAAGCCATTGCTGAAGAAGCGGAATCTTAAGCTGATGTTCACAAAATCTCGTAAAGTTTTTATAACGTAACACAATCAAATTATATTGAAACCCCGAGCGGCAAATTCAGAGTTTATCGCTCGGGGTTATGTTTATACTAATTGTACCGCTTTTTTTGTTTCTACCCCATGCTCCTCGCTACGCAATATTCCTACGGAATGCAGTTGCTCTACCAACTGAGCTAGAGGTGCATATAAGGTTATATGGTTTTTGTCTTCCTTTTGGAAGTGGCTCCCCGAACTGGGCTTGAAGGGATGTGTAGCATCCGAACAAGAATTGCACGCAATTCTTGACCAGTGACATCGTGCAACATTCGCCAAAGGCGAAATTAACAGTCGTTCTGTCCTCTATTATAAAATTTTAACAAAACTAACCGTTTTACTATTAATCATAAAAACCGACAGAACAATGATTGTTCGGTCGGGTGTCATTGATTCGAGCCCATTCGGGAGCAAAAGAAAAAAGCAGTCCTTTTCAGAACTGCTTTTTGGGTTTATAGTACAAAAATTCAACTTACATTATTCTACGTCATACCATTCTTCACCAATTTCGAAATATCTTACAGGTTCGTTCGTAATGAAAAAGAACCCTTCTTGAAGCTCATATTCTACACCTGAGATCGTAATCGTTGTAGCTGTAATCAATTCGCTGGGAATATCCCAGATTGCCGGCGTCCCCAGCTCCTCGACTTTATATATTCCAGCCTTATCGATTAGATTGTAATACCCACCTTCTCCTTTAATGGTATAGAGCCTTCCAACAACGTAATTGTCTTTGGTAAACACCTTGTAGGCGTAGTCATCTTCTGAAACAGTACACCCCAAAAAATGCTTTTTTACAGGTTTAAACCCTTGCAGATCAGACCAATGTCTGCCATTCTCCAAATCGCCCCCGAATGTGAAATAATATATTCGATAATCACCGGTGTCAATATACGCCTCATCAGCGTAACTTCCGGCAGCCATATCCGGAGTAAAGCCATACTCTCCATTATGTATTGCAAACGGAAGATAAGTCATCGCAATAAGCAAGACGAGAATTATTGACCATCCGAGAATCTGTCCTATCTGCCATAATTTCCGATTCTTTTTTACGATTACTTTTTCAGGCTCTTCGGTGGCAAGTTCCTCGGCAAAAATATCAAAAAGATTCTCCAACGTAACCATAGATTCGGGATTGGGCAACCCCAGACCGTTTTCCCATTTTGCAACAGTGCTACGGCTCACAAAGAGTTTGTCTGCCAATTGCGCTTGTGTGAGTCCTTTTTGTATTCGCAGTTGCTTTAGTTTTTCCTTAAATTCCATATTATGCT
Organism: Clostridia bacterium; assembly: GCA_017462485.1. Taxonomy (GTDB): domain Bacteria; phylum Bacillota; class Clostridia; order Oscillospirales; family CAG-272; genus UBA1740. Next base: position 1,823 of record JAFTRA010000045.1, on the reverse strand, counting down.
ACCTCCAAGCACCTATATTATAGCACAAATCAAGAAAACGTGTTGTTACTTTTGTGTTACTTTTATGTCATTCCTCATTTTTTGGATGTTACTATACTTTAACTGTACAAATATGATACCAGAATTTGAAATTTTTTTAAAATCCAGCAATAGACAAATCCAAGAGCAAAAAAAGCAAATAAGCATTGAAATATAAGACTATAAGACACAAAAAGGCCTTGTATCTAAACCGTAATGGTTCGGATTACAAGGTCTTTTCATATTACTCCCCGAACTGGATGCTCGAAGGGATGCGTAGCATCCGAACAAGAATTGTATGCAATTCTTGACCAGTGACATCGTGCAACATTCGCCAAAGGCGAAATTAACAGTCGTTCTGTCCTCTATTATAAAATTTTTATCAAAACTAACCGTTTTACTATTAATCATAAAAACCCGACAGAACAATGATTGTTCGGTCGGGTGTCATTGATTCGAGCCCATTCGGGAGCAAAAGAAAAAGCAGTCCTTTTCAGAACTGCTCTATGTGGTTACAGGACAAAATTACAACGTTGTATTTTCGTTATATTTATTCTTGTTTTTTCCTTTTGTCACTTCATACTTAATAATTGCCACAACCGTGACAACCAACTCAATTCCGTAGGATATTGCCGAAGAAATCGGGGCTTGGATAAGCAAATTATATGCAACCGCGCTGGCGTGAGGAATCAAGACCATATATCTCATAACTTTAAGATTGCGGATAGCAAACGTGACCGCATACATACAAGAGGCAAACAAGTATAAGAAATCCCATATCGAAGCTTGCGACTGTAGCACGACGCAATTTACGATAATATAACTTAAAATCGTTACAAAACACAATCCAATAATACAGAAAATCGGGACTTTTTTATCTTTCTTTTCGTATATGTAGCAAATCATTCCGCGCGCAATCCCTATAATCACGGCAATCATAGTAAAATAGGAACCAATCAACAAATAGGAGAATGACAAAAAAACATTACCTGCAAGCTGCAATATCAGATAATTTCTTTTACTATTGAAAAAATAACTTAAGCAGTACAAAGCAAGGGCTGTTGTACTCATCACAAAAGCTAACTCAGACATATCTATCTCATCTTTCGGCTTTGATTTATTTTACCCGTATAATATAACACACTACACAAAAAATGTCAAGCAAAAAAAAGAAGGTCGTACGACCCGTGCCACTTGAGCCGAACGAGACAGTTCGCTACGCTCAAAAAGAGCCCCTTGCGCAGGTAAAACAATATACCTGGTACATCTACTCTTGCACCCCTCTGGGAATGGCGAGGGCGGTGACTGTAACGCAGTCGGGGGTGTGGGCGGGCGGACGGGGCGGTTGCGGCTTGAACTGAACGACACAGTTCGCTTCGCTCACAACGATGGCGCGCGTCATCGCCATAAAACCACGCTGAAGGCGTGTATGAAATCAAGGCGTAAGCCTTGTATGGAATCATCACGAAGTGATGTATGGAATCACCGAACCGGGCTCGAACCAGTGACTCGTGCATACCGCTTGCGGTATCGAGCGTTCGCGTGGGAATTCGAACGTTTGGCACTACAGTGGAACGCACACCTTTTACTCTCCGCGCGCTAGCTCATTAACAGTCATGCGCTCTACCGACTGAGCTATCGAGGAATACCGTTGGTGCACCTCCAGGGACTCGCTGCCTGACCATTCGCGAGTCGCGTTCTATCGCCTGCGTATACTCGGCTCTGCCCGCTCGCGCTCTTGGGACTTCGCTTCGTAAAAACAACACTTAGTTGTTTTTACTTGCTCACCCTGGACCCACTGCATA
>JAFTRA010000044.1 GCA_017462485.1 Clostridia bacterium | reverse complement strand
CTTATCACTCCCGATGAGGACGAGCCTTCTGCTGTAAGATTTGACGCTCTCGTATACGGCATAGAACTCGCTTATCTCGCTGGCAAGAAATACTCAAAAGCTCGTTCTGACCTTATGAAAAAGGTGAACGGCATTGCCGGTGTTGCAAACATTCCCGAGATTATGGCAAAGTCGGAGCTTATAAACAAGATACTTCACACAAGTTATTTTGACGATGCAGGTATAAACGAGTTTGAGCATATAAGAAAAGAACTTCGTGATCTCGTTAAGTACATTCCTCGAGGTGGTCCGACTTACGTAACACACTTTGACGATGAAATTCTTTCAGTGGAGTGGCACGAATCCGAGCTTGAATCGGATGACCTTAAGAATTACAAAGCAAAGGCTGAATTTTACGTTCGTCAGCACCAGGATAACACCGCTATCGCCAAGCTTAAGAGCAATCAGCCTCTTTCAAAAGAAGATATAGAGTCTCTTGAAAAAATCCTTTGGAGCGAAGTTGGAACTAAAGCAGATTATGAGGCTGAGTACGGTGAAAAGCCTCTTGGCGAGTTCGTTCGTGAAATCGTAGGACTTGATATGTCTGCAGCTAAGGAAGCTTTTGCAGAATATCTCGACAGCGTTAATCTCGATGCAAGTCAGATATACTTCGTTAACCAGATTATTGAATACATCGTTCGCAACGGTGTGATGAAGGATATGTCTGTTCTCCAAGAGTCACCCTTCACTGACAGAGGAAGCATTGTTGAGGTATTCACAGACATTAGGGTTTGGCTCGGTATTAGAAAGATAATCGAGCAGATCAACGCAAACGCGGCAGCGTAATAAAACAAGCCCTCGGCGTTTTTGCCGAGGGCTTTAAGCTTAGATATAAACACTGACTTTAATATCTTTCCACCGCGATGGGCGCATATGATACCCGGGATGCCGAGTTTTCATATACTCCATTGCGATTTCTTTCGTTATTATAAAATCAGCGATTTTTGTCGTTTTGTTATCCTTACTTTCTCTTTCGAGATAGCACAGATTACTTAAGAGCTGCCTGAGCTGCCGCAAGTTCGAGCGCAATCCTTAATGCGCGAAGAGTAAAAATGCGACTCCCCGAAAGGAGCCGCATTTCTTACCTGACTTGCCGGAAACGGCAAATCTTTTAGTATTATTATTACTTAAGTGCTGCCTGAGCTGCCGCAAGTCTTGCAATCGGAACTCTGAAGGGCGAGCAAGATACGTAAGTGAGACCAATCTTGTGGCAGAACTCAACAGAGGAGGGGTCACCACCGTGCTCACCGCAGATACCTACGTGGAGCTCGGGACGAACTTCCTTACCAAGAGTAACAGCCATGTTCATAAGCTTACCAACACCGGTCTGGTCAAGCTTAGCGAAGGGATCGTTCTCGAAGATCTTTGTCTCATAGTAAGCGTCAAGGAACTTACCTGCGTCGTCGCGGCTGAAGCCGTAAGTCATCTGGGTAAGGTCGTTGGTACCGAAGCAGAAGAACTCAGCTTCCTTAGCGATATCATCAGCGGTAAGGCAAGCACGAGGAATCTCGATCATCGTACCAACCTCGTACTTAAGGTTAGCGCCTGCTGCTGCGATTTCAGCGTCAGCGGTCTCAACAACAACCTTCTTAACGAACTTAAGCTCTTTGATTTCACCAACGAGAGGAATCATGATTTCGGGAACTACGTTCCAGTCAGCATGCTTCTTCTGAACGTTGAGAGCCGCGCGAATAACAGCCTTGGTCTGCATTGCTGCAATTTCGGGATAAGTTACTGCAAGACGGCATCCACGGTGACCCATCATGGGGTTAGCTTCGTGGAGAGAATTAATGATGTCCTTGATCTCTGCAATGGTCTTGCCCTTGGAAGCTGCAAGCTTTTCAATGTCAGCTTCTTCGGTGGGAACGAACTCGTGGAGAGGGGGATCGAGGAATCTGATAGTTACGGGATTGCCTTCAAGAGCCTCGTAGAGAGCCTCAAAGTCGCCCTGCTGCATAGGAAGAATCTTTTCAAGAGCAGCTTCTCTTTCAGCAACGGTATCAGAGCAGATCATTTCACGGAATGCGTCGATTCTGTTGCCCTCGAAGAACATATGCTCGGTACGGCAAAGACCGATACCCTCTGCTCCAAGCTCACGAGCCTTCTTTGCATCCTTGGGAGTATCAGCGTTGGTACGAACGCCAAGCTTACGATACTTGTCAGCCCAAGCCATGATTCTGCCGAAGTAACCGGAAATGGTAGCGTCAACGGTAGGAATAGCACCGTCGTAGATGTTACCTGTAGAACCGTCAAGAGAAATTACGTCACCCTCGTGGTAGGTCTTACCTGCGAGAACGAAGGTCTTGTTATCTTCATCAAAGTTGGAGATTGCGGAGCAACCGGAAACGCAGCAAGTACCCATACCACGAGCAACAACTGCAGCGTGAGAGGTCATACCGCCACGAGCGGTAAGGATACCCTGAGAAGCCTTCATACCCTCGATATCCTCGGGAGAGGTCTCAAGACGAACGAGAACTACCTTCTCGCCTCTTTCGTTCCATTCCTTAGCGTCCTCTGCGGTGAATACTATCTTACCGCAAGCAGCTCCGGGAGATGCGCCGAGGGCCTTAGCGATTGCCTGAGCAGTCTTAATAGCCTTAGCGTCGAACTGGGGGTGGAGAAGAGTGTCAAGGTTTCTGGGATCAATCATAAGAACAGCCTGCTTCTCATCAATCATGCCCTCGTCAACGAGGTCGCAAGCGATCTTGAGAGCTGCAGCAGCGGTTCTCTTACCGTTTCTGGTCTGAAGCATATAAAGCTTACCGTGCTCAACGGTGAACTCCATATCCTGCATATCTCTGTAATGGTCCTCGAGGATTTCGCAAACCTTTACGAACTGCTCGTAAGCCTCGGGGAACTTGTTAGCCATCTCTGCGATGGGCATGGGAGTACGAACACCTGCAACAACGTCTTCGCCCTGTGCGTTAGTAAGGAATTCACCCATGAGCTTCTTCTCACCGGTAGCGGGGTCACGAGTGAAGGCAACACCTGTACCGCAATCATCACCCATATTACCGAATGCCATTGCCTGAACGTTTACTGCAGTACCCCAAGAATAGGGAATATCGTTATCACGTCTGTAAACGTTTGCTCTGGGGTTGTCCCAAGAACGGAATACAGCCTTGATAGCGCCAAAGAGCTGCTCCTTAGGATCAGAGGGGAAGTCAGCGCCGATCTTTGCCTTGTACTCAGCCTTAAACTGCTCTGCGAGCTCCTTAAGGTCAGCAGCGGTAAGCTCAACGTCAAGGGTAACACCCTTTTCTTCCTTCATCTTATCGATAAGCTCTTCGAAATACTTCTTACCAACTTCCATAACTACGTCAGAATACATCTGAATGAATCTTCTGTAGCAGTCGTAAGCCCATCTTTCGTTACCGGACTTCTCAGCCATAACCTTAACAACTTCTTCGTTAAGACCAAGGTTAAGAATAGTGTCCATCATACCGGGCATAGAAGCTCTTGCTCCGGAACGAACGGAAACAAGAAGAGGATTTTCAAGATCACCGAACTTCTTGCCGGTGATAGCTTCCATCTTCGTGATGTTCTCCATGATTTCAGCCATGATAGCGTCATTGATCTGCTTGCCGTCCTCATAGTACTGTGTGCAGGCTTCGGTAGAAATGGTGAAGCCCTGGGGAACGGGAAGTCCAATGCCAGTCATCTCAGCGAGGTTTGCACCCTTACCGCCGAGGAGGTTACGCATGTCCTTGTTACCTTCAGAGAAAAGGTAAACATACTTTTTGCTCATTAAAGTTTCCTCCAATAATATAAAAATTTTTTATTAAAATCGCTGTCAACGGACGCAAAAAGGCATAGCAAAAGCCGACCTCACGCGCCGCAACCGATATTATACCATAAATCAATTAAATTTTCCATATTTTAGACTAAAAAAAATCTCACAAAAATAATGTTTACAATTTATTAACAATTCAAAAGACATAATTTACAAATTTCGGATTCTCTCAATATTCCATTCGGTTAAAATAAACAACTTACAAATCACACGATTATTTGTATCGACCAATATCTTTTCGAAAAGCAAAAATGAAATGGATACGCAGGAATCGTTGCGTATCCATTTTGAAACATTCTATTTATCTGAAAGCCCTATTAAGTAATCAGCAGATACCTTGTAAAATTTGCATAATTTCTTTAAATCGTCAATTTTTAATTCTGCCCGTCCTTCTTCAATATGACTGTAACCCTGCTGTGATTTGTTTATAATTTTACCGAGCTCTCTTTGAGTCAAATCTCTGTCCTCGCGTAAATTTTTTAACCTTATTCTATAATCCATAATCAGACTCCTTACAAATTTTATGTAAAAAGTCTATCATACTCAAAAATTGAGTATTGACATTTACTCAAAGATTGAGTATAATATAGTTAACATCAAAAAAGGAGCGTTAAAAAAATGGAAGAAAACGTACAAAACAAAAATCAAAAACCTATCTACAAAAAATGGTGGTTCTGGGTACTTATCGTTTTGGGCATAAGCCTTGTGGTTTCAATGGCATCGGGGGATTCTGATGATGGTTCATCAGATGACAGTGATAGCAGCTCTTCATCGTCATCCGGAGATAAGAGCTCATCGTCCGGTAAGATCACATATGAAACGGTAGATCTCCAAACAATGCTTGATGAACTTGATTCGAATGCGCTTAAAGCAGAAAAAAACTATCAAAATAAGTATGTCAAGGTTACAGAAAAAATTGCAAGTTTTGACAGCGATGGCTCTTACATTACAATAGAGCCCGTTGACGCTGACGAGTGGAATTTTGATACCGTAATGTGTAAAATTAAAAACGATGATCAACTTGATTATTTAATGGATAAATCTGTAGGGGATACCGTTACGATCAAGGGGAAAATAACCAGTATTGGTGAAGTTTTAGGTTATACTATAAAGATAGACGAAATCGGATAAACAAAACAGGAAGCGGATCAATTGACCGCTTCCTGTTTTGTTTATTAGTGAGCCTTAACAAGTCGTCTTGTAAATTCCTCGTGATGAGGGTGATTGCACTCCGTGCAGTGCTTGAGATGGAACTCTCTGTCCTGATGCAGCTTATAAAGCTCCTCTGTCGCAAGTCTTGCTTTAGCAACGGGAACGCCTGCGTCGGGGAAGCAGTAGTAAAGCGCATGGCTGTCACCTATGCAGATTATATCTCCAAGCTCATACCAGAAGAAGTCTGCGTTCAAGGTGTAAGACGAAAGCGCCTTTTGGCTGTAATCAAGCTTTCCCTCGCAGCCTGTAAGGTGGAAGCCCTCAAGCGTGTGACTGAGTCTGCCTGTTCCTACTGTATAAAGTGCCTTGAAATCATTCATAATACCGATTTTAACGGGTATATCAAGAGAATAAGTGCCGTCAAGAAGCTCCTCTCTTACCTTTTCGCGCTGCCATCTGAACCAGTCGGGAATATGCGAGAACTCGGTCTCTCCATCGTCGGCGAAAAGCTCACCGAATTCGCTCATAGTGTAGGATTTTCCGCAAGCGTCGCAACGGATTTTGATACCCTCGCCGTGCATAAAGCCCTCAGCACCGCAGTGGGGGCAGAGATAAAGAGTCCTTTCAAGACCGTCGGCACGGAAGCTCTCGCTTGTCATAATACCGTTTTCCTTTTGCCAAGCAAAGTTGTCGAAGGTAAACGCCATATCAAGCTTTGCGTCAAGCTCTTCTGCCGAAAGTGACTTTACGTCGTCCTTTGTAAAGAGGGTAGAAACGTTTGCGCTGACAGGAACTTTCCTTATTTTGAGCTCGTTGTATAACGGGTCGCGTGTGAACGCTCCCTCGGTCTTTATAAATACTACGGGTACGTCGAGCATTTTAACGAGCTTTCCAAGCTTCGGCATTACGGTAGCCGTTCCGTCAAGTGAATAACCCGCCTCGGGATACATAAGCACGTTAACGCCGCGTGAAAGCGCATGCTTCATATCGTGAATAAGCGCAAGGTCTGTGATAAATTTTCTCGTAGGAATGCAGCCAAGTCCGCGGAGCAGCCATTTTTTACCTATGAATGCGTCGTAGGTGCAAACTATGCTGACAGGGCGTGGAAACATAATTCTCTGCGCAATAGGAAGGTCGATAAAGCTTGAGTGGTTCATAAGAACGAGGCAGGGTCCCTCCGATTTCGGTGGAAGCGTGCCATGCGTTTTATATCTTGCTTTCCACAAATCCGTAAGAGAAACGAGATTTGCGACAGTTCTTAATACGAGTGAGGGCTTTCTCGGCTTTTTGTGCTTCGGGATTTTTAAAGCCATTACCTCATCGTAAGTTTTCTTTTTAACCTTAAGTTTCATAAAACAATTCCTTTTTGACGTGAATTTATATATGAATGCCCATATATTTTAACACAAAACTACAAATAATGCAACCCCCCGAATTTTTTGGCGGTAAAAGCAAAATTTTAATTAAAAAATTAAGCGGAATTTTGAAATAAAAAAAGCCGTTTTCACAAAATTTTCGTGAAAACGGCTCAAATAAAATCATAAAAGAATAAAACTACGAGAAGCTTAATCGTCCTCTTCCTCTTCGTTCTTCTCGTCCTCCTCGGTTTCCTCCTCGGGAGCGAGCTTAACGATTTTAAGGTTTCCTATACGCTTTCCGTTCATAGTAAGAACCTTAGCAAAAAGACCGTCGGCCTCGAACTCGTCGCCAACCATGGGAATTCTGCTGAGAACGTTCATAGCCCAGCCGTTAACCGTAAGCGCATCCTGCTCAACGTCAACGCCGATTTCGTCAAATACCTTGCTTATATTTGCCTTACCCGAGACGATATACTCGTCCTCACCGACCTCTTTTACGTCGATTTCGATATCGTCGTGCTCATCCCAGATATCTCCAACGATTTCCTCAAGAATATCCTCAAGCGTAACGATACCTGCGGTTGAGCCGTATTCGTCTGTTACTACGGCAAGGTGAAGCTTCTTTTCCTGAAGCTCGTTCATAAGCTCGTTTACGTTCTTGTTTTTGGTAACAAAGGAAACGGGCTTGATAATTTCATTTATAGTAGTGAAATCCTTTGTGAAGAAGTCCTTGTAATAGAGAATACCGAGCACGTTATCAAGGTCCTCTGTATATACGGGAAGTCTTGAGAAGCCGGACGACTTGAAGACCTCGCGTATCTCTTCTAAGGTAGCAGATGATTTAACTGCGGTTATATCAATTCTGGGAGTGAAGATATCGCCAACCTCAAGCTCGTTGAACTCGATAGCGCTCTTGATAAGGTCGGTCTCGCTCTTTTCAAAGTTTCCGTCTTCCTCAGCCTCTTCAATTATGGAAATAAGCTCTTCCTCGGTTATACCGACCTCTTCGTCTGTCTTAAAGATGCGCTTGAGAAGCTTTTTCCACTGCTTAAAGAGCCAGTTCAAAGGAGTGAATATTGTTAAAAATGCGTTGATTATCGGAGCGGAGAACATAGCGAACTTCTCGGGTGATTCCTTTGCGATGCTCTTCGGGGATATTTCACCGAAAATAAGAATAACGATGGTAAGAATTACCGTCGAAAGCGTCGTCGCAAGGCTCTCGTTGTCTTTTAGAAGTCCAATGAATAAAATCGTACAGAGCGAGGATGCGAGAATGTTTACAATGTTGTTTCCGATAAGTATGGTGGAGAGAAGGGAATCGTAGTTGTCGGTAAGCTTCAAGGCTCTCGCAGCCTTTTTATTACCGTCCTCCGCCATTGTTTTAAGACGTATTCTGTTAACTGTCGAAAACGCTGTTTCGGTAGCCGAGAAATACGCGCTCATAAGGACACAAAATAGTATCGTTACGAGCAAGATAATACTGTGTTCGTCCATGATAGGATGTTTTTTTGTTCCTTTCTTAATTATAAGTTATTTAAATTGTTTTCATCACCTGAGAAGCGGGAAGAAAGCTTTTTGCCGTTACGCCTTTCCAAAAAAGCAAAAAAAGACCTAGCCACACGATATTCCTTCAAATATCCCTGTCCGGCCAAGTCAAATATTCATTATATGTAACGTATTGGGATTACAACAATCCGCGTCGGCGTCCATATTTCCTCCAAAAAATTCACCAAAGCGCATATACGCTTCAAGCGTGATTACCACGTATTATATCACAATGTTTGCAATTTGTCAACCCCGTAAGTAAAAAACGTTGCCGTTTAGCGTGTTATCCTTAACGGAGAACACGCATCGAGATAAATCCCATATGGGATTTCGATATGTTGCTGACGCAACTCGATATGCCTTCTGCTCGATATGTTTGCTATGCAAACGAGGAATTTATCTCATATCGAATTGACGCGCAGCGGCAATATATCGAGTTCGAGCAAAGCGAGAACATATCGAATTCATCTTTCGTGAAAATATTTCACGGAAGTGAATATATCGACAGAATAAAAATGAGAGCAAGAATATAAGGATTTTCTCCTTTTTTTATTGTCTTTCTGTTTGTATAAGGGATTGGACTTAGCCAATTCTGTATTTGTCCGGACAAATGCGATGCCCGCACTTAGCAGAGTTTTCAAATTCTCCGCTAAGAACATTGCCCATTCAGCAAGCAGCCGTTGTTATCACGGCTAAATTTAAATTGAAAAATCTTAATTAAATAGTTAACTGTTTAAGAAAAAACTCTTGACAACAGTCTTTTATTAGTATAAAATTAAAAAGATGTAAACTACATATTTAGGAAAGGAAAAGAAATGTTTAAAAGATTGTTTGCTTGCGTCCGTGAATTTAAGCTTCCGGCGGTGCTTACTATCGTGCTTATGGTTGGCGAGGCTGCTATCGAGACCTCGATTCCGTTCATAACGGCGAATCTTGTAAATAAGCTTCGCGCAGGCTCGGAAATCAAGGAAGTGCTGCTTACGGGCGCGCTGCTCGTCGTTCTCGCAATGGTTTCTCTTCTTTGCGGAGGACTTGCCGCTATAACCAGTGCGAAGGCATCATCGGGATTTGCCAGAAATTTAAGGGGCGATATCTTTGACAAAATTCAGACTTATTCTTTTGAGAACATAGATAAATTCTCATCGTCATCATTGGTAACCAGAATAACTACCGACGTTCAGCACGTTCAGATGTCGTTTATGATGATTATCAGAACTGCGATACGCAGTCCGCTTATGCTTATTTTCTCTATCATAATGGCGGCTGTTATGGGCGGAAGGCTTGCGCTTACGTTCGTGGTAATAGTTCCCGTGCTTGCGTTCGGACTTATTATGATAGCCAGATTTGCTATGCCTGCGTTCAGACGTGTGTTCAAAAAATACGATAAGCTCAACGAATCCATTGAGGAAAACGTAAGAGGCGCGCGTGTCGTAAAGGGCTTCTCAAGGGAAGAGCACGAAAAGCAAAAGTTCACCTCTGCCTCGGATAACATAAGAGACGACTTTACCAAGGCTGAGCGCATCGTAGCTCTGAACACCCCCGTAATGCAGATATGCCTTTATTTCAATATGGTGTTCGTTCTCTTCGTTGGCTCAAAGCTTGCCATAGAGAGTCAGGGCTCGGCGGTTGACGTCGGTCAGATTTCCGCTATGCTTACCTACGGTATGCAGGTTCTTATGTCGCTTATGATGCTTTCGATGATATACGTTATGATTACTATGTCGATGGAATCGTTCAAGCGTATAGGAGAAATCCTTTGCGAAGAGCCTACTATGAAAAATCCCGAGAATCCCATACTTGAGGTTTCCGACGGCTCTGTTGATTTCGAGGGAGTTAACTTCAAATATTCGAAGAGTGCCGAGCGCTTTACGCTTGAAAACGTAAATCTTCATATTCCGAGCGGAGCAACCGTTGGAATTATCGGCGGTACAGGCTCAAGTAAATCAACCCTCGTCAACCTTATCCCGAGACTTTACGACGTAACCGAGGGAAGCGTTAAGGTTGGCGGAGTAGATGTAAGAAATTACGACATAGATACGCTCAGAGGCGCAGTTTCCGTGGTTCTTCAGAAGAATCTTCTTTTTGCGGGAACAATAAAGGACAATCTTCGCTGGGGTAACGAAAACGCAACAGACGAGGAAATTATAGAAGCCTGCAAGCTTGCCGAGGCGCATAGCTTTGTCAGCACGTTCCCCGACGGGTATGATACCTGGATTGAACAGGGAGGAACGAACGTTTCGGGCGGTCAGAAGCAAAGACTCTGCATAGCGAGAGCGCTTCTTAAGCGTCCAAAGGTTCTTATCCTTGACGACTCGACGAGTGCGGTTGATACGAAAACCGACGCGCTTATAAGACACGGCTTTGAAATATACGTTCCCGACACGACGAAGATAATCATAGCGCAGAGAATCGCTTCGGTTATGAATGCGGATATGATTCTCGTTCTCGACGGGGGAAGGATAACGGCGGTCGGAACGCACGATGAGCTTATGGAAAAGAGCGAAATTTATCGCGAGGTCTATATTCAGCAGACCGAAAACTCGAGAGGAGGCAATGAAAATGAGTAAAATTAACAACTCTCCCAAAGCCTCTGCCGTTACGAAAAAGAAGAACGTAATTCTTCGAGTTTTAGGTATGCTTTACCGCGACTATCCGAGGCTCGTACCGATTACCGCGTGCTGCATACTCTTTGCGGCGCTAGTTTCCGCAATTCCCGCAATATTCATTCAAAAAATAACCGCGGCTATCGAAATCCACGTTTTGACGGGTGATTACGCCGCTGCCGCAAAGGAAATAGTTCCAAGTATTATATTCCTTGCGAGCCTTTACGTTATTTCGATTATCGCAATAACGGTAGATACCCAGCTTACCGCAAAAATTACGCAGGGCTTCCTTTCGAAAATGAGAATACGTATGTTCCGCGGTATGCAAAATCTTCCTATTAAATATTTTGACACTCATAAGCACGGCGATATAATGAGCTACTATACTAACGATATAGATACGCTCCGTGAGCTTATTTCGAGGTCTATCCCCACTCTTCTTCGCTCGGGAATTATAGTTCTGACCGTATTCGGAATTATGATTTATTATTCCGTATGGCTGACTCTGATACTTATTCTCGGCGTAATTCTTATGCTCTTGGTTTCAAAGAAGGCCGGCGGCGGCTCCGCAAAGCACTTTATCGGTCTTCAGCGCTCGGTAGGTAAGCTTGAGGGCTACGTTCAGGAAATGATGAACGGTCAGAAGGTTGTTAAGGTCTTCTCAAGAGAAGAGAAGTGCTCGGAGGAGTTCAGGGCTGTAAATAACACCCTTTACGAAGAAAGCTTCAAGGCTCACGCTTATTCCAACGTTCTCGGTCCTGTTATTATGAACATAGGTAATATTATGTACGTAATAATAGCGACGGTCGGCGGTCTGTTCTTGCTCATACCGAATTTCTATAATTTGAGTCTTTCCTCAATTCCGTTCGGCATAAGCATAGTTGTTCCTTTCCTTAATATGACCAAGCAGTTTACGGGAAATATCAATCAGCTTTCTCAGCAGATTAACTCGATAGTTATGGCTATGGCGGGCGCAAACCGTGTGTTTGAGCTTATAGACGAAGAGCCAGAGGCTGATGACGGCTACGTAACGCTTGTGAACGCAAGAGTTGATGAAAACGGAAATATAACCGAGGTACCCGAGCATACGGGCAAGTGGGCGTGGCGTCATCCTCACTCCGAGGATGGAAGCGTAACCTATACGCTTCTTCGTGGAGACGTAAGAATGACCGACGTTGACTTTGAATACGAAGAGGGTAAGCCTGTGCTTCGTGACGTAAGCGTTTATGCGGAGCCGGGGCAGAAGGTAGCCTTCGTTGGTGCGACCGGTGCGGGTAAAACGACTATTACGAACCTTATCAACCGATATTATGATATTGCCGACGGAAAAATCCGTTACGACGGCATAAACATCAACAAGATAAAGAAATCCGACTTGAGACGCTCTCTCGGTATAGTTTTGCAGGAAACCAACTTATTCACAGGAACCGTAATGGATAACATCAGGTACGGAAAGCTTGAGGCAACCGACGAGGAGTGTATTGCCGCAGCGAAGCTTTCGGGCGCGGACGACTTCATAAGACGTCTTCCCGCAGGCTACAATACAGAGCTTTCGGGCAACGGCTCCAATCTTTCCCAAGGTCAGCGTCAGCTTATAGCGATAGCGAGAGCGGCTGTCGCCGATCCCCCCGTAATGATTCTTGACGAGGCAACCTCGTCTATTGACACGAGAACAGAAGCAATAGTTCAAGCGGGAATGGATAAGCTTATGCAGGGCAGAACGGTCTTCGTTATAGCTCATAGACTATCGACCGTGCGAAATTCTGACGTAATTATGGTGCTTGACCACGGCAGAATAATAGAGCGCGGCTCTCACGAAAAGCTTATTGCCGAAAAGGGTACCTACTATCAGCTCTATACCGGCGCGTTCGAGCTTGAATAGTATCGCTTTACCAAAAAAACGAAATATAACTCTAAAATAATCTATTAAACACATTGGAGAGGAGAGGGAAATGATTAACTGTTCGTTTACAGGTCACAGAATTATAGAAAACAGCTTGAAAGAAAAGCTTGAATCCCGCCTCTCTGATGCTATAGAGTACGTTTACCGTGAAGGGTGTCGTAATTTTTACTGCGGAGGAGCGCTGGGATTTGACACGGTCGCCGCCAAACTCCTCATAAAGCTTCGTATGAAGCATAGAGATATGAGGCTTATCATAGCAGTGCCTTGTCGTGATCAGTCACTGAAATGGACCGAGCCGCAAAGGCGAATGTACGATTATATACTTTCCTCTGCCGATGAAATAATATACACGTCCGAAGAGTACACAAAGGATTGTATGAGACGGCGGAACCTGTATCTTGTGGAAAATTGCGACGTTCTTATAGCTTATTCGGGCAGGCAAAACAGCGGCTCGGCTCAAACTGTCAGAATGGCGGAGAAGCTCGGAAAGACGGTTTACAATCTTTACGGCAAGCTCGACGTATAAGAAACTTTCACCGCAGATATGAAAAAATAACTTGCGAAAAGCGAAAAAATGCATATAAATGCAAATGAATATTTACAAAACGCGCCTAAAAAGTGAATTTTTTCCTTTTGCAAGTTGAAAGCTTTAGGAAAAAATTAAGCGAAATATTTAATTACAAAGCTTCGGGCTCTTCTATAAGTCCTGAAGTTTTATATATTTTTTACTTTAAGGGTTGACAATCTTTGGCATATTGTGATATAATACTTGTGTATAAATTGTACTATTGAAGGGAGCTCGTTATGGGCGATTTTATTGATTTCTTCAAAGGCGTTTTAGCCGGAGAGTTTGATTTTTATGCTTTTGTAGGCAGATTCGGTCATCTGCTTAACGAAGCAGGCTTTGCCGCTGTTTTCGAGAAGATTGAATCCTTCGGAATGATTTCAGCAATAGTTGCGATTGCACTTGGCGCCATTCTGATATTCTACGGTAAAAAATACCTCGGCTTGCTTAGTCTGGTTGCTTCCACGGCAGTCGGTTATTTCGCAGGAGCATCGCTTATGCACCCTATGCTTATAGGAACGTTGCCTGTTCTTGAGGGTAAGGAGTTTATTTGCGGAGCAATCGTTGCTTTGGTAGGCGCTGTTCTTAATAAGCTTATCTATAACGTGCTCTTTTACGGTCTCGCTGCTGTCTTCTCCTACGTAATATGCTTTGTGAACGGACTTATTCCCGTAGCGCTTCCTACCACCGGAAACGCAACGATGTCTTATATCGCTGTAGGCGCAGTTATTGTGATTCTTCTGCTCCAGCGCAAGAGCGCGCAGAGACTTGGAACTGCCTTCCTCGGAGCTTTCCTTGTTACCTACGGCGTGAAGTTCTTCTTTGATTACACTGCCTTGCTTCCCGAGTATGCAGTTTGGATTAACGCAGGCGTTATGTGCGTTATTGCTGCTATCGGCTTCGCTTATCAGTATAAGAGAAGAAGAAGATACTGATTCAAAAACCTCAAACTTGTACATAAAAGGAGCTGAGTCATTAAGAATTCAGATGTACCAAGGTTTTTTGGGACTTTTGGGTCAAAAAATCTGAATTCTTAGTGCGAAGCGCATTTGGTGCTCGCTTGATTTAGAGCAGAAATCGTCGGCTGATAATCAAGCAAAGCGAGTCTGTGCTTGCATAAGCGAGCAAGCGCAGATTGCTCTTTG
>JAFTRA010000043.1 GCA_017462485.1 Clostridia bacterium | reverse complement strand
GTTACGCAATATACCGCCACGTGTGGCGGTATGGATCCCGCTCCGCTATCTGAGCTAATGAATAACTGTAAGCTTGAGTGCGAACAAGGTTGGTGAAAAGTACAAAGTGCAACGCGGAGCGTGCACATAGAGCGAAGCTCGGGAGATTCAAATCCCATCTCCGCACGCGGAGTAAAAAAGAAAAACTCAGCCATCCCTTATGGGATAACTGAGCTTTTTGGTTGCGGAGATGGGATTTGAACCTCATGACCTCCGGGTTATGAGCCCGGCGAGCTACCAGACTGCTCCACTCCGCGATATTAAGTTTGGCATTAGGCGCGTTATCGCTGTAAGATAACGTTGGTGCCGGAAGCCGGGGTCGAACCGGTACGAGAAAAAATCTCACGGGATTTTAAGTCCCGGGCGTCTGCCAATTCCGCCATTCCGGCATATTTTCAAGACCTGCTTTCCAAGTAGCCATATTATTATATCACTATATTATGCAAAAGTCAACCCCTTAATGACAAGTTTTTGAGGTTGTTTTAAAAAATGTTAATTTTAAAAAGAATTATAAAGGATTGAATGTAATACTATTATATGTTAAAATCAAGGTAAATAAAACATTTAAACGGAGGTTTATTATGAAAATTTTTATTGATACCGCAAACGTTGATGAAATCAGAGCGGCAGCAGAGCTTGGCGTCGTTGCAGGCGTTACCACAAACCCTTCGCTTATAGCTAAAGAGGGTAAGAACTTTGAGGACGTTATCACCGAGATAACCTCAATAGTTGACGGACCTATTTCCGCAGAGGTTACGGGAGATTTTGCGTCTGAAATGGTTGAAGAGGCAAAGAAGCTTGCCGCAATTCACAAGAACATCGTTATAAAGATTCCTATGACGGCAGAGGGACTTAAAGCAACGAAACAGCTTTCCAAGCTTGGCATAAAGACAAACGTTACACTTATTTTCAGTCCCGCTCAAGCTCTCCTTGCGGCAAAGGCAGGAGCAACCTACGTCAGCCCCTTCGTTGGCAGACTTGATGATATTTCCGACGACGGATGCGACTGCGTGGCAAAAATTGCGGAAATTTTCGCTATCCATAATATCGAAACCGAGATTATCTCGGCAAGCATAAGAGGTCCTCAGGACGCAGTTCAATCTGCTCTTGCGGGAGCGCATATCGCAACTATACCCTATAAGGTAATTTTGCAGATGCTCAAGCACCCCTTGACCGATGCGGGAATTGAGAGATTCAAGGCCGACTGGAGTGCGGCTTACGGTAAATGATTCAGACCTTTAAAAACTTGTTCTAAGACGTATTGAAATTACGTGTGTTGGTGTCCTTCGTTTTAGCGTTTTTAAGTCAAAAAACATTTAAAAAGTGAGGAAAAACATAGGTTTTCGACCTTGATTTCCTCAAATTTGTGCTTATTATCAAAGGGGTACTGTGTTTGTTTCACAATACCCCCGTTTTTTATTCGGTTATGCCTAAATGCGACAGCCCCCACGCGCTTGTTATTTGACCAATCCGAACGTTTTTTAAACATTCGGATTGGCTTTTTTTATCACATCGGCATTTTATGTAAATTATCCAACGTGAATGCTGAGAAGGTACAGGATTTCTGCTCCAAATCTGCTCGCCCTTTTTGCCACAGTATTTTGTTTTCCAAAATCTAAAAAATCCAGTTCTGTTAATTTAACAACCAATCCGCAATATCAACAATCCTTACACCCTCATACTGATACTCATCGTGTCGAGTGCGGGAAATCACCATCTTGGGATAAGCATCATTGATTTGAAGCAAGGGCGAAACCTCACGTTCAAAAGTCTTGCCGTCGCTGATATTGTCAGATACCTGTATATAAATCTTCTCGTTGCGCTTGATGGCGACAAAGTCGATTTCTTTCTTGTAAAGCACACCGACATAGACCTCATATCCTCTGCGAAGCAGTTCTATCGCAACCACGTTTTCAAGGATTCTGCCATAGTCCATATTTTTCGTGCCGAGCTTGGCATAGCGGAAAGTATGGTCGCTCAGATAATACTTGTCGTTGCTGGAAAGATACTTTTTGCCCTTGATGTCGTATCTGCGAACTTTATAAAAGGCAAAGGCATTGCACAAATACTGAATATACGAGCTGATGGTAACGTGGTTGACCTTTTCCTTTAAGCCGCTGAAAGTATTTGTGATATTTCGTGCCGAGGTCAGATTTGAGATGTTGTCCATAAGGAAATCCACAAGTCTATCCATCAACTGCATATTACGGATTTTATATTTCTTGCGAATATCACGGACGATCAAGGTGTTGAAAACATCGGCAATGTAATCATATTTGGCTTCTTGATCCTTATAAAGATAGGAGCCGGCCATGCCGCCCTCAATCATATACTTATCAACGGCTGCATACTTGTCGCTGTAACCAAAATACTGCATATATTCGCTGAATGAGAATGGGAATACTTTGATTTCAAACGTTCTTCCTGTAAACAGCGTAGCAAGGTCAGAACTCAAAAGGAAAGCGTTCGAGCCGGTGATATAAATATCAAACTTCTCGGATGCGTGCAGACCATTGATCGCTTTTTCAAAATCGGCACACATCTGGACTTCGTCAATCAAAACAAAGTTCTCTTTGCCAGCCACATACTGAGAATTTATATAGTCATACAAAGGTCTGTACTCAAGCAGATGGTCAAACTCCGGCAAGTTGAAGTTGATCCCGATAATATTGTGGTCGGGTACATTCTGCTCGATATGGTTCTTAAATGCTTCAAGCAGCTTAGATTTGCCGCTGCGTCGAACACCCGTTATGACCTTAATATCGGGAGTTCCAATTACGTTTATAAGTTTTTCTAAATATTGCTTTCGAGTAATAAGTTTCATGGCATATCACCTCACGTATAGTATTATACCACAATCGCTTACCATTTTCAACAGATTTTAAAAAATGGTAAATAGAAATTTTGTTATATAACATATATTATTGCAGATAATAAAAGAAAGCGATAGCAACCCGTTGAGCCAAGGCTCTCGGGGAAGCTACCGCTTTTAAACTTATAGACTTTGAATTTCTTCTAACAAGGTGCTGATTAAATTGCCTTGTCGGAAGCTTTTTATTACCACAATCCTGAAGATGATGCGGTTATCGTAACATTGCCAGCAGGTATTGTAAATGTATACGAAGTTGCATTGCCGGAATAAATCGTTTCTCCTGTATCGGCATTCTTAATAACAAGGCTTTTGAACATGCTCTTGTCATAATTAATAGAGATAGTTACAGAATCTCCATAGTATGCAGTTGTGGGAGCACCGGTTACCGTAGCTTTGTCTGTGGTAACTGTTATGGTATAAGATTTTACGCTCCAGGTTGCAACAAGAGTGTGGTCGCCAGATGTTGCAAGATCGTCGTTGCTATTAACAAGTTTGCCGTTATACGACCACCCTTTGAACTCGTGACCGGTTTTTTGAGGAGTGGGAAGAGTGGGATATACAGACTCGGTAATTTCGGTATCAACGTAAACCACTTCTGGTGAAACGGTTCCGCCGTCTGTATTCAGCGTTATCCAGATGAGCTTTCTCCAATTTGCGACGAGAGTGTGCTCCTCCTTAACGGTTATTGAATCTCCTTCTTTAACGGGTGTGTCGCCGTATAGCCAACCGTCAAAGCTGTATCCGTCTTTGCTGATATGCGGGAGGGCGGGATAAACAGGTGATTCTGCACTCTTGTCGAAATAAAGAATTTCGTCCGCAACGCCGTCACCGTCATAATCAAGATTTATTTCGGTAAGCGGTTCCCAATTTACCGTCAGAGTGTGATCTCCGGAGGTAGCCAGAGCAGCTCCTGCTTCAACTTTTGTATTTCCGTAGTACCATCCACCGAAGCTGTATCCGTCTTTACTGAGATGCGGAAGGTCGGGATAAACGGGGGATTCTGCGTTCTCATCAACGTAGATAATCTCGTCTGCAACACCGTCGCCGTCGTAGTCAAGATTTATCGCAGTAAGCGGTTCCCATTTTGCCGTAAGAGTATGATCTCCCGATGCGGCAAATGCGTGCCCTGCTTCAATCAACGTGTCGTTGTAATACCAGCCAATAAACGAGAATCCTTTCTTTGCGGGAATAGGAAGCTCGGGGTAAAATTCACTTCCTACCGCCAAATCGGATACTTCGTTTCCACCGTCGGTATTAAAGCTTATGGTTGCAACGTGAGGCAGCCATTGACCGTCCGAGTAGACATATTTAGAGCCGGCCGTCGCAGAGATGCTTTCTTCGCCAACGAGGGTTACGTAGTTGAGAGTAATATCCTTGTACGTAATCTTTGTGTTTGTGTTGTTATTACCATCTTTCGCTATGGCTTCATATGCGGTTATACCTATTGTGGTGATCTTGATAGTCGCGCCGTTAATATCAGAATAAATTTTTCCACCGAACTGCTCGCAGATGAAGTTTCCGTTAACCGTGAAGATTGCTGCTTCCTTTTCGGGATATAGTATATAAGCTTTGTTAGCATCGTCGTCAGGGTCAAAGGTATCGATAAATTCTTCGTAAACTACGAGCTTTGTAGCTTCCAAAGTAACACCCTCACCAACGGTGAGCGAGCTTCCTGTAAGAAGCTTGAAGTTCTGATTCATCTTATAGTAAGCCGAGGTTTGACTATCCGTTTTATTAAGCGTTATCTGGTAGTAATGAGATATGGGGAAGTAACAGCTCGACGTGTTTATTTCAACCGGAAGAATATACGCCAGCGTTATCTTTAGTGTCATGGCGTTTGTTTGAGCACCGCCATAAATGTCAAGATAGCATTTTGCGTCGTGATAAATTGTCGAGTTATCTGTTGGAGGTACGTATCTTGCGTTAACGTATCCGCCCTCGTCTGTAAGCTGGATAACATACGAGCTGTTAGAGCCTATCATATAAACGTCGGTTGCGTTTTGCTGCTTGCTTGCATAAAGGTTAGCCCAGCCGATAAGAGAGCCTCCGTAATTTATCGTGAGAGGAACGGAAACGTTCATAAAGAGGAATCTGTTGAAGGGGGGAACCTCGTAGGTGCTTATGGAGTTATTAATGCCCGCCATATAGCTTCCTCCGCGGAAGTCTTCAAGGATGAAGGGTTGATAAATCGTTGCGCCACTCTTTATAATAACGCTGCTGCCGGTGGTATCGGAGCTCTCGTTATACAAGAATCCATAGCATTTAATAGAGCTTCCGTTTTCTGAAATTATTGAAGCGTTATCTGAAAGAAGGAGTCTTGCGTGACTTCCTGCGGTATGACCGGCATAGTGCTTTTCTCCGCCTCCTCCGGAAAGCTCGCCCGCAATTTCAATTGTACCGTAGTTGGTTATGGTGATTCCTTCGGCAAGCTTAACGAGAGTCGTACACTTGCTTTCGTTTGCTATGTCGCTGCCTCCGCTTAACGTTGCCTTTGAACTGGAATTCTTGCTGTAAGAATCTCTTGTTCCATAAGGAAGAAGCAAGGTTACGCCGCTGTTAATTGTGATGCTTGAGTTGATGCATATAGCGCCCATTCCGGAAGCGTTTGGAAGAACCCAAACTGTTCCGCCGTTTGCCTTGTTTGCTGCATCAATAGCATCCTCAATGCTTCCGTAAGGCGTGCTCTTATTAAGATTTGCAACCGTTACGAGAGTGAAGTTGTAGGTTACTGTTACAGACTTGTAGTTCACTCTATCGTTCGGAGTAAACGTAAGGGTAACCGAGCTTGCGTTTGTTCCCTCGGCAAACTGAACGTCACCGTAAACAAACGTACCGGGAACGGAGAGCGCGGAATTGTTTTCGTTGTACGCAGTAATATCGGTGGACAACACGAGGTCGTTCTTATAATGCGTTCCGCCTACAAAGTAGGGATTAGCGAAAACGGGAGTAGCTCTGCCAACCGAGAACGTGGTAGATGCTTCCGCGCCGGTGTAGTTGGTAGTAGTTTCAACGACTGCCTTTACGGTATAATCTCCAACACTCGTTGGAGCGGTTGTTCCAAGCTCGCCGCCGTTAGCATCGTAGTAATAGTAGATAACGGTGCAAGGAACGTTGGTTTTAACGGTGGGCGACGGATTTACAGCGCCGTAGGTCCAGCTTGCAGAAAGATTTGAAATCGTTATCGTTGCTGCTGTTATGCTGTAGTTAAACTCAACGTCAGCGGATTCGTCGGTGGTGCTCCACTTGTAGTTGTTCTTATCCTTAAGCTCAACGCGTGCTGTGTAAGAGCCTACGTTTGTACCGCCGTTATCGTAAACGTTGTAAAGAGTGCCTGCGGTGATACCCGAGGTAATCTTGCTTCCGGTATAAACGGTAGATGCCGCTTTAAGCGAAGGTGTAGTAACGGTAGCTTTTGCTATCGTGAAGGTACGGGTGTCGGTAAGTATCGGGCAGTTTGTGTCGGTAGTTGAGAATCTTGCAACGTAGTCACCTGCCGCTGTGGGAAGAGTGGTGCTGTATGCAGTGTCAGCTGCCGAAGCAAGCTTATATTCAACAAGCACGCTTCCGTATTTTGCGGTAGCTGAGCCTGCCGTGCCTGTATTTCCGTAGGTCCAGCCGTTCATAGTGATATTCGAAAGACTGTTCGTACCGGATGTTATAGTATAAGTTACGGTAGTTGTGGTACTTGTGTTGTCTTTGTTATCCCAAGCATAATTCTGAGGATTTGCAAGAGTGAGGGTTACCGTGTGTGTTCCAACGTTGGTTGCGCCTGCATCTGTGAACGTGTATCTTGTATCGGTCGCAAGACCTGCGTTGTGCGATTTAGCGTCATATACGTAGGAAGAGGTGGTAAGAGTAGGTGTCTTTACTACCGCCTTGTAAACGGTAACCGTGACCTCAACCTCTTTTGCGGCGTAGTTTGTGCTGTCGGTAGGAGCAAACACAAGCGTATGCTTCTGAGGTCCCGCATTACCAACGGTGGTTTCGTCGGTAATGTTCTTCCAGCTCCAAGAGCCTGTGGTAGAGGAGGGAACGCTGAGGGTGGAGAGAAGGTCTCCGTACGTTGCCGTGTAGGTAGGAATTGTATCGTTGTTTGCCGCCTTGGTTATCTCAAGCGTGACCGTTACCGACTCTGCCGTGTAGTTCTTCGAATCAAGAGAGATAACGACGGTGTACGTAC
Source organism: Clostridia bacterium (assembly GCA_017462485.1). Taxonomy (GTDB): domain Bacteria; phylum Bacillota; class Clostridia; order Oscillospirales; family CAG-272; genus UBA1740. The sequence continues at coordinate 12,108 of JAFTRA010000043.1, read as the reverse complement.
CTGCATTTTTAATACCGGTAAGTGAGTATTTAAGCGAGCTTGTAAGGTCAAGCGAGCCGAAGGACGCTGTAATGCCTGTGAACGTGTAAGCGTTGCCGTCGTAAGCTTTGGTGTAGGCTTCATCGCTTGCGCCGTTTATCGTTGCGGTAGCCTTTTCTATTTCGAAGGAAACGGCGGTGCTTTGCGCAGCGTTAAGGTTGTCGTTTCCGCCAAAGCTTGCCTTTACGAAGTAGGTGCCCGCGTCGGTGGGAACGGTCTCTGTATATTCTCCGTCAGCGCTCGTTGAGTAGAGGAAATCTACGTCAACCGAGAAGTTCTTTGTTACGGTAGGAGTGTTTGCGTCCTCACCGTAAGTCCAACCGGTAACAGAAAGATTTGTAAGGGTAACGTTCGCCTTAATGATAGAGTAGGAGAAGGTCTTAGTAAGATTTTCGTCCTTGTCCGACCATACGTAGTAAGCGTTATTAAGAGTTACGGTTGCCGTGTAAGAATCAACGTCGGTTCCGCCGTTGTCGGTAACGGTGTAGTAGCTGCTGGCGGGAACACCGAGTGTTATATTCGAGCCGGTGTACGCAAACTCGTTTTTGCTTATCGTAGGAACGTCTATCTTCTTCTTTGTAATGGTGAAGTCGATGGTTTTCTCTAAAATGTTGTAGTTTGTGTCAGTGCTTGCAAAGTAAGCCGTGTAGCTTCCGGGAATGGTGGGAAGAGTGGTGCTGTATGCAGTGTCAGCCGCATCTTTGGGCTTATACTTAACAATAACGTCGCCAAATTCCGCTTCAGCCGTTCCCTCGTTGCCCGTGTCGCCATATTCCCACGTGCTCTTGATAGAGGGCTGCGTTTTCCAGTTGTTTACCGCTTCGGCTATGTTGTAATTGATAGTAACCGATTCTTCCGCGGTATTTTCCCACTTATAATTGTCCTTATCCTTGAGCTTAAGAGTTACGCTGTAAGTACCCTTTTCGGTGCCGCCGAGGTCCTCGGTGATAACGTAGAGGCTGTTCTCGTCTGTGGTAAGGCCCGAATAGAAGTGACTTCCGTCGTAGGTCTTGTGTTCCACGGTGGGAAGCTCAACTGTCTTTTTATCAACGGTAACGGTTATAGTAACCTCGCGGGAGGCGTAATTAACCTCATCGTCGGGAGTAAATACTGCAGTGAAGGTGTTTGTTCCCGCATTGCCTACCGTGGTGGTTTCGTCAGCGTTCTTGAAGCTCCACTCGCCAAGCGTGCTTTCCGGAAGCGTCAAGGTGGAGATAAGATCTCCGTAGGTTGCCTCCTGCGCGGTGTCAACGCTGTCGTTGTTCAAAGCCTGCTTTACGGTAACCGTAACGGTTACGGGAGTCATAGTGTGATTATCCGTATTGGAAAGAGATATAGTTACCGAGTAAACGCCTACGCTCTTGATTTCGGTTGCGCTTACGCCGTCCTTGGTTATAGCGTAGGAGAGGTCGCCGTCGTTCGAGGCGGTAATGCCTGTGAAAGCAAAGGCGTTGCCGTTATAGTAGATTTCATAGCTGCTCTCATAGCCCGAGAGGGTTACGGGAGCTTTTGTAATCTTGAAGGGAAGAGGCGAGGTTTCGGCACCATTGAGATTGTCATTACCCTCGGCAGTCGCCTTAACGTAATAGTCTCCTGCATTCGTGGGAACTGTTTCCGTATATTCTCCGTTAATGCTCGTTGAATAGAGATAGGTTATTTCGGCGGAGAACGTTGCGCTTGCCGTTGGAGCGGGAGCGTTTCCGTAAACAACGTCAGAAGCAGTGAAGCCGCTTATAACTATCGTCGCCTTGGTTATGGAATACTTGAACTCGCGGCGTGCGGTCGTCACTCCGTCCGCCCATACGTAGTTAACTGAGGAAAGCGTTGCGTAAGCCGCATAGCTTCCAACATCGGTATGCTCCGCATCTTCTACGGTATAGTAATCCGTAGCAGTAATGCCTGAGCTTATAGAGCTACCCGTGTAAGTAAATTCTTTAGTATAAGTAGGTAAATCTATCTTCTTTTTGGTAATAGTGAAGTCAATATCCTTGGAAATTGATTCGGCATTGGGGTGAGTCGCTTCGAATCTTGCCGTGTATGTTCCCGCATTCGTTGGGAGCGTATCGGTGAAGCTTTCACTTCCCTTAACCGAGTACTTGACAGTAACCGTGCCGTATTTCGCTTTGGCATAGCCAAGATAAGCCTTGTATTCCTCGCTCGTCTTGTCAAGCTCGTCAGTGTCGCCAAATACCCATTCCGTTTTGATAGAAGGCGTCGTTGTCCAAGAGTTTTCAGCACGGGTTACGGTGTACTCGCGCGTTTTATCAGCGCTTGTTCCGTCGGACCATACGTAGTTTTCCGAAACAAGTGAAAGAGTAGCTTCGTACGTGCCGATATTTATACCGCCGTCATCCTTGACGGTATAGCCTGTGCCGCTTGTAATACCTGATGTGATAAGAGAGCCGGTATAGGTCTGTGATTTCTTATCCTCCGCAACAGCGGGAGCGTCAACCTTGAGCTTTGCTACGTTTACGGTAATTGTAACCTCAAGGGTATTGTAGTTCTCGGTATTCGGTGTAAAGACTGCGGTGAAGTAGTTGGTTCCCGCGTTGCCTACCGTCGTGCTTTCGTCGGAATCCTTGAAGCTCCACTCGCCGAGGTCGGTCTTCGGAAGCGTGAGCGTGGAAAGAAGGTCGCCGTAGGTTGCCGACTGCTTTGTAGCAAGATTGTCGGTGGGTATATCCGCTTTTGTAACGGTTACCTCCGTCGTAGCGGTGGCGGACTCGTAGTTAGTCGTCTCGGGGAGAGTTATAGTGACGCTATACGTGCCGACGTCTGTAATCGAAGAAACTGCCTTTCCGTCTTTAACGTACGCAAACTCAAGCTCGCTGTCGCTGTGAGATCCGCTTATGGAATCAAGTGCAATAGCTGCGCCATTGTAGATAAAACTATAACTATTGTTTACATTATTGATGCTTGCAGATGCTTTTGCTACGGTTATCTCGAACTCGCCCTGCACGGTTGTGTAGTTTTCTGTATCACCCGGAGTAAACACCGCACTGTAGCTATGAGTTCCCGCTGTGGAGATTTTTTCATCGGGATTCAACCACTGGTAGCCGTCGTCAAGCTTGAAGTCCGAAAGCTTCAAGGTGGGAGACCAAACCGCCTCGAACGTCTTCGAGAAGTCGGTTACGGGAGCTATCTTGTTGATTATGAGTGTCGCCTGAGCAAATGCCGAGTAGTTCTGATTTTCAACGTACAAAGAAACGGTGTATGTGCCCGCATTCTTGTACTGCTCGTTGCCGAGGATTGTAAGGTGTGAATAATCGTTGCCGAGAGCATCTGTAACGATGTAGCTTAATGAGTGGTAGTCGCCGTCGTAGTCGAAGGCTGTTTGTCCTACCACGCTTATGTTAAGCTCTTTTGCTCTGACTTCTATTTCTATCTCGTATGTAAGGGGCGCATATCCGTATGCATTATGCTCGAACACTGCCACGTGCTTGTTTTTACCTACGTTTCCTACCGAGTCACTCGGATTTTTCCAGCTCCAAGTTCCGAAGTTGTTATATTCGAACTCCAAGGAGGAGAGCAAGTCCTCGTACGTTGCGTAGTTGGATTTCAGGGTGGGAAGTCCAACTACTGCTATCTCGGGAGGGCAGTAGGTTACGGTGAGAGTTCCGTCAACTACCGTAAGATTTACGTTCTTGTTTTTGGTGGTAGCGGTAAGAGTATAGGTTGCGTCTTTCTCCTCGATAACGGGCTTGGTTATTTCAAGTCCGAGGAGCGACGGGTTATCGAAGCCCTCAACGTCGTACTCAAGCTCGGGAACGCTCTGATATGCAAAGATATTATAGCTGTGCATTCTTACGGTAACGTTCGCGGGATTTATGACGTACGTGCCGGAAATTTCGCCCTCGTAGTTTGCTTCGTCAACAACCATAACGGTGAAGCTGTAAGTACCTACGCTGGTGTAATCGTAGTCACCCTCGGCGTCAAAGACAAAGTCGGTCTTAACGTCAGCGTCAACAGAATACGTGGGAAGCTGAACGCTTCCGTTGTACGTAAACGAGGTGACAACGTTTGAGAAATTAACCTTTTTAGGAACAACGGTAACGCTGATTCTTTCGGTTTTTACTATCTCGCTTGTACCGTTGAGAACAAAGTTTACGTCGTACTGTGTAACCGAGCCGGCATCTTTGACCTTGACGCTGTCGTCAAGAGCGAATACCCATTTGCCATTCTCGTTTTCGGGAAGCGAAATGCTTCCGAGAGTACTGTCATATTCTGCGGTAACGTTGCTGAGCGCGGGAAGAACGTAATTTGTCCTCGCCTCGATAATAACGTTGTTCGCGATAGTGTCGGGAATATTCCAGCCGTCAAAGGTCTGGTTTTCAGGGACTGTTACAGTCGGGGTAACAATGTCCGACGGTGTCAGAACGTACTGGGTATCAATCATTTCACCGTTCAGTCTGAAGATTACGCGGTATTTTACGTGAACGTTGAGCTGAAAAACGTTTTCCATATACGTTACTGTGAGCGTTTTCTGTCCAACGGAGCTTGTGTCGCACGAAACCATAGACTTATCTACGGGTATGTTCGTAGTAGACGAGCCTTCTGTTTTTGTAATGAATAACGTGCTTAAATCAACGTCTTCGCCAAAAGCAACGTTTTTGTTAAAAGCACCGCTGTTCAGCGAATAGGTCGCTTCCGTTTCCTCGTTATCTTTGTTGAGCTCCTGCAGGTAGCAAGATGACATAGCAAATATGCTTGCAACAAGGATAACAAGACTCAAGAGAAAGATAATAATTCTTTTCATAATATCCTCCAATTTTTTGTCGGGCTTAAATGGGTGAATTGAAATTTTCTTCCTTTATAATTATATTACTTTTTGTAGATACACTCGTAGCCCTTATCCGTGGAGAGCATTTCGCTTTGCACGGCGGGGGTGAATTCGGAATTTGCGGAATACATAAAGAAGTAGAAGTCTTCATAGCCTGCGGCATATACGAAGTAATCTCTATCAACCGTATCAAGTCCTATAGCGTATTCGGTAAGACCGTAGCCTTTGGAGTCCGTGGTGTCAAAAATGCTGTAGTTCTTACCGCCGCCGAAGAATGCTATTCCGGCGTGAACGTAGCTGGTGTCACCGTCCTTATGCGTGATTCCGGTATAGCCGGGCTTTTCTGACAGAGCTTTAATCATCGCTTGAACGTCAAAGTCTATTTTGCCGTTAAATGCGGAGGTTTCGGGTACGTTGATAAGCGTTGTGCTGTCCACGTTCTCGAGGTCCTTCCAGCAGTAGAGCTTAACGTCTCCTTCAAAGGTAAGCTTTGCTCCGTAGCTGGTTTTTGCGAGTCCCAGCCAGGAGTCTATAAGAGTGCCGTCGCCCTTCTTGAAGAGATTTCCGATAGCTCCGAGAGAATTAACGAACGTATGACCGTCAGCAAGCGCTGTTCCCGAAAAGTGAGAGTCCATACCGATTGCAAAGAGTCCGGCGTCCTTGAATACGGAATTCTTAACGGTTATAAAGGTCTTTATATATTTTTCTTCGTACGCTGCTTTTTGGTCAGCAGACATATTTCTGTAATTGGTTTTAGCGTTGTAATCGCTGCCGGAGTCGCCGGGAAGCTTGGGCGAGGGGTTTTCAAGCGTACCGTCAACGAAGCAGTTTGAGCCGACACGCATAATGAACTCTCTCGCTCCGCTGAGAACGGAGTTTTTAACGTTAACGTTGATAACCTTGGTGCTGTCGTTGATATCTCCGAAGGCGCGGAGAACCGTTCTTCCGTTCGTCAGTCTTGAATACTCGATATTTACGTTGTCACCGAGAACTTCAACGGTAGTACCCGTGTAACCGAGGTCAACGAGGTCAACCTTTCCGTCGTCTGCCGTAAGGTCGCAGCCGCGAAGCTCAACGTTGTTCACGGTAACTCCCTCGTAGAGAGCAAAGCAGATGTTGTCCTGACCTTTTACGGTTATTGACGATGACGTTTCGTGCATAGCAACGAAATCAAGAGGTCCGCGGAAGAGCGCTGAATCTTTGAGAGCTTTCGTTTCAGGGTCGATTCCGTACACAATATTGTGAGCGTTTATCGTATGACCGTTTCCGTAAACGTCATTCTTGAACTCTATAAGTATTTTAACAGTTGCACCCGCAAGATTGCCGGTGTTCTTGTAATAGGTATCGTCGTAGGTCGTGTGAATTTCTGTGTACTGGGGAACTCCGTTTATGTATCCGAAGTCCTCCTTGATGTTGTTTCTTACGACAACGGGGTGTTCGCTTCTCGTAGCGTAGAGAAGGTCCTTGTAGGAATATACGTTGACTCCCTCGCCAACGCAGCGTACTCCAAAGACGCCTGTGCTGGCTGTAACGCCCTGATAGGAGAATATACCCTCGAAGTTCACTATTTCGTCTACGAGGTTGGAGATAAAGGAAACGTTGCCATCTTTGTCTATTTCAACGCCCGCGGTGTGAGACATCCAGGTGAAGTTTTCGTAGAATCCGTCACCGAGCTCGCTGGATGTAGCGAAGTGGAGCGAAAGCTTGTTTGCTGTCGTCGAGGTTTCGACGAGCGTGCCTGCGGGAGACGAAGTGTAATCGTATTCGTATCTGCCTATCGTGATAACGTTTTCAATTCCGTAGGTATTTGCGGTTTCGGAAACCGTGAGGTTTGCGGGCTTCACGGCTACGTCGATTGAAATAGATTTAATCTGCTCGGGAGAATCTGCGGTTGCAGCTTTCGTTACGGTGAGCGTAACCGTTGCAACACCTGCCTTCTTGCCAACGACGGTAAGTCTTGAGCCGGACATTGTAGCCGTTGCGTTATCGTTGGATACTGCTACCGTGTAGATAAGACCGTCGGTCTGTGGAGTAACTACGAAGGGTATCTGCGTTCTCGAGTCTTTTGTAAGACCTGTCGCGCCGGTGGCTGTGAAGCTTACGGTCATTTCTTGAACGCGGGAGACCCTGCACTCCTTCGTGACCGTACCGTTTTCATCGCTGTAAGAGAGCTTAACTGTAATCTCCCCGTAGAACGACGGGTCAACGAATGAGTAGAAGAGCGCAAGCTCTCCGTCTGCCGCTACAAATGACGCTTCAATAGCGTCGGCAAGCTCGTTGCCGCTTTCGTCATAAGCCTTGTAGCTAAGGTTCTCTATTTTGAAATCATTGGTTTTATCTATGTAAATTGGAATCTTTCCGTTTTGGTTAAATCCTATAATTTCGGTCTCAATAAGGTCCATAACGTCCTTATTGTAAACTTCTATTGTCAAAGTGTCCTTTATATCGGGATTGTACTCCGAGATAACGGTTATGGTTGCCGTGCCTTTTCCGACGGCCTTTATGATTCCGTTATCGTCAACGGTGGCAACCTTGGGGTTGCTCGACTCATAGAGGCATACCGTGTCCGACGGCTCAGCGGGGATAAAGGTCGTGTTAATCGAAACGCTTTCTCCTATCGCAAGCGTGCTTTTTGCGGTGCTGCACTCTATTGATTTAAGCGCTGTAGATTCAACGTGAAGCATAACGCTATCCTTGAATCCGCCGTCAATGGTTGTGAGGTAAACCTTTGCGCTGCCTGCGGTTTTGGGTGTGATTTTAACAGAGTTATCCTGTACTGTAAAATCGAGCGCCGCAAGGTTTTTGCCATCAACCGCTTCGGTTGAAACGGTTATGTTTTTGTTTTTTGCGTTGGTGGGATACACCGCACATTCAAGAGAATAGGTCTCGCCTTTGTCGAGGTCAAGGTATATATGGCTGTTAGTGTCAACGATTTCTATTCCCGAAACGGGTACGTCCACGAGGTTGCTTATCGTTTTTGTCGCTGCAAAGAGACATATCATAATTATAATGGGGATAAGCAACAGTAGTAAAATCAGTTTTTTTGCCATTTGCCGGCTCCTTGTTTTTTAATAGAAAATAAGCTTGATTATCTTACCAGCTTTTCAAAGGCTCTTTCGATATTAAGAGAGTAGTATAGACAGGAAAGAGTAAAGTATATAAGAGCTATAACCGAGGGAACTACGTACGTGTAATATTCGTGAACGTATATTCCAAGTAAGAATTCGGGCAATTCAGCTCCCGCAAAAACAGAGATGAACAGCGATAGGAAGCCTATAATAATTGCGAAGAACATACCGACAGTAATTGTTTTTGCTATTGTTCTGTTGCTGGCCTTTGCCGCTTCCGCAGGGCCTCTGGTAACTCTTGCGTGGTTGAGGTCCATTCTGGTTGCGATAAATATCTGCGAAAGTGAGAACACAAGACCGATTGCGCCAACTATAATTGCGTTAACTACCGAAAGGTCTGCGAGAAGAGCAAGCACTATCACGCTGGCAATTATAGAAAGGGAGCTTACTATGTTGCAGAAAAGCACCTTCGACAAAAGTATTCTCGAGGGCTTCATAGGGAAAATTTTTGCCTTGAGCGCCGAAAGTCCGTCTCGTGTTATATTGGTTGCGCAGAAGGTGTTCGTAAGAATACTGAAAACGAGAACGACTATCATCGCAAGCGCAAGCTCAAACGTAAGTCCGATTGCGTTGATGATGAGCGTTTCAAATAAGGTATAGCAGCAGTAAACCATAAAAGGCATTGTGATTGCTATTGCGAAGTAAGAGAAGAGGTGCTTCGGCTCACGGAAGACCGTGATAAATTCCTTTCTCATAAGCGCGAAGAGAGGGCGTCTTGCTATTACGTGGCGTCTTCCTCTCTTGACTTTTCTGTTCTCGTCCTTGTAGAGAGTTACCTTGTAAAGCTTTTTCGTAACGATAAGCATAATAAGGAGCGCGAGAACAGCAACTCCTCCCGATATCATAAGTGAGTTTTGGGTATCCTGACCGAGAGCAATTCTTGCAAGAGAATTTGCGGGGTAAGTAACCTTATCAAGCGTCTGAAGAACGCTGACGAACTTTTTGCTGAAAAGGAATTTTACAGAGCCGGTTTCGTACAGTCCCTGAAGCACCGAGAGCATCTTCGAGTAAAGGAAGAATGCGCCTACGAGTGCGGCGGAAAGAATAACGAACGTCAAGAAGTATCTCGTTTTCAAAAAGTCAATAACCTTTATGTAGGGCAAGAGAAGAAGCGTTGCTATAAGGAATGACGCCATAGGCAAAAGCAATAGAACCAAAAGGGAATTGGTTATGAAAGCCATGCCCGGCTGCAGCACGTGATAAAAGATAAGGTTTATCGGAAGTATGAGACAGAAGGCGGTTACGTAATTCCAAAGCAGAAGCGCTGCGAATTTACTCAAGAACATCGTTCCGCTGCCGACGGGTATGCGCAAAAATATTTTTTTGCCTGCGAAAGACACCAGCGAGGTTCTCATTTTTTCAAGGCACATTGCGGCAAGGCCAAGAATCGCTATTGTATAAAGCGCATTTAAAAGCTCGAGCGAACGAGCGGTGGGGTCGCTTACCTTGTCAAGCTTTATCGTCACGTAGCTGTCCGCAACAGCGGCAACCAAGAGAAGAAACACAGCTATAACAAGCAGGCTTACGGCAAGAGAAAGAAATCCGCCGATTATGTCGGGGCGTCTTTTCAGCCTGAGCGACGGGAAAAGAGAACGGCGCTCGTATTTGAAGAGAGTCAAAAATGTTTTCATGTTCTTGCCACTCTCTGCGTCATCGAAAGGAAGTAGTCCTCAAGTCTGCCGCCGACACTCTTGAATACCGCCATATCGAGTTCTTTTAAAATCTGTCCCTGGTCGATTATGTATACACGGTCACACATCTTCTCAACTACGTCAAGATTGTGAGAGGAGAAGAGAACGAGGTTTCCGCGAGAGCTGTGCTCTCTGAAGAAATTCTTAACCTCGTTTGCGGTGTGGGGGTCAAGTCCCACCATGGGCTCGTCAAGTATAAAGACCTTCGGGTCGTGAATGAGTGCGCCCATAAACGATACCTTTTGCTTCATACCGTGCGAATAAGAGGATATCGGATTGTATATGGAATCACCGAGGGCGAGCATTCTCTGGAATTTCTTGATTCTTTCCTTACGGTCGCGGCGCTTAACCTTGTATATGTCCGCCATGAAGTTGATGAACTCGTAGCCCGTCATCTGCTCGAAAAGAGAGTATTCATCACTTACGTAGCCAAAGTTCATTTTTGCTTCTATCGGGCGTGTTGCAAGGTCGTATCCCGCAATGGATACCGAGCCTGCCTCGTAAGGATGCATTCCGGTTATGCATTTTATAGTAGTTGATTTTCCTGCGCCGTTGTGTCCGAGAATTCCGATGATTTCACCCTCGTTTCCAACAATGCTGATGTCCTCGATAGCGAAGTCGGCTTTCTTGTTATAGCGCTTGTAAAGATGGCGAATTTCGATTAACATAATTGCCTCCGTGATTGTATGCGCAGGCGCTCTGTGCGTGCTCACGAGCGTACATGCGATATATTTTATATAATATGCTTTCGTACTTCATTATACCACCCGTGTTAAAATATGTCAAGTTTAAATTCTTTCCAAAAGCGCAAAAACAGGCGTTTTTAGCCTTGTTTTTGTCGGTTTACAAATTGAGAAAAGAAAGAAAAACGTTTTTGCAAAAATAATAAGAAAGTGTAAAATGACAAGTATAGTTGTCAAAAAACGCTTGAATACTGCGCGTGAGAAGAAGATTTATCCAAAAAAACAGCTCTGAAAATATTTTTTGAAAAAATTTTTAGTTTTTGTCGAAATAGGCGCATGGCGGATATGGTCTCATATAAAATCGTCATAAGGGAGAGTTTTGAGAGGTGCGGCGGGTGTTAAAAATAACACAAAATTCAGAGCATTCAACAATTTGCAGCATTTTTAAAAAACAAAGGAAAGATAATACGAAATAAGAAACAAAAGGAACAGACAAAAACACCGTAAAAATGCTACAAATGTAAACTAAAGATATCAAATTGTGCAATAAAACGCAAAATAACCAACCCTAAAAAGCTCTTTATTTTCTAAACAAATTCTTGTTTTTTGCGGCACAGCAAAAAAGATGCGGATCAAACTAAGAACGTTTAAAAGCGTCAATGAAGACGAAAAAAATCCCGAAGCTTTTTGCATAAAGATTGGTTTCTAAGGGGAAGACTATGCCGTAAAAACGCACTCTTAAATTCGTAAAAAGATAAGCTGTGAGATAATGAGCAAACGTGCAATAATGAGAGATAAAAGACTGTTTATATCTATTGCAAATATTTTTCCATAAAATATTGACAATGTCAAAAAAATATGGTATCATATACGAGCGAATGCGAACTCGTTTCTTCGTCAGCGCACATTTAGAGCAATATCTAAAATTTAATCAATACGCAGAAATATTTCGCCATTCGGCGAAGATACTCGCCTCGGGCGAGTATGCGAAACACAAATTCCAAAAAATACGCAGGCTTATTTCGGCGACCGCCGAATGTTGCGAACCGGATTCGTCTTCGACGAGCCACTTCGAACGCCCACGTATTCAACAAAATTTCATACGCAGGCTTATCGAAGTGGTCACAACGAGGCGGTCTTGAAAACCGTTTGCCTAACCGGCACGGGGGTTCGAATCCCTCAGCCTGCGCCATAAAAACGAACACCATCCACGAGGGATGGTGTTTATTTTTATATCACAGTCAGAAGGGACGAACCCAAAGGGTTCGCATACCGCAGGCACAGAGCAAACTACGAGGAAGAGACTCTTCGCGGTATCTGCGTCGCGAGGAGATGTTCGTTTAAATTCGTACTATGTGGAACAATCAGCACCAATCTTGCCCCGAGCAGCATACCCCTCTTCCTTTTAGAGAGGATTCTAACGCCCCTCTGCGACTCTCTGAGTCGCAGAATGGGGTATTGCCGCTCGCGGTATTGTTTGCGGTAATTGTTCCGATTTGTACAAGGTTAATTTTATCTGCTCGCCAGGCAAGATACCGACTTTGTCGGTATGCTGCATAGAGCCGTAGAGCGCGTCAAGCTCGCTTGTAAGCGTCAAGGCGAAAAATCTTCGCCAGAGGCGAATACCCCTCTTCCAAGCCTGCCATACAAATTGGAATTTGTCATTTATAATATTTATCTATACCACCGTATCCGACGATTATTTTCCCTTCACGAGTCTTTTTTATAAAACTTTCGAGGCGTTTTTTGAACTCGTCGGGACGTTTTCTTGCCGCATCTATATAGGC
>JAFTRA010000042.1 GCA_017462485.1 Clostridia bacterium | reverse complement strand
ACACCGCGAGGGCGTCCCTTTTGCTTTTGGTTGCGACGACGGTCGCGAGAGACCGTGGCGCAAACGAAGTAAGCGCACACGGGCGAGAATTGCGCTTGCTCTATTCTCGTTAGGAATTCTCCCAAAGGGAGATTCCAATTCGCATACCGCCAACGGCGGTATCTTGCGTACTGCGTGGGAATCAGTTGGTTGAATTATTAAGCGGAACGTATCTTGCGAACTTATCGCACGCTAGCAACTTCCCGTCATAGACAGGTTTTATCAAATCAAAGGGACGCCCTCGCGGTGTCCCTTTTGCTTTTGGTTGCGACGACGGTCGCGAGAGACTGTGGCGCAAACGAAGTAAGCGCACACGGGCGAGAATTGCGCTTGCTCTATTCTCGTTAGGAATTCTCCCAAAGGGAGATTCCAATTCGCATACCGCCAACGGCGGTATCTAGCGTGGTGCGTGGGAATCGGTTGGTTGAATTATTAAGCGGAACGTATCTTGCGAACTTATCGCACGCTAGCAACTTCCCGTCATTATATATCTTGGGAACTTACCTTACGCTATTTCGATCAGAAAAAACCTCAACGCAAAGTCCCTTGTGACTGCATTTCGGACAGGTCAAACGGCGCATTTTCGGCGTGTGATGCGCAAAGAATGATTCTTTAAATTTGGGCTTGAACACCTCGTGACACTCGGGGCATATATAAGCCGTGTGCTTAAAATAATAAACCGAAAGTCCGATACCCCATGGAATTGCCACGAGAGCCCATGTTACGAACAGCCACCAAAGACCATTCGTTATCCATAAAATAATGGATACCCATTGCAGCGCGGCCATGGGAATTCCCATAAGCAGCATAGTCAGACGCATTTTGTGTAACTTGTTTTTTTCTTTCATAACGTGCGCTATATCACCGATAGATTCAACGGAAAAATTCTCCATTTCTTTCAGTTCACGCTTGATACCCAGAAGCAAATCAAGCTTTGCCTGACGCTCGGACAGCTCCTCACGGAGAACCTGCTCCTGCTCGTCCAGTAAAATTGAAATTATGCTTTCGGGCTTTTTTTCGGCAAACAAAGCAGAGATACTATTAATAGGAAGACCTGCTTCACGCAGAAAACAGATAATATGCATACGCTTCAAGTCGTCCTCTGTGTAGAGTCTTCTGCCGCCCTCGGATAACTCGGTCGGTATCAGAATACCTCTGTCATCATAATATTGCACCGTCCTCACCGAAACACCGGAAAGCTTTGCGATTTCTCCCGTTGTGTATAGATTTGGATTTCTATTCAAATTTGACATAGCTTTCACCTCCCTTGAGCCCATTATATAACGTTACGCAACGTCACGAGCAATACCTCACGCAAGGGGATTTTTTAAAATTTTTGAGTTTTTTTAATACTTTTTCGCTTTTATCCAATCAATAAGTCCTATTATGCCAAATATAACGTAGCAAATGGCTAAAATTAAAGTTACCGTCCATTTAAGCATTGACTCTCCGTTTGTGGCAATAATGATATAAGCAATAATCGCGGCTATACCCACTGCCAGCTGAATAATAGATGCGATTAAGTTCCATTTTGATTTCATTTTCGTCCTCCGTATCAGAAAATACCGTTGTTATATTTTTTCATAGCATAGAAGCTGATAACCATACCCACCGCTATTCCGACGAGCAATTCAAGCGCGCCAATAATTACAAAGGCATCATTCTGCGTATGTTCAAATACAAGCAGCAAGGCTCCGAAAATAATAATCGCAACGCCGATTATAAGCGTTCCCAAGCCGATTAGCTTACCGAATGGTTTTATGTTTTCCTCGGTTACGCGCTGTCTGTGGTACCAATGAAGAGAGGATATATTGCCTGTCATATTTATAATGCCGAGTATAGAAACAAAAAGTCCCAGCCCCGCAATTGTAATAAACGCAACCATTAGTTTCTCCTTCTGTTATATCACCAGATAAACGGTAAAATTCTGTATTTTACCTTTTTCTTATATTCCGCATAGCCGTCAAGACCTGACTCGAGCACCTTTTCCTCGTTCAGTATTCTTACGAAAATAATAGGGACGTAAGGCGCAAAGCAGAGAAGCGACCACCACGAGCCGAGCACAACGGGAATAGAGAGAAAGAGCCATATCGTCACAGCATACATAGGGTGGCGCACGATTCCGTACAACCCGGTGTCAACTACCTTCTGATTTTCCTGCACCTCTATAGTTCTCGAAAGATATGCGTTCTCACGCATAAGCTCGGCGTAAAGCGCATAGGAAACCAGGAGTATGACGGAGGCTACGATAACGACCGGTGTGGGAACACTTGACCAGCCAAAGCGATAGTCAAGTCCCGCAACGACAAAGCCACCGATAAACAGAAGTCCCGAAAGCGCTACAACGCCCTTTTGCGTGTTTTCTTTCTCCTTAACGTCAAGGCGCTTTTCAAGAAGCCCCGGAGACTTTATGTATAGGACCGTGCCAAGAATAAGCATAGGTATGAACAATAGACCTATAAAAATCCAGGCGTTAATATATCCGATGCTTCCCGCCGGAAGAAAGAGTAAAGCTGAAACCAGTAAAAGTCCAACCGTGAATTTCAGAATAGCGTTCATTAAAAGCTTCATTTTGCATCTCCTAAACGTAAAATTTCGTAATAATTATATCAAACTTTATACGATATTTCAACCAAATATTAAATATTATTATATTTCCCGACATTCTATATACAAATGCTCTCTTTTTTGATATAATTTTCCAAAAGCAATAAGCGGTAGTGTGAAAGTAACCGATGTATGATTTTAGAGCGTGTGATTATTTACGCCCGCTGAAACGGAATGGAGATTATTATGAAGGAATTTTTTGGCTTTGGCGGATACCAAAGAGATGCAGAGGGATATTTTTCCTGGCAGCATATAGCATTCGTTACCGCTCTTATGGTAATTATGGT
The DNA here is from genome assembly GCA_017462485.1 of Clostridia bacterium. Lineage (GTDB taxonomy): Bacteria > Bacillota > Clostridia > Oscillospirales > CAG-272 > UBA1740. Next base: position 183,655 of record JAFTRA010000042.1, on the reverse strand, counting down.
AACGCTCGCAATATACTTCGGCATGGAAAACAGGCATAAGGATGATAAAGCAAAGAACAAGGTTCTTATATGGTCTGCAATACTTATCGACTCGTTTGAGCTTTTCAAAATAGTTCTTCTTTGCATCAGGGCTAATGACCCTCTGGATTGGATATACTCGCTTCCGCTTTTCCTTTGCAGTATTCAGTTGATAACGATTCCGCTTGCAGCATTCTCAAAGGGAAGACTCAAGGAGGCGGCGCTTGATTTCGTATTCATTTTCGGAATACTGGGCGCTGTTATGGGAACTTATCTTGCCGGAAATAATTACAGCTCCTATCCCGTTCTTTCGTTCGATAACGTGGTTTCGGGAATAACGCACTCCATTTCGGGATTTGCTTCGCTTTACATAGTTATCTCCGGAATGGAAAGTATGAAAAGAAAAAATATAATCATTAGCTTTTCAATACTGTTAAGCTTCTGTATTATGGCGTATACCGCAAACGTACTTATACCGTATAACTATATGTTTCTTATGAAGGGTGACGGAACTCCTTACGATATTATTTATAATCTCGTGGGCGGAAACGCGGTACTTTATCCATTGATAGTCGTAGCGCTGTTTATAATATACATTTCAGCGTTCTATTATGTGTATTATCTTATAAAAGAAAAAGCGACAAAAGAAAAATCAGCCGAAATATAAATCGGCTGATTTTTGATTTTGTAAACAATAATTTGCTTTTATTAGGTTTAATTTTCTTTTTCAAAGCTTTTAGGAGTGTTTATTCCGCTCTTCAAAAAGCCAAAGGGACACACTGAGGTGTCCCTTTTTTATTTACTCTAGCAATCAATAAGCGCGTATTTCGGATATTACAGCGTTTTTACAATCAAATGTTTTCAAAACAGTGATTTTTATTGCCTTTGCAACTGTCGGTTCAATATTGAGAACTGCGAGTCTTTGAATATTGCCATTTACCAATTTAACTTCTGTCCATTTACCGTTTTTAAGCAAAGAGAGCGAGAAATCGGTAACAAGTTCTTTTGGCAAGGGCTGCTCCATATAACCGTATTTGTATTTATTAAATGGAGTGTCAAATGTGAGACGGACCTGACTGACTGTTCTGGGAGCGTCAAATTCAAGCGTTATGCTCTCGGGCAAATCGCCACTTGATATCCAGGCGTAATCACTTCCGTCCTTTTTCCATATCTTGCCGTTTATGACGTTGCTCGGCTCACCGCCGGGGGCGTGTGAGGTTGCGGATACCCGTGCACCTTTTGCGAGGTCGTTGGGGTCGTTGTGGCAAACACCGGGTATGTATAAGCCGTCCTTTATAAGAAGCTGTTGCAATTCACCTATATGCTCGTTTCTTATAGCACGCGGATTTTTGCCGTATTTTTTGCAAAGATATGCTGCGGTGGAAACCGCTTGACCCATAGTCCCCGTGGTAAGTTGAACTCTTACGGGACCAAGTCCTATATGAGTTGCACTGATGCAGCGTCCTACCATCATTAAGTTGTTAATATTTTTGGAATAAAGAGTTCCAAAGGGAATAGGTGTTATCGGTATCTTTTTATTTGCGGTGAATTTCCCCTCAACTCCCGAGAAAATTCCGCAAACGTGGTGAACGTCAATATTCCAGCCGCAATAGGATATAGAATCAAAGTAGCTTTGATTTTCTACGTAGTCGTTTTCCGTAAGAATATAATCTCCGATAAGTCTTCTGGACTCTCTCTTTGCGTTATACGTGCCGAGTGATTTGAGCCTGAAGCTTTTTGCCTTCTCACGCTCGCTCCAGGAGTTTTTCATCCAGTCAAAATAGCCTACTGCCATTCGGAGCATTGAATCTCTGACGTACTCGTTTTCGAAAAGGTCGTCATAATCGTTTGGCATTTCAAGCCACCATTCACCGCGCTCTAATCTCGAAGGAACTCTGCCGAGCATCTCTCCCTCGGGGAGCTTAAATGCCCAATCAGGCGCTTTAAAATCTACCGCTTCTGCGGTCTCTTCTGCGAGATAGCCGAATATAGCCTTGTTTACATCAGTGTCAACTCCGGTTGCAGAGCCGCTCATCGTATTACCGTCAGCGGCATCGGGAGCAAAGGATTCGTTATGCTGGAATTTTGCCTCTCTGCCTATTCGGTATGCGGCTCCCGCATAATATCCGAGCCAGCCGTCTCCCGTGCCGTCAACGAATGTGTCAGCAGAGAATTTGTACTGTGCAAGGCTGTGCGTGTCAAGTGTGAAAATTTCGGTAATTGAGTTATTATTCGTTACCGCATCTATAAGGAGCATATCGGAAAATACTTCAAGATTTTCTTCTTGCGAGGTGAATTTTTCAAATGCGGAAGACCAGCTCGTATTATGTGCGTGCTTGTAATTTTTAATCTCAAAAACTACGCCCATCTCGTGATAACCACGGTGAGCTGCGCCCTCAAGAACAACGTTCGATTCCTCCGCAGCGTTACCGCCGAGCTTCGGTCTGTCATTTATAAGAGCTGTTTTTAAGCCGTATCTTGCCGCTGTTATTGCCGCAACGATACCGCCAACTCCTGCGCCTACGACTATTAAATCAAAGCTGCCCTTGTCGGACACCTCCAACGCAAGTCCTTTAATTTCATTACGCTGTCTCTCTAAAGCCTTCAGCTCTCTTGACGGCATAAAATCATAATCGTTGGTTATTACCACGCACGAAAATCTCGCAAACCAGCCCTTAGTGTCGTATATCTTCAACGTATGCTTTCCGGGGGTTAGTATAAAATCAGCGCCTATTTCAAAATACCAACCGTTAACGCGCATTTCCGAGCAAACGTGCCTTGACTTCATACCATCAACCTCAAGAACAAGGCCGTCGGGATTATGTTCCGCGCACCAGTTTTTCGTTCTTATGAAAAAGCGATACGTTCCGCCGCCTTTTACGGTAAACGAAGCTTCTGCGGGGCTTACTGCTTCTCCCACACCGTTTGCCATAAGGTAAGGCTGTCCCATTTCTCGAATGAACTGTGTCTCTAATATGAAACCTCCGTAGTCGTCAAAATCCACAGCGTCTATCCAAAGCTTTTCCACAATGCACCTCCAAACAATTTAAAAGATGTTTTCAAAGAAATTATTGACTTTTCTCCATTATAGCACTATAATAAAGAAAAAAACTTTGATTTTGTGCTATATTACTTTGAAAAAGGGGTGAATGAAAACGGGAACGCTTGAAATTATAAGAGATTATATCGATTTACTTGAAAATCAACTCGGGCTGGATATCGTGATCTATGATGAATGCAGATTACTTTCGAAGACTACGCTCTCATCACTTCGTCAAACGGGTAAGTGGCATACGAATCCCTATTGCCTGAAAATAAAGGAGAATAAAAAGTTGCACAAGCGTTGCGTAAATCTAAAAGAGGATTTTGTGAATAAGGTGCTTTCTGGCGAGGGCGTTGTAAAAAGCACTTGCTTTTGCGGAGTGAGCGAGTATGTTATGCCGATAAAATGCGGCGATCGTCTGGTTTGCATGGTATCTGCGGTAGGTTTTTTAGGAAATCTTCACGAATGCACTTATATGGCGTTAAGTCGTCGCATAGGTCTTTCGTATAAAAGATTTATGGCGCTTCGCGATAGTGCGCTTTTAAAGGCGGATAATGAAGAAACAGTAATGACGGCTATCAAGATACTGGGCAATATGCTGGAACGCTACGTTACTCTAGAAAGCGAGATTCCAGACTTACTTGACACCGTTCGTCGCGAAGCCAACGACTATGTTCTGAAAGCGTGTGATTATATTGCGAAAAGCTTCGAAAGTCCCATTACCGCAAGAGATGTGGCAAAGCATTGCCATATAAGTGAGTCATATCTTAAGCATCTTTTCAGCGTGGTGACGGGGCACGGCGTAGCCGAGGAAATACGGATTTGCCGTTTGAATTACTCTAAGGAACTTTTATGCACGACCGAGTATTCGGTAAGGTATATATCCTTTGCTTCGGGTTTTTCCTCCGCGGACTATTTCTCAACCGTCTTTAAAAAGCAATTCGAAATGTCTCCCTTACAGTATAGAAAGCATAAGAGAGTATAAAAGACATGGGACTCTAAGTTGTCAAATATTAAAATTTTTATACTTTCGACATTCTACATACAAATTTTTCTTAAATAAAAAACGACAAAGTAAAAATCAGCCGAAATATAAATCGGCTGATTTTTTGATTTTATAAACAATAATTTGCTTTTATTAGGTTTAATTTTCTTCTTTAAAGCTTTTAGGAGTGTTTCTTCCGCTCTTCTTCCGCACCTTGACGCACTCGGTAAGAAGATACTCTATCTGTCCGTTGAGAGAACGAAAATCATCTTCAGCCCAAGCTGAAAGACTGTCAAAAAGCTCCTTATTTAATCTTAGCGGAACCTGCTTCTTTTCGTTTTTCTGCATATCAGTAAAGACTTCCCGAGTTTACTATGGGCTGGGCATCCTTATTTCCGCAGAGAACGACGAGAAGATTTGAGACCATAGCCGCCTTTCTTTCCTCGTCGAGAACAACCGTGTCGTTCTGCGCGAGTCTTTCAAGAGCCATTTCAACCATACCGACAGCTCCGTCAACTATCATTTTTCTTGCGTCTATAATAGCCGATGCCTGCTGACGCTGGAGCATTACCGCAGCGATTTCGGTAGCGTAAGCAAGATAGGTGATTCTCGCTTCGAGTATCTCTATACCCGCTTCTTCAACCTTGATTTGAATTTCGTCTCTGATTCGGGAAGCAACAATGTCGCTCGAGCCGCGGAGACTTCCGTCGTCTGCAATACCGTCGCCTGTGGTGTCAATGCCGGGAGCAACGTCGTAAGGATAAAGTCTTACGATATTTCGAAGAGATGCGTCGCACTGAAGAGAAAGGAACTCCTTGTAGTTATCAACGTTGAAAACAGCCTTAGCCGTGTCAACTATTCTCCAGGTTACAGCAATACCAATTTCAACGGGGTTACCGAGGCAGTCGTTGATTTTCTGGCGGTTGTTGTTAAGAGTCATTATCTTAAGGGAGATTTTCTTATCAACGAGTGTTACAGTGCCTGCTGTAGCAGCGGTAAGGGGATTTTCAATAGTATTTACGTCTCCGCTCTGATTGAGCTTGGTCTTTGCTGCAGGGTTTACCGACGAGCAGAAGGGGTTAACCGCATAAAATCCCTCGCCCTTGATAGTGCCTATGTAATTACCGAAAAGGGTGAGAACGAGAGCTTCCTGGGGCTTGAGGATTCGAAGTCCGCAGAGGGGAATCCAGCCGACAGACAATCCAATCAGTCCTATAACCAAAAGTACAGCGCCAAACACCTGATCTCCCGAATCAAGACGGATGCCGCCGAGAATAGTAATTGCGAGAGCCGCAACGAGAGCCGCAAGGTCAACGAGAAGCACAAACATACCGTTCTTCTTGTTTTCTAGAATCTTTTCTGTCATAATAAATTTCTCCTGTAAAATCTGATTTTTCCAATTTATGTTGGTATATTTATGATATCATAATGATATCAAAATGTCAATATACTTTTCAAAAAAAAACTGTTTCGTCAAATTCGGATATCCGAGCTTTAACGAAGCAGCTTTTATTTATTATTACTCTTCAATACGGCGTCTTAAATATCTGCCTATCGCAGTGATAAGGCAGAGAGCCTCTTTTTGCGCGTCCTTTGGTATAAGCTTCAAGCCACGGAAGGTTTCGAATGAGAGGTTACCCTCGTATCCGATGTCACGCAGTCCTGCTATAAAGCCCTCCCAATCCGTCGTGTACTTCGTGCCCCAGTTATCCGTTTGCGTAAAGGGAATAAGGTGAGAGTCGCCGTTGCCGTTGTTATCGTGGATGTGGAGAACGGTGAGCCTTTTTCCGAGAACTCTCACGAATTCTCTTACGTCGCGTCTCAAAAAATTAGCGTGACCGAGGTCTAAGCAGAAGCCGAATACGTCTCCGCCTGCCTCTTCGTTAAGCATGTCAATCATCTCGACGGCATCTCTTACGTTTGAGAATATGCATTCCTTGTGCCCCTTAAAGAGATTCTCAAGGCAAATCTTAACCTTATGCTCTTTTGCCGCGGGAATGAGTTTTTTATAAATTTCAAAATTTATTTTGACAGCTTCTTCATCGTTCGCATAAACGTAAGGGTGAATAACGAGAGCGGGGCAGTTAACGTATCCGCAGGTTGCTATAACCTTTTTGAGCATCTCAACTATGTAATCGTTTACGTCGTCTTGACCGGGGAAGTAGATAGGGAAGGGAGCGTGCATCTGAGAAAATGCGACGCCGTATTTTTCGCTTGCCGCCTTGAGAGGCGCAAAGTGCTGAACGAACTCCTCGGTGGACTTATCGCAAAGCTCGTAATGAGCCGTTCCCTCCGCATAGCTTTTAGTGTTCATTATGTGGTCGATGTTAAAGTCCAAAGCTTCTACTCCGCACTCCGCGGCATATTTCATGCTTGCATCATCGTTACTCTCTTCGTACCAGTCTCCCGATTGAACGGAAATTAAATGTTTTTTCATAGCGCACCTCTGATTTATAATTGTTATATGATAATTTTAGCAAAATAATCGCCCGGTGTCAATGATTTGTATTTGTTTTAGTATAAATATTTCATGTTTTGTGACTTAAATCGTTGATAAAAGCGCTTCTTTAGTAAAAATATTTACTAAATGCGTTAGTAAACATATTTACTTGGTATAATGTACTTATACTATGAATTTGCGTGGTGACTATATGAAGTACGTCAAGAAAATTCGGGATTTGCGCGAGGACCACGATAAAACTCAAGCTGAAATCGCAGAGATTTTGGGAACGTCGCAAACTATGTACGCAAGATATGAGCGAGGAGCTAACGAGCTGCCGCTTCATCATCTTATAACGTTATGCCAATATTATGACGTAAGCGCGGATTTTATACTGGGACTCGGTGCAAATGATGAAGAGGAAGATACCGAGAATGAGCAAACGAAAAAATAGCAAGAGGCTTAAGCGTGTTCTACGTTAAAGATAACGCGCTTAAGCCTCTTGCTATTTTTATCTTAAACAGCGAAATTATAGATGCGTTCCGTATTGTTTGTGTGTTTTATTGCTGAAAAAGCACTGTTTGCCTTTTATTTCATTTGCCAAGCTCAAGCGTACGTTTATACGCCGCGTCGATTGCAGATGATACGCTATCGGAGAAGCCGCATTTTTCGAGCAACTTGACGCCCTCAATAGTAGCGCCGCCGGGTGAGCATACGTTCTCACGTAGCGTTTTCGGGTCTATGCCGCTCTCAAGTGCCATAATTGCCGAGCCTCTTATCATTTTTGAAGCATAGAAAATAGCACGGTCACGGGGAATTCCGCAAGCCTCACTACCCTTTGCAAGTGCTTCAATAAACATATAAGCATAAGCCGGTCCGCAGCCCGCAATAGCGCAGAATGCATCTATTTCGCTCTCTTCCACGTGGACGAGTGTTCCCGTGAGGCTCATAATTTTCTTAAATGCTTCTTCGGTGTCAGATGTAACGAGGTCGTTTTTCGAGTAAGCGGTAAGTCCCTCGCCAACCGCCACCGGAGTGTTAGGCATAATCCGTATCATGGGGAGCCTTGCCCCGAGTGATTCCTCAATTTTTAAAATTTTTACGCCTGCCGCCATAGATACGATTACGGTATCCTTCCGGCACTCTTTCCCTATCGCTTCGCATATCTGTGCGATAATGTTGGGCTTCACCCCGAGAAAAAGAAAATCTGATTTTTCTATCACCTCTCCAAAGGTTGAAGAGAACCCCCCGGTTATTTCTGCAAGCGCTGACGATTTTTCTTCATTTTTGTCGTAAATGTAAACAACAGTTTCCAAATCTTTGGAAATAGCGCGCGCCAGAGCGCCGCCCATATTGCCTGCTCCTATAAATCCAACGTTCATTTGAATACTTCTTTCTGTGTTTCGTACGGTTTTACGTATCGTTTATCGTATCTGTCCGTCTCCCGTGATAACGTATTTGTAGGTCGTGAGCTCTCTTATACCGAGAGGACCTCTTGCGTGCATTTTTTGAGTAGATATACCCATTTCGCACCCAAGTCCGAACTCTCCGCCGTCGGTAAATCTCGTAGATGCGTTTATATATACTGCGGCGCTGTCAACCGAGGAGACGAATTTTTTTGCGGTTTCCTTGTTTTCGGTGATGATAGCCTCGCTGTGATGCGTTGAGTGACTTGCTATATGCTCTATAGCCTCGTCTGCAGAATGAACCACCTTTACCGCAAGAATATAGTCCAAAAATTCGGTATCGAAATCCTCGCTGCAGGCTCTCTCGCCGTCAATGATTTTTATAGACTCTTCGCATAGCTTTAAGCAAACAGGCGTCTTTCCCTCCGCAGCTCTTTTATCGACGAGAGTCTCTTTGAGAAGAGGAAGAAAGCTTTCCGCTATTTGCTTATCAACAAGGCAAACCTCCGCAGCGTTGCATACCGAGGGGCGTGAAGTCTTTGCGTTTTCTATAATTGAAAGTGCCTTTTGTATATCCGCATCTTTGTCAACGTAAACGTGGCATATACCCGTTCCGGTTTCAAGGCAGGGGACGGTCGAGTTCTCGACGCACGCTCTGATAAGTCCCGCTCCGCCGCGAGGAATAAGCAAATCTACGTACCCCGAAGCTCGCATAAGCTCTGTAGCGCTCGCTCTGGTCGTGTCGCTTACGAGATTTATAGCGTCCTCGGTTATACCCACTTTTTTTAGTCCCGACTTCATAGCGGTGACGATAGCGAGCGAGGAATTGTATGCTTCCTTGCCTCCTCGCAGAATACAAACGTTTCCGCTTTTTAGCGAAAGAGCTGCAGCATCGGAGGTAACGTTAGGCCTGCTTTCATATATTATCGCTATAACGCCCATAGGAACGCTTATCTTTTCAATAACGAGTCCGTTCGGGCGAGTCTTTTCTTCGAGGGTAATGCCGAGAGGCGAGGGAAGAGCAGCTATCGCGCGAATACCGTCAGCCATAGAGGATATTCTTTCTTTGGTTAGGCGAAGTCTGTCTATCATAACCTCTGAAATAACACCTTGCGCGCGTTCGATGTCAATTTCATTTGCGGCAAGTATGCTATCTCTGCTCGCCTCAATAGCGTTTGCCATTTCAAAAAGAGCGGCGTTTATTTTCTTGTCACCTATAGCCGAAATTTTGTTTACGGCAGCCTTTGCGCTTTTGCAAAGTAAAGCCGTTGAACTTAAGTTTTCCATAAAAATCTCCAATTAATTGTCGGTTGCGAAAAAGCGTGTGCCTATCGGCTCTCCGTCTGTTACGCTGTATAGCTTTTCAGGGGCGTCACCGTTCATTATTATCATATCGCAGCCTGAGGCGGTTGCTATTTTTGCCGCGCGTAGCTTGGTAATCATACCGCCCGTGCCGTGCGCCGAGCCTGCGCCGGAGCCGAGAGCCATAATTTCGTCGTCAAGCTTATGCACCTCGGGAATAAGAGATGCCGAGGCGTCTTTCCTCGGGTCTGCCGTATAGAGTCCGTCAATATCCGAGAGAAGAACGAGAAGCTCTGCACCTACGCTTACCGCAACCTTTGCCGCAAGCGTGTCGTTGTCACCGAATTCAATTTCCTCTGTTGCTACCGTGTCGTTTTCGTTTATTATGGGAAGCGCCTTGAAGTCGAGGAGCTTTGCCACGGTTGCCTTGAATTTTTGGCATCTTTCATCATTCGCAAGGTCGGGCGCGGTCAGAAGAATCTGCGCTACCGTGTGATTATATTCACCAAAAAGTCTGTCGTATGTGTACATAAGCTCGCATTGACCGACCGCAGCGCACGCTTGCTTGCCCGCAATTTCAGAGGGGCGAGAGGCAAGATTGAGCTTGCCCGTACCCATAGCGATAGCTCCCGAGGAAACGAGTATAACCTCGTGCCCCGCGTTCTTTATATCCGAAATAACCTTAACGAGCTTTTCAACGTGTCTTAAGTTAAGGCAGCCCGTGCTGTAAGTTATATTTGAAGTTCCGATTTTTATAACTATTCTCATAAAGCACCTCGTAATATATTACTGCCAAGAAATCTTGTTTTCCTGTGTGTCCAGTATAGATATATAACAGTATAGCACAAACTTTTTTGCTTTACAATACTAAAGTAGAAAATAAATTTAGCATATTGACTTTAATTTTAAGCTATGTTAAACTTTACTTGGGTTTGACAGTTTGCCGAAAAAATCAATCGAATGATGAAAAGGTAGGATTTTAGTATGAATATAAACGACAAATTTCCAACAAGACAAACGCACCTTGATTTTCACACCTCACCCGATATCGAGGGTATAGGCTCAAGATTTTCAAAGGAGAATTTCCAAAAAGCCCTTAAGCTTGGAAATCTTGACAGTATTACAATTTTTGCGAAGTGCCATCACGGTGTATGCTATTATCCGACAAAGGTAGGAACAATGCACCCGCACCTTGATTTCGACCTTACGGGAGCAATGCTTGATGCGGCTCACGAAATCGGTGTGCGCGCTCCTATATACATAACTGCGGGCTGGTCTCACGCCGATGCCCTGAAGCATCCCGAGTGGCGCTCGGTTTCAAAAGACGGAAGGTTTATGACCGTCGGAGGTCTTGATGATTCAAAGGCGCTCGATCAGCCTAGGAATCACTGCTGTTGGCATACTCTATGTCTTAACGACGGAGGCGCGTATGCCGAGCATATCTATGAGATTACCGAAGAGGTTTGCCGTCGATACGATAAGATAGACGGTCTTTTCTTTGATATATGCATTGTAAATGACGTGTGCTACTGCGAGAGCTGTAAAAAGGGAATGCTCGATATGGGCTTCAGTCTCTCAAGTGACAGAGATGCAAGAGAATATTTCATAATCAAGCGCCGCGCATTTATGGAAAAATGCACTGCCATTTTGAAAAAATATCACCCCGATGCGACCATATTCTTCAATAGCGGAGGAGCGCATCAGTATAAGACGAGATATCACTCCCTACAGACTCATTTTGAGATGGAGGATTTGCCTACTGCGTGGGGCGGATACGATAAGCTGCCGGTAAGGGCAAAGTTCTTTGCGAACAGCGGCAAGGCTTATCTCGGAATGACGGGTAAATTCCATCTTGCATGGGGAGAATTCGGAGGCTTCAAGACTAAAGAAGCTCTTAAATACGAGGTTGCTACTATGGCGCTTTACGGAGCGGGAGCGTCTATTGGAGACCATATGCACCCGGACGGTGAGATGGAGATGCAAACCTATGAGAATATAGGCTACGCATACGACTATCTTGAGAAAATATCGCCTTTCTGTTATGGCGGAGAGCCCGTTGTAAATCTCGGTCTTTATTGCTCGATGAAGTCAGACGTCAATTCGGGCGTATCAAATATACTCCTGCAAAATCAGATAGATTTCGGAATCGTAGCGGATAATAATTTCTCCGATTTCGATACCGTAATAATTCCCGAGGGCTCGCTTCTTGACGAAGCTGCAGCCTCTGCCTTGCGCTCATACGTAGAGCAGGGCGGAAAAGTCGTTGCGGTGGCTGATTCGCTTGTTAAGGACGGAAAATTCATTCTTGATATGGGGCTTGAATACGTAGGAGCAGCCAAGTATGACTGCGATTATATAGTGTCTCTTAAAAAGGAAGAAAATATTCCGAACGCACCTATGCTCTGCAATCTGCCGGGTCATAGAGCGGAGGTATGCGGAGCTGAGGTATTTGCCGAGCTTCTTACACCTTATTTCAGTCGTACAAACGGTCATTTCTGCGGCCACAAGAACACGCCTCACGATAAGAATGCAAAACGTTATCCCGCAATCGCAAAATATAAAAACGTGGTGTATCTCTCCCACCCTCTCGCAAGCGAATACAACACGTACGGCTCGCTTTATCACAGAGAGTATTTCCTTAAGGCTCTTAAACTTGTCTATTTTGGCGGAGCGCTTAAGGTCAGCGGCCTTGGCTCGCAGGGAAGATGCACTATGATTTCACAGCCTGATAAAAAGAGATACTGCATCAATATGACGTATGCCGTTCCCGTAAAGCGCGGAGTAGCTGAAATTATAGAGGACATTATGCCCGTATATAACGTGAAGGTCTCTCTTAATGTTAAGGAAAACGTCAAGCGCCTGTATTACGGAGTAACCGGTGAGAAAATAGAGTTCGAGAAGCAGGGTGATGAAATTCACTTCACCGTTGCGGAGCTGAACTGTCATACCTCAATAGTAGCGGAATACTGATTTTCACCCCAACTTAAAGAAAGGTTACGTTGAATTATGAAAGACAAGCTTATCAAAAAAATAGAAGAGCTTAAGGATAAATACCTTGAAATATGGAAAGAGGTCTGCGAGATAGAGAGTCCGACGAGCAGTAAAATGGGCGTTGACTCTGTTGGAAAATACTTCATATCAATGGCAGAAGAGCGCGGCTGGCACGTGGAGATATTCCCACAAGAGCGTGCGGGCGACGTTGTTAAAATCACTATGAATAAGGATTCCACAGCAGAGCCTATTGCGTTATCGGGACATATGGATACGGTGCATCGCATAGGAGCCTTCGGTTATCCCGCTGTAAAAATAGAGGGCGATAAAATATACGGCCCCGGTGTTACCGATTGCAAGGGCGGTATAGTTGCCGGCTTCTTGGCTATGGATGCTCTTCGTGAATGCGGCTTCACGTCACGACCCGTAATTATGTATCTGCAAAGTGACGAAGAGGGCGGCGGAAAATACAGTAATGACGCTACGATAAACTATATCTGCGAGGATGCCAAGGGCTCTATTGCATTTTTGAATTTAGAGGATGGCAAGAAGGATAAAATCGTTATAGGAAGAAAAGGAATAGCTACCTTTGAGTTTACCCTCAAGGGCGTAACGGCTCACGCTGCTGCTTGCGCCGTACAGGGCTCAAATGCGATTGCCGAGGCGGCTTATAAAATAATTGAGCTTGAAAAATTCAAGAATAACGAGGGACTTACCGTTTCCTGCACTGTAATAAACGGAGGAACTGTTCATAATATCGTTCCCGATGAGTGCAAATTTCTGGCGAACGTCAGATTTGCAAAGATGTCAGAGCTTGACGAATTCAGAAAATACGTGGAAGAGCTTTGCAACGATATCAAGGTGCCCGGTTGCACCTGCACGGCTGTTTTGCCGAGAGTAAGACCTGCTATGGAGTGGTCGGATAAAAACCTAACGCTTGCAAATAAAATGAACGATATATGGCGCGAGGCGGGACTCGGAGAGTTGACTCCGTGCGAAAGCCTTGGCGGAACCGATGCGGCTTTCGCATCTTCTGCCGGAATACCCTCGGTAGATGCGCTCGGAGTACTCGGCGGAAGCGTGCATACCATAAATGAGTTCGGTATAATATCCTCTCTCGCTCCTCAGGCATTGAGGATAGCTCTTGCGGTTGCGTTTATAAAGTGAAATTAAAGGTTCTCTTACGGTTATGTTCGCTTTGCGAACGATAAACGAGTCACCGATACCACGGTCAAAAAAAGAGCACCCACCATTAGCGTGCTGTCCTTAGCGGACAAATCACGCTAAGTTATGATTGCCATTGCCGGCAAGTTATGAGTTATGAAATGCTTCGCATTGTTATGATTGGCTTCGCCAAGTTTAAGGTTCAATGGGCAATCATATCATAACATTTGTGTAGCAAATTCATAACGGCGAGCATAAAATCCCGCGAATGCGGGCTTTGCGAGCCTCATAACTCTAAACTAAAACGAGCAGAAAAAAGAGATAACATTTCGACTACAAACCGATTTGTTATCTCTTTCTGTTGTTATAAGGGGTGGGGCTTAGCCCATAATGCATTCGACTAGTCAAATGCGATGCTTGCACTTTTGTCAAAATACAAATTCTCAGCTAAGAACATCACCCATTTTCAGTGGGTGCTTTTGTTGTGATGTGTGCCAAATTTAGATACAGTAGTGTGTGGCCGAGTTAGATGCACGGATTTTCTCGTGATGATGCACATTTCCCTTGGCGATGATGGGAGTTAAAAGTATCCGCGTTCTACAGAACTTTTAACGCCATGCTTGTAAACAAAAATCTATCTAATGAAATACTTTTGTTTAAATTCTTTCACGACGGATTTGATAGAACTGTCAATTCTGTTATCGCAAAAGCGCTTGATATGTTCGGGGATTTCTTTGTAATAAGCTTCTGCGATACCCCCCGCTATGCACGCTTGTGTATCTGCATCACCACCGAGGGAAATTGCATTTCTGATTGCACTTTCATAATCTGTCGATTCCAAGAACGCAATAATCGCAGGTGGAACGCTATAGGATGTACGGCTATCGAACACGTGGTTTTCTTTAATTGTGGTGAGAGGGGTTGATAGCTTATATTTAAATGTTTTTTCTAAATATGCTTTAATTTGCTCCTTATCCTCTCCGTTTCGCGCTAAAAAAATTGCCGCAGCAACCGCTTGCGCGCCTTTGATTGCTTCCCGATGATTATGAGTAGGAATACAACTTGATTTTACTTGCAGGAGTGTTTGCTCCAATGTGTCGTATGCATATCCGATTGGAATGACTCGCATAGATGCGCCGTTGGCATAACTGTGCCCATTACTTGCATACGGATCTTTTGCCCAAGCGGCAAACATATTCCCAAATCCGGCGTGAGGATGGTACGAATAATATTGGCGATAGTGTGAGGCGTATTCTTTGGAACGGGCGTGAAGATTCCATTTTGATATTTCAGTGGGATTATTAAGTATTGATTTACATACTGCTGCAATTAAAACACTGTCATCTGTGAAATAACTGTCTTTGTTGAATTCAAAATTGTAATTCTTTGTACAATGAACTTCATAGTACGAGCCGATTACGTCTCCGTATATTGCTCCAAACATTGCCTCACCGCCTTTCTTAAGTCAATATGTGAGCGTCAAGCTCAATATTATCGTTTTCAGTTGCGAGAGTAATCGTTTTTTTATACTGTCTATGCAATTCGTACCATGCTTTTTCACGATAATCATCCCATTCTACTTCAAATTTGGAAAAAGTAAAACGAACAGAAAAATAAGGATCAATGCCAACCGCACCAAGCTCATACAATCCGTTGTCAGATGTAAATCCAATAACTGTAATGGAATTGCGTAATTCATTTTCAAACATATCGTGCGCAGCTTTTCCGTTGTGAATAATTAAAGGATCATCGGTATATGAATTGCCGCTCTCGTCTCTTTTCCACGCACGCCCCGGCTCGAATTCTTTTACTAGAGCTTCGTAGAATGTAATGCGGGCTTCGGATATCTCCATATCTGCTCCGGCATTGTTTGGCGCTGCGTCTTTGTGCACGTTTAGGTGCTTTGCTGCGATGACCAAACGCGAGTTATCCCATGACACCAATGATAGCATAGAATCATGAAACTCAAAATCTTCAAACCGATTTGTTGACGAATATTTCATTTGCTCACCTCTTCTATCTGTTAAACATTCTTTACTCCACTATATCACAAATCTACGAATATTTCAACTGCTTTCGTAATTCCAAGATAAGTACAACACCTAAAAAACAAAATTTGAACTTTCAAAACTTTTAATTTCTCCTATTGACACAAGTAAATTTTTATGATATAATCTACCCGTTGCTTAAATACATAGGGGTATCGCCAAGCGGCAAGGCAAGGGACTTTGACTCCCTCATCGTAAGTTCGAATCTTGCTACCCCTGCCAAAAAATCGACAAGTTTTGACTTGTCGAATTTTTTTATCCATTGCGAAAGCAATGGCATATCATCACGCGTTAGCGTGTATCTCATCACCGAAGGTGTATATCATCTGCCGTAGGCTGTATCCTCTTTCGCAATGATGATATACAAGGCTCACGCCTTGGTGATATACAAAACTCCGTTTTGATGATATCCACGGCTATGCCGTGATTAAGACGCGTGGGTTCGAGTCCATACGAAAACTCCCCGAAATATCTTTTTTGACCGTGGTATCCTTTAATAAAATGCCCTCAAGTTACAACAATTAAAAATTAAGGAGAATAGTTATGGAACAAAAATTAAGACGTGATAGGAATATGGGGCAAAATTTAAAAAAGCTTCGTTTAGATGCGGGTTTATCCGCAGGAAAAGCTTTGTGCTGAGCTCCAGCGACGCGGAAGTGATATATAGGCAAGAGGGAATAATACGAACTCGCCCTCAAGCCTGAATTTTTAGTGCTTTCGGCACTTATCACTCTTGCAAGGTCGTACTTGGCTGCGAGTGCCAAGCACCAAAATCATCTTAAAATTAAGGCTCGAGGGTTTAGAGAAATTTTAGAAAGAGCAAATTTCCTGTAAGACGAGGTTAAAATTTGAGATAATATAGGGATATTATAAGGATTTTTACCGATGTATTGCTGGAAATTTGCCTTTCTAAAACGAGTTCATATTATTCCCTCTTGCCTAAGCACTTATGAAAAGTACGAGTGCGGTGAGCTTAACATAAAAATCAGCGTTCTTGTAAATTTGAAGAAAATATATAATTGCACCTACGATGATTTCTTCGCAGGACTTGAATGTGACTGATAAGGACACTATCGGTTTACTTTAATTTCCGATTGACAAATCGGAGATTTTTTGCTATAATAACGCTTGTTACGGGAGCGTAATTTCGCAACCCTATAAGCTGATAAAGGAAATTTAAGATATAAAGATGAAAAGAAATTCCGATGAACTTCTCGGCACGTCTCCGATACTCCCATTGATATTCAAAATGGCGTTGCCCACTGTTTTTGCGCAACTCGTCAATTTGCTTTACGGTGTGGTTGACAGAATTTATATAGGTCATATAGACGTTATAGGTAAGGATGCGCTTGCGGGGGTAGGCGTTGCAGGTACTGTGGTTATGCTCGTTGCGGCGTTTGCGAATATCGTAGCCGGCGGAGCAGGACCTCTTGCCGCCATAGCGCTCGGACGTGGAAACCGAGAGCGCTCCGAGCATATTTTAGGTAACGGATTTGTTTTGATAATAATATTCACCGCTCTTTGCATGAGCTTGTCGTACGCCTTTATGACACCGCTTCTGAAATTTGCAGGCGCGTCAGACGTTACGCTGACCTACGCAAAGGAATACCTCGATATTTATCTTCTCGGTACGTTCTTCGTTATGATTGCGACGGGAATGAACGCTTTTATAAGCGTGCAGGGAAGACCTATCGTCGCTATGGTTTCGGTAATTATAGGAGCGCTTCTCAATACAGTGCTTGACCCGATTTTTATATATGCGTTCGGTATGGGCGTCAAGGGTGCTGCGGTGGCAACTGTAATTTCCCAGGTTGCTTCGGCGTGCTTTGTTTTCGCCTTTCTTGTAAGCAAAAAGGCATCTCTTCGCTTAAAGCTTCGCAACTTCAAGCCCGATTTTTCTATAGTTGGCGGAACGCTCGCCCTGGGCATCTCGCCGTTCGTTATGGCAAGCACCGAGAGCCTTGTGGGATTCGTTCTGAACGGCACGCTTTCGGGCTTTGGCGATATATACGTGAGCTCTCTTACGGTAATGCAAAGCGCTATGCAGATAGTAAGTATTCCTCTTGCGGGCTTCACGCAGGGAGTCTCTCCCATAATCAGCTACAATTACGGTCACGGTAATCACGGAAGAGTCAAGGAAGCTTTGAAATACACCTTCATTATCGGTGTTTCATTCAACCTTATAGGAATGCTTGCTATGATAATATTCCCCGGTCTTGTAGCCTCTATATTTACGAGCGACGCATATCTTATCGAGATAGTAAGCACGTATATGCCTCTGTTCCTTGCGGGTATGACGATATTCGGTCTCCAGCGTGTTTGCCAGAATACCTTTATTGCTCTCGGTGACGCAAAGGTATCTCTTTGCATAGCTCTTCTCCGTAAGGTCGTTCTCCTCGTACCTCTTGCGCTTCTGCTGCCTGAATTTCTCGGAGTCAGCGGAGTCTATGCCGCCGAAGCTATTGCGGATGCCGTCGCCGCAACGCTTTGCACCGTTATCTTTGTTTTCAGATTTCCGGTTCTTTTAAAGAAAAACTTGGCTGATAAACAAAGCGGCAAAGCCGAATAAACAAACATACTAAAAACGCAGAGTCCCATAAAATTCCGGGCTCTGCGTTTCTTTTCGGAATAAACTTCTGATTTCAGCCGTGCTAATCAAAACCGAACACGGTAAGCTTGTTACTCTCGTCGCAAAGTGCGAGAAAAACTTCCTTCGTGCCGTGGTAACCGAGCGCGCGGATTTGTTTTTCAAGCCAGCTTACGTCAAGTCCGCGCCTTTTGAGATTCTCACCCATAATTCGTCCGTCCATAATAAGCTCGGTACTGATATGCTCGGGCTTAACTTTGAGGTTAATGTCGTAGGCTGTAAGCGGACGGCTTGTACTGACGGGGAACACCGTTAGCTTTCCGTTTTGCTCGAAAATGGCGGTTTTGATATCATTCATATCAAAATATCCTTGCTCTCGGCAAAGAACCATAAATTCGCTTAAATCAAGCTTTGCCTTCTTAAGATTTTTGCGGAAGATTTTGCCGTCGTTCATAACTATTGTAGGCGTTCCGTTTATAAATTTTCTCGTTTTTGGAAACTTGTGAGTTATCATATTGAGCGTTACCGAAACAGCGCCGTATATGAGCATGGCAACAAGCGCTTTCCAAGGAGTCTCCAAATCAATTGCAAGCTCTGCCGCAATTGAGCCTATGGTGATCCCCGTGATATAGTCGAAAAAGTCAAGCTGTGCCAGCTGCTTATGCCCCATAATTTTTGCGATAAAGAACAAGGCGACGACGGAGAGTAAAGAGGTTAATATGATTTTTATAAATTCCATTTACACCTCGAAAACGTTTTTTTGTTAGTGTTTCCGAATGGTTAATAATGATACCGGGTCAAAGCTAAATTTTTGCTGTAAAACAAGAACTAATTTTTAATTATGAGACGTTAAATGCACTAAAAGTAAATAAAAGTAAACAAAAAACGCAAGTTTTAACTCTTTTTTGAGAAAAACCTGCGTTTTTATTTTTGATTTTAAAGTAAAATTTAATGATTATTTTTCCTCAAAGTGATAAACCTTAGTCTGAAAATCTCCCTTGGGGAAGTTAACCGTAAGACCAACGTTCATAAGCGTCGAGCCGTGAACGATTATCTTAAGCTCGGGAATATAGTATTCCTTGTTTTTGTCAAGTCCCTGCATTACAACTCTATGCGCGTGGGGATTGCAGTGACCGAGAGAACGGTAGCAGGTAAGATGAGCTTGGGACTTATCCTTAGAAACTATGGCGAATGCGAAGTAATCCGATTCAAAGGGATTCTCAAGGCGGTAGAGGTCACCGTCAAGAACGAGACGCTCCATCTTCTTATAGTTCTCAATCTGCGCTTTAACGGCAGCTCTGTCATTATCGGTGAAAACGGTAGTGTCAAGCTCGTAGCCGGTTGCTCCGAGGTGAGCTATGTTACCGCGCGTTTCAAATGACGTAATTCTGTTTACCTGGTGATTGGGAACTGCGGATACGTGGCAGGACATAGCGGAGAGTGGGTATGCGAGAGAGGTTCCGTACTGAATGCGTGTGCGCTCCTCGGCATCCGAGTCGTCAGATGCCCATATTTGTGGGAAGTAGTAGAGAATTGCCGGGTCGAATCTTGCGCCGCCGCCCGAGCAGCCCTCGAAGAATACATCGGGATTTCCATTAACTATGCGTTCGCAGATATCGTAAAGACCGAGGGCGTATCTGTGCGAGAATTCGGACTGATATTCAGCGTCAAGACCAAGTGAGAAGAACTCGGTAATATTTCTGTTGAAGTCCCACTTAACGTAGTCTATCTCGTGATTTCTTACGATAGCGTTAACCGAGTTAACAACGTAATCTCTGACCTCGGGGTTGGTAAGGTCCATTACGAACTGATGCCTGGAATAGCATCTTTTTCTATCGGGTACTCCGATAGCGTATTCGGGATGAGCGCGGAATATGTCCGAGTCCTCGCTTATCATCTCGGGCTCAAACCAAAGACCGAATTTCATACCCTTGCTGTGAACGTGATTTATCACCGCGTCAAGACCGCCTACGAGCTTCTGTTCGTTTACTACCCAGTCGCCGAGTCCGGAAGAATCGTCTTCTCTTTTGCCAAACCAACCGTCGTCGAGAACGAGCGTGTCAATACCCGTGCCCTCAACCGCGTCAGCGATAGCCGAGAGCTTCTCAGTTGTGAATTTGAAGTAGGTGGCCTCCCAGTTGTTGATAAGAATTGGACGGGGAGCGTGTGCGTATTTTTTGTTTATAAGATGATTTCTGTAAGCATCGTGAAGCTCACGGCTCATACCGCCGATACCGTCGGCAGAATAAGCGATAACAGCTTCGGGCGTCTCAAACGTCTCGCCGGCGCCAAGCTTCCACTCAAAGTCAAAGTCGTTGATACCGCCCGAGACTATAACCTCGCCGCCCACCGCGCGCTCTGCCTTAAGCACGTAAGAAGAGGAATAAATAAGGTTGAAGCCGTAAGCGTTGCCGCTCGTTTCATTAGTGTCCTTTCCTACGATAGCAACGAACGGATTGAGCGAGGCAGAAGAGGATCCTCTCTTCGAGTCAACCGAGGAAACACCGTGGTGAAGCGGAGTTCTTTCAAGCTGTCTTTCGCAAGCCCAACCACCGAAGAGGGAAATCATATCGTAGTCTGCTGTGGGAAGAGCAAAAGCGAACGAATAAGCTCTCTCAATAGCAATTTCACTATCCGAATTATTTATGTAAACTATGCGCCTTGCGATAACGTCGCAGTCGTCGTAAACGGTATAGTAAAGGTCTGCGCCGAAGCTCTTGACCTCGTCATAAAGATGAAGAACGAGAGTCTTGCCGCCGTCAAGCGAGGGCATACAGGAAATGCGAGGCTTCTCGTCGAGAATTTCGTGGCTGTGATAATGAAGCTGCGTCAGGCGGTCACCCGTCTCGAATTTCGGATGAACGGTAGCCTCTCTGTAATCACCCGTTCCGAAGAAGGTGATTTCGGGGCTCATAGCATTGTACGTATTAAATCCCGGCTGCCTGTCAAGTCCTGGGAGCGTAGCCTGGAACGTCTGCGTACTGCCCGAGCGAGTGAAGAGCAGATAATCACGGTGAATTTTACTGCCGTAATAAAGATGCTCGGCATAGCCGAAATTGTTTATAAAGAAGGCGTAGGTTGTACTCTTACCTTCAAGATAGAAGGTTTTTGTTTCCTTGTCAAAGCAAATTGCCATAATACTTCTCCTGTTTTTTTGTATTACAATATTATTATAAATCTCACGCGCGAAGAAATCCATTGAAATATGTCGCTTTTATATGGCAAAATGTCACTAATAACTAAAGGTATTATACATTATTTAGTTGATGATGTCAATATAAAAAACAAGTCATTAATTTTGCCTAACTTAACCCATTGCGTAGAATTGTTCGTGTCTTTTGGCGGAATTTTGCATTATAAAGTTTTCAATTTTGAATATTTAGAGAAGAAATGAAAGAAGCCGCCTACAAACAGGCGGCTTCTTGCTGGAATGAATTCATTCTAATAAGGTAATAGATATGTAGTAGTCTTAAAAATTCATCGAGCGAAATTCAGAATTTTTTCGAACGTAACTTTTATATTTTGATATCCCCTCATTGAAATAGATATCATATAAGTTTTTTCTCTTGCTCTTTCTTAGATTGTTGGATACGTAAGAATCACGCATAAGTGTTTTTATTTGATTTTTTATGCAAAAAATTGCCTCATCTTTTGATAGAAAGCCAGATTCGGTTGCTTCTGACAGATATACCAGAAAATATTCTTTGTTGTATGTAAATAGCGGTTCGGTTGAACGTGAATTTAAGCATACCATAATTGTAGTGTAAGTCAGAAAAATTAAATAAACAATTCCAAACACTAAAAAAGCTATAAACCCATTTGTATCTCGCCCAAGAGATAAGATATAAATGAAAGAGAGTGCTGCAAGAATATCGGAAACAATTGCCGCTGCTCCGTATTCAAATCCGAAAAGCTTTTTTACTCCGTATTTTGCGCCACAATGCATAGTTTCCCATGACATACGAGGAGCATTCTTTCCGTTAGTATCATGCTTGCCTAATAAAAGCGGATATTCAAAGAACACCTTTATATATGAGCTGAGATTTGCAATCACACGGAGATTGTCCCGATATTTTACAGAAAAAGGATATAATACAAATGAAGGAGCACCAAAAAGGAAAACAACAAGTCCGGCAAAAAAGAATGTTGCATCACTGCCACACAAATTATCTTTAAGATTATAGTTTGCTATTAAAGTTGCGGTAATTGTCCAAAGCAACCCAACCATCGAGATAATGGAAAAGCCATGCGTGAAGATTCCTCGCATTCGTTCTAACAATTCGTTATTTAAACGTTTGTATTCCTCGTCGCTAAAAGTACAGTTTTTGTTGTCTAAAGTTATTTTTTTACGTCCCATGATTTCTCCTTAAATTACGATAAAATGATTTTAATGTTTTATTATCTGGAGCAGTGGATATCATATTATTCCCAAATCGCAATCTCTTCATTTTCGTCATAATGCCAGAAACTTCCTTCTTCTGTGGGAGCGGTTTCGGAGTAGTAGTAACGAGCGACATCTTCAAGATTATTATAGTAACCGAAAGAGATGCTATTCCAGTCTTTTTTTGTACCTTTGTAGAATATGTTTGTAAGGCTTGTGCAACTACGGAATGCTTGTTCATAGATAACCTTCGTGCCGTTAGGGATAATACAAGAAGTGATGTCTCTACTCTTAGGTTTCACTAATACAACGTAAGGATTCTTTTCATTGCCAAGGTAATATGCATTATCATATTCGTTATACTGTAAATTGGTGCAACCAAGGAACGCACTGTCACCAATAGAAGTAACGCTATCGGGAATAGTTACGCTTGTGAGACTTGAGCAATCACGAAATGCAAGATCACCAATAGAGGTAACGCTATCGGGAATAGTTACGCTTGTGAGACTTGAGCAATCACGAAATGCAAGATCACCAATAGAGGTAACGCTATCGGGAATAGTTACGCTTGTGAGACTTGAGCAATCTTGGAACGCATTCCTACCAATAGAAGTAACGCTATTGGGAATATTTACACTTGTAAGGCTTGAGCAATCACGAAATGCAAGATCACCAATGGAAGTGACACTATCTGGAATAGTTATGTTTGTAAGGCTTATGCAACCCTCGAAAGCACGCATACCAATAGAAGTAACGCTATCGGGAATGATTACGGTTGTAAGGCTTGAGCAATCTTGGAACGCATAACTACCAATAGAAGTAACGCTATCGGGAATAGTTACGCTTGTAAGACTCGTGCAACCGCGGAACGCTCTAGCACCAATAGAAGTAACGCTATCTGGAATAGTTATACTTGTAAGGCTTGTGCAACCAAGGAACGCACTCCTACCAATAGAAGTAACGCCATTCGGAATGGTTATGCTTGTGAGGCTTGAGCAATCTTGGAACGCACTGTCACCAATAGAAGTAACGCTATCGGGAATAGTTACGCTTGTGAGACTTGAGCAATCACGAAATGCACAATCACCAATGGAAGTGACACTATCGGGAATAGTTACGCTTGTGAGGCTTGAGCAATCTTGGAACGCATAACTACCAATAGAAGTAACGCTATCGGGAATATTTATACTTGTAAGGCTTGTGCAACCAAGGAACGCACTCCTACCAATAGAAGTAACGCCATTCGGAATGGTTATGCTTGTGAGGCTTGAGCAATCTTGGAACGCATAACTACCAATAGAAGTAACGCTATCGGGAATAGTTACGCTTGTGAGACTTGAGCAATCTTGGAACGCATAACTACCAATAGAAGTAACGCTATTCGGAATGGTTATGCTTGTAAGGCTTGTGCAACGAGAGAACGCAGAAAAACCTATATTTTCGCATATACTGCTATTTTCGAATTCTACACTTGTTATTTTAGGTGAATATGGGGTTGTTTCAGTGTCAGATTCGAAAAGATGCGCAGGAATTCTAGTAACGTTTTTACCAATAACAACTTTTATTCCATTTTCGTCATTGCCTGCATTACCGAAAGTTCCATTTCTAAACTCAAAATCACGCATAGCATTGGCATTAAAATAGATTTCTTCGATAGCTGTGCAATTCTCAAACGCATACCTACCAATCGAAATAACCTTTTCAGGAATATTTATGTTTGTAAGTTTTGCGCAATCTTTGAACGCAGAGTAATAAATAACTTTTGTATCGTTATGAATAGCACAAGAAGCAATATCGGCACTCGTAGCTTTAATTAATGCTAAGTAAGGGTTATTCTCATTTCCAAGATAACATGCGTTATCATATTTGTTGTATTGCAAATCCGCGCAATTTATGAATGCATCGTCACCAATAAAAGTGATGCCATCAGGAATAGTTAAGCTTGTAAGGCTTGAGCAATCTTGGAACGCATATCTACCAATAGAAGTAACGATTTTGGGGATAGTTATGCTTGTAAGGCTTGTGCAACTACGGAATGCTTGTTCATAGATAACCTTCGTGCCGTTAGGGATAATACAAGAAGTGATGTCTCTACTCTTAGGTTCCACTAATACAACGTAAGGATTCTTTTCATTGCCAAGGTAATATGCATTATCATATTCGTTATACTGTAAATTGGTGCAACCTAGGAACGCCCTATAGCCAACAGAAGTAACGCTATCGGGAATGGTTATGCTTGCAAGGCTTGTGCAATTGTAGAACGCACTGTCACCAATAGAGGTAACGCTATTTGGGATAGTTATGTTTGTAAGAGTTGTGCAACCCATAAATGCCTGATTAAGAATAGAAGAAACAGGGAGATTGTTATACGTACTTGGAATTACAATATCTGTATCAGTGCAATCTCCTATACCGCAAAGTACATAGTGAGTCTTGTCATTTGAAAGTTCATACTGTAAATCATTGCTTGCGTATTCATTTTCAGTGTTTTGTTCACCATTCTCGGAATTTTGATTGTTGTCGTTCGGCTCACTAGAACCGGTTTCTGACTCATTACCTCCTTGCTCTACGCTAGCATCTTCCTCAGTTGCGTTTTCGGAATTTTGCTCTCCGCTAGTATCTTTCCCGGTTTCGTTATTCTTGCAAGCTGCAAATGTAAATATACTCGCATAAATTAAACATAGGCACAGTAAAAATATTGCGATTTTTCTTGATTTTTTCATTTTCTTTTCCTCCAAAGTTTGATAAAAATAAAAAGATGCGCCAACCGAAGTCAGCGCACCGAAAAACGCAAACTCCAATTGTCGCCAAACAAATTTAAATAGAATTAGAGCACCTGTGCCATAATCTCTTTAAACGGAATTTGCGGTTTTACCGAATTATAAAAAAGATTATGACAAAAAAAGGGTATAATACTCCCATAGAGAAAAAGATACCGCTAATTCTATTATTAAATTTGTTTGGCAGAGTTATTCTATCACAAATAAAGGCGAAAGTCAATAGACAAGCTGGCTAAATCAAATAGTGTAATATCAGCATATTAAAATGGAAAACAAGGAATTCTAATAAATTAGAAAATGTAAAAGCGATTTGTTAATAATAACAAAAGAAAGATATATAAAATGTGAAAAACTACCAAAGAGTGCCTTTGAAAAACAGTTAAGATGCCAATGGAAAAAAGAATAAAAATATTGTAGAATATAGGTGTTAAAAAATTATTTTAAAGGAGATTACACAAATGGCAGGTCTTTCATTGAGACACATTTACAAAAAGTATCCCGGCGGCGTTACCGCTGTATCCGACTTCAACCTTGAAATTAAGGATAAGGAATTCCTTATCTTCGTAGGTCCTTCCGGATGCGGTAAGTCCACCACTCTTCGTATGATAGCAGGACTTGAGGAGATTTCCGAGGGCGAGCTTTGGATTGGTGATAAGTACGTTAACGACGTTGCTCCTAAGGACAGAGACATAGCGATGGTGTTCCAGAACTACGCTCTTTATCCTCATATGACAGTATTTGATAACATGGCTTTCGGTCTTAAGCTTCGTAAGGTTCCCAAGGAGCAGATTAAGAAGAGAGTTGAAGAAGCTGCAAGAATTCTTGACATCAGCCACCTTCTCGACCGTCGTCCCAAGGCTCTTTCGGGTGGTCAGAAGCAGAGAGTTGCGCTCGGTCGTGCAATCGTTCGTAACCCCAAGGTATTCCTTCTTGACGAGCCGCTTTCCAACCTTGACGCAAAGCTTCGTGCGAGCATGAGAACCGAGCTTACCAAGCTTCATAAGAAGGTAGAAACCACCTTCATATACGTAACTCACGACCAGGTAGAGGCTATGACGATGGCTTCCCGTATCGTTGTTATGAGAGACGGTCTTATTCAGCAGGTTGATACTCCCCAGAATCTCTACGATTCTCCCTGCAACCTCTTCGTTGCAGGCTTCATAGGCACACCTCAGATGAACTTCATCAACGGTAAGCTTGAGAAGAAGGGTCAGAACCTCTACGCTACGTTTGGTAACACCGAGCTTAAGCTCCCCAGCGAGAAGGCAAACAATCCCGCTCTTAAGGAGTACATAGACCAGGAAGTTATCTTCGGTATTCGTCCCGAGGCAATTCACGACGAGCCTATGTATCTTCAGACCTTGTCCGAGTCGCTTATGAAGGTTAACGTTGACGTAACCGAGCTTATGGGCGCAGAGATTTATCTCTACCTTGCATTCGAGGGTATGGAAGACGCAACCAACGGAAAGAATATTATCGCCAGAGTATCCTCTCGTTCGCAGGCTAAGTCCGGCGATGAGATTACCGTTGCTATTGATGCATCACGTATCCATATCTTTGATAGAGATACTGAGAAGTGCATTTGCCACTAAATCTATCGGACTGTCGTATTTTGGCATAACCGAACAAAAAATAAGGGCGAGGATACGTTTAGTATCTTCGCTCTAAATTTATGTGTATTTCGTAATTTTTGCACCATCGTAGAGAAACATAACGATAAATACTCACAGCGTATTTGCTTCTGAGCGAAGATGAAGATTTCTTCTCAAAATTCGTTCGCCCCCGCTTATGTTCGCATTAAGAATTTAATAAGGAAAGCTTGCATTTTATTAAATGGAAAAAAAGAAAATAGAAAATAAAATAACCGCTATTTTGCTCCTTGTATTTCTTGCCGTATACGCGCTTGTATATTTTTTCCCGAGAGGCGAGAATACCGAAGGTGAAAATCGGCTGATGAAAAAAGATGGGGAAATGCCTATTCTAATAGCACACGGCGGCGGAAACGGTGAATTTCCAGACAATACGCTCGAGGCATTCTATAATGCGTACAGCGTAGATAAAAACGTAATGATGGAGACCGACGTCAGCATAACGAAGGACGGAGTGGTTATTCTCTCGCACAACACGAATCTTGATAGGCGCACGAACGTGACGGGAGATATCGCGGATTGGAATTACAGTGATTTAATAGCTGACCGTGTTAATTTTGGGTATGATAATGACACAGAGGATACCATACTCGTCGGCGAGAGAGCAAGGTTCAAAAACGACGACGGAATAGAGGTAACTCCGCTTGACGTCGAGTATCCCGAGGGCGTTTTTCCGAGGGATAGCGAAATCTTTTTGGCAACGACCTTCGATGAGCTTCTTTCGGCTTTTCCCGATAATATGGTAAGCGTTGAAATAAAGCAAAAGGGCGAAGACGGTATAAGGGCGCTCGATGCTACGCTCGAGGTAATAAGAAAGCACGAAGCCTTTGACCGTGTGACGATTGCGACCTTTAATCATAACGTTTATAAAAGACTTTCGCGGTATCAGAAAAACGGAAAGGTTCCCGAGGGAGTTATGTACACTCCGTCGCTTATGACATCTGTTAAATATACGGCTCTATATTACTTCGGACTCGATTTATTCTTCGGAGATAAAATCTCAGCTTTCCATCTTCCTATGGAAGAGCTTGGCGTGACTTACGCAAAACGTGAAATTATAGAAAATATGCACCGCCATAATATAGCTATACATTTTTGGACGATAGATGACGAGAGTGAAATGCGACAGCTTATAGAGCTGGGCGCAGACGGAATAATGACTAATTATCCTCATAAATTAAAAGCTGTTTATGAGGAATATGTAAATAATAATTTGCAAAACGACTGATTTTGCGGCAGAAAAGCAGCTCAAGCTTGATTATGCACCTTAAAATGCATTTTTGAAGCTTGAGCTGCTTTCGTTTTATGTTTTTGTCAGATTGCTTTCTTTGGACTGGGCTTGTAAGCCGGGTTCTGTACGCCTTTTGGCGCAGCAATCATCTATCTTCACTTAACGTCACCGTTAAGTTCAAGCCGTAAGGCTCTGCCGCCATGATAAGCCGCGAGCAGCGGCTCGGGTTGCCCCGAAGCTCAAGGCGTTGCATCGGATAGGGTTTACAGCGGATCTATGTTGCCATAGAAACGGGTGAGCTCTTACCTCGCCTTTCCATCCTTACCGTACAGGTACGGCGGTTTATTTCTGTTGCACTTTCCCGTGGGTCGCCCCAGACGGACGTTATCCGTTATCCTGCTCTCTGATGCCCGGACTTTCCTCACGATAAAACCTTTCGGCGTGTTATCGCGCGATTGCCCCACCCAGTCTATGATATTATACAATCATTTTTATATTTTGTCAATAATAAAAGCAGAGACTTGAATAAAAAATGAGATTATGAATTAAAATTACCTCGTATTGTGCCCTCTTGCGTAAAGAGTAAAGATAGACCGTGTTTTAAATAAAAGGAGTAAAAAATGGACTGCGTTAAAATTTTAGGAGTAACAATAGAGACGGGGAAACGTAAGGAGTTATTAGAAAAATGCGCTTCGATGCTTGGCAGGGGTGGTGCTATATCAACAGTTAACCCCGAAATACTTTACGATTCTATAAACAACGTGGAGCTCCGCGCAGCGCTTCTTGATTCGGTGTGTATTCCCGACGGAATAGGTGTTGAAGCTGTTTTGAAGAAGAGAGGTGTCTTTACCGAAAGATTCCCGGGTGTTGAGCTTGGCGAGGCTTTGCTTGAATCAAGAGAGGTCAAGCTCGGTATTATCGGTGGGAAAGACGGTGTTGCCGAAATAGCTATGCAGGAGCTTGTTATGAGGCATGGGGGCGTTATCCCCGAGTTCGCTCTTTCGGGATATGATATAAATGAAAATGCCTTCATATCACTTTTGACGGAAAGAAAGCCGGATATAGTATTCGTCTGTCTCGGCTCGCCAAAGCAGGAGATATTTATTAAAAGGATGAGAACACACGCTCCTAAAACGCTTTTTCTCGCTCTCGGTGGCTCGGTGGATATATATTCGAAAGAGAAAAAAAGAGCGCCGAGGGCCATAAGGGTTATCGGCTGCGAGTGGCTGTTTCGTATGTTGTCGGAGCCGAAGCGCATAGCTCGCTTGCCAAAAATTATAGGTTTTTTAAAAAATGTGGATAAACCCAGGCGAATAAAAGGCAAAATAGGCAAAAAACTATCCAAAAATCATTGATTTTTTCAAAATATCATAGAAAATTGATAAAAATTAGTCAAAGCTATTGTATATTTAAAAAAACTGTGCTATAATGTTAGTCGCGAAATAAAATTTAATATTTTTTGGAGGATTTTCAAAAATGGCAAATGTAAAAGTTGCAATTAACGGCTTTGGCCGTATCGGTCGTCTTGCGTTCAGACAGATGTTTGGCGCAAAGGGTTATCAGATCGTTGCTATCAACGACCTCACCAGCCCCAAGATGCTCGCTCACCTTCTTAAGTATGACACTGCTCAGGGTCCTTACGGTCACACCGTTGATTACAAGGATGCAGTTGTTAACGAGAACGGTAAGGTAGTTACCCCCGGCGCTATCATCGTTGACGGCAAGGAAATCAAGATTTATTCCGAGAAGGATGCTGTAAAGTGCCCTTGGAAGAAGCTCAGAGTTGACGTTGTTCTCGAGTGCACAGGCTTCTACTGCTCTAAGGAGAAGTCCATGGCTCACATCAATGCCGGCGCAAAGAAGGTTGTTATCTCTGCTCCCGCAGGCAACGACCTCAAGACCATCGTTTACGGTGTAAACAATACTAACCTCACCGCTGATGACCAGATCATCTCCGCTGCTTCCTGCACCACCAACTGCCTTGCTCCTATGGCTAAGGCTCTTAACGACTACGCTCCTATTCAGTCCGGTATTATGACTACCGTTCACGCTTACACCGGCGAACAGATGATTCTTGACGGTCCTCACAGAAAGGGTGACCTTCGCCGTGCTCGCGCTGGTGCGCAGAACATCGTTCCCAACTCTACCGGTGCTGCAAAGGCAATCGGCCTTGTTATCCCCGAGCTTAACGGTAAGCTCATCGGCTCCGCACAGAGAGTTCCCACCTGCACAGGCTCTACTACTATCCTTGTTGCAGTTGTTAAGGGTAAGGACGTTACCAAGGAAGCTATCAACGCAGCTATGAAGGCTCAGGCTTCCGATTCCTTCGGTTACAACACCGATGAGATCGTTTCTTCCGACGTTATCGGTATGACCTACGGTTCTCTCTTCGATGCTACTCAGACCATGGTAGCTAAGATTGACGAGGATACCTATCAGGTACAGGTTGTTTCTTGGTATGACAACGAGAACTCCTACACCAGCCAGATGGTTAGAACTATTAAGTATTTCGCAGAGCTTGCTTAATTTCTAGCTTTCGCATTTCGGCATAACCGAACAAAAAACAAGGGCGAGGATGTTAGTATCTTCGCCCTAAATTTATGTGTATTTGAAGTTCTAAGGTTGAAATTCTGCGAATTTCTCCTTTTTATTGAAGTTTTTTGTTTTATCTCCGTTTTCGCCCTCTCGCTGTACAAAGGTACAGCTTCGGAGCGAAGAACGAAGATTTCTGCTCGAAATCCGTTCGCTAAAGCGAGAGTTTTCGCATTTCGGCATAAACGAATAAAAACAAAGTAGAGGTATTGTTAATTCGGTACCTCTACTTTATTTTAACGTTTTCAAAATACCGAGATTGAAAATTGCGGTTTTGGCTTTTTTATTATTATACTTTAAATCCTTGCGCTTTTTAAACTTACTTTAAACATTTTAAAATTTTATTGACAATATAAAATATAAAAGCTATAATAAATGAAGATGAATAATTTGAAAGGTGTGGAAGATGTCAGATTACGAAAGATATGGCGATTATGACGAGATAGACGATGATTCGCCTAAATCTAAAAATCCGATAGTTATTATACTTAAAATTTTGATTGCTTTTATGTGCGTGTCGGTTGTGGGGCTGATTGCGTTCAGGCTGATAGTTTTCAATAATTATCCCGATTCGGTCGAAGAGCTTTATATAAACGATGCGCTTGAAGCGCATTACAGTGCGCTCGGAGATAATATCTCGGTGAAAACGCAGAGCCTGCGCGCGCCCTATGACGACGAGGATCTCGGCAACTTCTTCTGCGATTATCTTTACGTCATAGAGGAGCTCGGTCAGCTTCAGATAACCGTGAGATATAATACCTCGACCGTCAGAAGATTTTCGGACGAGCTCGGACGCGAGCTTGACGCTGACGATGAGGATGTTTTCGAATACCGCCTTTGCGCAAGCTACGGTGATGAGGCAGGACTCGTCTATTACGACGTGGTAAGCGATTCGGTTTTCGCCTCGCAGGTAATGTATAGATACAAGAAGCTCGTCTTTGACGGAATTGATTTTTCGGGCGAGGGTAGTCCGTACTGGATAAGACTTGAGGTGAGAGTTAAGCCCGAGAACGATACTCCGTGGGAGAAGAATCTCGCCCCCGATTCCGATGCGGCAAAAGATACGTATATGATTCCTATTTACGAAAATAACGAAAATTACTCGAAGTTTGAGGACTATAAATTTAAAAAATAATTCTTTGTTTTTATTCCAACGGGTAACTCAGGTTATAGCGGTAATTTTTGCTTTATCAAGCTTTGCAAATTAAAAATTCGGAGATTTATATGAACGAAAAAATAATACCTTTCTCATACCGTACCCTTGCGGATAAACGCCGAGCAATGCCTACGTTCTTTACTCTTATCGGTATAAGCGCTCTTCTTGTAGTGCTTTCTATGACGGTGGATAAATATGCGGGAATAATAAGTCTTCTCGCCGTTGCGGGACTTACCGCATCTACTATGTTCTATATAAGATATATAACCTCAGACTACTCATACTCTGTAAGAGAGGGAAGCGACTCTGATGCGTTTTTGATATTCACGAAGGTGGTAGGAAAACGCCAGAGTATGATGGGTTGCTTGCCGCTTTATAGTATAATAAGCATACAAAAGTTTACAAAAAATGAGCTTAAACTCCATAAAACCGAAGCCGGATACCGTAAATACAACTTTGCTGCAAGCTTCTCACCCGATGCTGTATATATGATTCTTGCGAAGACAAGGACTGAGTCCTTTGAGGTGATAATAGAGGGAACCGACGAGCTTGCCGCACGACTTCTTGAATACGCAGCTCTTGCTAAAGCGGACTTCAAAGAAGAGAGCGACGAAGAGGAAGAAAACTGAAAAATGCGAATAAAAAAGCGGCAAAGTCGGGATGATTTCCTAGGCTCTGCCGTTTTTTAGTAAAATGAAAGCTTGCTATATTATCTTTTACCAAGCTTTCTTTCTATTTCCTCGTAGCTCATATTAAGCTTACCGCTTCTGTAATCCTCTCTTATATCAACGAATCTTTTGGCACGTATGTTGGATACGAGGAAGTTTTCTATCCAGTAAGAAAAGCGCGTGTTGGGGCTAAGATGCTCAAGAGCCTTCATTCTCTCGTACATAGGCGCGCCGTCGGAAGCGTCACGCCAAGTGTCAACAAAAGCGTAGTCGAATTTTTCGTTAGGCATTCTTTTTTCTGCGTAGTCAAATGCGTCGTCGCATACGATGCGAACCTTTTCGGGATGCTCGAAGTAGGGAAGAACATATTCCTTGAAAAGCTTTATGACGTCGTGGCTCTTTTCTACGATAGTAATGGAGTCAACCTCAGGTCGTCTTGCGACCATATATGCGTAATATCCAAGACCAAGCCCAAAGGTCACGACCTTACCGAAGGCAGAGCTTATAGCGTCCTCGCACGTGTCAAGGTCAACCGGTGTGAGAGTCATCCACTCGTTTCCGTCTTCAAGCACGGCGGGAAATTCGAATTTTTCCTCGAAAAATCCAAGCGGTGGGATTTCCGAGAAATCCTCTCCTATTATCATATCGTGGCAAATAACAGCCCTGTAAGGCGCATAGCTCTCGTTTTTAAATTCCCAATTTCCAAGCTTTTTGTCGGGAAGCTTAACGTTTTTATAATAAGGATTTTCGGTGTATTTCTTCGGGTCCAGTATTCGTATAGAGGGAAGTATATAATTTCTGAATATGCGTCTGTCCGCCTCGTTCTTATCGGTATCAAGTGCGAAAAATTCGCAAAGAAGCGCGGCTATAGCATCCTCTTTTCTTATTCCCGAATCGCAGCATAGCTCGTTTATTATCTCCTTTGTTATAATTTCGGGAAAGCTTTCGAGGTATGCCGCATAAAGCTGCGTTATGCGGAAATTATCCTCAAAAGTGCAAATGAGTCTCTCGATGCGTATTTTATCCTTGTAGGGCAGCGTGTTCATTTTAACTCCTTTAATACTTTGGGCTACCCACCGATGCGGGTAGCCCAATTATCTACGTAAGATATTATTCCTCAAATATTTCGGGTGGGAGAACGATATCGTCACCGTTATCCTCTTGTTCAACTTCCTCGTGGCAAACCGTGCATACGCCACCGTCAACCTTGTGAGCAATAGCGGGAGTAGGCGTGCTCTCTACGTGCGTGCAACCGACGCATTTTCTGTATTTAAGTCCGGTACCGGAGCAGGTCGCCGTATCGCCGTACCAATCACCGTAGGAGTGAATATGCTCCTGTCCGCAGTTGCGGCAAATGTCTTGATTATATACGTGTCCGGTAGCGGGGATTTCTTCGTACGTCGAGTAAGAGCACTTGGTGCATTTTTCGTAATCGTTCCAACCTATGCTTATACAGCTATTGGGAACTCCCTTTTCCGAAACAAGATCATGCCCTGTGGCAATTATCGATTTTGTTTCATAATAAGTGCAGCCCTCGGAGGTGCAAACTCTTTTCTGCGTGCCGTTTTCAGCGCAAGTGGGAGCAACGGAAACAAACCATTCGCCAAGCGTATGAGCATGCTCCTTGGGCTCGTTTTTATTAAACAGTCCGCATGACGAAAGCGCTAAAGCAAAAGCGCTGAAGAGAATCACGCAGAAAATCAAGCTGAATACTTTCTTCAAGATATTTGCCTCCTGATACCTATAATTTCATACGATATTTTAACATACTTCGGAAAAAGCTTCAAGTCCATTTTCGGAATTTCTTATTTTTATTTTTAAATGTTTGAAACAATAACCAAAAAAAGACGATTACTTTGTGCAATTTTAACCATTTATTTTGGAAAAGAGATATGATATAATATAATAAAACCGTTTTGTGAGTACCGTGGAGAGAAAAATATGATAAAAAAAGAAATAAAGACCTTATATCTTACAGCCGGGAAATATTCGGATATTGAATGCTCCGTGCCCACGAGCGTTTGCTCGGCATATTTGGCAAGCGGATATATCGAGGACCCCTATTTTGATAAGAATATACTTATGACGAACGATTTGCTTCCAAAAGCGGCAAGCTTCGTCGCAAAAATAGATTTTTCCGCTGCGGAAGCGTCAAAAAAGCATATATATCTATCACTAAAGGGCGTGAGCGCAAAGGCCGAGGTTTTCTTCAACGATAGAAGCCAGGGGCTTATGAGCAATGTGAACGCTAACTACGTTTTCGACGTGACGGACAGAGTTAAGGAGGGTGAAAACACGCTCCGCATAAATTGCACCGAGCCCATTTTGAGAAAGAATATTCTTTCCTCTTCGGGTGAGGTATCGGGCGAATACGATATGCCGCCTGTCCTTTCAGATATCGCAGTGCTTTGCCGTCCCGAAATTCTTATGACGGACAGCGCCCTCGTCAGCGGAGTTACGCTTTCGCAGGAGCACGGAGAGGGAAGAGTCAATGTTATCGTTAAGCCCGAAATTTTAGGCAGTGACGATGACGTTCGTATAGTAGCGAGCCTTATGTCGCCTTCCGGCAAGATATATTTCGGCGGAATTTATGAGGATGGTATAAAAATTACAGTTCCCGACCCGGAGCTTTGGTGGCCCCGAGGCTTTGGCGCTCCATCCTTGTATAAGCTCAGTGTAACGCTTTATCACGGAGCTGATGTTGCAGATACTTACGAGAGGCGTATAGGACTTCGAACTATTGATTTGAAATCGGAGGAAAACGGCGCTCCTGCGGTGATAGTCAACGGTACTAAAATCTTTTCCTCGGGAGCGGTTTATGTAAGAGAGAGCTCAATTCTTTCCGGCGTTTCTAAAGAAAAAACCGAAGCTCTTCTGAATTCGGTGATATCGCGCAATATGAACACACTGACCGTATTTGATGAGGGAATAGCGCTTCCTGATAGCTTTTACGATGCCTGCGATAAAAAAGGTATCCTTGTGTGGCAGTCGCTTTCCGTGCCTTACATAGCGCCGCCCGCGGCAGGCGTTTTTGCAGCTGGACTTACAGATGCGATAGACGACACTGTAAAAAGATTCGCCATTCATCCGTCGGTTGCGCTTATGTTTATCTCTATTACAGAATCCGAGAGGGGCGGAATGAGAATTTATCCCGACGCCATAGAGGAATTCCGTGCGGTAACTATGAGAATCATCGGCCCCGTGTTAAAATTCGGCGCACCGAATACGGTAGTTCTGTCAAACCCCGATAAGCTCTTTGGTCACGATGAAAGATACGCTTCGTGTTCCGACGCGAAGGCATCGGGAAAGGCATTGTACTCGCTTCCCACCGAGCTTACTATGGTTTCGATTGCGCGTGAGGGAGACGTAAATCTTTTCTCAAAAGCGGTCGAGCTTCATACGGCAATCACGGATGCGTGTCAAAATATGATTATCTCAATCTCGAAAAACCTGAAATTCCCAACGGGAATGTCTGAGCTTATATACGCAACCGAGCTTTCGGCGGCTATAGAGGCTTCGCGCTCAGTAAGATGTGCGAGAGAGAAAAGCTCTCACTCTATGAGCGCAGCTCTGCGTCAGCTGAATGACGGTTGGCAGTGCGTATCGTCATCTATGATAGATTCGTTCGGAAGAGAAAAGGCGCTCCTTTATTACGCAAGGAATTTCTTCTCTCCAATAACGGTTAGTGCCGTATCGTGCGGAGATGAAATGCGCTTTACGGTAATTAACGGAACGAAGAAGGAATTTTCGGGCAAGCTTGTTTACGCTCTTCACGACGCTATGGGAGTTTGCCGATTCGAAACCTCAAAGGAAATCTCCCTTGATAAGTCTGATGCTTCGGAACCGATAGTGGCAGATTTTTCAAAATATCTTAACGAGGAGAAGAATTCTCACTTTGTGGCGTACGAGCTTTATGATTCAAAGGGGATTATCGTTAAGGGGACTGAGCTTTTTGTTCCCATTAAGCATTTCGCTTTCGAAAACCCCGAAATTAAAGCTGAAATTTCCGGAAGCGGAAAAAGATTTTCACTTAAGCTTACCGCATCTGCCTTTGCGTATGCCGCAAGAATATCCTTTGACGGAATTTACGCAGCCTTTGCGGACAATTTTGTTGACTTGATTCCAGGCTCTCCTACCGTCATTAATTTTGAAACCGACGCAGTTTCAACTCTTGGCGAGCTTCAGTCAAAACTTAAAATTATAACCCCATACCATATGGGAAAATAATATTATAAATCGCCCCCGAACGAAATTGCTCGGGGGCGATTCTTTTGTTTTTGTAAACAGTTGTTGTCTAAAAACGAATTTGAATATTGAAAGCTGATATTATACGAGCACTAAAGATTGAATCAAACAGTGCCGCTCACGGTGAGAACGGTGACACCGGGTGAAACTGAGACTACGCCTGTTTCGGTGTTGGTTGTAAAGGTAGCCGCAGGTACGGTTATTGCGCCTTCAAGAGTAGCGAACTCTCCGGATGTCGCGTCATACGTGTATCCCGTGCCCATAACAAGCTCTTCTCCGTTAAGTGTCACGGTGAGGTTGTTTAATATCGGTGTGAACGTGTCAGTTATAATAACGTTATCCGTCGCAACTGCGGGAGTATTACCCGTGTTCTGAATTATAAAGGTGTAGTTAACCTCTCCGCTTTCGCTGATAATTTCGGGGCATATAGCCTTTGCTATCGTGAGTGAGGTCCAATCACGCACCGTAACCGTAGCGGAAGCTGAGCTTTCTTCATTGAAAGCACCTGCGCTTATTGTTACCGTGTTTGTAATAGTTGAGCCCGAAGTAAGCGAAGCGTATTCGTTTGCGCGAGCAGAATAAATAACCGAGGCTGTGCTGCCGGCAGGAATCTCAATGTCCGATATTACAAGTCCCGCGTCTGTTACGGCAGCCGTGGGAGCCTCCGCAGCTATACCGTTTATGAGAAATATAAGCGAATCCTCGATATATTCAAGAGGTGTAACCTCAGCAGTCATACCCGTAGGAGTAAATCTTCCGAGATTGTCCGAAAGGGTAACGTTGGATTGAGTGCTACCCGTGTTAGAGAGTGTAATTAAATAGCTTACGCTCTCGCCTCGCGTATAATCGCCGTTTATAACAATTTTTTCAATCCCTGCGCCCGCTGTTATCTGTCCCTCTGTGATGTTCGAGGTGGTGCTTGAGCCGTCGAATATTAAGGTTGCCTGATTATAAAAGGTTGCCATTTTTTTGCCCGAAAAGCTTTGAAATCCGTTACGATTTTTAGGCTTTTTTTATCCTTATCTTTATTTGAATTTTCTCGTTATGGGCTTATTGCCCATTTTTCAGTATATGAAAATAACGAAAAAACGGTAATATTATCGGGCATTGTCCGTGACGAGTGAAAAGCTTTTTTGAAATTAAGACGAATGACGTTCTCTATATTGCTTTGGGGTTTCTCCCGTCTCTTTTTTGAAGATTTTTGAAAAGTATTGCAAATCCATTATTCCGCAGCGCAGAGCTATCGTTTGAATTTGGAGCTGCGTAGTTGAAAGCAAGTGCCTTGCGTGAGCCATACGCTTATCCTTTATATAACCCGTGAGAGTTTTTCCGGTCTCCTTCTTGAAAACCGTCGAAAGATATCCAAGGCTTACGTTCTGCGCTACCGCTATGTTTGCGGGGGAGAGCGGAGCGGATATATCCGAATCAATAAGAAGAATGGTTTTTTGCACGAGCGATGAATAATTTTTCATTGTGTGATTTCTGACGAGTGAGCAGTAGGTTTTGAACATATTTTTCATAAACCAAGACGTTTCGGAAAGGTGAGGCATATTCTCTATTTTCGTGGCAAAATCCGAGGAAACGTGGTCAATGTATAAGGGGTGAACTCCGCCCGCCTCGGCGGCTTTCCTTAGGAGCGTGTTCATTATTATACAGTAATTTTTCGCATTTCTCAAAAGGTCGGGGACTCTTTTTTCAAACATCATATCGTTGAAGGAAGAGTTGAAAATGCTTTCCTTGTGTATCTGACCGAGAGTGACCGCGCGTATCAGCTCGTTTTCGTATTCGTAGCGCTTTTCCATAGTCTTCATATCAGCAAGCATCTCGTCAAAATTTTCTTCCTTTGGCATATTCGTCATAGGAGATGCGGGAGAGGTATATTCGTTGTTTACGTCAACTATGGAAAACGACGGTGATTCCCAAGCTCTTTCGAGAAAACTGTTTATCATAACAAAAAGCAAGCTATCATCGGAAACCGTGGGAATAGAAGCATAATATTCCTTCAGCCGTCTTTCCTGCTTTGGAAGGAGGCGGTTTTCTTTTGCGATTTCGTTGATTCTCGATATGGAAATCGGCGACTCAATATAAGGACCTATAAAAATCGCCCTATCGTCGTTATCCGAAAGGAGAAAATACGTATAGCAAAGGTCAAAGGAGTCGGTGATTTTATACACGGTATGCCCGGTTGGAAGAGGAATATTCCCATCGTCCCTCTCGGAAGCACCGAATTTTAGCTCGTTTTGAACGTTTCTCACGGCATCCACAATATCCGAGGCTTGCAAAGCTCTTGCGCTTACGTGGGATTTCTTTAATACGTCAAAAAGAAGCTCAAGCTCGCATTCGTTAAGCATTTTAAATCTCCTATATGGCAAAATTGTCAAAATAATCTATTATTTTCTTCATTATATCATATTTATTGTCTAAAAACAACATTATTTTCAAACAAAATATTAAAAAAATACAAAAAAACATAAAAATAATACTCACTTGTTACATTGTAAATATAATATAATAGTCATAGGATTGTATTACCGGTATGTAATATAAGCCGAGTAACTTAAAATTATTAAAGGAGTAAATCGAATGAAAAAAGAAATTCAGCTCGATTCAAACGGCAAGCGCAAGTTTGGTATGATAGACAAGCTGGCGTATGCTGCAGGTGACTTTGGCTGCAATATGAGTTTCTCACTCAAAGGCACCGTTCAGACGTTCTGGCTCGTGTATATGATGCTGGAAACCGGTCTTCTTTCCGCGTTGCTTCTGGTTGTTCAGATTTGGGACGCAATAAACGATCCGCTTATTGGTTCGCTTATCGACGCAGACAGAAGAAAGTACAAGATGGGTAAGTTCAAGACCTACATATTCATAGGTGCTGTTGGACTTCTCGTTGCAGGAGCACTCGTATTCATACCCGCTCCTAAGGCAGCGGTATGGCTCAAGGCAGTTCTCTTCATCGTTGGATACGTTATCTGGGATGCTTGCTACACGGTAGCTAACGTTCCTTACGGCTCCATGCTTTCTCTCGTAACAGAGGATGCAGGTGAAAGAGCACAGCTTTCTACTTGGCGTTCGGTTGGTTCCATGGTAGGAAATATGCTTCCTATGATTCTTCTCCCCATGCTTATCTGGCGTAAAGAGGTTGACGCTAACGGCGATCCCGTTATCAACCCCGAAACAGGCGTTCAGGTAGAGACTCTTCTCGGACAGAGAGTATTCTGGGTTGCTATCATAATGGGTATCTTCGGTTTCATCGCATTCATGTTTATGATAAAGAAGATCACTATCCGTGTTGACGAAAACTCTGTTAAGACTAATGAAACTCAAAAGTTCAACGTTCTTGACGCTTTCAAGAACTTTATGAAGAACCGTCCTGCAGTAGGCGCAACTCTTGCTGCTATGGCTATGTTCCTCGGTATGAACTCCGCAACCACCGCAACCACCATTATGTTTGCTACTTACTTCGGTATGGCAAGCCTTTCCGGTATAGCGTCTCTTGTTGGTTTCCTTCCCATGTTTATCTTCATGCCCTTCATTAAGAAGATCGTTGCTAAATGGGGTAAGAAGGAATCCAGCGCGGTAGGAGCTCTCGTTTCCGTAGGCGGCGGACTTCTTATGCTCGTGTTCCCGATCGTTTCTAACAAGACCGCGGCTCTCGTGCTTTACATTCTTGCACTTTCTATTTTCGGTATCGGTATGGGTATTTATACTTGTGTATCCTGGGCTCTTATGGCTGACGCTATCGACTATAACGAGTGGAAGACCGGCAAGAGAGAAGAGGGAACCGTTTATTCGCTTCACTCCTTCTTCAGAAAGCTCGCTCAGGGTATCGGTCCCTCTATCGTTCTTCTTATAATGGGTGCTCTCGGTTACATTTCCGAGAAGGGCACAGGAGGACAGAGCGCAGCGACAGCATACAATATGTGCTGGCTCGTAGCAGGACTTTACCTCTTCAGCGCAATTCTTATGTTCGTATCTATCGCATTCATCTATAACCTTGACACCAAGACTATGGCAAAGATGAATGAAGAGCTTGAGGCAAGCAGAGTAAATACTGCTGAGACCGAGGCTTAATTATAACGAAATAGACAAAGCTTTTTTGCGGCGTCCGGCATATGCGTCGGACGCCGTATTTAAATATATAAATAATTTGAAAATAAAACGCCCGAAATATTGACTAAAGCTTAATATTTAGTTATAATTAGAATGGGTTTTTAATAATAACTATGAAAGGAACTAAACCAATGAGAAAAATTTTAAGCCTTAACGAAGGCTGGCAGTTCTTTAAAAATTCAAATGACCCTAAGGTAAGCGAGGGCGGTGAGGGTGTAAATCTCCCTCATACCTGGAACGCAACCGACGGTCAGGACGGTGGAAACGATTACTTCCGCGGCAGTTGTATATACAAGAAGAGTATATCGAAGTCTATGCTTGACGCAGAGGAATACTATCTTGAAATACGTGGCGCAAACTCTTCTGCAGACGTATATCTTGACGGTGAGCATCTCGCTCATCATGACGGCGGTTATTCTACCTGGAGAGTGAACCTTAAGGGTAAGCTTTCTGACGCTGAGTCCGAGCTTGCGATTCACGTAAATAACGCTCCTAACGATTTCGTATATCCCCAGATGGCTGACTTTACTTTCTACGGCGGTCTTTACAGAAACGTAAACCTCGTAGGTGTAAATAAGACTCATTTCGACCTTGATTACTACGGAACACCCGGTATTAAGATTACACCGGAAATCTCAGGCGCTGATGCAAACGTTGAAATCGAGGTTTATACGAATGAGCTTGCAGAGGGCGACGCTATTCATTACGTAGTCTCCGACAAGGAGGGCAATACGGTAGCGGAGCTTACTTCAAACGAAAAGCTTGTAAATATCAAGATAGAAAACGTAAACCTTTGGAACGGAAGAAAGAATCCTTATCTCTACACCGCTAAAGCTGAAATCGTAAGAGAGGGTAACGTTCTTGATAACGTTTCGGCAAGATTCGGCTGCCGTACCTTCAAGATTGACCCTGAGCGCGGATTCATACTTAACGGTGAGGAATATCCTCTTCGCGGCGTATCTCGTCATCAGGATAGACTTGGCATCGGTAACGCTCTTCTCCCTGAGCATCATAAGGAGGATATCGACCTTATCCTTGAGGTTGGCGCGACTACAATCCGTCTTGCTCACTATCAGCACGATCAGTATTTCTATGACCTTTGCGACGAGGTAGGTCTTGTTATCTGGGCAGAGATTCCTTATATCTCGAAGCACCTTCCGAACGGAAGAGCAAATACTATCAGCCAGATGAAAGAGCTTATTACACAGAACTATAACCACGCATCTATCGTAGTTTGGGGACTTTCAAATGAGATTTCGATGAACGGCTCCGATGCCGATCTCATTGATAACCATAAGGTTCTTAACGATATGGTTCACGAGATGGATAAGACGCGTCTTACCACCGTTGCGTGCGTATCTATGGCGAAGATAGACGACCCTTACGTTCATATTTCCGACGTCGTTTCATATAACCACTATTTCGGCTGGTATGGCGGAGATACCGATATGAACGGCCCTTGGTTTGATAACTTCCACGAGAAATATCCAAATAAGCCCATCGGTGTCAGCGAATACGGCTGCGAGGCTCTTAACTGGCATACGTCGAATCCCGTGCAGGGCGACTACACCGAGGAATATCAGGCATACTACCACGAGGAGCTTATAAAGCAGCTCTTCAGCCGTCCTTATATCTGGGCGACTCACGTATGGAATATGTTCGACTTCGGTGCTGACGCAAGAGCAGAGGGCGGTGAAAACGGTCAGAACCATAAGGGTCTTATCACGATGGACAGAAAGTATAAGAAGGATGCCTTCTATGCTTACAAGGCTTGGCTCTCCGACGATCCCTTTGTTCACCTTTGCGGTAAGAGATATATTGACAGAGTAGAGGACGTAACAAAGGTTACCGTTTATTCGAATCTTCCCGAGGTTGAGCTCTTTGCCAACGGCGTATCGCAGGGCAAGCTTAAGAGCGATAACCACTTCTTCTACTTCAACGTCAAAAACGAGGGCGAAACCGTTATCACCGTTAAGGCGGGCGAGTATTCAGACGAGGGCGTTATTCGCAAGGTAGCAGAGATGAATCAGGATTACGTGCTTAAGGAAAAGGGCGCAATTCTTAACTGGTTCGATATCGACGCTCCTGAGGGAAGATATTCGCTTAACGATAAGATAGGCGATATTATGCAGTCCTTCTTTGGTAAACTTTGGTTTGCAAAAGTGGGTCTCGGACTCAAAAAGAAGATGAGCGCCGGTAAAGAAAAGGGTGAAAAAACCAAAGCTGCAGGCTTCGAGGTTTCAGGCGATATGATGCAGATGATGGGCGGCTTCACCGTTCTTAGACTCACGAGTATGATGGGTATGATGAATATAAGCTTCACTAAGGAAGAGCTTCTTAAGCTCAACCGTCAGCTTAACAGAATAAGAAAGCCCAAGACTTTAAGAAAGTAATAAGGAGACAAAATTATGAATATGAAAATGTCATTCCGTTGGTACGGAGAAAGCGACCCTATTTCACTTGAATATATCTCGCAGATTCCCGGTATGCGTTCTATCGTATCGGCTGTTTACGACGTTAAGCCCGGTGAGGTATGGGGCGAGGAAAGCCTTAAAAAAATGAAGGAGCAGTGCGAGGCTCACGGTCTTGTATTTGACGTAGTTGAGTCTATTCCCGTTCACGAGGATATAAAGCTCGGACGCGGTAAGGTTGACGAGCTTCTTGAGGTTTACTGCGAAAATATCAGAAGATGCGCTAAGTACGGTGTAAAGTGCGTAACGTATAACTTTATGCCCGTGTTTGACTGGACACGTACTCAGCTTGATAAAAAGCATCCCGACGGCTCTACAAGCCTTGTTATGTATTGGGACCAGATGAGAGGTCTTGATCCCTTGAAGGACGATATTCATCTTCCCGGCTGGGATTCGAGCTATACGCAGAGCGAGGTTCGTGAGCTTATCACGGCTTACGGTGAGATTGGCGAAGAGGGACTTTGGAAGAATCTTGAAAAATTCTTGAAGAAGGTTATTCCCGTTGCCGAGGAGTGCGGTGTGAGAATGGCTATCCATCCTGATGATCCGCCATATCCTATCTTTGGTCTTCCCAGAATTATCACCTGCGAGGAGAATCTTGACAGATTCCTTAAGATAGTTGACAGTCCCGCAAACAGTCTTTGCCTTTGCACAGGCTCTCTCGGTTGCGCTGCTACCAACGATATAAACAAGATGGTACGCAAGTATGCTGAAATGGACAGAATAGCGTTTATGCATATCCGTAACGTTAAGCTTATGGAGGACGGCTCGTTCGAGGAGCGCGCTCATCTTTCCTCTTGCGGCTCGCTTGATATGTATGAAATCGTAAAGGCTCTTGTTGATAACGGATTTGACGGCTACGTTCGTCCCGACCACGGAAGAATGGTATGGGGAGAGACAGGTAAGCCCGGATACGGACTCTTTGACAGAGCTCTTGGTGCAACATATATTAACGGTCTTTTCGAGGCTCTCGAGAAAAACGCGGGTAAATAAGGATAATTTAAAATGAAAAAAATAATTGCTCTGCTTATTTTACTGTCGCTCTCTCTTTTATCATTTGCCTCGTGCGGTGATAAGGACGACGGCATAACCGAGCAAGACGGAGTTTTCGATCCTTACAATAACA
Organism: Clostridia bacterium; assembly: GCA_017462485.1. Classification (GTDB taxonomy): domain Bacteria; phylum Bacillota; class Clostridia; order Oscillospirales; family CAG-272; genus UBA1740. The sequence goes on along the minus strand of JAFTRA010000042.1, from coordinate 139,262 downwards.
GATTTAAGGACGACGTTCCTACGGATAAAAAGATTTCCGTTTCGGGAAAAACCTTTTATTTCGAGTCAATAGAGATAAGAGATAAGGAAGAGGCAAAGCTGGTAACCTCTGAAAATTCGCTCAAAATGCTTTACGTTCACGTAAGCGTTGAATTTACGTCCGAGAACACCGTGGAGTTCAAGGATTCTGGTATGCATAAAATATTCAGCGTTCCCGAAACCAAATGCGATAGGGATATGAACGTTCTTACCTTTGAGCGCACTAATTCGGACGGCTATGCCTACGACGTAAGAATTGAGGTGCACAAGGATAAGATTCTCGTTATCCATAACGGGCATACCTACAATAATCCCGGAACGTACTCAACTATAACGTTTGTTGAGTAATAAACAATATAATGAAAGGGTTAGCTCCGTTATGGGTTAACCCTTTACTAAATCTACCGTTAAATTAAACGGATAAGGCTCTTCTGAAAGAAAACAGTTTGGAAGTAAATCTAAAAAACGACATCTTTCCTGAAAGGAATGCTAATAATTATGAAAAAACTTCTCGTAGCTCTATTCCTAATAATTCTCACCTGCGCACTTGCGCTTGGCGCCGTTTCCTGCGAGGAATTGCCGATAGATATTCCGGGAATGAATAATGACAGTGAGAACGAAAACAGCGAAGAAAATAAGGAAAATAACGAAAACGAAAATAAAGAGGAAAATAAAGCCCCCGACACCGAGACCGAGGGAGATGGAACGGGTGATGGCGGTTCCGGAAGTGGAACGACGGGCGGAAACGTTACTACCGTTTGTCAAGGCTGCGGTGGCGGAACGCTTCACGAAAAATGTATATATTGCTTTAAATATACCTGCGTAGGCGATCACTCGAAGTGCAAGGCTCCCGGTGAAACCGTCTGCCCCGGCTGCAACGTCGAGGGAGTAATTCACAACCTTTGCCCCGAATGTGAGGATTACGTTTGCCGCGGTGACCACACGAAGTGTAAGAAAAATGACCCCGAGGGAGTATGCGAGGGCTGTAAAAAGCCCGGTGAAACTCATTCCGTTTGCGCTAAATGTAATAATTACATCTGCGTAGGAGATCACTCTCTTTGCTATCCTAACGAGCCCTGCTTCTGCGGTGGCGGAACGTTTGAAGGAAATCAGTGGATGCACGCAAAGTGCCCGGAATGCGAAAAGTATATTTGCGAGGATCACGAGCTTTGCGCAAATTGTAATGAATATATAGGCTGCGCATCCTACTGTCCGTCCTGCCACCTGCACTATTGCTATCACCCGAAAGAGATTTGCGAGCATTGCGAAGGAGAGCTTTCCTGGTGCGAGGAGGGAGATAAGCTCGGTCAGCTCCGTGATCATTATACGCTTTGCGAGATCTGTAATAAATACAGATGCGAGGGCGATTACGATGCGCACAAAGAGTGCGATATGAAGCTTAAGGATTGCCCTGAATGTAGAGAAGAGGGCGCAAGAGAAGAGCATAAGTGCGCGAATTGTGACGGATATACCTGCGACGGACTTGGAGATGCGCATTATATGATGTGTCCTAACTGCTCCGAATATATTTGTGAGGACGAAAATATACACGGCAAAACGTGTGATAATTGCGGTGCGCCCTTGTGCCAGGGCGACCACGATAATTGCGAAGGTCAGGATCCCGGACAAAACAATCCACCTGCAGAGTGCAATCACGTAACAGACGGTGGAACGCTTAAGTTCTACGAAGCGAAGGACCCCACCTGTAACGAGGTCGGTTGGTATAACCATTACCGTTGCGATATATGCAATTGGTACTTCTCGGAGGATGGAAAGACCACCGGCTCCGAGCACGATAAGGTTATAATCATAGGAACTGTTCCGTGCGACGACAAGGATGCAGACGAACTTTGCGACTGGTGTAAACAATCTATGATTATATGCGAGGGCTGCGGCGTAAGAGGTGTTACCCACGAGCTTTGCGAGTGCGGTATGTACGTCTGCGTTTACGAGCACGACGTTATGTGTACAAAGGGGAAAGATACGTCGAGATTCTGTGATAGATGCAAAAACAATCTTCCGGCGAGTTCCTTCCACGATAATTGCGGTTATTGTTTAGATTGCTGTACCTGCGACCTTGAAATCGTTTGCGACCATACGAATACCTCGCCTTTCTTAATGAACTGCGGTTACAATATGCAATACGAGCATAGAAAATGTAACGATTGCGGCAAGGTATTATGTGTGGTGTATAACGAAATCGGTGTCGAGATGTTTGAATGCTACTACTGCGATCCTAATATCGTTATATGTAATCACACACCTGAGTCGATGACCTCGACAGACGTTGACTGCGTATCAGGAAGAAGTCATTACTATTGCTCAAACTGTCAAGGAATTTTCCTCTATAACGAAATGAGAGGAGCATATACTTGCGGAATTTGCGGTAACTACGGAGAAGCTAATACTTGCGCGAGCTGCTATGGCGCGGCGGAAACCTTGTGCGGAAGCTGTAATCAGTGTCAGTACTGCTGCAGCTGTATAGGTGAGGACGATAAGGAAGAGCAGAAGTTCTGCTCGGGATGCTACAACGCAGTCACAAGCGTTTGCGAAAGATGCGAGAAATGCTCTGAATGCTGCGCATGCTCGGAGAGAGTGGATATTACGCAGTATTGCCCGAGATGTGCAAGTGACGTTACCGTTTTTAAGGGTCATGATGCAAGCTGCTTGCACCCCGGAATGAGAGATACGTATAGCTGCCAAAAAGAGAGCTGCGGTTACTCATATATGATAATAAACGGCACAGATGTGGCAACGTCCGGTGAAGAGAGCGGAATTCTCGGTATGATAGAACCTTACGGGCATAACGATTCTGACGGAAATTATGCCTGTGACAGATGCCATAAGCTTTACGATGAAGAAAAATGCGTATTTTGCGGTGGAGCAAATCCTTGCTTTGAATGTATGCATATTTATGAGGGCGCGGTATGTCCTGTTAGCTGGGGAGGCGTTAATAAATATCAGACTGACGGCGGCAACTGGGTAAAAATTGAGGTTCATTACAGTAAAGAAAGCAGTATCGCAACGCTAAAATATTCTCTTCGTTATACTTACGGTGATAACGCTGAATACACTGAATATGCCGATATTATAACCGTAACCTGCTCGGCTTATTTCGTAACAAATGATAATTACGTTTTGGCTCTGACTCCTGTCTCTGCCGAGATTCATAGAAGAAATCTTCTTGATAACGGTTGGAGTAGCGCTCAGGTTGAGTCGTTCGGAGTTGATACGGGCAAGATTTCCTACGTAATGCTCACGGAATATCAGACGAATTACGATGATAATATGTGGGCGCCTAATGATAATATCATGGGTGTCGTTCTTAATCTTCCGTTTACCGTATGCTCCTCTTGCGACGGTATTTTCGAGCTTGGCGTGCACGGAGTATGCGAGAGTGACGGCTGCGGCAAAAATCTTTGCGCGGGTCACATACACGGCGTTTGCGACCACGATAACAAAGAGCTTTGCTCCTCGATTTGCGGTGACTGTACCGACCATTATTATTGCTCCGACTGCGGAACGTATTTAAGAGCTATGTACGAGGGAAGTGGGTATTTCCTTGAGGAATGCGTGATGTGTAAGGAGTATGAATCGTCAATCGGAGAGGGAAATTATTACGCTTGATATAGTGCTTTAACAATAAGGAAGAATTGATGAAATGCAATTTATACTACTTATTGTTGCCGAATAAGGTTAATAAAGATTTACAAAAAAACAAGCGCTGACAGTAAAAATACCGTCGGCGCTTTTATGATAAATCAAAATTAAAGAAAAATTATTTATATCTTTTGGAGTATTTAAGAGGTGTCATGCCTATCAGCTTTTTGAAGGTTGCGGCAAAGTAGCTTGAATCAGAAAATCCGCAGGAATACGCAACGTCGGTCATAGAGAGATTTGTGTCCCTAAGGAGCTTTTCGGCTCTTTTTATTCTTACGAGCGTAATGTATTCAGCAACGCCAAAGCCTGTTATTTCCTTAAACTTTCTTGAGAAAAAGCTTTGACTTAAAGAGAATTTTTTGCTGAGTGCCGCAAGAGAGATATCCGTATCAAAGCTTGAGTTTATATATTCGGTTGCCGTTTGCATAATTTTATTGTATCCCTCAAGCTCTGCTTTGCGGTCTCTCTTTTCCTTTCTCATAAATAATATGAGAATTTCCGTTATGTATTGAGTGACAAGCTTTTTTGAAAATGCATCTTCGGAAGAGATTTCATGCTCGATTTTCTTTAAAATGTTTTCGAAGTCAAAGCCTTCCTTTTCTGTAAGAGAAATAACACCGTTATCAAACGATTCTAAAAGAGAGGTATCGCTTAAGTATTCCTTTGAAAAATTCAGAAGCAATCTTTCGTTCTCAAGCTCACTGTACGACGTGTTGTGTATAACACCCTTTGGAATAAGGGCAACGTCGTTTTTTGAAAGCTCGAAAATTTTGTCGGATATTATGTACCTTACAGTTCCGCGCTTAAGATAGTATATCTCATAATAACCGTTATGAAAATGACTCTGCTGCGAGCCGAGGCTCTTATTTATATTTCTGTGTACGTACAAACCTTCCATAAAGCACTCTCGCTCCAAAATATTATTATATTTTGAGTATATCATATCTTTTGTGCGAAATCAAGCAAAAAAATTGCATTTTCAGTAAAGTGGATAAAAATATAATAGAAAACACAAAAAAATTGCTATATTATGAAAGCAAGAGATGATGCAAAGCTTTTTTGCAAGTATTATCTATAATGAAATACAAAATATTTGCCAAGGATATAGGGCAGATATAAGGAGTATAATTATGAATTTTGTAAACGGCAAAGCCGAAAACGTAAAAATTGCATACGTCGGCGGAGGCTCTCGCGGATGGGCTTGGTCGCTTATGTCCGACCTTGCGGCGAGCAAAAAAATATCGGGAGACGTATATCTTTACGATATAGATTATGAGGCGGCAAAGCGAAATGAAGCAATAGGTGAAAAGTTTAATGAGTGCGAAAACGCGAAGGCTCGTTGGAATTATCACGCCAGCGAAACTATAGACGATGCGCTTCGTGCTGCCGATTTTGTAGTTATATCAATTCTTCCGGCAACCTTTGATGAAATGGAAAGCGACGTTCACGCACCCGAAAAATACGGAATTTATCAGCCTGTTGGAGATACTACGGGCCCCGGCGGTGTTGTAAGAGCGCTCCGTACTCTTCCTATGTTCGAGTATATCGCAAAGAAGGTAGAGGAAAATTGCCCTAACGCTTGGGTTATAAATTATACGAATCCTATGACGCTTTGCGTTGCCGCGCTTTACAGAGCGTTCCCTAAAATTAAGGCGTTCGGCTGCTGCCACGAAGTATTTGGAACTCAAAATTTGCTTGTTAAGGCGCTTTTTGATATAGAAGGAATCAAGTGTGCCGATAGAAGAGATATAAAGGTAAACGTTGTAGGTGTTAACCATTTCACTTGGCTCACCGAGGCTAAATATCAGAATATTGACATCTTCCCGATATACAAAAAGTTCTGCGAAAAGTACGTAGAGAACGGTTATATGGATCCTAATCAGTTCCATAAGTGGGATGAGGACGGAAGCAACGTATGGCAGCATAGACATAAGGTAAAGATGGACCTCTTCCTTCGCTACGGTTATATTGCCGCGGCAGGTGACCGTCATCTTGCGGAGTTCTGCCCCGGAAAGTGGTATCTTAACTCGGTTGACGAGGTGAGAAAAACCTGGTACTTTAACCTTACTCCCGTAAGCTACAGAAAGGAAGACCTCAAGAACAGACTTGCGAAGAGCGACGCTTACTATAACGGAACTCAGGCGGTGTCTATAAAGGATACCGGAGAAGAGGGAGTTATGATGATGGAGGCGCTTCTTGGTCTTGGCGATATGGTTACTAACGTAAATATCCCTAACGTAGGTCAGATACCTAATCTTCCTCTCGGAGCGGTAGTAGAAACCAATGCAACCTTCAGAACGAACGAGGTTCTTCCCGTTATGGCAGGAAATCTTCCGACGTCTATTTATCCTCTTATTTCAAGAATTCTGGGAAATCAGGAGATTATTCTCGAGGCAGTCTTCACGAGAAATCTCGACCTTGCGTTCGAAGCCTTTGCAAACGATCCTCTCGTTACTATTGAGCGTGAGGACGCAAGAGTTCTCTTCGACGAGATGATAGAGAATACGAAAGAATATCTTAAAATGTATAACGTGTAAAAATAACTTTTACGGAGAAAAATTATATGAAATACAGTTCACCGGAAAAATGCGGTGTTTCTACCGCGGCAATTAAGAAGTACGTAAACCATCTTAACAGGTCCGCTCTTTCTACTCACTCTGTGATAATAGCAAAGGGTGACAATATAATATTTGAAAAGTATTGGAAGCCCTTTAACCGTGATTTTCTTCACAGAATGTATTCCGTAACAAAAAGCTTCGTTGCACTTGGCATAGGATTTTTGGTTGATGAGGGAAGGGTTTCGCTCGATGACCCCATTTCAAAATATTTTCCCGAAGAATGCTCAAGGGTTACCAATGAAAATATAAAAAATCAGACGGTAAGGCATATGCTTCAGATGCGTTCCGCATTTCCCAAAAATTATCCGAGTTGGTTTGAAACAAGCCCTGAGGATAGAGTTCTTGATTATTTTACAAATAATTCGGGCTCGCTGTATCCCTCAGGAACGATGTTTAAGTATGACAGTACGGGCTCGTTCGTTCTCGGTGCGCTCGTAGAGCGTGTCGCCGGTAAGAAGCTTACCGATTACCTATACGAAAAATTCTTAGCAAAGCTCGGTGTCGAGGGCGCTTATATGCTTGAGTGTCCGGGTGGTCATAGCTGGTCTGACTCTGCGCTGCTTATGCGCCCGATTGACCTTCTGAAAGTAGGAAGATTCCTTCTTCTTGGCGGAAAATGGGAGGGCGAGCAGCTTCTCAGTGAAGCTTTTGTTAAGGAGGCAACCTCGAATCTCGTTTCCACGTCGGAGTATGGCTTTGCTAACGATTCCGCTTACGGATATGGCTACCTTATATGGCGTCAGAGAGAGAATTCATTCTTCTTCAACGGTATGGGCTGTCAGTTTTGCGTTATGTGTCCCGATAAGGATATGATTCTCGTTTATAACGGAGATAATCAGGGAAATCCTCTTGCTAAAACCAAAATAATAGACGGCTTCTTTGATATGGTATATTCGGAGGTATCGGAAAATCCGCTTCCCGAGTATTCGGGAGAGCCTATCCCCGAGGATGACCTCTTCTATCTTAAGGGGGACTATGCATCGCCCCTTATGGATAAGATTAACGGAAAAAAATACGTGTTCAAGGATAACTATTTAGGTATATCAGAGTTCACTCTTACGTTTGACGGTGATGAGGGAAAATTTGAGTACGTTAAAAAGTCGGAAAAGAAGATTATCAATTTCGGACTTGGCAAAAATGTTTTTGAAAAGTTCTGCGAGGAAGGATATTCCGACAAGGTCGGCTCAAAGAGATGCCCCGGCAATAGATATAACTGTGCATCAAGCGCAGCCGCTCTTTCGCCCGATGATTTTATGATAAGAGTTCAGATAATTGATAAATATTTCGGCAATATGTCAGCTCTTTTTACATTTAATGACGATATAGTAACAGTTCAGTTCAGAAAGTGCGCAGAGGACTTCCTTGGCGGATATTCCGGATTCGCAGTAGGAAAAGCAGAGAATTAACTGCGAAAAGCTCAACCGCAATTCCACTGTTGATTAGTTACTTATTACGAGCAAAAAGCCGCAAAATGCAACCAAAGATTTGCATTTTGTGGCTTTTTGCTCGTTTTTCGTTCTTTTAGTGTATAAATTTAATCACAATGTAAGTTATTCTATAATATTCGAGGTGATAAAATCAATACCTCTTTCAATAAGAGCCTCTGCGTCGCAAAGCTCGTCAACGGTCCATACGTTGACCTTAACGCCGACTGCGTGGCACTTGTCGATAAGCTCCTTTGTCGCTTCCTTATAGTAAACGTCGAGGTCTAAAGCGTGTGAGGCAAGCTGCTCTGCCAAATCTTCGGGAAGATTTTTGTGTATAAGGAATTGAGCGGCTTGATTCGGATACTTTTTCTTAACGTAATAAAGGTTGTTAATGGCAAAGCTTATGAATATCGTTCCGTCAAGATATCCAAGCGAATCAATTATCTCGCAAATTTCAAAAATATCCGCTTCTTCAAACTCATTTTTTAATTCAAGCACGGCAACCTTGCCGTATCTTTTACATATGGTGATGTATTCTTCAAGAGTGGGCATATAGAGGTCGCATCTGCCACGGCCTTCCTTATCGAAAATGTTAAGGGCGCGGAGCGTGTCAAAATCTGTTTCTTCTATAACCGTGTCAACTCCTGTGACACGTTTTGCGTTGTCGTCGTGAGTTATGATGTATTTTCCGTCCTTCGTCTTATGAACGTCGGTTTCTATGCCGTAGTAGGAACGGTTTGCCGCCGCTATAAAAGCGGATACGGTATTTTCCGGCTCAATCCCCGATGCGCCTCTGTGCGCTATCATTAAAGTCTTTTTATGGTCCTGAATCTTTTTAGTATCGGCAATCATTGTTTTTCTCCTATCCATTTTATCGTTTTTAAAAGCTCTTCGTCAAAGTCAGAGATAGCCTGCCACCCGAGAGCGTTTTTTATTTTTGAGGTGTCAAGCGAGTAGCGTCTGTCGTGTCCCTTTCTGTCTGGAACAAATTCTATATATTCATCTATAGCGGCATCGCTGCTTTCGGTATAGCATAAAATTATTTTCCTTGCAAGCTCAAGATTGGATATTTCATATCCTGCTCCGACGTTGTATATTTCTCCAATCTTACCGTTAAGAAGAATGGCTTCGACCGCTTTCACGTGGTCGCCCACGTATATCCAATCTCGCACGTTTTTTCCGTCTCCGTAAATCGAGATTTTCTCGCCTCGCATAAGGCTCTTTACGCTGTGAGGAATCATCTTTTCTTCGTGCTGGAAGAAGCCGTAATTGTTAGCTGAGCGGGAAATCGTAACGGGAACGCCGTGCGTTCTGTAGTAGGCAAGTGAAAGAAGATCCGCCGCCGCCTTGCTTGCGCTGTACGGTGAGCTGGGGAGGAGCGGAGAAGACTCGGTAAATGACTTTTTAGAGTTTAACGGTAAATCTCCGTACACCTCATCTGTTGAAATCTGATGAAATCTTACGTTTCCGTATTCACGGCAGGCGTCGAGCAAAAGGTTCGTTCCGACAACGTTCGTCATCAGAAACTTTTCAGCGGATTCAATCGAACGGTCAACGTGCGTCTCTGCCGCAAAGTTAACCACGGCATTGGGCTTCTCGTCTTGAAAAATACGAGATATCTTCACCTTGTCGCATATATCCGCGCGATAAAAAACGAAATTATGCTCTTTTTCGCAAAGCTCGTAGATTTCATCTACGTTTGCGGCATAGCTGAAAGAATCAATGCCGACAACCTTGTCACCCTTATGCTCGTAGAGCCAGTATTTTGTGAAATTCAATCCAATAAAACCGGCGCACCCGGTAACGATAATAGTCATATTTTTAAAACCTTCAGTTAAGTCCGAGTTCTTGCATAAGCGTCGCAAGCTCCACACTTTTATCCTCCGAAACGCTCGCAGTGTAGCTTATTTCGGATAGTGCGCGGCTCTTGTTACCGCGTACTAAAAAGGTCACCCAGCGACGCGCCTCGTAGTAGGGAAGAAGAAAAGGATACTTTTCAAGTCTCGGATAAATTCTTTTAAGTTTTCGGTAGGGCAGAAAAATTCTTCCTAAAATATACCTGAATTTTCCGCCGCTTTTCCTTTGTCGTATAGTCACTCTGTTTTCAATAGTGCCGTAAACTCCGCCACCCATAACGTAACTCTCCATAGCAAGAGTAAGGTTCGTATGCGCGACGTCAGAAAGCCATACGAAAGAGAGCAGCCTTGCCGCGTCATAAAAAGCATTAAGCCCGCAGCTTGAGAGAAGAGCGAAGAGTTTGTCCTTGTCATAGGGCATCTTGCTTTCGAGAATCCAAAGGTCAATAAAGGGTCGTATTCCGCAGCCGCCACCGTTAAAATGCTTTGCCATATGAGCCACGTGGTAGGTAAGAAATGTCTCGGGAGTCATAGCATAACCGTAATCAGAAACGCCTACGATTAAGTCGGAATTCCAGATATCATCGAAGGTCTTTGCGCTCTCTCCCTCTTCTATAAGGCTAAAATGCAGCTCAACGTGAATTCCGGATGGAGAGAAGAGAGATACGTCGTGCGAGGCTCTGCCCTCGAATTTATAGTCAAGCTCCGACGTGAGAAGCTCGGTAGCCCGACTGATATCACAGCTCTTTATAAGAATATCAATATCGCAGCTTGTACGCATCCAAGGCTCGGAATAATAGTCGCGTAGTACGGAGCCTTTCAAAACGATATATGGTATTTTTCCGTCTTCAAGCGTCTCTTTTAGTGCGGAAAGCTCTCTTTTGGTCTGTAAATAGCGGTACATAGCAAGAGAAACCGACTTTTTAAAGGCTGCCTCTGTCTCCTCGGGCATCTTCGCACCAAGCGATAAAAGCGCCTGTCCTACGATGTGTGAAACGTCGTGAGCGCTCGATATTGAATAAAGAGTCTTTGCTGCTTCGGGCGTTATGGCGTCCGGAGAAATTACGACGTCTGAAAGTCCGCATATTTCTTTTTGTATAAGCTTTGTAAGTACGCCGTAAATTTCGCTCACGCTATTCACCTCGCTTCTATTTTAATCTTCTTTGTAAAATTCCTTGTACCATTCGGCAAAAGTCCTAAGGCCGTCACGCAGCGGTGTTGCGGGCTTAAATCCGAAATCTTCCTCAAGCGCCGACGTGTCAGCATACGTCTCGGGAACGTCACCGGGCTGCATAGGAACGAGTCTCATATGCTCCGAGAGGTTGAAATCGGCTGATAAAACACCGGCTCTTATAAGCTCCTCACCGAGAGTGGTAACAAAATCCGAGAGACTCTCGGGAGAGTTATTTCCTATATTATATACTCTGTACGGCGGTATTGGAAGTCCGTCCTCGCCGCATTTTTTCTCGGGAGCATTTTGCATAACGAGCGCAACACCGGTAATGATATCGTCAACAAATGTAAAGTCACGTTTACAATTACCGTAGTTGAATATATCTATCGTTTCTCCACGTCTGAGCTTATTCGTGAAGCTGAAATAAGCCATATCGGGACGTCCCGCAGGGCCGTAAACCGTAAAGAAGCGGAGCGCCGTCGAGGGAATGTTGTATAGCTTCGAGTAAGCGTGAGCCATAAGCTCGTTACTCTTTTTCGTTGCGGCATAGAGAGAAACAGGATTATCAACCTTGTCGTCTGTGCTGTACGGAATCTTCTTGTTAGAGCCGTAAACCGACGACGAGGAGGCATAGACGAGATGCTCGGGAGGATAGCTTCTGCACGCTTCGAGAATATTGTAAAATCCGATTATGTTCGACTCAATATAAACGTCGGGATTCGTAATAGAGTAGCGTACGCCGGCTTGAGCTGCAAGGTTTACTGCAACAGCGAAGCGGTACTTAGCGAAAAGAGCTTCTACAAGGTCTCTGTCAGCAATATTGCCTCTAACGAAGGTCCATTCAGAGTCCTCTGTGGCAGCCGCAAGCTCTTCTATTTTTTTAAGTCGGTACTCCTTAATCGAAACGTCGTAATAGTCGTTCATATTGTCAACACCGACGATTTTTATATTTTTTGCGGTCTTTAAAAGTCTCATAACCAGGTTTGAGCCAATAAAGCCTGCCGCACCGGTGACGAGAACGGTTTTTCCTGATAAATCAACGTTTGGAGTCAGCATATTCCGTGATACTCCCCCTTAACCTTTTCATAGCTCTCGAGATTTCCAACGTCGTAGCGTTTGCCGGGCATTTCCATAGCGTGAACGTCAGAAACCGTGGCAAGCCACGCAATATAGCTTCCCGGCGCATCCGTTCCGCAGCCCATATCAATACCCTCTTTAACACGGCGCGCGTCTTCCCTTGTGTAATAGTAGAAGGGCGGGCAGCACCAGTGTGTCGCAGGGGTAGGGGACTTTTCTGTCATAGCAGTAACGAGGTCGTTATCGTCAATGGTAACGACACCGCATTTCAAGAGCTTCTTTTCGTCAGGCTCGTAATAGCGCATAATAGCAGAGGTTGCCTTATCTAAAGAGTAGTGTATAAACTTAGTAAGGCTGAAATCCAGTACGTTATCACCCGCTATAACGAGCATATCGTCGTCAAGTCCAAGCTTTTCAATAGCGAATTCTACGTCGCGAACCGCGCCGAGTCTCGTCTCATTAGAGCTTGTACCGTCGTCAACGACAGTGATTTTTTGCGTCTTGGTTTTCGCCCACGCCTCAAAATGCGAAGCGTACTTGTGGTTTGAAATAACGACGTATTCATCTACGACCTTCGCCGTATCAATATCGTCAACAAGCCAGTCGAGAATTGTTTTGTCTCCCACGGGCAAAAGCGGCTTTGGAAAATTTTCTGTGAGGGGATAAAGTCTTGTCGCATATCCGGCGGCTAAAATCAAGCATTTCATATTTTAATTTATCCTTTGGTGGTTAATTCAACTTAACACCGTCAGCACTCTCGCAGATATGCGAGGAATACTTATCGGCAAGAAGCGGGAATTCTTTAATATATTCGCGGCGTACGTTTTCAATTATAGACTCCTCATATGCGGGGTCAATAAGAGCCATACAGCAGCCCTTAAAGCCTGCTCCGGAGAATCTTCCTCCGTAAATACCGTCGGTCTTTGTCATAATATCGTAGAGCTTGATAAGCTCGGGAGAGCCCGTCTCCCAGTTATGTATCGACGAGTGACCGCTCTCAAATGAAAGTCTTCCAAACTCCTCGATATTTCCGCATCTCCAGGCTTCAGCGCCGCGCTTGGTGCGCTCGTACTCGGTGAAGTAATGCGCGGCTCTCTTGCGCCAGTTTTCAGGTAGCTTGTCCCTATGGTCAAGGTATATCTTGTAGGGAACGTCTCTCATATACGTATCGGCAAATTTGCCGTATTCCATACCTGCGTATGCCATAAGAGCGTAAGCGGCGCTCTTGCATTCGTCAACTCGCATATTAAATTTTGACGTTGCGAGCGAACGCTCAAGTCCCGAGAAGAAAATAGCTATTTTATATGGCTTCATAAACGGCTGCGCGGGAATAAGCTCAAAGCTATCGTCCTTCGTATCGAGGTAAAGCAGGTGATTTTTCTTCGAATAAATCTCGCAGCTCTGGTCGAGCTTTCCGCAGGCTACGCCTACGTATTTATTTTCCGCCTCGAGCGAAAGCTCTATCATCTCTCTTTCAGAGAGCTGAATTCCGTTAATCTTCGATAGAGCGGACAAAAACGTTATTATAACCGCCGCAGAGGAGGAAAGTCCTCCAATAGGCAGCTCGCCCTCAATCACGGCGCAAAGTCCTATTCTCAATGGATAACGCAAATTAAGCGCTATTGTTGCTCCGCGCAAATGGTCTGCCCAGTCGCCTTGCTTCTCCTTTGGAGTCGAAGCAACGTGCCACTGCGCTCGCTTCGAAAACTGAAGCGACTGTATCTCAATAATACCGTTCTGCTTCGGCCCATAAGCGATATGTATTCCTTTGTCTATCGCAAGCCCCGTAATCCGTCCTAGCTGATGGTCGCTATGCGCCCCTATCGGACAGACTCTGTACGGCGTGAACGCCACGCTTTCGGGCTCACGACCATATGTTTGTTGAAATATTTCGTTACAGAGTAGTAACATTTGAACCTCTTTATACAAGTATTGTTTTTTGATTTAATCAGACAGTGCGATTGATATAGTCTTCCGTCGCATTGTCTTTGTGAATGATTTTAGCAGGATTTCCAATTACTATCGAATGGTTCGGTACGTCGAAATTTACAAATGTTAAAGGAGCGATCATAACGTCATCTCCAATGGTGATATTTCCAACTATAACAGAATTGGCTCCTATCCAAACTTTATCACCGATTACAGGTGATCCCATGCGGGAACCGCGATTTTCTTGGCCAATCGTAACTCCTTGGGCAACGTTCACATTATTGCCTATTTTTGCATTCGGATTTATCACGATATTATTTGCATGTCCTATATAAAAACCTTTACCGATTTCGGTTTTATAAGGAATTTGTACACCTGCTTTTTGTTGTAGCATACGTAATTTATATACATAGTATATTTTTAGAAATTTGTTCTTTGTATTTCTGCATTTTCTATAAAGTAAAATGTATTTCAGTTCTTTAGGTCTGAAAAGCTTTTGCTTTAAAGTTTCTTTTTTGCTTCCGTAATATCTAAACAAATCCGATTTAAATAAATCCGTCATGATGTCAATATGCTTGCTCCCTTTTCATTATCTTTTTTGCAAAGTATAGATAGATTATATTTTTATAAATCCGCTATTAGAAATTTTTGTGATTTAATAGAATTTCAACGTTTATATCTCGGTAGAATATGAAACAGTTTTTGTGCAATATCTGTTTGTAGAAGTTCGTTTTTTGTTTTTCTGAACAAAAGAAATAATGAGAATATATAAATAATCACACATATTAGAATTACGACAAATTGCCACCAAATAGATGATGAGACTTGACGTAGAATAATTCCGCTAATGAGCATAATTATTGAACAAGTTAATGCAGGCATAATGTTAAGCAAGCTCTTTATCATTGGAATTTTATACAAAAATCTAACAAATATTATGTGTGCCAGGATAGAACACATTTGTGTAATTGCACGCGCTATGCATAAAAGAGAAAAACTATAAGAAACAGCGATTTCAATAGAGATGATTAAAATTGCAATGTGTATTAATTGAATAATAATGGATAACTTTGGATTACCGGTGCTTCTATAGAGCTCGCTTGCAAAATAAGAAAACAGGACTAAAAATGCATAAACGAGACCGAACACTCCAATAAATTGAGCAGCTTCGTTCCATTGTTTACCTAGCAATATGTACGTTACAAGATCGTTGTAAAGAAATAACCCAAAACCTAATGGAATTAAAAGTAGAGAAGTGTATTTTTGAAATTTTAAATAAGTATTTTTCAATTCGACACAATCATTTTGACACTTTGATAAAGTTGAAAAAAGAACAGGTAATATAGCAGCGGAAATCATACCGATTGAAGAATTTACTGTTTGTATGGAGGTTTTGTAAATTCCAAGGTGATAATCACTAAGTTTATTACCAATTATAAAAATATCAATGTTTACTGTTAACCAAATCGAAATGCTTTCTAATAGCGTCCAAGCGCTAAATGAAAACATTTCTTTAAAAATTGAAAATTTGTAAAAGAACTTAGGTTTCCAATCCGATTTTATCGTGAGTGTAACAGCATTAAAGAGATTTACTGATAGAGTTCCAATCACTAATGCCCAGAAATTACGAAGAATAAATGCGAGAGGAACGGTAACTATGAGAGGTATGATAGCAGCTCCTATTCTAACGAAGAATAATGATTTGAAATCTAAATCTCTTCTGAATCGTGCTATTTGTATGCTTGAGAAAGCAACAAGAATAATAGAAAGAGAAGCTACCGCAATTGCGTTTCCTAAGCTATCACTTCCAACAAGCTTTGCTAATTGATGTCTGAATATTACAATGATAATAACTATCAACGCGGAGAGCGTTAAATTTGTAAGAAAAGCTACGTTCGTACCATTATTAAGTTCTTCGTTGTTTTTAAATTTGTGCTGTACAATATATTTTTGAAATCCAGCATCCGTGAAAACTTCGGCAAAGGTTATAACCATAGTTATGGTAGCAACTGCCCCAAATGCATCAGGTGTTAATAAACGTGCTAGTATTATATTTACTATTGGAGTTACAAGTTTTGCCATTATTTCGGCAAAGCTTGACCAAGCTAACGCGTTGGTTGATTTTTTGTTAAGTTCTGTTGACAATTTATTACCTCAAGTTTATATTGCAGTTTTTTAAAGTTTAACCCTATTGATTGTTCATTTGAGTTGATATAAATTTTTCAATTCTATCACATGCGATTTTTAATATAGAAATATCCTTAGTGAATGCAATTCGAATGTAATTCGAATATCCGTCACCGTATGTTATTCCGGGGACTACGGCTACGTGTTGGGTGTCTAGTAATTTATGTGCAAAATCCAAAGATGACATATTTGTAGAAGAAATGTTGATAAATAAGTAGAAGGTTGATTGTGGTTTTTTACATATTAATCCGTTTATAGAAGATATACGGTCGTACAAATAATCTCGCCTGCTTTGGAAATCTTCTGCGAAGTTTGTTTGTATATCATCATTTGTATATGCTTCAATTAAAGCATATTGAGATGGTAGGGGGGCGCAAGCGGCAATGTTTTCTTGAACTTTTACCATACTTTGTATTAATACAGATGGTGCGTAAGCATATCCTATTCTCCAACCGGTCATACAAAATTCTTTTGACATACTATCAATCAAAACGGTTCTGTTTTTTGCTTCAGGGAAGGTTAAAACGCTTTCGTGTTTTTCATTATCGAAAATTAAAGTGTGGTAAACTTCATCCGAAATAATGACTAATTCTTTTTCGTCTGCGATTTTTGCAATGGTATGAAGATCTTCTTTAGAAATAATCGCCCCTGTGGGATTGCAGGGAGAATTAAGAACGATAGCAACTGTTTTGTTTGTAATTGCTTCCCGCAATTTTCTTTCATTTAATTGAAAACCGTAATTTTCCGAATATGCATCTATTATTACAGGGATACCATCGCAGCTTCTTATCATTTGTACATAGTTTACATAGTATGGTGCAAAAACAATTACTTCATCTCCGGAATCAATAAGTGAAAAAAGAGCAAGATATAATGCCTCCATTCCTCCGACGGTTAACATGACTTCATTTGTAGGATCAGCATCTATTTTCCAATATTTTTTTATATTTTTAGAAACAGCAATTCGTGCTTCTAAAAGCCCTGCATTGCAAGAGTAGTGTGTAAGATTTTCATTAATAGCTTTGCAAGCTGCATTCTTTAAGGGCGTGGGGGTATCAAAATCTGGATCGCCCAAGGTTAAATCGATTACATCATTATATTCTTTAGCTTTGTTGAATAAATCTCTTGCTAATGAGGGGTGTATGGCATTTGCTCTTTTTGAAATTTTCATTGTTGCTCCTTATGTAAATCTAGTAACTGTCCATATTTTAAATCCACTGAACGAGGTTCAAATTGGATAAATCCTGCACCTGGAAAAAGAGTTAGTTCTCCAACGTAGATGTCATCATTTATACTGTAAAAATCCACTCGCATAAAAGTTGCCGCTTTTGATAATTTTTCGGCTATTATACGCATATCTTTTAGTTTGGTAGGTTTGGTGATATTTGCGCTATAATTATTTTTTGATGTATCACAAAAATTTAATGGATTCCAATCAAAATCATATGGATTTAACTGATGTTCTATGTGTCTGTTAAAATCAACTTCAACGTATTCTGCGTGTCCGTTGAAACAAAATATTTTATAGTCTTTAAGCTCTACTCCAGATTCATCTACCATGTATTTTTCAGCTATGATTTTTCTTTTGACATTTTTGTAGGGCCATTCGCGATTAGTTAAATAATAATCTTGAGCTAGACCTTTTCGTAGTTCATTCCGCGTTTTTTCTATATCAAGAGTCGATTTGTCTTTGCAAATGCACATTCCTAAACCGGAATTGTGGTTGCATTTTAAAACAAATTGATTTGGTAAAGCGTCAAAATCAATATCGTCGGCAGAATCCCAGACACCGAGAAGGGGAATGAGATATTCCTCGCCTATCGTTGATGCAATATATTCTCTTACTGCGTATTTATCAACGAGTTTTGTATATTCGGGGTTTCTGTCATGAAGCTTCAACCATTGAAGCTTTTCGTTAAATGTTTTTGGATTTTCTAAATCAAGCTTTTTACCCATAATACCTTTGTACATTTTTTTTAGGTATTTTTCATCATCCATAGTAGAAAAATATCCCTTGTACGCCAAATGAACAAATAATTTGTTAGGATTTTCGATTAGTTTTAAGACTTTTTTGAGCATGTTTCTTTTCTCCAGTTATCAAGGCAAGACATATTATAACGAGTATTAAATTCGTTCTTTCATAGTATGAAACCAAGGCAAAATCAATGAAGAATAGCGATATAATGACTCCTATAGAGAGGACTACATTATCACTTCTATTTTTAAAATATTTGCCTAAAGCATAAAGTAAGACGAATAGATACATTGAGTAGTAAGCCAATGTTCCCAATATTCCAACGCTAAAAAGCAATTCAATGTAATTGCAATGAGAATAAGTATCGAACGCGCCTCTTAATGTTTGGAAGCAGTTGATTCCATGCCCGAGCCAAGGGCTGTTTGGAAAATGTTCAAGTCCAAGCTTTATAAAATCTGCTCTCGATTCTGCAGATTTATCGCCGGACTCCCCCATAAGAAGAGCAAACATTGATTCTACTCTGTTACCGAGCATCTCATATAAAAACGGAATTTTTAACAACGCAAAGTAAACGGCAACAGCGAAAACCAATATAAATATTGTGTTCTTAAGTAGCTTTTGAGGATTTTTTAATACGAAATAAACAACGATAGTTATAACAGCGGCAATTAAAGCTTTTCTTGTTCCCGAGAAAATACATAACAATGACAGTACGGTAATGCAAAAAATATTGTAAGGCGTTGCCCATTTTTCTTTCGAGCATACGATAAAGCAAATAGCAACGGCAGCACTGATAGCCAGAGTATTGGCATTGAATATGCTATCATCTCCTCGAAGCATAAAGCTTCCTGTTGTAAGAAGTGTCATAAACATTGCAAAAATGCTTCCTGCGGTAGTTGCGAAAACAAAAATCTTCTTAAGCCGTTCAATGTCTGTAATAGTAACGTAGAAATATGCCAGTACAAGAAAGGCGAAATTTCTGATTAAAGTAGTTCCTAGCTCAAGAGAAAGAGATTCCTTTATCGAATATCCAAGCCATATATTCATATAGCATACTAGAACAAATATACCATACAGCACAAATATCGCGGGTATTTTGAGCTTTATAACGCCTAGTGAAACAAATTTAACTATTGTAAGTCCCATAAAAAGAACTAACGCAAATACCGCTACTATGCTGTGCAAAAATATATTTTCAGCAACAAACCAAAAGGCAAAAGAAAAATCTAAAGCCAGGTCAAGAAAAGGGCGTTTTGATAACTTCATGAGTTCCTCTGTTTTTTTATAATGTATTCGCACCACTCTTTGCATACTATATGTGCATCAAGTTTTTGCTTAATTTCAATTGATTTTTTTGAAAAGCTTTCAGCAATAGTCTTATTATCAATCAAATAAGAAAGCCTTTCGCTCAAGGCATCTTTGTCTCCTATCGGGACAAGATAACCGTTTACACCGTCCTCAATTAGTTCGGCGGCGCCACCGGGTGCGCAGTCAACCGAAACAGAGGGAACACCCATAGCAAGAGCTTCTATAAGAACGTTAGGCATTCCCTCAAAGTCCGAGCTCAAAACAAACGCTGAAGCCTTATTTATTTTATCCGGCAAATTATCCACTTGACCGGGGAAAGAAAATGCTGCTTCGGGGAGTTTGGATGCTGCGTGGTTTATAAGTTCTTCTCGCAAATATCCCTCTCCGTAAATAACAAGCTTATAGCTCGTATGAGTTTCATAAAACTTTGCAAAAGCATCTATAAGAAGCTTGAAATTTTTTTGTGGGAAAAGTCTGCCTGCGCCAACGATTGTTTTCTCACGCTCACCCTCATAACGTTCTGGAATTCTGGATAAATCCAAGGGATTGGGGAGAACTATGCCTTTTTTCTGGATTTTTTTTGAGAAAAATGAAGCCGCCTGCTTAGTTTGGAAAATAAATCCGTCAGCGAATGGATATAAGAGTTTCCTCAATATCCTTGTGGCCTTTTTATCGGGCATAACCCAAGGATTGTTTCTCTCCGAAACGACCACTGGATACTTTGTACCCAAGAGAGCCCCAATAACATATATACCTATTTCCTCCGGCATTGAGAGAACAACGTCGGGCTTGATTTCTTTTATAAGTTTCCTTACTCGAGCATATTTCTTGAGCTTATCTATGTAGTGCTTTTTGTGAAGCTTGCCTATTTCATATAAATCAACTTCGGAGGGGATAGAATAAAACAACTCTTTTTTATTGAGAAGAATTAAACTACATTTAACACCACTTTTGCACCATTCTTTCAGAAGTTGTGCAATAACGCGCTCTGCACCGCCTGCGGATAAGCTCGATGTTACTATTGCAACGTGCATCTCTATTCCTCCTGAAAATTTATTTTTCTGTAGCTTTTCTGTAATAGTTAACGACCTTTTCTGCTTGAGTGTTAATATCGTATCCGGCAGCAGTAATCTTTTTTATTGCTTCATTAGATGCGTACTCTCTATCACCAGTCAAATCTATATTTTTTAGTCTTTCTACCCAAACGCTCGTTCCGGCGTCAATGGGTAAAAACTCTACGTTTTTGGTGATATTTACTTCCTCTGGAACGTTTGTTGAAGCAATACATTTTAAACCGTTTGATTGCGCCTCAATGAGTGTTAAAGGTACCCCCTCGTATAGTGACGGGAGAATGAATATGTCCATAGCTGAAAGATACTTGTGTACGTTAGGCGTTGAACCAATAAACAACACTTTTTTATCGAGCCCGAGTGCGTGGACTTTTT
Source organism: Clostridia bacterium (assembly GCA_017462485.1). GTDB lineage: Bacteria > Bacillota > Clostridia > Oscillospirales > CAG-272 > UBA1740. The sequence continues at coordinate 118,568 of JAFTRA010000042.1, read as the reverse complement.
CTTTTATCCCGTTCATAAGAGAACCTTTTCCTAGCAGCATAAGAACGTAATTTTCGTTATTTTTGCACAACTCAGCGAATACGTCAATCATAAAGTTATGATTTTTAACTTCAACAAAATTGGCAACGTTTCCAATGACGATTTTGTTTTTAAGATCATAATCGGTTTTTGTTGCAGTTCTATTCGTTTCGTTGAATTGAAATTTTGCAAGTTCCATACCATTGTTGATAACAGTGTAGTTTTTTTTACCGTACATAAATTTACCTGCTTCGATTCCGCAAGCAAATCTATGTGTACAGAGCTTATTGAAAATAGGAGAAAGAAACTTATGCAAAAACAAACTATTACATTTTGTACTATGCGCATGAGCTATTCTTATAGGGCATCCTGCCAATTTTGCGGCTAATAATTCTAAAGACATTGTGTGGCTGTTTCCATGAACATGAACAATGTCATAATTCCTGCTTTTTATCAACTTTTTTAAAGAGCGAATGAATTTTAAAGGGTGATGCAGTCTGTTATGACCGATAATAACTTCGTATCCTTCATTTTTGAGGTCTTGAACCATCTTCATATCACATGGAGGAGTGAAGTGAAAAGTCACTTTGTGATTTTCAAAAACTTTATTTGTATGAATCGTTTTTAAAACCACCGATATGCCACCTAACGTATAAGGAGCTGTTGAAATAACTAAAAGGTTCATATTTACTCCGTTTATTCTATTATTTTGAACGTGTACTGTAAAATTTTTCCCATTCTGTAGCAGCGAGTTTTTCTCTGTTTTCTTCTATTGAATTTGGTGAATTAGGATGTTCTGCAACTCTCTTGTTATAAAAGTCGGTAAAAGAACCTATGTTTTTTGCCGGTATACCAGCTACTATTGAATTTTCAAGTACATCTTTTGTTACCACTGCACCTGCTGCAACGATTGCGTTTGGTCCTATTCGAACGTTTGGCATAATAATTGCCCCGGTTCCTATAAACACGTTGTCAAGTATCTCTATACACCCTACATGAGGAGGTAATTTAGGCGTGTTCGAAGACATATAGTTGAACATTTTGTATGTGATGTCGTGAGTGACAAAGGTCACATCTGAAGCTATGTGTACGTTATTATGAAGCTTTATAAATTTTGGGTCGGAAGGTAATTTTCGAGGTTGAAAATGAACGTTTTCTCCCATTAGTGCAAAAAAATGATGTTTTTTTAATAACTTTGAACGCTTTTCTGCCGACGGGATAAGCATATATTTTAGTCTTCTAATTTGATTTTTTAGTACATATCTTTTCAACTTGCTCATAAATCCTCGCTTAATTGACGGTTAAACCGCCCAAAAAGTCCTCGATAATATCGATTATGTAAGACGGTCTGTCATATTTTTTCTGAATTGGGTTTTCATAGCAGGCGTTGATGGTTTGTGCAAGGTTGTCCATATCGAGCACTTCGCGCAGATATCCTTCGTCTCTGAGAGCACCGGAAATTTGCGTTTGGTGGTCGTCGATATGCTCGCCGTATTTTGCGAGACGGGGAACTGCAATAACCTGCTTTTCAAGCTTCAGAGCACCGATTAATGCACCTGTTCCGGCATGCGAGATTATTAAATCCGCATTTGACTGATAGTTCTTGAATTCATCTCTGTCGAGAAATCTTTCCCATTTGTAATTTTGGGGTTCGTATTGAGATGCTCCTATTTGAGCAACAATTTCCTCTTTTATCGTTCCGTCGGCGACGAGCTCGTCAAGCTTTTTGAGAAGCCTGTTGAACTGATAATCGCGGGAACCAACGCATACGAAAATCAATATATACTACCTCCGTAAACTCCGTTCGGGTAAAACTCCTTAAGGGTTTCCCACTGGTAAATGAAAAGGTCAGCGTACTTATACATAAGCTTTCCCGTTCTCGTGCAGTTGTGAATTCTTGAAAACGTTTCTATGTAAATAACTTTTTTCTTTCTGAACTTTGCCCACAGGCAAACCGGAATCGCAATCATCGTTCCTGTTGTAATAACAGCGTCTGGCTTTTCTTTTCTCCAGAATTTCAAGGTTTTGAAGCAGTTGGCTATCATCTTGAAGATGCAAAAGATATCCTTAAGTCCTGTTTGGTGAAGATAATAATTTGCGTCACCGCTGTATTTTGTCTTTTCCGTAACCCAGAAAATATCGTATTTTTCGCCAAGCTTTTTAAGCATTTTTAACTGCTCGTAATGTCCACCCGAAGATGAGATGAGACAGACCTTAAGGCGCTTTTCGGTTTTTGCGGCCTGTTCGGTTTGTAACTCTTCCTTTTCAAGCACGGCGGTGTTTGTATTACTCATTGTTCTTCTCCTTATTTGCGTCATTTCCTTTTTTCGAAAGCACGGTGGAAACCGTCATAAAAACGAGCTTTATGTCGAAGAGGAGGGAAGCGCGTTTTACGTAAATCGAGTCGAGAATTGCTTTATTTTTATAGTAAACGTCATCTCTTCCGATTACCTGGGCGTAGCCCGAGATTCCGGGACGCATGGCGAAAACGCCGAGCTTGTCCCTCATAATATTGCACTTTTCCTCGGTGAGAACCAGCGGGCGATAGCCGATGAAGCTCATCGTTCCGACGAAGACGCACCAAAGCTGCGGCAGCTCGTCAATCGAGAGCTTGCGGATAATCTTGCCGACCTTGGTGTAGTATTGCTCGGGGTTTTCGAGCAGGGAAGTGGCGCAGTCCTTCGGGGTATCTATTTTCATTGAGCGGAATTTGTAGCAGTTAAAGACCTTGCCGTCCTTGCCCATTCGCTTTTGCTTGAAGATGACGGGACCGCGTGATTCGCACTTTATAAGTATCGCAACTATGAGAAATATAGGCGATAGGCATATAAGCATCAGTGCCGAGGCTATCATATCGAACGCTCTCTTTACAAAACGGTAGAATAGGCGCTTCTTCGTGTTCGGCTCGAATTTAGCTATATAGTCCTCGTAGCAGCTGTTTGGATATTCTTTTGTGTAATCGAAGTCACCCTCAAAGACGGTTGCGTCAGGAATATTTTCGCAGTCAATGACGAATTCTGCCGCGGGGGCAGTTATTTCTTCTTTGATTTCTTTTGCTAAAGCTTCCATGTTGTCTAAAACCTCGTAATATATATTTAAAATATAAGATTGCTCCAAATAAGTATAGCATATGAACACGTAAAATTCAATCATTTATTCAAATATAAAAAATAATTATTAAATATATATTAACGGCTTTGTATATGTTGCACAAAGTCGATTTTTGCATTTGTTTGCGTTTTTGGATTGACATTTGCGAGTCCGTAATGTAAAATAGTCGTATGAAAAAGCAAAAGTATGCGAAAAAGCTTGATTTTTACGATAGATACACAGTTTTATAAAATGCATATCGGAGGATACGAAAATGACTATAAACGAATATCAGAAGCTTGCTATGACGACCTTGAATCCCGCCCTTTCCGAAAAGGACGTTCTCATTAACGGAGTTATGGGACTATGCGGTGAATCCGGCGAGGCAATAGACATAGTGAAGAAATGGCTCGCTCAGGGTCACGAGCTCGACCGCGAGCATCTTATAAAGGAGCTTGGCGACATCGCCTGGTATATAGCCGAAATTGCGCACGTTCTCGGGGTTCCGCTCGAGGAAGTGCTCGAGAAAAATATTGAAAAGCTCAAAAAACGCTATCCCGATGGCTTTAAAACAAAGGACTCCGTTGGCAGAGCTGAGAACGACGTTTAAATCTTTGTTAATTTGAATCTTGAAGCTTTTATGCGTGCTTTTTGGCATACACCTATCTCAAAATCACACTCCTCGGAGGAAAAATGGCGGAAATTAAATCATACGGCACGAAATTCGGGTTTCTGTCCGGCTCGACGTTAAAGCTTATAGCCTGCATTGCTATGTTCATAGACCACTTTGGTCTTATGATATATCCCGACGAAATCATATTCCGCGCGATAGGCAGACTTGCGTTTCCGATTTTTGCCTACTTTATAGCGGAGGGCTGCCGTTATACTAAAAACAAACTTAAGCACTTTATGCTTGTTTTCGGTGTTGGTATCATTTATCTTGGCTTCTATTACGTGTTTGCGGACACGCTGTACCCAAGTATATTCCTTACCTTCTCCGTATCGATTCTTTTGATTTACCTTTTGGAATATCTCAAGAAAATTGCGCTCGATACCCTTAGTGCGTGTAAGATTATAGCGGCAATTCTCGTGTTTGCAGCAGCACTTGCCGTAGCTTATATACCGTTCCACTTCGTTACCTTCGACTACGGTTACATAGGTATGCTCGCTCCGGTGCTTATCAGCATTTTCGATTTTGGAAAAGTAGATGTGCCTGATAAAGCAAGACGCCTTGATTCCTATGCGTTAAGGCTCGTAATTCTTGCCTTGATGTGCGTTTTGCTCGTAATGAAGAAGCACGATTGGTGCTTTAACGTGTTTGGGATATCCGTTCCTATGCAGTGCTGCAACCTCTTGGCAATTCCCGTACTTTGTCTTTATAACGGCAAGGCAGGTAATAAGAAGCTCAAATATTTCTTCTACGCCTTTTATCCTTTACACCTGGGCGTAATTATGGCAATTTATATCATAATTGAGCTTTTGAAATAGCTCGGTTTTGACCTTGGAAGGACCTTTGCACTCGAGCTGTGTTAAAACAACCTAATACAACAAAAGGACAACTCAAATTTTAAAAATGAGCTGTCCTTTTTATTATTAACTTGCGAAATTACTTAACAAAGCGTAAGGTCTCGATAGCAAAGTTCTTCATAGGAAGAGTAACAGTGCCGTCTTTGATTTCAAGCTCGCATACTACCTTTTCCGTAAGGTCGGTAAGATATGCGTGCGAGAAATTTTCGGCTGTGTGAATATGAGCCGTCGTATGACTGTTATGCGACTCGTAAAGACGAACAATGAGGTCGTCGGAGTCCTCGGCACGCTTTGCGCACTCGATTACGATAGCATCCTCGTCGCAGCTTACGAGCGAATAACGTTCTGGAAGCGTTCCGTTTTGCTTGCCGATTTCTACATATTCTATCGGCTGATTTATGCTATATGCCTCTCTGATAACTCCGTTTTCAGCAAAGCTTTTAAGGTGCGGAAGCAGGGAAATTATAAACTTATGCTTGCAAATATCAGCATTTTCGTTCGGGAAAGTGGGCGCTCTTAAGCAGCTTACGGTGATAGTACCCTCATTAGCCGAGAAGCCGTACTTTGAGTCGTTAAGAACGCTGACACCGTAGCCTGTTTCAGAAATATCCACCCATTTGTGAGCGCAAACCTCGAATTTTGCCTCGTCCCAGCTTGTGTTCTTGTTGTTTGGGCGAGAGGTGTGTCCGTACTGGATTTCAAAGGTTGCTGAGCTTGAGTGAACGTCAAAGGGAAAAGCAAGCTTCATTATCTGATGCTTTTCCTGCCAATCAATCTCGTTTTCGATATCAATTCTCGGAGAGGAGGAATATACCCAGATAGTTTGAGTGATTTCGGAGCGTAAATACTTTCTTGTGTACTTGATTCCGACACGGTCCCCGTCATCAATAATTATTTCGTCGGCAATTTTGTCGGGAATATAGGTCTTCGTAGCGTAGTCGTGCTCAATCTCCCAGCCGTCGTATTGGTGAGGACGGTCCTCGGAAATTCGTATTTCGTTTGCGGGAGCGGAGATGATGTTCCTTCCTACCCGTTTGTCGAAGAGTACAGAAAATCTTCCAAGGGAGTCAAACTCTATTCTGTAAAATTCGTTTTCAAGATGGTGAGAAGCCACCTTGAGCGTTTTGGCGTGCTGAGTGGGAGTGATTACCGCCCAGCCTAAAGCGGGGATTTCCTCGTCGGTGATATAATGCTTTCCACCGAGGGTAATTTCTGCGCGCCTCGGGAAGCCGAGAGCGTTATATACGAATATTCCGCCGTCGGTTTTGACACGTGCGGCAAGCGCTTTGATTTTCTTATTCACGATGGAGCGTGTGAAGTCTTCAAGCTCAAGATAGTCCTTTTCGCTTAGGTCATACACCGCCTCAATGGAAGAGCCGGGAAGTATATCGTGAAATTGGTTATGCAAAACCTTAATCCAAGCGTCATCGATAGCCGCCTTGTCGTAGCTTCCGCCGTGCAAAAGGTCGGTCACGGAGAGCGCCTCGCATTTCTGCATACCAAACTCCGCGCGTCTGTTACCTCGCTTGTTGTTTGCCATAGTAGTATAAGTTCCTCTGTGGAATTCAAGATAAAGCTCGCCAATCCATTTGGGAACAGAACGCAGCTTCCTTGCGTTTTCGGTGAACTCCGCTTCAAGCTGTTTGAGGTATGGATATATAAATTGAGTTTTTGCAACCGGGAAGGCCGGAAGTCCCTTTGAAAGACGGCGAAGCTTTTCAAGCATTTCCTTAGTAGGACCACCGCCGCCGTCTCCGTAGCCGAACGTGTTGAGAGAGCCGCTGACGTACGCCTTGTCTGTCTGGCGCGCCCACGTTCCGTATATGAAATCGGGGTCGTTTCTTCCAATGTAGGTTGTTAGACGCTCAATGGCTTTATTCTTGTTGTATTTTTGACCGGTTATGAAATTAGTGAATATTTCGGTTCCGTCGATGCCCTGCCATATAAACGTATCGTGAGGCAGAGTATTCGTGTCGTTCCAGCTGATTTTCGAGGTGATAAAATAGTCTATTCCCGACTTCTTTAAAATTTGCGGAAGCGCGGCGCTGTAACCGAAAACGTCGGGCAGGAAGAGTGTGTGGCAATCCGTACCGAATTCTCTCTTGAAGAAGCGCGTGCCGTACATTATCTGACGCACAAGACTCTCTCCGCTCGTGAGGTTGCAGTCGCACTCGACGTACATAGCGCCCTCGGGCTCCCAGCGTTCATTTTTGATAAGCTCTTTGAGCTCCTCGTACTTTTCGGGTGCTTCTTCCTTAAGATAGCGGTAAAGCTCGGGCTGTGAGAGCATAAATTTGTATTCGGGGTATTTGTCCATAAGACTCTTTGCGGTGGTAAAGCTGCACTGAATTTTATCCCTAGTCACAAATCTCGTCCAGCGCCACTCAACGTCTATATGCGTGTGTCCTATGCAGTTGACGACGGGCTTGCCCTCGGTGGAGCAAAGCTTTTCGTAGTATTCCGACTTTATAAAGGAAAGCGCAGAGTCAACGCTCTTAAAGAATTCGTCGGAGTGAATAGCCCTGAGGTCAAGTATGTTTGCGGTCTGCTCGATAACCGAGAGCGTTCTTTGATATTCGGCGGATTCGCAGGGGTAAACATCTCTGCAAGCCTCGTATGGAACAAGCATATCGTAATAAAGCTCCTCAACCTTAAGGTAGAGCTTTCTTATGCTGCACTTGACGCTGAAATAATCTCTTTCGGCGGTGTACCAGTACATAGAAAGCTCGTAATGACTTTCTGCGGATAAATCGTGGTCCTTGTGATTTACGTCAATACCCTCAACCATTTTTCCGTTGAGGTAAAGAAGCGCTTGCGGATTCAGAGCGTCCCAACCGGTAGCACCGTTATCTACGTGTATGTAAAGCTCGCTGTTTTCTTCACAGGGCGGAGTATCAAATTCTCCCTTTATCCAAAAGTGAGCGAGTCTTTTGTTGCATACGCTGCCCTCCTTGTATTCAATATCATCAGGCGGAATATTTGAGGTCTTCGGCTCGCACTCTGCAGTCTTAAGTCCGTCAACATCGAAAATATGAACGCTTCTTGCCGACGAAAGTGCCTCGAGCGTCATTTTGATTTTATTCATAGCATTCGCCATAAATTTCTCCTTTGCCAAAATTGAATTTGTAAATCCTGTTGGTTTTATTCCCACGGATATTAACTGATTTTATTTTATAACATTTACTCTTGAAATTCTATTACTATTGTGATAAAATACATATAAAATGTTTTCGTATAAATTCAATTGTATCTTCAAATACTGCAAGGATTTGCGCTGATAAATAATTTTAAAAATTATAACTATTGTGACGAGGTAATCGTATGGTAAAGCTTCTTGAGGCAAAGCGTTTTGTGGATATGGAGACGGGGTGCTCCTACCGTTACGTAAACAGTAAAACCGAATATTTCAGAATCCACACCCACGATTATTACGAAATATTTATAATGCTCGAGGGAGAAGCGACTCATTATATAAACGGAGATGAAAAGACTCTCTTTCCAATGCAAGCTATTTTCATTCGCGCGAGCGACGCTCATAACTATGCGCCGATTTCCGAAGAGCCGTTTTCTTTCCTCAATATAACATTTACGAAGGAAACGCTGGATTCTGTATTTTCATATCTTGGAGAGGGTTATCCGAAGCGTATGCTTATGAAAGCAAAAAGCTCGCCTGCCGTAAAGCTCACTAGTGTGGAATTCGAAGCGATTTCTCACGAGATGGAGAAAATACGCGCAATTCTGCCGGAGGACGCAAAAAGGCGGCAAACGGCAATAAGAGTTCTTCTTATAAAGCTTTTTGCCGACGTTTTCGAGAACTACGTTCCGGAGGAAAAGGGAACTCCCGAGTGGCTGAAGGCTCTTATTGATAAAATGGAGAGTGAAATGAACTTTGAGGGAGGGATTGCCAGAATGGTCGAGCTTTCGGGGAAAAGCAGAGAGCATCTGACACGCACTATGCGTAAACATCTCGGAAAATCACCAAGCGAGCTTGTGAACGAGCTCCGCTTGAATTACATAGCGAATATGCTTCTCAACTCAAATCATAAAATACTCGATATAGTTCTTGGAGCAGGCTTCAATACCGTCAGCTACGCATCGGTGCTTTTCTTTAAGAGATACGGTATGAGTATGTCGGCATTCAGAAAAAATGACGTGGCCAACGCAGGCTCGTATAAAGGAAATTGAATATAAGCTTTGATAACTATATTAAGCTTTAATAATTGTATTACGTTATTGCAATTAAATGTAGATTGTGTTATACTGTCATAAAACACTTATTTAAACTGACGGTGGTGATAGAATGAGCGAAAAAAACACAAGAAGTCTTATATGGCTGATAACGTCAATGACGGTGTTTGGAACAGTCGGTATATTCTCTAAATATATACCGCTTCCGTCAGGCGTTATAGCGTTTGCAAGAGCGTTTATAGGAACGCTTTTCCTAGCCGTCTTTTTGCTCGTCAGAAAGAGAAAGCCCGACTGCGAAAAGATAAAGAAAAACCTCAAATACCTTATCCCGTCGGGAATAGCGCTTGGGGCGAATTGGATTCTGTTCTTCCTCGCTTGCAAGACGACGACGGTGCCAACGGCAACCTTGAGCTATTATCTTGCCCCGACGATACTCGTAATTCTTTCGGTATTCATCTTTAAGGAAAAACTCAGTTCAAAGCAGATAATTTCGGTATCCGTGGCGCTTTTTGGAATGGTGCTAGCCAGCGGAGTTATAGGTGATGCCGAGGGCGTCAGTATTATTGGAATAATTTGCGGAATATGCGCTGCGTTACTGTATGCGGTGGTTGTAATATTCAATAAGCTTATGAGGGATATTGATCCGGTAGATAAAACCCTCGTTCAGTTCGTTATTTCCTCAGTAGCCCTCTTGCCGTACATACTCCTTGCCGAAAACGCTATAGCTCTTGAGCTTGAGGTAAGCTATATTGTCTACGCTTTGATAATAGGAATAATTCACACGGGTGCGGCTTACGTTCTTTATTTCGGCTCTGTCGCTAAGCTGAAATCGTCAACCGTTGCTATATACAGCTACATTGACCCGATAATTTCAATACTCGTCTCAACCGTCTTCTTTGAAGAGCCGATAAGCCTGCTTGCAATAGTCGGAGCCGCTCTGATTCTTGGCGCTTCGTTCTTCTCGGAGGTAGATGTTAAAACGCTATTTCAAAAAGCGAAAAGCCTAAAAAATGACAATAATAGTAGTCAAAATTGATTTAAAATGCTCGAATGGAGAAAGAAAATGATACACTCGTTTTTACTTATAGGTCAATCAAACATGGCGGGAAGAGGACGTCCTGCTGACGTTACCCGCATATCCAACCCGAGAATAAAGGTGCTTCGTAACGGAAGATGGCAGAAGATGTTCGTTCCCGTTAACCCCGACAGGTCGTTTTCGGGAATATCGCTTGCGGAGAGCTTTGCCGACGCTTACGCAAATGAGCACGGCGTTGACGTGGGCCTCATCCCGTGCGCTGACGGTGGAACAAGCCTTTCTCAGTGGCGTGAGGGCGGACTCCTTTACGATAATGCGGTTTACCAGACGAGGCTTGCCGACAGAACCTCTACAATAGTCGGAGTCCTCTGGCATCAGGGCGAGGCAGATTGCGCTCCGTCACTTGCTGAGCTTTATTACGAGAAAGCGCTCGCTATCTTCAGCGCCTTAAGGCGTGATTTAAAGCTTCACGACGTTCCGTTTATACTTGGTGGCCTTGGGGATTTCCTTGCTAAGCATCCTACCTCCCCCGCGCTTTCAAACTATCCTGCGGTTAATGCAGAGCTTCAGCGAATTGCAAATGAAAACGAGCTTTACGGCTTCGTATCCGCAGAGGGACTTTCTGATAACGGAGACACTCTTCATTTTTCAGCTCCCGCACTCCGTGAATTCGGGTTAAGGTATTATGACGTGTTCAAGAAGCTTGAGAAGAAGGACAGAGTATTTGTAGAAAAGGTAGCTCCGGATGATGCGGTAAGAACCGCTATGGAAGAGCTTTAATCTCTATATTAAATGAAAGATTGCTTTTATGAGAATAGATAAATTTATTTCAGAGCTTGGCGTAGCGTCAAGAAAGGAAGCAGCAAAGGCGGCAAGGGGCGGTGGCGTCTTGGTTGACGGAGTCGCAGTTCGTGACCTATCGCAGCACATAGACCCGGATAGGAGCCGTGTAACTTATCTTGGAAGAGAGCTTTCATATAAGAAGTACGTTTACGTTATGCTGAATAAGCCTATGGGATACGTCAGCGCAACCGAGGACTCAAGACTCCCAGTAGTTACCGAGCTTTTGCCGGAGGAGCTTCAGCACAGAGAGCTTTTCCCGGTAGGCAGGCTTGATAAGGATACGGTGGGACTTATGATTCTTACGAATAACGGTCAGCTTGCCCATACAGTCTTATCTCCGAAGCGCCACGTCGAAAAGGAGTACTACTTCGAGTCCCGAGAGCCGCTTCCGCCGGGAGTGGAAGAGAAATTCGAGAGCGGAATTGTGCTTGGTGATGGGTATGAATGCAAGAGCGCGGAAATTTCTCTTGATGAGGGCAGAGCGAGCGGTGTAATCACGCTCACCGAAGGAAAGTATCACCAGATAAAGCGAATGATAGCTTCCTTTGATAATGCGGTTACTTACTTAAAAAGGATAAGCTTTGCGACGATTCCGCTTGACGAGTCGCTTTCCGAGGGCGAATGGCGCTACCTCACCGACGAAGAGGAAAGCGTGCTTTTGTCATTTGCCGAATAAGTTCGGGTATGGAAAAATAGGTTTGATTCATAAGGAGCCCAAAGCGCTGAGCTTGAGGGCTTCTTTATTTTTATATATAAAAGAGCAAAAGCTCTTTACAAATCGAAAAAACTGTGATAAAATATAAAATGGTGAAAAAATCGGGCTGACAAAATTCCCCGAATTTCTAGCCCGAAATACAGCAAAAAAAGAAACCGAAATCGGTTTCAAGCACGCCTTGGCGGCGTGTTGCAGGAAAGGATACAGTAATGGAAATCAACAAGATACTGGCAAAGGAATTCAACATTACGGAGGAGCAGGTTGCGAATACCGTTGCGCTCATAGACGAGGGTAACACTATACCCTTCATCTCACGTTACCGTAAGGAAGTTACGGGAAGCCTTGATGACAGTGTGCTACGTGACCTCTTCGACCGTCTCACATATCTCCGTAAGCTCGACGAGCGCCGTGAAGAGATAAGAGGACTTATCGCAGCTCAGGAAAAGCTTACGCCCGAAATTGAGTTCGCGCTCAATATGGCTACCACTCTCGTAGAGCTTGAGGATATTTACCGTCCCTTCAAGCCGAAGCGTACGACGAGAGCGTCTATCGCAAGAGCAAAGGGACTCGAGCCCCTTGCAAATTACATTATGGAGCAAAGGGATTCCTACGACCCCGAGATTGCACTTTATGCCGAGGAGTTCATCTCCGAGGAGGAGGGCAAGGAAGTGCCTGATGCTGCGGCAGCACTCCAGGGTGCGTCCGATATTATTGCTGAGGACGTTTCCAATAATGCCGAAATCAGAAAGCTTCTCCGTGAATTTACTATGGGCTATGGCTCTGTAACCACAAAGGCTGCAAAGGAAGAGCCCTCTGTTTACGAAAATTACTACGATTTCTCCGAGCCTATCAAGAAGCTTAAAGGACACAGAGTTCTTGCTATAAACAGAGGTGAAAAAGAGGATTTTCTCAAGGTTGCGGTAACGCTTCCAGAGGAGGACGGTATTGCTCAGCTTGTATCAAAGGTTGTTACCAACAAGCAGTCTCCGGCGCTTCCTTACATTATGGAAACGCTTAAGGACGCTTATAACCGTCTTCTTTTCCCCGCAATCGAGCGTGAGGTCAGAACGACTCTATTTGACGATGCTTCCGAGGGCGCTCTTAAGGTGTTCTCCGAGAATCTTCGAAACCTTCTTCTTGCATCTCCCATCAAGGGAAAAACCGTTCTTGGCTACGACCCCGGTTATGCTCACGGCTGTAAGCTTGCCGTAGTTGATAAGACGGGTAAGGTGCTGGATACCGCCGTAATTTATCCCGTAAAGCCGAGAGAGGATATAGAGCGCTCCAAGGCTACCGTTCTTCGCCTTATTTCGAGATATAACGTTGACGTTGTAGCTATCGGTAACGGTACGGCTTCCCGTGAATCCGAGAAGTTTATCGCGGATACCATTCGTGACCCCGCTTGTCCCAAGGGTGTTAAGTACACAATTGTTTCCGAGGCGGGAGCTTCCGTTTACTCGGCATCAAAGGTTGCTACCGAGGAGTTCCCGGATTACGACGTAATGCAAAGAAGCGCTATTTCTATCGCAAGACGTCTTCAGGACCCCTTGGCAGAGCTTGTTAAGATAGAGCCCAAGGCTATCGGTGTAGGTCAGTATCAGCACGATATGAAGCAGGCAAGACTTACCGAGGCTCTCGGCGGTGTCGTTGAGGATTGCGTTAACGCGGTTGGCGTTGATATCAATACGGCATCATATTCGCTGCTTTCCTACGTGGCAGGTATAAATATGACCGCTGCGAAGAATATAGTTGCTTACCGTGAAGCAAACGGTGAGTTCAAGAACCGTAAGCAGATTCTTAAGGTTCCGAAAATCGGAGATAAAGCGTTTACACAGTGCGCAGGCTTCCTTCGTATCCCCGGAGCTTCCGACGTATTTGATTCTACGGGCGTTCACCCTGAGTCGTATTCAATAGCGGAGGACCTTCTCAAGCGCTTCGGCTTCACACCCGAGGACGTTAGAAATAACAATCTCGCTCTTCTTCGCTTCAAGGTTACCCAGTACGGTACGGCAAAGCTCGCTAAGGAGCTTGGCTGCGGCGAGCCCACGCTTGAGGATATAATTTCCGAGTTTGAAAAGCCTGGCAGAGATATTCGTGACGACGCTCCCGCTCCCGTTCTTTCTACCGACGTTCTTGACATTACCGACCTTAAGCCCGAAATGCAGCTTAAGGGAACCGTTCGTAACGTTGTTGACTTCGGTTGCTTCGTTGATATCGGTGTTCACCACGACGGACTTCTCCATATCTCCGAGATGTCTGATAAATTTATCAAGCACCCCTCCGAGCTCTTCAAGACGGGTGACGTCATTGAGGTAAGAATCAAGGACGTAAACGTTGAAAAGCACAGAATTTCTCTCACGAGAAAGGGTATGAATACAAATAAGCAGTAAAATTTTGCTTTAATACAGCAGCAAGTGGAATTCTTTGTGTGGCAGGGAAGTGCCGGTGCAAAAAAAGAAAAAGAGGAATGAATTTGACTTCATTCCTCTTTTTCTTTGGTAAAATATCAAAAAGCAGATTTTTATCGAGTGTAAAACTATACGGTTTAAGCAATATAAGCCTTCTTGATTCTTACTGCGATTTTAGGTCTGTCGCTGTAATCGGTGGGGATAGACGCGATTTCATCAACAACTTCAATACCAGAAACTACCTTACCGAAGGCTGCGTAAGAGCCGTCGAGGTGAGGGGCGTCCTTGTGCATAATGAAGAACTGCGATGATGCGGAGTTAGGGTCAAAGGCTCTCGCCATAGAGATAACGCCGCGCTCGTGCTTTAAGGTATTCTTCGCAAAGCCGTTGCGAGCGAATTCGCCCTTGATTTTATTCTCGGAGCCACCCATTCCGTTTCCAAGGGGGTCACCGCCCTGAATCATAAATCCGGGAATTACTCTGTGGAAGGTAAGACCGTCGTAGAAGCCTGTCGATACGAGACTTTCAAAGTTCTTAACGGTTTCGGGAGCGAACTCGGGATAAAGCTCAAGCTCTATTTTTCCACCGTTTTCCATTTCAATAATAACCATTTCTTTTTCTCCTTTTGGTTTAAAAGTGTGTTTTTTAGATATACTTTATACATATATTTGTCTTGTAAAATAAAGTGCTGCGAGGTGCAAGGTGAAAGAAAAAATTGCTTATATAAGGGATATATCTATCGTTACGGTAGCGATTCTTGGGGCAGGCTTTCTCGGTATAAAATTCATACTGCCCGCCGTTCTGCCGTTTATCATAGCGTGGGGAATAGCATTTTTAACAAGGCGTCCCTCCGATTTTCTTGCGGAGAAAACGCGGGTTAGCAAAAAGTTCTACCGCCCCGTTTTGTCGGTATTGCTTATGCTTCTTGTGATAGGAGGAGCGGTATTTGCAATAGTGAAAATATCCGCTGAAGCATGGGAATTGCTCACCTCTCTCGGAGAAGACGGCGCCTTTGAAAAAATAATATCCTATATAACCTCTCCATTTGAAGAACTTTCCGCAAGAATAGGGATTGCGCCGGAGCTTGAGGGTAAGCTTTCAGATGCGATATACAGTGTGTTTTCTGAAATTCTGTCAGGAGCGGCAAGCGTAATAACCTCTGTTGCAAGCGCTGTACCGGGAATATTTCTTTTTGTTTTAGTAACCGCAATTTCTACGGTTTATTTCTCGCTAGACCTCGAAAATGTAAACAAAAGAGTGCATAATATGCTCCCTAAAGCCTGGGATAAGAGACTTGTAAACTTCAAGAACAGCACTTTCTCAGTGCTCGTGAAATACGTTCGTTCGTATCTTTTGATTATGCTGTTAACTTTTGCGGTGATGCTCTTCGGTCTTTCGGTAATCGGGGTAAGGTACTCGCTTCTTATGGCGTTTATTATAGCTTTACTTGACCTGCTTCCCGTCATAGGAATAGGAATAGTCCTGGTTCCTTGGGGAGTGTTTATGCTAACCGTCGGAAACAACGTAAAGATGGGAGTCGAGCTTCTTATTCTCTATGCGGTTGGTACGGTCGTTCGCCAGGTAGCCGAGCCTAAGATAGTAGGCAAGGAGCTTGGTATCCACCCTCTTTTAACTCTCGTTCTTATGTATGCGGGTTATTCTCTTTTTGGAGTTATGGGACTTATTATTTTGCCTCTGTTATCGGTCGGAATTACCGCTTTCGGTAAAAATGATACCGCCAAGGTCAAAGAGTGAATCGGCGCTCTCATCAAGTGATACGGAAAGAAAGCCTCTCTTTGCAAGAGCCTTTTTTATCTCTTTTGCGTTTGGGTGAGCGTCAAGATTTCCTATGAAATATACCGTGTTTTTAAACACTCCCGCAGTACCGCCGATAAAACCGTACTTGTATGGCGGCAGCTTGATTTTTTCGCTGTTTTCGATAAATAATACCTCAATACCCGATAGGGTAAGCGCTCTTCTCATTCCCTCGTCTGCTGTAATGGCGAATCCGTCGTCTGCGAAAAGGGTAGTGCAAGCAGGATAACCCTGATTTAAAGAAACAGTTCCGTAGCCCTTTTCTTTTGCATAGCGAACGATTTCTTTTGATACACTGTCGGATTTAGCGTAGAGCTTTTTTCCCGCAATCTTAGCGTTAAAAATAGCGTCGCTGGGGTATTTTTTTGAAAGCGCTTCGTCTGAAAGCCTCAAATCAAGGGAGGGGAAAGCCGATAGCAGTGCGCTTTTTATATTTTCGTTGGCATTGATATATTCTTTCGAGGCAATAACCGTATTTCCGTCACGGAAGAGAAGCATATCCGTATGCGAAGCAACGGCGGCTCCGAGTCTCTCGTCTCTCGGGAGCTTAATCACGGTGAAGCCGCGAGACTTAAGCCTTGCTTCGCAAATAGGACTTACTCTTTCGTCTATTATAGCAAAAAGACTTCCGCTTCTGTCAGCGGAAGTCTTTTTGCAATTAAGCACGCTCAACCTTACCGGAGCGAAGGCAACGAGAGCAAACCGAAACGGTCTGATTTGTGCCGTTAACAACAGCCTTTACCTTACGAATGTTAGGCTTCCAAGTTCTGTTTGTCTTACGGTTGGAGTGAGAAACGTTATGTCCGAAAACAACGCCCTTACCGCAAATACTGCATTTAGCCATTTTAGCACCTCCTGAAAAACTACGCTGAAAATCAGCGTGATTTATCTCAATTTATATTTAATCATAAATCAACGTTCCCTATTATATCATATACTTTTCCAAAATGCAAGAGTTTTTTTTACTTTTTTGAAAAAAAGTTTTACCTACTCGGAAATTTCACTATTGGATAGTCTTTTTTCAAACACTTTGTTTTTAACGAAGCTCAAAGCAAGGTAATGGAATACCAAGAGAAGCGCGTCATATATATAGGAAACA
This sequence comes from Clostridia bacterium, assembly GCA_017462485.1. Classification (GTDB taxonomy): domain Bacteria; phylum Bacillota; class Clostridia; order Oscillospirales; family CAG-272; genus UBA1740. The sequence continues at coordinate 101,829 of JAFTRA010000042.1, read as the reverse complement.
ACGGTATAAATTATTTCTTCGGTCTTTAAGCTTCCGTAAGAGTCGCGTATAAGCGTCACGGTGGCGGAAATCTCACTTCCGAATACGTAAAGGAATACTACGAGTGATATAAGCGCAAAGGAGAGCGATACGGGGTCGGAGAAATCAAGCAATGTTTTCTTTTCAAGGGCAGAAGCTACGCTAACGCTCTTTTCCTTTCGCCTCGACACTATAACTATAATAATGAAGAATACCGCAAGAGACATTACGTAGGAGGCAATCGCTTCGGCAAGCGAAACGATAAAACCGAGGAGCAGTGATTCACCGCTGTCAAAATAGTCGTAAATGAACATCAGATAGTAATAGGGAATGAAATATATAATTTTCGAAAGCGACGTTGGAATAAGCGATACGAGAGCCGCCTTAACACCCCGATAAGAATAGACTATAACTGCGATAAGTCCGGCTAGTATAGGCAGAAGAAGATAAGTAGCCTTTTGAACAAATGCCCATAAATATCCGAGAAAAGCGACTTCGTAGAAAAGGTGGTTTGCGAAATAATAGAGGAGAAACGTCAGAAAATAAGATAGCAGAAGCAAAAGGGAAGCGTTTCTCGTAAGTCCTCGTGCGTTGAATTTCATTTATATGTAACCTTTCAAATTCGGTGCTTGAATCTTTTTCCGGCGTGGATTGCATAGATTATCTGCGGAGACGAGATGTTCAAATAGAAGTCGGAAATGATTTACAAATAGAATTTTATCACATTTTTCTTCCTATTTCAATAACATATAAGTAAATAATTTTAAAAAAACAGCTTTATTGTGAGGATAGACTATGGAAAAGAGAGAAAATCTGTTTTTAAACCCAACGAAAGAAAAAATGAAGGAAATACGTGAATATTTTGGTAGGACCGTGGAGCTTTCACGTCAAAGACTTGGAAGAAGTATTCTCGGCGAGGACCTTGACTTATATAAAATAGGAGAGGGAGCGAGGAAAATCCTCTTCGTCGGAGCGCATCACGGTAGCGAGCATATAACCGCTTCTCTTCTTTATTATTTTCTTGATAAAGTAGCGGGCGGCAAGGGGAAAATCTTCGGTATAGATAAGGCGCTGTATTTAAAAACCTATTCGATTTTCGTGCTTCCTCTTTTGAATCCCGACGGCGTTACGCTATCTGTTCTCGGAGCGTATAAAAATCCGCTCTCCGAAAGACAAAAAAGAATGGCGGGAGATGAGGGCTTTTTGCGCTGGCAGGCAAATGCGAGAGGAGTTGACCTCAACCATAACTATTCCGAGGGCTTCGTCGAATACAAAAGAATAGAGAAGGAGCGGGGAATTTTACCCGGCAGAAGCTTGTATTCGGGTGAATATCCCGAGAGTGAGCCGGAGAGTCATTCGCTCGCAAACCTCGTTCGCACGCTTGATTTCTCGCTCGTCGTAAGTTTGCATTCGCAGGGTGAGGAAATATATTATTTCCCAAAGGGAATGGGGAAAGGCTCTGCCGCTCGCTCCGTCAAAAAAATTGCAGAAAGGCTCTCGGGAGAGCTTGGTTATAGGGTATGCGTGCCAAAGGATACGGCGCTCTACGGAGGGTTATGCGACTATTCGGGAGAGAGCCTTGGAATACCGTCGCTGACGCTCGAGGTGGGGCGGGGAGAGAATCCCTTGCCAAATAGCGAGTATTACCGTATAAGAGAAGCTGTCGCACGCGCGCTTTTTCTTATGCCGACGTGGCTCTAGACGCAAGCTGTTGTCGTATTTTGGCATAAGCAAACTAAAAAGCGAGTGAAAATATTGCTAAATCGGGCATTTGTACGCTTAATATTTGTGAACATCTTGTAAACTTTTTCTAAAATTGAAAATACCTCTTGCCTTCGTGCGCGTGATGTGTTAATATAATAAGGCTGTGCGCTGACGTACAGCATAAAGAACACACACAGCGGGTAGGAACGATGCCGGTGCTCGTGGGTTGTCCCGAGTCGCACCGTTATGCCGCCGTGGAGGAAAAAACCAAGGAGGAACACAAAATGTTCGAAATTACAATCAAGCAGTTGCTTGAAGCAGGCGTTCACTTCGGTCACCCTACTAAGAAGTGGAATCCCAAGATGGCTGAGTACATCTTCACTCAGAGAAACGGTATTCATATCGTTGACCTTCAGAAGTCTCTCAAGAAGTTTGAGGAGGCTTACAACTACGTATCCGCTCTCGCTCAGGAAGGCGGCACAGTTCTTTTCGTAGGAACTAAGAAGCAGGCGGCAGACACCATTAAGGAAGAGGCTGAAAGATGCGGTCTTTACTACGTAAACGCTCGTTGGCCCGGCGGTATGCTTACTAACTTCAACACTATCCGTAAGTCCATCAAGCGTCTCAAGGATCTTGAGAAGATGCAGGCTGACGGTACCTTCGATCTTCTTCCCAAGAAGGAAGTTGCAAAGAAGCTTAAGGAAATGGAAGATCTCGAGAGATCTTACGGCGGTATCAAGGAGATGGAAACTCTTCCTTCCGCAGTATTCATTGTTGACACTCGCAAGGAAAGAAACGCAGTTCTCGAAGCAAAGAAGCTTGGTATTCCCGTAATTGCTATCGTTGATACCAACTGTGATCCCGACGATGCTGACTACATCATTCCCGGTAACGATGACGCTATTCGCGCTATCAAGCTTATCGGCGCAGCTCTTGCAGACGCTGTTATCGAGGCTCGTGGCGGCGTTCAGGAAACTCTTCCCGAGGAAGAGGTTGTTGCTGCAGAAGAGGAAGCAGTAGCAGACGCAGAGTAATTTTCTCTGTTTAGCGAGCATTAGATTATATAGTAATGCTCACAAAACGCAGTTTTCTGCGGAACCTCAATTAAAAACTAAAGGAGAATACAAAAATGGCATTTACAGCTAAAGACGTAGCCGAGCTCAGAAAGCAGACAGGCTGCGGTATGATGGACTGCAAAAAGGCTCTTACCGATGCAAACGGTGACTTTGAAGCAGCTATAAAGATCCTTCGTGAGAAGGGTATGGCAGCAGTAGCGAAGAAGGCTGACAGAATTGCTGCTGAGGGTATCGTTGATATTCTTACTATTGACAACACCACTGCTATGATAGAGGTTAACTCCGAGACTGACTTCGTTGCGAAGAACGCAGTTTTCCAGCAGTTTGTTAAGGACCTTCTTAAGACCATAATCGTAAACAAGCCCGCTGACGTTGACGCTCTTATGAGCTGCAATATCGAGGGTGAGGACGATGGCACCGTTTCCGACGCGCTTGCTTCCAAGACCGGTACTATCGGTGAGAAGCTTTCTATCCGTAGATTCGTTATCGTTGAAGGTGTTGTTGCAACATACATTCACAACAAGGGCGAGACCGGTGTTATCGTTAAATTCAACACCGACCTTTCCGCTTCCGCAATCGCAGAGTGCGGTAAGAACGTAGCTCTTCAGGTAGCAGCTATGCCCGTTCTTTATCTCAACAAGGAGAGCGTTCCCGCTTCTGTTATCGAAGCAGAGAAGGAGATTCTTGTTAACCAGATGAAGCAGGATCCCAAGATGGCTAACAAGCCTGAGGCAGTTCTTGCAAAGATCGTTGACGGTAGAATCGGCAAGTATTACGAGACCAACTGCCTTCTTGAGCAGGCTTACGTTAAGGACGACTCTATGAGCGTTTCCAAGTACGTTGCATCTGTTGCTAAAGAGCTTGGCGGTAATATCACCGTTACAGGATATACTCGTTTCGATAAGGGCGAAGGCATCCAGAAGAGAGAAGAAGACTTCGGCGCAGAAATCGCAAAGATGATCAATGGCTAAAAATGCATAATAATGTAGCTTAATTAAAGCTACAGGTTAGCATTAAAAAAGTTTTCGCGGGTTGGAATAAGGTTCCAACCCGCTTTTCTTATGAAAAGTAGCGAAAATTTGAGAGGCTTGTGTGATTTAAAGATAAAAAACGATAGTTGAGCTTATACGCTTGGGGCGTGTTGGCGATACTATCGTTTTTGGTTATTCATATAATGCCTTGTCTTTGGGCATTAAATATTCGCTATCTTCATAAATATTAAAGGAAAGGATAATATTTATGGAGAACAAAAAAAGATTTTTATATAATGGAATACTTTTGACTCTTGTAGGTATTTCGATTAGGACGGTTTCCTTACTCTTCAATGCCTTGATTACGAGAACGATAGGCGCGGAGGGAGTTGGACTTTATACCATAGTAATGAACGTTTACGGCTTTGCCGTAACCTTTGCTACCTCTGGAATAAGTCTTACGGTAACGCGGCTTGTTGCCGCCGCAAAGGGAGAGGGAAAGGCTAACGACGTCTCAAAAATCCTCGCGGGCGCAGTCGTTTACACGCTAGCATTCAGCATTATAGCTACCTCTGTGCTATTCTTTGGTGCAAACTTTTTCGCATATACCGTTCTTGATGATAAAAGAGCTGCCGCAGCGCTTAAAATATTAGCGCCATCGTTAGTTCCGCTTTCTTTAGTCTCTGTATTTTCAGGCTATTTCGTAGGTGTTAAGCGTGTTTCCTGCAACGCCGTAACGCAGGTGCTCGGTCAAATATTCAAAATATGCGCAACTGTATGGCTTATACTTCGCGCCTTGCCAATGGACGTTGAAAAGTCCGCAAGAATGTTGTCACTTGGAACGACTGTAACCGAAATTCTATGCTTCCTCGTAATTTTTGTTGAATTTCTTATTGACAGACGCAAGGCTTACAAGGGAGGTGGCGCAGACGTGCGCTCGGTTGCATCCGTTGCCGTACCTCTAGGCGTCTCCGCTTACATAAGGCAGGCTCTCCTAACAGTCGAGCATATATTGATACCGAAGCGTCTTCGAGTCTATGGTCATTCGCTTTCGGACTCTCTTGCGTCGTACGGAACCTTACACGGTATGGCGCTTCCGATGATTCTTTATCCAATGGTAACGCTCTCTTCGTTTTCGGGACTTTTGGTACCCGAGTTCGCTGAGCGCAGCGCTCAAAAGAACGACGAAGCGATGAGGGCTTTGGCATCGCGTGCCTTTGGAGTAACGCTGATTTACGCAACGCTCGCCTCGGCGGTCTTGTTCGTTTTTTCCGAAGAGCTGGGATACGTGATTTATAAATCCTCAGATGCCGGCCGATATATTGCGATACTTGCCCCCGTCGTTCCTATAATGTATCTTGACCACGTTACCGACTCTGTTTTAAAGGGAATAGGAGAACAGGTTTGTTCTATGTGGATAAACATAACCGATTCCGTTCTTTCAATAGTTCTCGTTTGGTTTTTGATACCGAAAATGGGTATTATAGGCTATGCCGTGTGCATTATTGTTATGGAGGGGTACAATTTTATACTTTCGGCAATAAGACTATTCTCTAAAATCAAATTCAGAATATCTTTAACAGAAACGCTTCTTTATCCCTTGATTTCGGCTTTGTTTTCCGGTGCGCTTGTCAAAAAACTGTTTATTTCGGCAGGAAGACAGACTGATGCGTTCTGGCTTATACTCGAAATAATATTCTCGGTGTGCGCCTTTGCACTTATGTATAAATTTATTTTGTTTGTAAATGATAGAATAAAAATTTTGCCTCAAAAATGTAAATAAAGATTTTCAAAACACGACCTTTTTCGACAAATGCGCAGTATACAAAAATGGATTTTATGCATACTATAATATAGCCACAAAAAATAAAGGAGATAGTTTATGAATCCATTTTGCGAAAGTAGCGTATCGCTTGAAAAAGCCTTTCAGAACTGGTGTGAGATGTATCCTACACCCTATAACAAGAAAACAGTGGACCCTTACACCAAAACAAGAATAATACTTATGAACGGAACCGAGTTTGAGGCAAACTGGTTCTCCCACCAATTCGCAAGGCATACCGATGACCCTGACCTTCGCCGTGAGTTAGCATTGACACGCGAGATAGAAAAGCAGCAGCAACTGAAAATATCTCTTCTTAAGCCAATAAACGAAAGTGTGCTGGAGCACACGATAGGCTACGAGCAGCTTGCGGTAGATTTAACGGCAGAGCTTGCGAAGAGGGAATGTGATTGCCACGTAAAGCGCGCGCTTGATTTTGCGCTTCTTGAGGACTTTGACCACCTATACAGATATTCAAATCTGCTCAATATGGAAGAGGGAATTCCGGCTGAATATCTCGTTGGCAGATATACTGAAATTATGCCGGGCAGACCTACTATTTCAGAGCACAGATACCCCAAGGATAACGTAAGACGGAATATTGATGCTAAAAATTCAGACGTGCAGACAGTTCTCAATACTATGATAATCACTGCTGCCGAGCAGCAGACGATGAACTATTATATGAACGTTACCGCCTTTTCAAAGTCGGATTTGGGCAGAAGGCTTTATCAGGAAATAGCGCTTGTTGAGGAAGAGCACGTTACGCATTACGAATCTCTTATGGACCCGAACGCTACCTGGCTCGAAATGCTCCTCTGGCACGAGTATTGCGAGTGCTATCTGTATTGGTCGTGCTATATGACCGAGTCGGATATGTGTATCAAAAAGCTGTGGGAGGATAACCTCTATACCGAAATAGCTCACTTGCATAAGGCAAAGGAGCTGCTGCAGAAATATGAGGGCAAGGAGTGGCAGCAGGTTATCAAGTGCGGTGATTTCCCGGCGCCTATATCTCTTCACGAAAACATTGATTACGTAAGAGACGTTCTTGCGAATACCGTTCAGTTTACAACTAACAGAGACGAATACGTGAAGGTAGAAAACCTTCCTAAAGATGCCGACTTCTTCCGCTTCCAGAATATAATTAATCCAAGCACTGAAATAGTACCCTCGCATCACGTGATAGACGTTTATCTTCGCCGCCACAGAACAGATTACAGATATGAGGTTGCCGAGAATCCGATTCCCGCGCTTCGTAATCGAAGATGCGATAATACCGACGTCGGAAGAGTTCCGGGTGCTGCAGAGTCAACCGATTTTAGCTGCAATTAAGAAAGATTTACTCATAGGAAGGCTTAAGATAACGCAATTCGGCCTTAAAAGCTATTAACAATAAAAGAGCCAAGTCCAAAAGTGGACTTGGCTCTTTGTGCTTTTGACAAAAATTAAAGCAAATATAAGTCAAAATGTAAAATAGTATTTACAATTGCGTACACCGCAATCGGAGTTGCTATTATATTTATGACAAGACTCGTGTAGTTAAGATCTCTATCCGAAAGCTTTTGAAAAAGGACTTTATAAAGAAGCATACCGATAATGCCACCAAGCGTATTTGTTAAAAGGTCGCTCGAATCATAACTGCCAATTCCTGAAAAAAGCTGTTCAAGCTCGAAGAATAACGTCAAGGAAACAATTGCTACCGTGGTGAAAAGATAAGGCTTTTTATTTATGAAAAACGGCAAGAGAATACCTAGAGGTAAAAATGCCAGCACGTTGAGAAAATGCTGGTCTAGCCCTGCAATACCCGCCGTTCTGTACGCTTTAATAATCGTATATCCGGGGATCATTGATTTTCCAAGTCGCTCCGCAATTGTAAGCCCGTTATAATAATGGCGTATTTCGGTCACCCAGTGATAGTTAACCTTAAAAATTACTATCCATACGAGTATTACCATATATAGTGTAAATGTGGAATATAAAAGAGCCTTGCTTTTAGAGTTGTTTAATGCTTTTAACATTTTTAACCTCTTTATCCTGGTGATTTATTCCGCAAAATGATAAGCACCGCCAGTTACTGTTTTTGTAGCACCGCTTGGGAGCGTAATCTTCGCGGTGACACCTTCGGGGATTCCAAATTCGTAGTAAACTCGGTCTCCCTTGTAGTACCAGTGCACTCTTACCTTTCCGTTTCTTGTTTCTATCGAGGCGTCTGCAAAGCCGAGGTTCTTGTTCGGGTGAGGCTCTATGGTGATGTTCTTATAAGCAACCGCATCCTCGCAAGGCTTAATACCTACCGCAACGCCGAATATCCAATCGTAAACCGCGCCATAAGCGTAATGGTTGAAGGAGTTCATAGCGGTGCTCCAGAAGCTTCCGTCTTCCTTGAGACTGTTCCAGTGCTCCCACATAGTAGTAGCGCCGTGATTAACCGAGTAGAGCCACGAAGGATTTTCCTCTTGGAAGAGAAGAGTATAAGCGAGGTCGGTCTCACCGTTTTCCGAAAGAGCGTGAAGAATATACGGTGTTCCGACGAAGCCGGTTGTCATTCTGTCACCGTTCTCGTGGATAAGCTCAACGAGCTTCTTTACGAGTCCCTTGCGCTCACTCTCTTCGTAAAGACCAAATTTGAGAATAAGCGTTATCGCCGTTTGCGTTATACCCAAATGCAAAGCGTCAACTATGCTCTTTTTGCCATTGGGTAGAATCTCGGTTTTTGGAACAGAAGCCTTGGGAAGTCCGTTTTCCATAAAGTATTCGCGGAATTTGCATACCACGTTTTTGTAAAGCTCCTCGTATTCCGAAACGTCTTCTCCGAGAACCTTTCCCGCCTTTATAACGAGACTCGTAGAGTAAGCGAAGAATGCGGAAGCGATAAGGTCGCAGGACGTAGCGCCTACGTAAGAATCACCGCCTGCGTCCATAGCGAGCCAGTCTCCGTAGTGGTATCCTCCAAGCCAAAGGTATTCCTCTGGTCCCGTCGAGCGCATATATCCAACCCATTTTTTCATCATAGGGAAGTTTGCTTTTAGGAGCTCCTTGCTTCCAAAGGAAACGTATATTTCCCAAGGAATTACGCAAGCCACGTCACCCCAAGCCGCAGAAATGCGTGTGATGCCGTTCTTAAGGCAGTGGGGAACTATACCCCAAACAGCTCCGTTGCTATCCTGCTCAAGAGCTACGTCGGCAAGCCATTTCCTAAAGAATTTCTCGGTGTCATAGTTTATTGAAGCGGTCTTTGCGAATACCTGCGCGTCACCCGTCCAGCCAAGACGTTCGTCACGCTGTGGGCAGTCGGTAGGAATATCAAGAAAGTTCGAGCGCTGACCCCAAATAATATTGTGGTAAAGCTGATTTATCTTATCGTTTCCGCATTTGAAGTCGCCCGTGCGCTTCATATCTGAATAAACCGCTATTGCGGTAAAATCTTCTTTGTTAACGGTATCGAAGGGATACTCTGTGAGTCTTATGTATCTGAAGCCTTGGAACGTGTAGGCGGGCTTGAAAACGTCATCGCCGCCCGAGAGAATGTAAGTGTTCTCGTTTCTTGCCGAACGCAAGTTTTCGGTATAGAAGTTGCCGTCCTTGTCAAGCACCTCAGCGTGATGAATCACTATTTTATCACCGCGCTTGCCCCGCGCCTTTACTTCAACGTAACCGGTCATATTCTGACCGAAGTCAAGCACGAGCTCGCCCTTTGGCGTGCGTATAAGCTCTACTACCGAAAGTCTTTCGTGCTCCTTTATCCATTCGCCGTCCTGAGCTACGAGCGCGGTATCTACGTCGGTGAGCTTTGCTTTTCCGAGAAGCTTTGGCTCGTGGGTTAAATCAACGGTCTCTCCGTGGTAAATCTCGGTCATAGTAACGCAAGAAGTATAAACGTCCCAATCGGTATTCGTAACAATATCCTCTACGCTTCCGTCAGCGTATTCAACCGAAAGTCGTGCAATAAGTGAAGTAAAGTCTGCAAAGAAGTGGTTTGTTCTGCCGTATCCGATGCAACCTACCGCCCAGCCTTGACCTACTCCGATATCAATTTGCGTTTCCTTTGTAATAAGACTCGTAACGTCATACTCCTGATAGAGCACTCTGTTTTTATAGCTTGTAAAGCCGGGAGTGAGAACGGCGTCCGTAACTTTTTTGCCGTTTACGTAGGCCACGTAATTACCCATAGCGGTAGCGTAAAGAGTAGCTCGCTTAACCTCTCCCGAGATTGAAAAATTCTTCGTAAATGTGCTTGCTGCGACGCCCGTATCCACGGGTGCGGTTATCCAATTCGCATTACTTAACATAGTTAAAATTCCTTATCTGATTTTAGTGAGATAAAATGTGTCGTTATGAAGCGTAAAAATCATTTAACATTATGCATATTGAGTTGTTTTGCTTATACATTTTCATTTTATCATATAGAAAAAAGGAAGTCAATCTCAAAAAATAAAAAGGTAATTGCAAGTTTGAAAAAAAGTGTCTTTATTGAAAATAAAACCGCAAAGAAGAAAAAAAGAAAAGTTGTGAAGAATAGCGTCGAAGTATTATTATATTTAACTGTAAAATTTGTGCAATTCTGTGCGATTTTACTAAAATATTCGAGCGTAGACACAAAATCAATTACATATATTGACTAATTTTGAATTTTATGTTAAAATTACTACAAATATATTAAAAATTTTACAAAATTCATTTGTTGTGAGGAAAAAATGAAGGCGGATTTCGATATTCACGAGGGTACGTATTTGCTCTATCCAACCCGTAAGGATGTTTGGAGAAAAGACGCAGGCCCGATAGCCGACGTAGTTTTAAACCTTTCTGCATTGCTTTCGAGGTATGAAAAAACTACGCTTGGCGTTTTGCCCGATTGTGATAAAGCCAAAATACGTGAGCTTTCCGTAGGAGCTGACGTGATAGATATGCTTTACAATGACATCTGGATAAGAGATAGCGGTGCAGTTCCCGTCGGAGACCACCTTGTAAAATTCGGATTCAATGCTTGGGGTGGAGAGGATGGTCTTTATTCGGACTGGTCGCAGGATAGTACCGTTCCAAATCAGATGAGTGAGCATTTAAAAAAGCCTCTTGAATACTCGGAGCTCATTCTTGAGGGCGGAAATCTTCTCAGCAATGGAAGAGGAACGCTTATAGCTATAAAAAAGACCATTTGTAACTCGAACAGAAATCCGTGTATTGATGAAAAAGAGGCTGAAGTTCTTTTGAAGAGGGCATTGGGAGTCAGAAAAATTATATGGCTTGACGAGGGGCTTGTCTATGATGAAACGGGAGGCCACGTAGATAATATTTGCGCTTTTGCGGACGAGCATACCGTTTTTTTAGCTTGGACCGATGATCCGGGAAACGTTCAGTACCAAATAGTTCGCAGTGCATTTGATTTGCTTTGTGACGCAACCGATGCGGATGGAAAAAAATTCAGAATAATAAAAATTCCGTTACCTAACATTTTTAAGAGAACAAAGGACGATTGCATTGGACTCGAGTTAAGAAGCGGTAGTAAAGAGAGAGCTGTAGAAGAGCCCATTCAGCCAAGCTATATTAACTTTATCTTTGCCAATAAAGCGGTAATAGTGCCATCATTTGACTGTTCTACTGACTCAGAGGTGAAAGCGCTTTTCGAAGAAATTTTTCCAGATAGAGACGTCATACAGTTTGCGGCTCGAGAAATAGTGCTTGGTGGCGGCGGATTGCATTGTATTACGAAAAATTATTAAGATATATCAACAACATAAGGAGTGAAAAGCTATGAAAATGAAAGAATTACCCGCAAAGTTCAAATTTCTTATTAAGGACCAGGACGAAACGTTCCGTCTTTACGTAGATCGTAAGGAAATAGGTGAAAAGGTTCTTGCTTCACTTGAAACAAGAATGGACGGAGTTGACGCCTTCGGTAATCCTACCAAGGGATTTTATCTTTCCTCAAAAAATAAAGAGGTTGGACTTATCGGTCAGCTCTACGGCGCAAACGCAATGTTTACTCTAATAAACCGTTACGGTATAAATCCTACTGAAGAGCAGATTGAGCAGATCAAGGACTGCGTAAGATTCGTATTAAATTACCTCAAGGATAACGAGAATTGCTACGATTTGAATCCTATCCTTGACTCAGAGGTAAACAGCGAGTTGTTTGTTGATAAAGGGAATGATTATATTGGTGCTTGTACTTGGGGACTTTCACTCTTTACCGCCGCAAGAACCGCTGAAAGAAAAGGAGTTATACATTGGAGCGAGGAGGAGTCTAATAGTATATCTAAGCAGATAAAGGAAATAGTCAGCTTTTTCGTACGTAACGTGGTTGGTACCGAGGACCATCCTCTTGGTTGGGGATATGCAAACGGATGCACCGAGCCGTCTTTGTTCTTTACTTACTCGGTAGTCGAAGCATTTGCGGATTTTGATGACAACGTTCTTAACGGCGGCGATCTTGGTCCCGATGAAGAGCTTATCGACTTTATAAACACATCTAAGGAATACGATGATTCAGATGACGAAGCAAAGCTTACCAAACGTTACAGGAACCTTTGTTACAAGATAGGTGATAGAGCGTGGGAAATATTCAAGGGCGTTTTAAAAACTGATTTCTTCAGCGACAATTTCAGTGAGAACTTCAAGGTTATTACAAAGGATGAAATACTTAATTCGAGTCGCTCGTCAGTGCTCTTTAATACTCTTTATGTAATATTCATAATGTTCTATTCCTACACCAACTCAAGAAATGAGGAAGAGAGTGAAGATATAGTAAATTCCATGACGCTTGCTCTTCAGCTTATCCAGAATTTCTATGATGACCTTCGCGTAAACGGCAAGGAGAGCATAGTAGATAGACATATAATCGCTTTCGATCAGCCTCACGAGCATATTAAGGATTTTGGAAAGCTTCTTAACGAAGAAACGATTCAGGCCTCTCCTTTCCTTCCTATGCTTGTTAAGGCTAACAACCTTATAGCGTATTACATTCTTGAATTCCCTCAGCAGCAGATGAGAGAACTCTTTGATATGATGCTTGACGCCCAGATGGACGGAGAAAACAACTGGGTATGGGATAAGAGAAAATACGACCTTCTTTCCACAGAGCGTTATCTTGAGTCCATAGCGGACTTCTTCGATTACTATGATAAATATGAAAGAAACTATGCAGATAAATCTACAACGGACACTCAGCGCAGAAAAGAGATAACCGCAGAGATAACTCCAAGGGTAGAGCAGAAGGTAAAGAAGAATCTTGAGGCTGCTCATAAGAAGGATCTTGATAAGGTAAGACGCGAAATAGAAAAGGAATTTCCAATCGAAGTTTCTATCAACAACCGTATAGATAAGAAGATTGAAGAGCGCGCTATGTCTATGCTGACCAATTCAATAGAAAAGATAATTGAGTACAATTCGGCATCTCAAAAATATAAGGCACAAATAGAAGAGAAATTTACTCCTGCAGAGAAGAAACTTAAGGATAGTGTAGAGAAGCTTGTTATGAGCTATCTCGCTGACGATATACGTAGGCAGGCAATGTCAGCTAACGAAATGGATGAAGGTGTACTCGCCGAAGCTGTTAAGTCTGATATTGGAAAGTTTATTAGTAAATTCGTTGAATTTATTGCATACAACAATGCCACCTTACCTGATGATAAAAAGATGTCTATGGCGGACATATTCAAAATTCTTGCAGATGTAAAATAAATGACTTTAGGAGATGAATTATGAAAACAATAACTTTTTATTCTTATAAAGGCGGAGCAGGACGAAGCTCAACAACATTAAACACTTTGCCTTACCTTGTAGAGAGTATGCACGCGTCGGCAACTGCACCTATACTCGTTCTTGATATGGATCTTGACAGTGCGGGTATGACATATCTTTTGGGGCTAGATATACATTTCAAAGGTCACTACGACGTAAAGAGCTTTCTTATGGGAGATGAAAATTGGTCTGAAGCTGCCTCCGCTTCTCTTAAGGAACACGAGTTTTATCAAAAGTTTGTTCCCGTTGGAAATATTCTCGGTGTTGATAATGAGGCAGTTATGTTCCTCGGAGTTGACGATGCGAAGCCGGTAGATAACAATCAAATGGACGGAACAAAAGAGGACGTATTCAATAAGCTCAGAAGATTTTGCCGAAGAAACGGTATTAAGGCTGTCGTAATAGATAGCTCTGCCGGAGATCAGTTCTCAGCAGTTCTTTCTACCGGTGCCGCAAACGATATAGTTTGCTGTATGCGTCCCACAATGCAGTTCCGTATAGGAACGTTCAACTATTTGCATAGACTTTCGGAAAAGACGCAGGAGAAGAGAATAGTTCTTCTCCCCACCGTTGTTCCAAATACCGATAAAGAGGTTGACGGTGAAATGCAGCGCACGAAGGCGATAAACAACATTCGAGACAGAGTTGACGACCTTGCTATTGATGAAGTGTGCATGGACTTCGTTACCGAGGAATGCTTCGGTATCAACGAGGTAGAGCGCTTCAAGTGGAAGGAGGGAGTGCTCTATAAAATCGCTAATACTGCAGAGCTCTCCGAAGATGAAAAGGAAGCAACAAAGAGATATAAGAAACTTGCTAACGTTCTTGCAAAGGAAGTGTGAAAATGAACAAGAAAACTACATTTTCCGCATGGTCAAAGGATGTTAATATAAAGATCAAGGACCCGGTACTGAAGGAGCTTCTTTTCGGTATTGACGAGGTTGAGGGCTCGGATATTAAGGGAATAGGAGTCCTTTATAAAATGATGACGTTTACGTTTATGTTCGCTTATGCGAAATATAAGTATGACCGTGACAATAAAAGGCTTCACGCAGACACCCCAAACGCTAAGCGCGTCATAGATGCTTTTGAATGTATATATAATGGAGAAGACGTTGGTCTTGACCTTATAATCTATGTTCTTACCGAAATTCAACTTGATGTTATATCCGTAGGCGAGCGCTCGTATTTTAAAGGAATTTTTGAAAACAAAAACAAGCTTCAGATGCCCGTTTTGCGCAGCGTTATAGGAACTTGGCTTCAGAGTATAAAGCGTGCAGAGCAGAGAGACGACGTTTTGCTTGGATATTTCGAAGGACTTTTCGAAAATTTTGCATTGCTTCGTAACGTAAAGCTTGTAGAGGACGAAAACGGATATTTTTCGTACGATTATGAGCCATACGGCTGCGTAATCCCTTCTTATTCACTTGTTAAAAAGGGGGAGCACGATAACTTTTTTTACCTTTCGTCATATGAAATGACGGCAAATCATCAGTGCAAGCTGACGTATTATACGTTTGCCGGTACAGAGCTTTTCCACGTAGATGTTCAAGTAAGAGACTTCCTCAATAATGCCGGAATAAGAAATCATACCAGTGCGCCGAAATCCATACTTGCGAAATCTTTGTTTTCGTTAAGCTTTCAGTATATAAAGAACCTGGCTCTTGCCGTATCGGACACTGTAACGAGAGAAACAAAGCGAAAGCTTTACGAGCACTATTCGATGAAATATAGCGATATTTTCGAGCTCGGTTACAAGAAAAATATAAACGATATAAATTGGGACAACGTTTTCACTATCCTTATGATAGAGGAAGGTCCTTCGGAATTGCTTGAGTTCTTGCTTGACTCGGATGGATTCTATTTTGATAAAATACTTCGAAATCTCGAGGTTCGTTACAATAGAATAGGCTTTGCCAATGATGTAAAGGAAAAATATGAGGAAGCTCAGGATATGGAGCTTGGCATGGTTAAAAAATACGCTACGGATAATATGGCGTTCGTCAAGAATCTTGACTCAATAAATAAGACGTTTATGGCAAAGAGCATCATAGACGGACTTGCTATGCTTGAAAGCAACGAAAAGCGTCACGATGCGCATTTCGTTGAAAGTCTGCCGATGAGAATAAAAACACTTGATAAAATCATAGCGGCTCCCGATTCGGCTATGTCAAAGGCGCTTAAAATAAACAAAGTGCTTGAAAAGACGTTCCGTTATATCATTCCTTTCTACGAGGGCATAATAGCTTATCAGCTTGCAAAAGAGGACGTCAAGTCTGAATTTGCGAGCGTTGGCGTAAACCTTGACTTAATAGATAAGAAGCATCAGAGAGAGGTTTGTGAGAACGCATTCTTTGAGGCGGCAAGAAAGTCAAGAGATTCCATTATAAGACTGTCGCTTGGGCAGCTTGTAGCCGTGTTCAGAGATCTTACAAAAGGCTTGATCGATAACAAAGGAGGAAGAATTAACATCTCCGATAAATGAAAGGCGCTTAAGAATGCGATAGGAAGAAACTATATATGTGCTTATGAGACCTTTGAGAATATTATAAAGTTTACGAAAGAGGACGTTAGTGATATTGTTATAGAACATATCCCCGAGGATATCACTAACTTCATTAACAATGAAAAACACGATAAGCCTGAAACTATCGTTGCGAACGTAGTTTTGTTCAACAAGTTTTTGCTTAAGGCAAAGGAATTGCTTTACTACTTTATTTACAATGAGGATTATCAGAGAGAAATGATACTTGGACAGCAAATATCATACGATCCAATATATCCTTACGTTGTACGTTATACCGTTAAAAGCGAGAACAGAGACGGTTATAACATCAATAACTTCTCGGTATTCGTAACAGATGACAATATCACCAGTGAGATTAAAATTCTTTCAGAGTGGGATTACGATATCAATGAGAAATATTACTGCATTCCCAATATAGAAACGTCGAATAAGCGTTGGTGGATAGAGCCTTTCCTTATAAGTTGTAAGAAATATGACGAGCTTATATACAATGATCTTAAAAAGGCTAAAAAGGATAGCGAGGGATAAAAATGCTTCACATTATGATAGATGCGTACGGATCGGATTCTCCTAAATTGGATAATTTGAAATCTGTGTATGACAGCATCGTGAAAATAACAAATTTTGTAGGCGTAAAAACCATTATGCCCCCGTCGCTCGTTCCGTATTATTACGGCTCTGTAAACGAGGATGATGGAATAAGCGCTTTCGTTTTACTCAAGGGCGGTCATTTTACGATACATACATTTCCTCAGCGTGAATGTTATTTCGTGGATGTGCTTTACGATGGATTCGTCAATGAAAAAAAGCTCCTTGAGATACTTCATACGGAGCTTCCGTTTGAGCACGAAATCGTTCATTCGGTTGATCGCCGTTTCGAACTCGATGATCAAATTGATGCGGCGATTGATGAGAACCGCGACTTCGGACCTCATTATCTAATGCATAATATTGAGTGTGCCGAATTGGATATGGACAAGATATACTCTTTTCTTGACGCTGTTCCCGTACTCATCAATATGGATCCGATAACACGTCCGACTGTTATAACCGACAGCGTTGCTTTACCTACGATTATATCGGGCTTGACCGTGATTGCGCAAAGCCATATAGCAATTCATTACTACAAAGATGAGAAGCGTTTCTGGCTTGATATATTCTCTTGTAGCTTTATTGAGTGCGATAATATTATAAGTACGGTTGAAGCTATGCTTGGAGTTAAATGCGATTGGCATCTTATCAGCAGAGGAAGTAAGCATACAGAAAAACTTACCGAGCGTGATGAGTATATCAGCCGCTTCAATGCTTGGCAAGAAAACATTCGCTGACAGCGAGGAGGTTTATATGCCTAACATAATAAAGCAATATACCAAATTTATATTCCCATTCCGGTTTAACAAAGAGCTTGTAGCACCTGGAAAAGCAGAGATGGAAAATAAAAAAGGCGTGAAAATGAAAATTTTCGAGCCGTTCACCCAAAGGGCTGAGTCGCTCCGAGAGGGACTTGACTCTCTGCTTGCGGAAAACGGCGGAACTGCGAAGATTGCAGATTGCTATCAGCTTAATATAAACTGTCGTAAGGAATTTTGCCTTCCTCCGAGAAAGAACGAATATATTGAATTTATTAGCCGTCAGTCAGACGGAGAGAGCTTAAAGGTTGCGCTTCCCGAGGTGAAGCTTTATTTCTTCGAGTCGCAGGTCGGATTTGCCGAGCTTGAATTCGAGTATGAAAGCAAATCGCTTGATGATTACAGTGATACTAATTACTTCATTTCCGAAACGAAGAGCGAAAAGAATCGCTTCGTTTCATATGAAAAGGTTTGGAATGAAGAGAGCCGTGAAAATGCTTTGGTAAAGAAGGAATTCACAGTGCAGTCGCTCTTGGAAAAGCTGTTTTCCTACGTTTCAAAAGATAATAAAGCGGTAAGCTTTATTTATAAAAACTCGAAGCCGCTCATTTATTCTTATCTTCTCACAGATGAGAAGCCGAGCGAGATAAACGAGCTTTTGCAGCATCTTGCGAAGAATTATAAAGAATCCTATAAATTTGACGATTCCTGTACTAAAATCAAGACCGTTCATCCGTTTGAGAATTCCTATTGGACGGCATCTCTTAACGGTGTGACAAATCTTAGCTTTAAGACCGGAGATTCACTTACTGATGAGTTCTTCGAGAATAATTTCTATACGAAAACCAAGGATACGTATTATTTCCTCTTTTTAAACATTATCCATCAACGTCACGCTGTAACACGTATTATGGGTGAAATGAGCCATCTTGACCGCTTGATAAACGATTACTACGTTATGCAGGACCAGTTGAAGCTTGCAAGGCGCTATGAGGCTGAGGCTATAAACCTTAAGTTCCGCGCGTTCTTCAAGTGCCCCTCTTACGTTGAGCACGTGAACGATTACTATGATATGCTTTATAACTCCTTCCAGATAGGGCAGTTCTACGATAATTTCTCGAGCGATATGAAAAATCTGCAGAGCATCTGCAGCAAATACGTTGAGCGTATAAAGGATAGGGAAGAGAAGCTTAAGAAGAGAAAAAATGCGAAAACGGAGATTTTTGTATCCATCTTTGGAGCTATCGTCGCAGAGGTTACCTTGTTTAATAACTCGTGGTCGCTTGTTGAAAAGGTTCTCGGAAGAAGCATTTCGTTCTGGTCCCCGGGAATTATGATACTTTGCGCAACGCTTATTTCGCCTATGATAACCATAGTGGTTAACGTATCCAAAAAGAGCTCGGAAATCAAGCTTCTTTCAAGCCAGATAAACACCGAGAAAAAAGATAGACTCGTCGAGGACGACAAGGAAAGGCGTACAAGAGGCAAGTTTATAACAAGGCTTGATAAATTCCACGAAAAGCTCAATAAAAAAAGAAAAAAGAAAAACAAAAAGATGCAAAAAAGTAAATAAAACTACTTAAAAAAGCTTCAAATAACATAAAACCGTGAATAAATCAATCGGTTTTATCGAACGCATATTCCCAAAAATACAATAGTAAAAGAGCCTACCACGAGGGTAGGTATGCAATAGGAATTTGCTGTGCGGGGGAGTTTTGTGCGAACTGCTCCTCGAATTCATATGAGGTCTGATTGCTCCGCACGACGCAAGATACCGCGATTGCCGAGCGGCTCACGGTTTGTTTGTTGCGTCGGTATGCGAACTGCGCCTATCGGCGCGTTCGTTTCTGTGAGAATGCCATAGTAAAAGAGCCTACCACGAGGGTAGGCTCTTTTACTATGGCACCCGCAACAGGAATCGAACCTGTAACTAACCCTTAGGAGGGGTTTATTATATCCATTTAACTATGCAGGCATTTTAATCTTGCGTAGTATATTCTAACATAAAAAATATATTTTTGCAAGATGGTATTCGTCTTTTATATAAAAAAATAAAAAGATTACAAAAAACAGAATAAGTATTCTTGAAAATGAGCCGAGGCGGAAAATTGTCGCCCCGGCTCGCTCTGTTATCGGTTGACTTTATATATAGTTTCTCCCTCGACGGTTTCCGGCACGTCGAAGCTTCCGTTTACGCCCTCGTAATGCATTTTTGTCTTTACGTGATAGGTCTTGATAAAGTCATCGTAAATTTCGAGCACTTGATAACCCCATGCCCATTTGAAATCAAAAATGTTAAATTCGTATCTGTTTCCGACACGCTGACCGCAGTATCCGTAGCCGCCAATGTCAACGATTTGTTTTCTGCCGTAGCTCTCGCCCATGTCTGTAACGCTGTTTACGTGAGTGTGTCCACGGTATAAAAATACGATATCGTTATTATCCTTTATAAGCTCTCTTACCTCGTCTGAAAAGCTATTGTTATCTGTGAGCTTAGTTTCAAAGTAATGCGAGCAAAGGAAGATTCTTTTACCCTTGTATTTTTTGAGAGCGTTCTTTAAGAAGACGTAATCTACCGTAGTGTGAGCTGCGCCCGAAGCGGCTTTTGCGGGAATCGCCTTAAAGGTATCCAGCATAATGAAAACCGAGCCGTCTATTTCAAATGCGTACTCTCTGCCGTATCCGAAAACCTCTTCCCACATCTCAGAGGGATAGCTGTCATGATTTCCCGCAAGCGTATATGACGGGCAGGGAAGTCGGTCAAGACACTCGTTTTTAAACTTTTTGCAGAAATTATCGGGAAGATTTCTGAAATCGTAATCGTCTATTGAAAGGTCACCGAGCACTAGTACCGCATCAAGCTTGGATTTTTCATTTTCAGCGATAATATCCTCATATACCTTTTCGACCTTCTCTCTTTGGGTAAGACCGAATGCGTTTCCGGTTGCCGCCGAAGCGTTTGAGTTTGGATAGATTTTCTTTAGCTCCTCTGCGCTCTCATCGACAGTGTAATGCATATCCGAAACGAGAAGAAATCTTTGTTTTGGAGTTGCCATATGAATACCTCAGAATCTTTCTTTACAAGAGTATGATAGCATAATCAAAATAAAAAGTCAACGGCTTCTCTGCGATAAATATTCGCATCTTGCGAAGTAATTTTTTTGCCTATTAAACATATAATTTAAGAGGTGAAAGCCTTATATGTTGCTCCTATTTAATGCGCAAAGCGGCAAAAGCACGGCATTTTAATACTAAAGATGAGGGAAATGTCGAAAAATACTTTCCCAAAAATGCAACTAACCGTTGCTTGACTTGTTCATTTTTATGTATTACAATATAGACAGAAGAGAACGAGACGCTCTTCGCAAGCTTGCAAAACATCTCAAAAAACAAAAGGGAGGTGAACGTATGATAGACTTCGTGAAGGTCGGAATGAGGATATCCGAGTACAGACGCGCTATGGGGCTCTCGCAGGAAGAGCTGGCAGATAAGCTTTTCGTTACACGTCAGGCACTTTCAAAGTGGGAAAACGGAACGAGCGTTCCGTCGATAGATACGCTATGTGAGCTGAGCCGTATTTTTGGTGTGTCATTTGAAGAAATTCTCGGACTGTTTGATAAAAAATCAATCGAAATTGATAAAAACGATATTTTTCGTGGACACGACAGAAGCTTCGTTATAAGCAAAATCGTATCGGGAGAAGTAAAAGTAAACGTTCCGGACGTTTTCTATCAGATGTCGCCTGCTGAAAGAATGTACATATTAAAGCACGTAAAAGAGGGACGGTTAAAAGTAAATGAAAAAGAGCTTATGGTAAAGCTCACACCGTCGGAACAGAGATTTTTTGGAGGGAAATAATATGAAATTTGTAAAGGTTATTATAGACGGAAAAGAATATTATCAGAAAATAGAGGAAAAAGATATAATAGACGAAAGCGAAGTAGAGAACAAGAAGTCTAAAGAAAACGAGCCCGAAATCATAGACGCTGAAATCGAGAATGCCGAAGAGCTGTCGGGCAGCGAAAAATTCAAGAAAGACACGCAGGAATTTTTCGAAAAGGTTGGCAACGGGGCCAAGGACCTTGGCGCAAGGATAGTTGACGGAGCTAAAAATCTCGGAGAAAAAATATCCGTCGGCGCAAAAGACCTTGGCGCAAAAATCAAGGAGGGTACGGAGCGCCTTTTCAATAAGGATAAGTCTATAGACCCCGATTCGACTGAAGCAAAGCTTTTGAGACTTCTCCCTTATATGAGCAAAAAGGATGCGCACAGCGTTTGTGAAAAGCTTCTCGCAAATGACGAAACGCTGAAAAATCTTGATATAGCGACTATAATGCCTTTCCTTGATAAAGAGGATTGCGACGCTATCTTCGTTAAGTGCGTTGAGGTTAATAATACCAATTACGACCTTGCGACAGCTATTCCTTTCGTCAGCGCCAAGTGCCTATCCCGTGTTGTAGATAATTATATAGCGGGCGAATACCCCGAGCTTGATATAGATTCGCTTTATCCGTTCCTCTCCGATGCGGATATAAAAAGAATTTTTTATCACATAATCGGAAACTAAGCCAAAAATCTTAAAACTAATATTAAGCGTTTTTCGGCTATTAAATTTATCAACGAATAAAACTTGAAAAAATGCAAAAAATAATCGCATAAGAGGCGAGCCAAATGAGCAAAACTTGACACGTATGTAGGTTTTGCCTTGAATTTGGCTCGCTTTTTTAACAAGAAAGGATGCGATTGTATGAACATTAACGGCAGCACCGAAAACAAATCCAAGAATAATAAAAATGACGCTATAAGCGAGGGCATTAACGACAGACAGCACGGGACTCTCTACGGCGGTGAAACCTACGGCTTTGAAGACAGTACCGACAAGGTTGATAAAAGAGATGAAGCAAAAAGAACGGGCGGCTTTTCCGGCGACCCCTCTACGATGAGAAAAGCGCCCGGATATAG
This sequence comes from Clostridia bacterium, assembly GCA_017462485.1. Lineage (GTDB taxonomy): Bacteria > Bacillota > Clostridia > Oscillospirales > CAG-272 > UBA1740. The sequence goes on along the minus strand of JAFTRA010000042.1, from coordinate 79,660 downwards.
CGAATCCGTTCCCGGAGTTAATACGCCTAATATCAGCCTTCCGGGTTATTCCGCTCAAGGTGACGTGACGATTCCCGCATTCAATCCTCCCGTTCCAAACAGAGCTTGGACAGAGATGAGAAAAAATCTCAGCATTAAAGGTCTTTCCGAAGAAGAGAAGCGAGATTTATATATGGGAAGAAACGGAGTTCTTTGATTCGTTTTGTTATAAAAAGCACGGTAAATGTAAACTTTACTGTGCTTTTTGTGATTTTTAGCAAAAAACATATATTCAACAATCACACTTTAGCCTATAAAACGACAAATGGCATCATAAAAAGCTCTATGCCACTTGCCGTTTTTTTTTGCTTTTTAGGACGTGGTATTTCCCACGCTCTCAGGCAAAATTATGCGCCTGTGTTTTTGAAAATATATAAAATCTCTTGATTTTTTCTCCGTTTTGTAGTAACATTATAGGGTAATAGAGTTTTGGAGGCAAGACATGAAGCACGAAAGAATATATCTTAACGACAGTGACTTGAGAGTTTATATCGATACTTACGTAGCAAACAGCGAAAATTGCCGTGATGCTATTCTGGTTATCCCGGGCGGCGGCTATGGAAATGTCTGCACTGACAGAGAGGGTGAGCCGATAGCGCTCGAGTTCTTTAGCCGAGGATACAATGCCTTCGTTCTCGGTTACCGTGTCGGTAAGTATGAGGACAAGTATCCCGACCAGCTCGTTGATGCCGGTAGCGCAATGATATACATAAAGGAGCATGCGGCGGAGCTTAAAATAAATCCCGAGCGTGTCTTTGCGATGGGCTTTTCAGCAGGCGGACACCTGTGCGGCTGCCTTGCCACGATGTTTAATTATCCCGAGGTCAAGGAAGCCTTTGGAGATAAGCATATGATGATAAAGCCGAAGGGCGTAGTGCTTTCTTATCCCGTAACGATAGCGAGACCGAACACTCACGTCGGAAGCTTTAAAAATCTCTTGAAAAAGCCGCTAGAGGAATACACGGAAGAGGAAATCCGTAAGCTTTCACTCGATACAGCGGTTACTTCGGAAAGCTCTCCTATGTTCGTATGGCATACTGCCGAGGATGCCGTTGTTCCGGTTGAGGGCTCGCTCCGTCTTGGACTTGCCTTGAGTGCGGCAAAAGTGCCTTACCGCCTTGCGATATATCCTTATGGACCGCACGGTGTAGCGCTTGCAAATGAAATAACGGCAGGGAATAATCCCGCTTTCATACAGCCTATTGCAGAGGCTTGGTGCGAGCAGGCTGACGAGTGGATTAAAACTCTCTAATTTGATTTCAAAAAATAAATATACATTTTCGAAAGGGTAAAAAAATGGAAAGAACCTATATTAAGGACGTCACCCCCGGCGTCTGCAAGGTTTCGGGATTCGTAGAGAATTTCCGTAACAAAAAGAATATGGCGTTTATCGTCGTAAAGGACATTACGGGTAAGCTCCAGGTAACCGTTATAAAGGAAGAGCACCCTGAGCTTATAGAAATGCTCGATAAGCTCACCATTCATTCGGTTGTAACCTTCGAGGGAGAGGTAGTCGCAAGTGAATACGTAAAGCTTGGCGGCAAGGAAATGTACCCCACCTCTATGAGAATCGAATCTATCGCCGAAGCGCTTCCTATTAAGGAGGACTCGGATATTGACGTTAAGATGGACTACCGTTGGATAGACCTTCGCCGTGAGAAAAATCAGCTTATGCTAGAGCTTCAGACAACTCTTACAGCGTCTTTACGTGAATTTCTTCTTAATAAGAATTTCGTTGAGATTCACACGCCGAAGCTTATCGCTGCCGCAAGCGAATCCGGCTCCGACGTATTCGAGGTAAAATACTTTGACACTAAGGCATACCTTGCGCAGTCTCCTCAGTTCTACAAGCAGATGGCTATGGCTTCAGGCCTTGAGAGAATTTTCGAATCGGGCCCCGTATTCCGCGCTGAAAAGTCTTATACCAATAAGCACGCTACCGAGTTCACCGGCTTCGACCTTGAGTTCTCTTATATCGATAGCTTTGAGGACGTTATGAAGATGGAAGAGGAGCTTCTTGCGTACGCATTCGCAAAGGTAGCCGAAAAGCACGGTGAGAAGATAAAGGAAGTATTTGGACTTGACGTTATAGTACCAACTCTTCCTTTCCCGAGAATGAAGCTTTGCGACGTTTACCGTGAGCTTGAGGAGAGATACGGATATACCGTTCCCGACGAGCTTAAGGGCGACCTTACGACAGAGGCGGAGAGAATGACGAAGAAGCTCTGCCAAGATAAGTTCGGTCACGAATTCCTCTTCATCACCGACTATGACGCAAAGGAAAGAGCCTTCTATCATATGAGAGACGAGAGCGGTGTTCCCCAGGGCTACGACCTTATCTGGCGCGGTGTTGAGATAACAACGGGCGCACAGCGTGAGCACAGATACGACGTTCTTAAATCCCAGGCGGAAGAGAAGGGACTTGCCGAGGACGTTAAGTTCTACCTCGAGTTCTTCAAGTACGGATGCCCCCCTCACGGAGGATTCGGTCTTGGTATCGACAGACTTACAATGCTCTTCTGCGATATGTCCATAAAGGAAGTAGAGTTCCTCTTCAGAGGTCCTAACAGACTTACTCCGTAAGAGCAGAACTGCGATAATCAAGCATTCCGTATCTGAGAGCTTGCTTTCAAGGACGGAATGCGCAGATTGCTCCGCGGCCGCTCGCATAAGCGAGCGCAGTGCAAAGCACCAAGAGCTAAGCTCTTCTGCCGCAAAGGAGCATATGTCCATAAAGGAAGTAGAGTTCCTCTTCAGAGGTTCTAACAGACTTACACCGTAAAAATGGAGAAGATTAATGAAAATAGCTCTTATAAATGAGATTAGCCAATCGGCTAAAAACTCTGTTATATGCGATACTCTCAAAGCGGTAGTCGAACCGCTTGGTCACAAGGTTTATAACTATGGTATGTATTCGGCAGAGGATAAAGAGCAGCTTTCCTACGTTCAGGTAGGTATCCTCACTGCGCTTCTTCTTAATTCCGGCGCTTGCGATTTCGTTATTACGGGTTGCGGCACGGGTGAAGGAGCGATGATTGCTTGCAATGCGTTCCCCGGAGTTCATTGCGGTTACGTAGTTGATTCTACCGATGCGTATTTGTTCACGCAAGTGAATAACGGCAACGCTATTGCTATGCCCTTTGCGAAGGGCTGGGGGCTCGGCTCTGAGATAAATTTGAGGTATGTTTTTGAAAGACTTTTTGAATCGGAGTGGGGGCTCGGATATCCCCCCGCAAGAGCTGTTCCTCAGCAGAAAAGCAAGATAGTTCTTGATGAGGTTAAAAGGGTAACTCATAACGATATCGTTTATATTCTTAAAAACCTTGACCGTGAGCTTGTTCTCGGTGCTATTGCTGGAAAGAACTTCTCTGAATACTTCTTTGCTAACTGCAAGGACGAGAGAATTGCCGAGTGCGTAAGAGAACTTCTTGAGTAGTATAAACCTCGTTTTTGTAAACGAAAGATGTCATTATAACGCTATTTTGTTGAAATTTATTGATTTTTAGATTATCGCCCTCTGCCTATATCTTCAGGCTAAACTGTATAAAGAAAGGGAATTTTTATGGAATTGCTTTATCTCTTTGAAAAGATAAGAAATCCCGTGTTTGATTTCTTCTTCGCCACCATAACCTATCTTGGAGACGAAATTGCACTTATGCTTATAGCTATCGTGCTTTTCTGGTGCGTAAATAAGCGCTCGGGATATTATATGCTTGTATCAGGCTTCTTCGGTATAATCGTGAACCAGGTAATGAAGCTTGCTTGCAAAATTCCGAGACCTTGGGTAAGAGACCCAAACTTCACTATCGTTGAATCAGCAAGAGAAGCGGCAACGGGATACTCGTTCCCCTCGGGTCATACGCAGAATGCCGTTACAGTCTTTGGCTCGATATTCATTATTACTAAGAAAAAATGGCTTAAAATCGTATGCCTTGTGTTCGCTATACTAGTACCCGTGTCAAGAATGTACCTTGGTGTGCATACCTTCTGGGACGTTTCTGCCGCTGCAGGCTGCGCGCTTATAATTCTTCTGCTTCTTGACGAGCTTTTTAAGAACGACAAAATATTTAATAAGTCGATGCCGTATCTTACCGCAGCTCTCGTGCTTGGAAGTATTGCTTTCTTCCTCTATGCGTGCGTGTTTACTCCCGAATCCACGGAGGCAAACGTAGTAAGCGCAAGAAAGAATGCAATGACGCTTCTCGGATGCTCTGCGGGACTTATTCTTGTTTATCCCTTGGATAGATTCGTAATCAAGTTTGAAACGAAATCGAATTGGTATTGCAACGTTATAAAGGTTGTTGTCGGATTCGTTATCGTGCTTCTTATAAAGAGTCTTTTGAAGTCTCCTCTAACCGCTCTTCTCGGCGATTACGAGCGCCCCGTGCGTTATTTCCTCATAATTGCTTTTGGCGGAGCAGGCTGGCCTTATATGTTCAGATACATCAATAAAATCAAGGTTCCCGCACTTGACAGGTTCGGAGAAAAGGTAAAGAGCTTCTTTACAAAAGAGGAAAATACAGAAGCATAAGGATTTGTCAAATTCAAATGTAACCGGGTAAAACGTAAAGCTCGGCGTACGGTAAATATCGTGCGTCGAGCTTTTTTTGGTGAAAATGAAAATATTTTGTAAATCTTTTCAAAAGACTTTACTTTTTTAAAAATATATGTTATATTATTATAAGTATTTTAGTGGCGGTATAGATTACCGCTTATGACGAAAGGCTTAATGTAATTTTATGAAATGTCCCGTATGTAATTCTGCCGATTCCAGAGTTCTTGATTCACGCCCCGTTGATGATGGGGGAAGCATAAAGCGCCGCCGCGAGTGTCCCTCGTGCGGCAAGAGATTTACGACCTACGAGGTTATCGATAACGTTCCGATAACGGTAGTTAAGCGAAGCGGAAAGCACGAGTTCTTTGATAAGCACAAGCTTAAGCTTGGTATCGAGAGAGCATGCCAGAAGCGCCCCGTAAATCCCGACGAGATAGCGAGCGCTGTTGAAAACGACCTTCAGAACTCCATAGCTACCGAAATAACCAGCCAGGATATCGGTGAGATGGTTCTTGCGAAGCTCCGTGAGGTGGATATAGTGTCCTATATCAGATTTGCGAGTGTCTACCGTGAGTTCAGAGACATAGATTCCTTTATGGAGGAGATAAAGAGCTTAAGCCGCAGAAGAAAGAAAACCGCCGTGAAATCGGAATCCGGAGGTGCAAATGATTAAGAGTATGACTGCCTTTGGCAGAGCGAAGCTCGAGGGTGAGCTCCGTGATATCATCATTGAAATGAAGAGCGTAAATTCGAGATTTTTCGACTGCTCGGTAAAGCTTCCGAGAAGCCTTTCCTATCTCGAAGAGAAGATAAAAGCATACGTTCAGAAAAACTCTATATCCAGAGGTAAGGTTGACGTTTACGTCACGGTTGAGAATCATACCTCTGATATTGGCGAGATAGCGATAGACGAGGTGTTTGCGGCAAAGTACGTTGAAGCGCTTCGAGCACTTCGTGATAAGTTTTCGCTTTCAGACGATATCAGCGTTATGTCGGTTGCGAGAAATCAAGACGTATTCACCTACGTGAAGCCGGAGGCTGACCTTGAGGGCGAGTGGGAAACCGTTCGTTCCGTTCTTGATGAAGCTATCCCTGGGCATAAGTCGATGCGTGAGGCAGAGGGAAAGCGCGCCTTTGACGATATATCTGCGAAAATCGAGCATATCCGCGCCCTCTCCGACGAGGTTGAAAAAATATCTCTTTCGGATACCGTCGGCTACCGTGATAAGCTTGAAGAGAGACTTCGTAAGATACTCGGAGATAACAGTATTGCAATAGACGAGAACAGACTCTTGACCGAGTGCGCCGTCTGGGCTGATAAGATTGCTATCGACGAGGAGCTTGTTCGCCTGCGCTCGCACTTTGGAGCGTTTTATGAAATCGCCTCGCTACCCGAGCCATCGGGCAGAAAGCTTGACTTTCTTATCCAGGAGATCAACCGTGAGACTAACACGATAGGCTCAAAGGCGAATAATGCGAATATTGCTCGTATCGTCGTTGATATGAAGGGCGAGATAGAGAAAATCAGAGAGCAGATACAGAATATAGAGTAAGGCGCGGATATTGGATAAAAAAGTCCTGTGTCTTAAATCCTTATGGAAACCGAAATATACCGACACCTACAGAAAGGAACGGTCAAAACTATGAAATTTATAAACATCGGCTTTGGAAATATGGTATCCGCAGGCAGAATAGTTGCTATCGCAAGCCCGGATTCAGCTCCTATAAAGCGACTCGTTCAGGACGCAAAGGAAGAGAATCGTGTTATAGACGTATCGTGCGGAAGAAGAACGCGTTCGGTAATAATCACCGATTCGGAGCACGTAATTCTTTCGGCTATTCAAGCTGAAACGATTACCAACAGACTTGCAAGCGATATTGCCGACGATGCCGACGAGGAAGAAGAAGAGGAATAACCTTCCCTCATTCGAAGCTCTTAAAAATGATTAAATTTGAAATGGAGATATAAAAAATGATTTACCCTACGATTGATGAACTTACCCACGGTGATTTCAACCGTTACGAGCTTGTTATCGGAGTTGCGAAGTGCGCTCGCATAGTAACCGACGAGTACGTAGCTATGAGAGCAAAGGCGCAAAAGATGATAGATAACAGAGAGACCGAGAAATCTCTGGCATCTCTTATCGACCCCGAGTATAAGGACCAGAAGGCCGTTAAAATAGCTATCTCGAAGCTTACCAGCGGCAGATTCAAGATGCTTCATCCCGAAGACTAATAAATTCCAAGAAGGAAATACGGAATGTTTTGTGAAGTTTATCTTTTAGACGTCCCGTATCATTTGGACCGCCCCTTCGACTATGAATGTAGCGGGGAGGCTGTCGTAGGAGCCATAGTAAAGGTTCCCTTCGGTAAGGCGGATAAATTACGTCACGGTGTTATCGTTAAGATAAAGGATACCGTTGGCGGTGACAAAATCAAGCCCGTGCATTCGTCACTGGATGGGCGATTACGCCTGACCGAGCAAATGTGCGGGCTATGCCTGTTTTTAAAGGAGCATACCCTTTGTACCTTTGGCGAGGCGGTGAGGTGCATTCTCCCGCCGGGCGCTCTTTCGGATAAGCTTAACGAGAGCTTCAGGCGCACCGTTACCTTGAAAAAAAGCAGGGAAGAGACGGCGGCGCTTCTTACGCTTTCGGGAAGAGCTGGTATAAGAAGCGAAGGGCAGAGAAGCATACTTCGTTATCTTATAGATATAGAGAGCGCTGACTACGAGCTTGTAAGAGCTCTTCCCGGCGTTACCCCAGCTAATATAGCGGCGCTTCGTGATAAGGGTATAGTTATCGTTACCGAAAGCGAAAATATAAGAAATCCTTATGCCGCATACGCAAAAGAAAGGGATACTTCGGAAATAATTTTGAGCCGCGCTCAAGGTGAGGCGTACCGTACGGTAGAGGAGCTTTATCTCGACTCGCACGCGCGTTGCGCGCTTTTGCACGGAGTAACCGGCTCGGGAAAAACGAAAATAATACTCAAAGCAATAGATAAATGCATCGCAGACGGCAAGGGTGTCATAATGATGGTGCCCGAAATATCCCTGACTCCTCAAACCGTAAGCATATTCTGTAAGCGTTACGGAGAGCGAGTTGCGGTTATCCACTCATCCCTTTCGGCAGGCGAGAGAATGGACGCTTGGAAGAGGATAAAAAGAGGCGACGTTGATTTGGTTATCGGCACTCGTTCGGCTGTCTTTGCGCCTCTTGATAATATCGGTATGATAGTTATAGACGAGGAGCACGAGCATACCTATAAGTCGGAGAGCGACCCTAAGTATCACGCTCGCGAGGTTGCGTCTTATATTTGCGGAAAGAATAACGCTCTTTTGCTTCTTGCCTCGGCAACGCCTGCTCTTGAGAGCTACTACAAGGCAAAGCGTGGAATTTATACGCTCATTTCCTTAAAGGAAAGATTTGGCGGAGTGAAGCTCCCCGACGCCATCATAGTGGATATGCGTGAGGAGCTGCGGCTCGGCAATCTCTCACCGATAAGCGAAAGACTCATAAAATCCTTAAAGGAAGTCTATGAGAGGGAGGAGCAGGCAATCTTGTTCCTTAACAGGCGCGGATATAACAGTCAGGTAAGCTGTAAGGGCTGCGGAGACGTCGTAAGCTGCCCGCGATGCTCGGTGTCGCTTACCTTCCATACGTCAGCGTCAGGCGGAAAAATGCTTTGCCACCTTTGCGGATATACGGCGAAGGTACCAAAAGTTTGCGAGAGCTGCGGAAGTGACAATCTTTCCTTCCTCGGCTACGGAACGCAAAAGGTTGAAGCTGAAATTTCAAAATACTTACCCGAAATGTCGCTTATGCGTATGGATGCTGATACGACCTCGGGAAAGCTTTCATACGATAAGATGCTTGAGGATTTCAGAGCCTCAAAGTCGGATATTCTTCTCGGCACTCAAATGGTTGCTAAAGGGCACGATTTCCCAAAAGTAACCCTGGTTGGCGTCGTTCTTGCCGACACATCGCTCTTCGTCAGCGACTTCAGAGCTTCGGAAAAGACGTTTTCCCTTTTGACGCAGGTTATAGGAAGAGCGGGAAGAAGTAAGGAGGGCGGAATTGCCGTCATTCAGACCTATTCTCCCAAAAATGAGATAATAAGACTTGCGTGCTTGCAGGATTACGAGAAGTTTTACGAGGGCGAAATTGAGCTTCGCCGTGAGCTTACCTATCCGCCGTTCTGTGATTTGGTGACGCTTACCGTTACCGCAGAGGACGAGCGCGAGGTTATGAAGGAGTCGAAAAGACTTTCGGATACGCTTAAGGATAAGCTTTCGGGGGAGGTAGGAAAGCTTCCGTTTCTCGTCTTCGGTCCGTTCGAGGCAAGCGTTTACAGAGTTAATGAAAAATACAGAATGAAAATGGTCGTAAAGTGCAGATTGAATAACGAAAGCAGAGCTATGTTCTCTGAAATTCTTTCCGAATTCTCAAAGAGTTCGAGATTGGCTACCCTTTCGATAGACTTCAATCCTATGACAGTATAGTATCATTTTGTGAATAAATATAGTCAAAAAGCAGCCAAGACTGTGAGATTTTAGAAAGGAAAACAAAATGGCAAAGCTTAACATTGTTAAATTTGGAGAGGAAGCTCTTCGTAAGGTGTGCCGTCCCGTTGATGAAATCACACCCAAAATAGTAAGACTCCTTGATGATATGATAGAGACTATGAGAGCGGCTAACGGCTGCGGCCTTGCTGCGCCTCAGGTTGGAATTTTACGCAGAATAGCAGTAATAGAGGTAGAGGAAGGAGAGGTTTACGAGCTAATCAATCCCAAGATTATTGCGTATTCCGGTGAGCAGCGTGAGGTTGAGGGCTGTCTTTCAAACCCGGGCAAATGGGGCGTAACCAAGCGTCCTATGGCAGTAACCGTCAGAGCTATGAACAGGCACGGTGAAGAATACGAGCTTAACGGAAAAGGACTTCTCGCAAGAGCTATATGCCACGAATGCGACCACCTTGACGGTAAGCTTTATACCGACGTTCAGATTGAGGCGGTTGATGCCGACTGATAGCTTTCTATGCTATCCTGATTATTCTTTTGAGAATAGCGCTCCTGCAAGCGCAAGGAACATACGTTTACGCGAGGAAAAATAATGAAAATTCTTTTTATGGGTACACCCGAAATATCCGCAATATGCTTAAAGAGGCTGATAGACGACGGTCACGACGTTGTAGCGGTTGTTACGAGAGAGGATAAGCCACGCGGCAGGGGAAACGTTATGACGCCCACGCCGACGAAGGTTCTCGCTCTCGAAAATTCAATACCGACCTACGAGCCTAAAACCTTGAGAGACGAGGCGTTTATGGAGCTTCTCGGCGAGATTTCTCCCGAGCTTATCGTCGTTGTTGCGTACGGAAATATTCTTCCGCCCGCAGTTCTTAATTTCACAAAATACGGTTGTATAAATCTCCACGTCTCGCTTCTTCCAAAGTATAGAGGCGCAGCTCCTATGCAAAGAGCCATAATGTCCGGCGATAAGGAAACGGGCGTCACCGTAATGTATATGAGCGAGGGGCTTGATACGGGAGATATCATATCAACAGAGAAGTTCCCGATAGGTCCCGAGGATAATTTTGAAGATATCCACGACCGCTCTGCAGAAATCGGCGGAGCGCTCCTTTCGAGAACTATACGTGATATCGAAGCAGGAAGAGCCGAGCGTACACCGCAGGACGACAGTCTTGCGACCTACGCCGCGAAAATAGAAAAATCCGATTGTAAAATAGATTTCTCAAAATCGGCAACTGAGCTTGATGCCGTTATCAGAGGCGTAACTCCTATTCCCGGAGCATTTGCATATCTCAATGGAAAAATGCTGAAAATAACTAAAGCCTCACCCGTGAGCGCTATGGGAGAAGCGGGTACCGTAATTTCGCTTAACGGAAACGGCGAGGGAAGCTTCACCGTTGCTTGCGGCGAGGGAGCGCTCCTTGTCAGCTCGGTTATTCCCGAGGGAAAGGGAAAAATGAGTGCAGGCGACTTTATCAGAGGCAGAAAAATCGTTTTGGGAGATAAGCTTGTATGATATACGAAATTATAATTTATCCGCTATTTATAGCGGCAATTCTGCTTTCTCTGTATGCGCAAATTAAAATTTCCGGCACGTACAGAAAATATGCTTCCTATTACACAAGAGCGGGCAGAAACGCTACCGACGTAGCGAGAATGGTTCTTTCGGATGCGGGAGTTTATGACGTTTCTATAGGAAGAGTGAGAGGAAATCTTACCGACCACTTCGACCCGAGAAGCAATACTCTTGCGCTCTCTGACACAACCTACGCTTCTTATTCGGCTGCGGCTATCGGAGTTGCCGCTCACGAGGCAGGTCACGCAATTCAGCACGCTGAGGGATATTTCCCGATAAAGCTGCGTTCGGCTCTTGTGCCCGTAACGAGCTTTGCGTCGAGAATGTCTTGGCTCTTTATAATGCTTGGAGTTTTTATAACGGCATTTTCATACTCCTCGGAGTTTGGCTATTACGTGCTCCTTGTAGGAGTTGCGCTCTTTGCTGTTACGACTGTTTTCCAGCTCGTTACCTTGCCTTGTGAGTTTAATGCATCGCACAGAGCAATACGCGCTCTTAAGCAGTCGGGACTCTATTCGAGCGATGAGCTTTCAGCGGCAAAAAAGGTGCTCTCTGCGGCAGCGCTCACATACGTTGCGGCAACCTTTGCCTCTGCGGTTCAGCTTCTTCGTCTTGTCCTTATTCTTGGCAGAAGAAACAACAGAAGGTAAAAAATCAGTCATTTTCGACTCAAAATAAGACGGAATGTAAACTTATGATTGCAAATATAAGAAAAATCACCTTAGAGCTTCTGCGTAGCTATGAGGAAGATGGTAGATACGTAAATCTTCTTTTGTCATCACCGAAGCTTAAAGGACTTTCTAGAGAAGAGCTTGCCTCTCTGACGGCTCTTCTTTACACAACTGTTGAAAATAAAATTAAATACGATTATCTTATATCGAGCTTTTCAAAGAGAAGCATATCCGAGATTGACCCTTACGTAAGGGATGTTTTGCGCCTTGGACTCTGCCAGATACTTGATATGGAAAGCGTGCCGGATTTTGCTGCGGTAAACGAGAGCGTTAAGCTTGCGCGCCACGGCGGTGAGTCAGGATTTATCAATGCGCTCTTACGAAGAGCCGTGAGGGAAAAGGATAATCTTCCGTATCCCAAAAAAGAAAAAAACCTCTGCCGTTATCTTTCGGTCTTTTATTCTGTGCCGCTTCCTACGGTGAAGTTTTTTGCTTCGGTTTTGGGTGAAGCGGAATGTGAGGAGCTGCTTTTGGCATTTTCTCGTGAATCGGGTCTCTCTCTTACGGTAAACGAAAGAAAAATATCAAAAGAGAATCTTCTTTTGAAGCTTGCTGACTACAGTGCTGAGAGCGCGAAATATACCAAAAACGGTATCGTTCTTAAAAAAAGTATTTCTCCGAGACTTCTTCCGGGCTTTTCCGACGGTGAATTTTTCGTTCAGGACGAGGCATCAAGAATAGCTGCCGCCACCCTTAATGCAAAAGAGGGAGAGACGGTTATAGACGTCTGCTCCGCTCCGGGAGGAAAGGCTCTCGCTTCAGCGATAAAGGTAGGTAAAAGCGGAACTGTTTACGCCTTCGACCTTCACGAAAGCAAGCTGTCTCTTATTATGGAAAGTGCGGAAAGACTTGGGCTTGAAAACGTCAAGGTTGCTGCGCGCGACGCAAGGTCTCCCGATAAGGCTCTTCTCGGTACCGCAGATAAAGTCATATGCGATGTTCCATGCTCGGGACTCGGAGTTTTCGGCAAAAAGCCGGATTTAAGATATAAGGATATTTCGGTAGCCGCCGAGCTTCCGCCTCTTCAGTATGAGATACTCGAAAAAAGCGCGCTTTATCTGAAACCGGGTGGAACGCTGGTGTACTCAACCTGTACCATTAACCCCGAGGAAAACGAAAAAATAACCGATAAATTTGTAAATGAGCACCCGGAATTTAAATATGAGTCGGCAAACGTTGGCGGGCTTGATTTAACAGCTGGGCATATAACTCTTTTGCCGCATAAGCACGGCACCGACGGATTTTACATTGCAAAATTGAGGAAAAACAATGATTGACAAAATAGACATAGCCTCTATGACCAAGGCGGAGCTTTGTGATTATTTCAAATCAATAGGTGAGCCGAAATTCCGCGCGGAGCAGGTCTTTTCCTGGATAAGCCGAGGAACGCCTGTATCCGAGATGACGAATTTGTCAAAGGCGCTTCGTGAAAAGCTTGAAAAATGCGCGCTCAATACTCTTCCTACGGTTGAGGAAAAGCTCGTATCAAAGCTTGACGGAACGGTCAAGTACCTTTTTAAGCTCTACGACGGAGCTTGTATCGAAAGCGTACTCATGAGGTATAACCACGGTAATACGCTTTGCATATCGAGCCAGGTGGGATGCCGTATGGGCTGTAAGTTCTGCGCATCGACCATAGGAGGAAAGGTCAGAGACCTCTTGCCATCGGAGCTTCTCGGTCAGATAATTGCCGCGGAAAAGGATAGTGGCGAGCGTATCTCAAATATCGTTATGATGGGTATAGGAGAGCCGCTTGATAACTATGATAACGTGATTAAATTCTTGAAGCTTGTCAATGCTGAGGGCGGACTAAACATAGGATACCGCCATATCTCGCTCTCGACCTGCGGGGTCGTTTCGGGAATACTCAAGCTTGCCGAGGAGGATTTCCCACTGACGCTCTCGATATCTCTTCACGCAGCAAACGATGAAAAGCGTTCGGAGATAATGCCTGTAAATAATAAGTGGAAAATAGCCGAGCTTCTTTCGGCTTGCGTCAGCTACTATAAGAGGTCAGGCAGGCGTATTTCATTTGAATATACGCTTATAGCCGGCAAAAATGACGGAATTTCGGATGCCGACGAGCTTGGAGCGCTTTTGAAAAAAGCATTCTTTGGCACGGGCGCTCCCATACACGTAAATCTTATACGTGTAAACGAGGTAAAGGAAACCGGGTTTAAAAAAGGAAGTGAGGAGTCCGTCAAGATTTTTGCGGACAGGCTTTCAAAATACGGCATAGTAGCTACGGTGCGCCGCCGTCTCGGAGCTGACGTTAACGCCGCCTGCGGTCAGTTAAGACGCTCAAATATGGCGAAGTGAGTAATCGGTTCATTTCTTGGAAAGAGGAATTAAATTGATAATCGAAAAAAAAGGTAAAATTATAAAAGGACTCGGCGGACTTTATAACGTAAGAGTTCGTGAAAATGAAAACGAAATAAAAATATACACCTGCCGCGCCAAAGGCTCTCTTCATAAGGATGAGGAAAAGCTTCTTATAGGCGATAACGTTGTTATAACTATCGATGAGGATACTCCGGACGGCATAGTTATTTCGGATATTGAGGAGCGCAAAAACGCACTTATAAGACCGCCTATGGCTAATCTTGATTATCTGTTTATGGTCTTTGCGGCAAAGAAGCCTACCCCCGTGCTAGAGGTCGTGGATAAGCTTATCGCAATAGCGATACATAACGGTATCAAGCCCGTCGTGATAGTGACTAAGCAGGACCTTGGCGATACACTGGCGTCGGAATACGCTCAGATATACAGAGGCGCGGGAATAGATACCTTCGTTACCTCGTCTGAAAGCGGTGAGGGCGTAGCGTCTCTTTCTGAATATATAAGATATAATATAAAGGAAGGGAAAACCTCTGCCTTTGCCGGCGCTTCGGGAGTTGGAAAATCGACTCTTATGAACGCTCTTTTCCCAAGTCTTGAGCTGTCCACCTCGGAAATATCGAGAAAAATAGAGAGGGGAAGGCATACCACCCGTCACGTAGAAATATTCGATATAAATACGGACGAAGGAGATGTGGGCTTCCTTGCCGACACTCCCGGATTTTCTCTCGTTGATTTTGCGAGGTTTGACTTCTTCGATATAGATGACTTGCCCCAGACTTTCCCTGATATACTTCCCTATGCGAACGGCTGCACATACGCTGACTGCGCCCACGTGGGAGAGGGAAGCTCGGATTGCGCTGTGGCTCGTGCCGCAGAAGAGGGGAAAATTGCCCCTACCCGCCTCGAGTCATACAGAAGCATATATAGAATACTCAAAGAAAAGAAAAACAAATATGATTAAGTGAAAACGGTGCTTTGATTTTTTACGTTCGTGAAGCGCCGTTTTTTGCATATCCGCCAGTGTTTTTTTGAATAGCAAAATTATTTCGAAAAATATTTTCAAAAACTATTGACAAACAGAAATTCTTTTGCTATAATACCATAGGTATCCTAAGACAGCAGGTTCCGGTAAAAGCGAAAGCTTTCCTGCCGAGGTGAACAACGATAGCATAAATATGATATTTGTTTGTCCTTTCTCGGCTTAAGCTATGCGCTCTTGTCGGAAGGGATTTTTTGTTTTAAAATTTATGGAGGTAGAATAATGCCAAGCAATAAGATTCTTGAAGAAAAGAAACAAGTCGTAGAATCACTTGCCGCTAAGTTGCAGACTGCTGCATCGGGCGTTCTTGTGAAGTACGAAGGCATTAAGGTAGCAGAAGATACAGAACTCCGTAACGCTCTCCGTAAGGCAGGCGTAGAGTACACTGTTATGAAGAACACTCTCACCGGTAAGGCTTGCGATATCGCAGGTTACGGTGATATGAAGCAGTACCTTAGTGGAATGACTGCTATTGCAATCAGCCAGGACGATCCTATCGCTCCCGCAAAGATAATGAAGGAATTCGCAGATAAGATCGATTGCTTCGAAATCAAGGCTGGTTTCGTAGATGGCGGTATTCTTGATCAAGCCGGCGTTGAATCCCTTGCAGCAACTCCTTCGAAGGAAGTTCTCGTTGCGAAGATGATGGGCAGCCTTATGTCCTCTCTTTACGGATTTGCATACGTTCTTCAGGGCAAGATCGACAAAGAAAACGGCGAAGGCGCCGAGGCTCCTGCAGAAGCTTAATTTAATATCTGCAAACTATTAATTTTTGAATAAAATTTGTTTAAATATTTGGAGGAAACTAAAATGAATGAAAAGTCCACTCAGATCCTTGAACTTGTAAAGGGTCTTACTATTCTTGAACTTGCTGATCTCGTTAAGGCACTTGAGGAGGAATTCGGTGTATCTGCAGCTCCCGTAGCAGTAGCAGCAGCTCCCGGCGCTGCAGCAGCAGCTCCCGTTGAAGAGAAGACTGAGTTCGACGTAGTACTTAAGGCTGCAGGCGCTAACAAGCTCGCAGTTATCAAGGTAGCTCGTGAAATCACCGGTCTTGGTCTTAAGGACGCTAAGGACCTCGTTGAGTCTGCTCCCAAGACTATCAAGGAAGCAGTTGCTAAGGAAGAGGCTGAAAAGATCGCTGAACAGCTTAAGGCTGCAGGCGCAGAAGTTGAAATTAAGTAATTTTCTATCTTCTAATAATTTTGGGGTGCGGCAACCTGCGAGCCGCACCCCTTTTTTATATTATCTTATCAAAATTTTTCTTTGTCGTTGACAATTGCTTTGGTAGCTACGCTTGCGAAAATTTTCGACCTCGATATGCCCGATATTGACGGAAAACCTATCGAAGAGGTTATCGTAGAATAATACTTTTTCAAAAGCTTATTTTACAGTTAGCAAATAAAAAATCCAAGATTCAAGCCAAAACGCTTCGAATCTTGGATTTTTTATTAAAGGTTTTCTTCTCTTTTTCTTTGTTCGAGGTACTTCTTTCTGACGACGGTAAGAAAATCCTGCACTCTTTTTGATTGATAATCTCTGTAGGTCCAGGGGAGCTTTTGCCATCCGCCCCTGGCAAAGAAGAGCGTCAGCTCGGTATAAATACCGTCGGATAGGGGAATTCTAAAGCCGGTTTTTTTAGTTGTGGCAAGCAGAAGCCTGCCGTGGCTCATAAATCCGGGGTCGAGATTTACCTTTCGATTTCCGAGAATACTTAAGTCAGCCTCAACACTGTTGGTAAACGTCTTTATCTCGGCTTGCCTTTTTGGGTCAACGAGTGTCTCAAAGCTTACTATTCTGCGCCTTGCCTCGCCGCCAAGCTCTTCATCGTAGTAGTCCGAAAATTCATTGGTGAATGAAAATTCCTCGGTAGAAAAATCAACGGCGCCGAATTTCTCGGTCATAATTCCGAGAGCCTTCTCGAACATCTCGTCGGTATGGTATATAAATCCGATAATAAGCTTTTCTTTTTCGAATTCGCAAGCGAGTCCCATAATATTAAGTCCTTTTTTATTTTGAAGTCTCAAGCAAGAGTAAATTGTCTGAATACTGTATATTCAACATATTGTCGCATAAAGCCTTTAGCTTCCGGTTTAAGAGCATTATGAGAGTTAGTCAAACAAATCGGTGCTGAGATATCTGTCAACACCGTCGGGAAAGAGAGTAACAATGCTCTTTCCTGCGTTTTCTTCTCTTTCAGCAAGCTTTATAGCGGCGGCAAGAGCAGCGCCTGAGGAAATTCCAAGTCCTATACCGATAAGCGAGGCGGTATCTCTTGCCTCTTTATAAGCCTCTTCTGACGAAACGCATACCACCTCGTCGTAAATATCCCTTCTGAGCACACTTGGGATAAAGTTCGCTCCTATTCCCTGGATTTTATGAGGCGCGGCAGCTCCACCCGAAAGAAGAGGGGATTCGGCAGGCTCCACAGCGACGATTTTTACCTCTGGGAGCTTCGATTTTAAGTACTCGCCTACGCCCGAAAGAGTTCCGCCCGTTCCGACTGCCGCAACGAAAACGTCGATTTTTCCGTCGAGGGTCTCATAGATTTCGGGGCCGGTGGTCGCAAAATGCGCATTTTTGTTTTCATTATTGTCGAATTGAGATGGTATAAAGGAGTTTTCTATCTCTAAATGAAGCTGATTTGCACGTTCTATCGCTCCCGCCATTCCTTTCGCCCCGTCTGTAAGCTCAACACGAGCTCCGTAGGCCTTGATAAGAAGCTGACGCTCGCGTGACATCGTGCTTGGCATAACTATTATAGCCTGATAACCGCGAGAGGCGGCAATAGCCGCAAGTGCTATTCCGGTATTTCCCGAGGTGGGCTCGATTATAGTTCCGCCATTAGATATAAGTCCGCACTTTTCAGCGGCAAGTATCATTCCGAGAGCGGCTCTGTCCTTTGCGCTACCTGTGGGGTTGAAAAATTCGAGCTTTGCAAAAAGCTTTGCTTTTAAGTTGTATTTTTCTTCTATTTTATGAAGGCGCACTATCGGGGTTTTTCCGATAAGCTCCTCGACCGTGTTATATATCTTATTCATAATTCTTGTTTTAAGGGCTGTCGTACAAAACAGTGCGACAGCCCGAGATGTTAGTGAATTTTATTTGTTTTGATTGAAGATTTGATATTATTCCGCGTCTCTGTTTTTCTTCGCAGCCTTCGCGTCGCGTTTAGCTTGCTTAGCTTCCTCGCGCTTAATCATATCCTCTTCGTAACGAGCCATCTTTTCGTCGTATCTTGTCTGACCGGCGTCATATTTCTCACGGTTTTCCTCGTCACGCTTTGCGCGCGCTTTCTCGCGCTCTTCTCGTTTAGCTGAAAGCTCTGCTTCCCTTGCGTCTTGCTCCGCTTGCTGTCTTTCGAGCCTTTCCTGATTTTCAATTTCAAGCTGCTCTTTTGCTGCGAGATAATCGTCTATGTCAGAATTTGCTTTTGCGTGTTTTTCTTCCTTGATTCGGTCACGCTCTGCCTGCTTCGCTTGACGTTTAGCTTTCTTGTTTTCACGCTTGAGGCTCTTTTTGTCACGCTTTTCCTGACGTTTAGCCTTTTTCTTGTCGCGCTTCGCCTTCTTTTTGTCTTTCTTTGCTTGCTTTTTATCCTTTTTAGCCTGCTTCTTTTCGCGCTTTTCGTCCTCGATACGCTGAAGCTCTTTTTCTCTTGCTTCGATTTCTTCTCTTTCAACCATTCCGACGGGCGCAACGTCATTACGAACGTAGTCGTTATGAATCTCGCTTATTACCGAACGGTCGGTAATGTACTTGCTGAAGGGAAGGCGGGACTTTCTGTAAGTAACAGTCACTGTTTCGGGAAGACCGAGACGAACGATTTCGGAGAATTCGGCATTAAGCTTGTCATAAGACTCGTAGTAGGTAAGCGTCTTGCTTATAATTTCCGTCTTAGAATGCTTCCTGTCAATAGGCGTGGTAACCGAGTACTTCGCTTCACGCTTTTTGCAGATATAAATATATCTGTCATTGTACTCAACCATAGCTGAAACGTCGTGCGAAAGCTTGCGCAAATTCTTGCCCGCAAGGTCGGTGGAATAGAGCGAGTAGCCGAAGCCGTCGCTGCTTTCGGTTGCAGGACCGAGATAATCACGCTTGAGATAATAAACGTTTGACTTATCTATTATTATGCGTGAGAGGTCGTCAATATTAGAAGCAATACGGGTGTCACCGCTGCCATCGGAACGAACTACCTTAAGGTCACCGTTAGTCGCAAGGTAGTAAATATATCCGTTGAGCATCTTAACCAGCTTGCCGAATCTTGATGCAACGAGCATATTTTTCGAGCCGTCAAGGCTT
This sequence comes from Clostridia bacterium, assembly GCA_017462485.1. GTDB lineage: Bacteria > Bacillota > Clostridia > Oscillospirales > CAG-272 > UBA1740. Next base: position 60,544 of record JAFTRA010000042.1, on the reverse strand, counting down.
ACTTTCATAAGGCAAGTGTTTACACCGCTTCCGTTAATATAATAGAGCCAACCGGAGCTGAACTGGCATATTCTGCCGGGATTCTCCATAACCTCGCATCTGTCCGTACCGTCAAGGTTAGCCGAATAAAGTCTGAAGTCCTCTCTGGTGCCAACGGTGTAGAACACACGGTTTCCGTGAGTAGTGTAATAACCGTTGATGTTGGTGTCTATGGCGCGGTGAACGTTCGTGTCAATGTTAACCGAGAATAGATTGATATTATACTCACTCGCTGCGCGCATAGAATATACTATGTTTCCACCACTTACATTGTGAATATTGCAGTTGGCACTGAGAATTTCGGTGCTCTTTCCCTCTTTTATGTCATAAACACGGAAGGAAGGGAAGCTTGAGCCCTTTTCAAGCATAGTATAGAATATCTTGTCGTTGCAGTAGTCCATAATATCAACTACCTCGGGCAAGATTACCTTTGAGGTAACGTTGTCCATATCAACGAGCACGATAGAGTAGTTATTTCCTCTGTTATTGGCGATTCTCTTGGTAACCTTCTTTCTGCCAAGGCAACCTCTCTTAGTCGTAGCGGTCTCACGAAGCTTCTTTCTTATAAAGAACTTCGTCTTGTCCGAAGAGTAGTATATGGGGTTAGCGTGGCGGATAACGTAGTCACCCGATGGAGCTTCGTCAAGAATTTTAACGTTCGCGTAAAGGTCCTCGCTCTTAGTATCGTAGCAGCAGATGCTGACGTTATTTCTCATAAAGAATATCTTAGAGCCGAAGCTGTGTATAACGTCTGAGACCATAGTAAGAGTGGGTGAGGTAGAGGGAATTGCGTTGACTACCTCATAAAGAGTCATAACACCCTCTGATATTGGGGTGGGATTCGAGGGCTCGAAAACAGCGTTTGACTTGCTCTTAACAAGATAGAACTTGCCTGCCATTTCCGCAAGCTCGTTATTGAACTTGAATATCATCGAATTGTCGTCAATATATTTATTCGAGTCCTTATATCCGTTTATAGCCGCGAAGAGATGCAGCGCATTGTCAACGTTCCCTGCTTCAAGAAGCTCAATAGCCTTTGCATAGGTTTTCTCTGCGTCGATTCCTTTTTTGCGGATATCCTGCGCAAGCTTTGCGTCCTTAAGCTCCTTCGCCTTGTGATAGCCGGGAACCTCTTCAATATTTTTAGCAGCCTTAACAGCGTTAACCTTCTCGGTGAACATCTTGAAGGTACGCTTGAGGTCGTAAACTAACATAGGATCCGCACCGAATCTTTGAGCGAGGTGAATATCCTTTATGAGAGTTTTGATAATAGCATCGCGCTTTTCAGTTATCTCTGCGGTTATAGCGCAGTAACGGTCAACGTATTCAAAGAGGTCGGAAAGGTCGTCGCTCTTGTAGTTGTTTATTATCTCAACCTCAAGCACGTCGAGGCCTTCAATCTTTTTGAGGACGGGGATGGCAACGCATCTGAAATCAAGATAATATGTAATGGGGTCTGCGGAGAACTTAATCTTGCAAGCCTCTCTTATAGATTCGAGAGTGGGTATGGAGAGGGTGGAGTGAAGAGCAAACTCTCTCCAGTCATAGCTATCGCAGAAGTTGTCAAAATATATAATTCCGGCGCTTGAGGAAGTTACGCCGTCTGCTATTCTCCTATCGTTCTCGGATTCCGCACTCTCTTTTTTTGCAAAATCGAGAGGTCTTAAAATCCTGGTGGGAACAACATTACCGCACGAATGGCAGGTAACAGCCCTGGAATCCTCGGCGTAATCAAGCACAGCCGGGCAGTAAGGGCACACTCCCGAAAGGAAAAGTTTGTTTTCGTTCATTGAATATTCCTCCTCAAAAAGAATAATACGCAATATTTATTTATAATTATAACATTATTATTATTTAATGTCAAGGTAAGATTGCTAAAAATGCAAAAAAAGTCGTAAAGTTTTTTAAATATACTTGAAGTCGTGCAGCGTATGTGCTATAATTTTTATATAAAAACAAAATGTAAAATTTTTATGAACGGCTGTAACGCGTCAAAAAACGGCAGATAAAGTCAACGTCCTTTGCCGCGGTGTCTATAACCGGATAAGGAGTAACCGATGTATAAAATTGTCAAAAGAAGAGAACTCAACCCCACCGTAGTGATGATAGAGGTGGAAGCGCCCCTCGTCGCAAGAAGCGCTGAGCCGGGGCAGTTCATTATTTTGAGAACAGACGAAGACGGAGAGCGCATACCGCTCACCGTGGCGGATTTTGATAGGGAGCGAGGAACGGTAAGCGTCATATTCCAGATAGTAGGAGCTACTACCTATAAGCTCTCGCTTAAGGGAGAGGGAGATTATCTCCGGGACTTTGCGGGACCGCTCGGTATGCCCACCAAAACCGAGGGGATAAACAAGGTATGTATAGTTGGTGGAGGAGTTGGCTGCGCGATAGCGCTCCCGATAGCTAAAAAGCTACACGGTATGGGGGTAAAGGTAACTTCTATTATAGGATTCAGGTCGAAAGATTTAGTTATACTCGAAGACGAGTTTGAGGCTGTGTCCGATGAGCTTGTAGTTATGACGGATGACGGAAGCTATGGCAGAGAGGGTAATGTATGCGTTCCTCTTAAAGAGAAGCTTGAGGGAGGCGAGACGTTCGATAAGGTCATAACCATAGGACCTCTCGTTATGATGAAATTCGTCACGCTTACCACGAAGCCTTTTGGCATACCGTGCGTCGTTTCAATGAATCCTATAATGATTGACGGAACCGGTATGTGCGGCGGATGTAGGCTCTCGCTCGTCAAGGACGGGGAGCGTGTTACGAAATTCGCCTGCGTTGACGGCCCCGATTTTAACGGATATGAGGTCGATTTTGACGAGGCTATGCTGCGCTCGTCGATGTATAAGAATTTTGAGCGCCACGCTTATGACGCTGCGTGCAATCTCTTGAAAAAGGAGGAGGTTTAAATGGCAAAGGTTAATATGAATATAGGTCGTCAGCCTATGCCCGTGAGATCTCCGGAGGAAAGAAGGAGAGATTTTCTTGAGGTTGCCCTTGGATATACCGAAGAGCTCGCCTTGAATGAAGCCTCAAGATGCCTTGATTGCAAAACTATGCCGTGCGTTTCGGGTTGCCCTGTAAACATTGCTATCCCCGAGTTTATATCAAAAATCAAGGATGGAGATTTTGAGGGCGCTTACAAGGTTATAAATCGCTCGTCAAGTTTGCCTGCCGTTTGCGGAAGAGTTTGTCCGCAGGAGAATCAGTGCGAGGCAAAGTGTGTAAGAGGTATAAAGAGCGAGCCCGTTGCAATAGGCAGACTCGAAAGATTCGTTGCCGATCTTCACAATGCGAGGGAAAGAGAAAAGACCGAGCCCGTGTCAAACAACGGTAAGCAGGTCGCCATAATAGGCTCGGGTCCCGCAGGACTTGCGGCGGCAGGAGACCTTGCGTCTTTCGGATACGGTGTAACGGTATTCGAAGCGCTTCACACCGAGGGCGGCGTTCTCTCCTATGGAATACCCGAATTCAGACTTCCGAAAAGCATTGTGAAAAAAGAAGTAGATAATCTTAAGGCGGCAGGCGTTAAATTTCTCACAAATACGATAATAGGAAAAACGCTTACCGTGGATGAGCTTTTTGATATGGGCTATGAAGCCGTATTTATAGGCTCCGGCGCAGGACTTCCGAACTTTATGGGAATTTCGGGCGAGGGGCTCAACGGTGTATATTCGGCAAACGAGTTCTTGACAAGAAGCAATCTTATGAAAGCTTATCTTGACAGTCCCGATACCCCGATTATGAAGGGTGGCAAGGTAGCCGTAGTCGGCGGAGGAAACGTAGCTATGGACGCAGCGAGAGTCGCGGCAAGACTCGGAGCGGAAAAGGTTTATATCGTGTATAGACGTTCGATGCAAGAGCTTCCGGCAAGGCGCGAGGAGGTAGAGCACGCGCTAGAGGAGGGCATTGAGTTTATGCTCTTGACGGCTCCTGTAGAAATCCTTGGATACAATAATCCCGACGATAAAAGAGATGCGAAAAACGGATTCGTCTCGGGAATGCGCTGTGTGAAAATGGAGCTTGGCGAGCCGGACGAAAAAGGCAGACGCTCTCCGAAGGTTATAGAGGGAAGCGAGTTTGAAATTGAGCTCGACTGCGTAATTATGGCAATAGGAACGTCTCCCAACCCCTTGATAAAATCCACTACCGAGGGCCTTGAGGTAAACCGTCGAGGCGGAATTATAGTAAATGAAGCTACGGGAGCAACCAGCCGAGAGGGAGTATTTGCGGGCGGTGACGCCGTAACGGGCGCGGCAACCGTAATCTCTGCTATGGGCGCAGGCAAGCTTGCGGCTGCGGCGATAGATAAGTATCTTAAGGAGAAAGACTGACACTCTTAAAAATGATGCTTCGCAAGGTCTGTTGTCAGTTCAATCGGCTTAACCGCTGTTTATCAGAAATCGGTTGGGGAGCTTAAATTGGAAGCTTCGTTATAGCCACACAAATAAAGAAACCAATGAAAAAAGCTCACTGCGAGAAATTCTTCTTTGCAGTGAGCTTTCAATATATAGCTCGGGCAATCTTAAAGCTTCGCAAGCTGCTCCACCGCGCTGCCGTCGGTAAGCTTTTTGCAATGCTCGGTTATGTAAGGAAGTTTGTCTTTCGGAGTGGCTTCGGCAAATTCCATAATGATTGCGAGATCACAAATCGAATCGAGTCTTGTCTTACCCTGCTCGGTGATTTCGAGATAATATCCGTCGTAATCGTCGTAAAAAAGTTCGCTTCCTTTTATACTTTTTCTGCCGTTAATAATTTTAGCTATGTGAATTAAATCGTTAAAATTCTTAAAGTTGTAAACCGTTTGTCTGGAGTCGAGCATAGTAACGTTTCCTGCCTTGGAAACCCATCGCTCCTTGCCCTTGCTTAAGCCGACGAGCCTTGTAACGAAAAGCTCCGCTCCGCCGTCTTTCGAGGGGTAAAATTGAACTAAAAGCTTATCTTTGCCGTGGTCAAAGTCGTGATTGCTTTTAACAAAGTCCAGAATTTCCCAAACCTTCACTCTTGTTTCCTTGTCGTTATAATCAATATCGCTGGTGTTAAGTCCGAATTTTTTGACGTCCGACGGGCTCATCATAATCTTAATCTTTGTGCTGTTTATTTTCAAAACGTCCAAGCATATTTCTCCTTTTTTTGAATTTGCGTCAAAAGATACACTGTCATTGTATCATTTTTGTGTCTTTTTTGCTACAATAAAATATTGATAAAAATGGTAAATTTATGGTACATATCAAAGTAAAAAGCCATAATTTGTAAGACTTTCTTGTATTTTTTAGTTTGAGAAATATCTTTTTCTTATATTTCTGATAAGTATTGATTTTTTGTAGGTTTTATGTTACAATGTCTTTCGGTGAGTTCGAGACCTTCCTCACCAAAGGGCGCCCGCCCCTAAAAAACAAAACTAGAGGAGAAAAAATGAAAAAGCAAAAAAACAATAATGCGACTCGTTATATCGTGCGTGGCGCATTAATAGCGGCAATCTACGCAACTCTCTCGTACGTATCAGCGCCTCTGCAATTTTTATTTTTCCAGTTCAGAATATCCGAGGCCCTATGTATTCTACCGATATTTATTCCGGAGGCTGTGCCGGGGCTCTTTATCGGCTGTATTGTAGCAAATTATCTTTCGGGCTGCGTTGTGTGGGATATTCTGTTTGGAAGCTTGGCTACCCTGATTGGTGCCATTGGAGCAAGGCTTCTCTCAAAGCTACCTAAAAAGCTTATGTTCTTATCGACTCTGCCTACCGTCTTTTCGAATGCGATAATAGTTCCGTTTGTTATAATGTACGCCTACGGAAGCTCTGACTCGTATATGTTCCTTTTTATTACGGTGCTCGTCGGAGAATTGGTGACGGCAACTGTTATGGGAACTCTGCTTTATTATCAAATGGATAAGTACAATCTGAATTTCAACCTTTAACAATCCCGATTTCAAGATTTAATTTATCTTTCAAAAAAGCTTTTTTACGTAAGGATTCTTAGATGCTTTACTTCGAAGAGTCTGTAAAAGCTTTCTTCCCAAAAGTCAAAAAACGAAAACCTCGTCGAAGCTTAATTTTAAGGTTCGACGAGGTTTTCGTTTAGTAAAATACTTATTCTATATTTTCTTTTGTAAAATTACTTATTCTCTATTTCCATCATCATATCAACTCTTACAGCGTGCCTGCCACCCTCGAATTCGTTAGCGAGGAAGCTGTCGAGAATATCGGTAGCAAGGCAGGAGCCGATAACTCTTGCGCCCATGCAAAGAACGTTAGCGTTATTATGCTGTCTTGTCATTCTCGCTGAGAACGTATCCGAGCAAAGCGCCGCTCTGATACCCTTGTGCTTGTTTGCGCACATACTCATACCTATACCCGTACCGCAGATAAGAATACCAAAGCTAGTATCAAGGTTCTTCTGAACGTTCTCGCAAACCGCATTAGCGAAAACAGGGTAGTGGCAGGAAGCGTCAGAGTCGGTACCAAGGTCTGTAACGTCATAGCCCTTACCTATAAGATAGTTCTTGAGCTCTTCTTTGAGAGCGAATCCCGCGCTGTCAGCGCCAATGAAAATTTTTCTCATTTCCGGTCTCCTGATCTTTTAATTTATATATTTTCTAATAACTATTTACATTTTTAGGTAAAAATTATTTAATTTGTTCTGCCTTGAGTCTTTCAAGTCTTTCTCTTTCGGCTTGCGGTACTCTCAAATAAGTGGGCATATGCAAAAGGTCGGAGGTCGTCTTTCCCTCGGCGTGAAGTCTCGCGGCAACTCTCGCCACCGAGTATGCGTTTTCCTCACGAAGCTGATACGGCACATCGGAAGCTTCAATTCCGAATTTTTGAAGCTCTCTTACCGCAACGTTATAGCCGTCGCCAACGACGTAAATCTTTTTATCCTCGTAAGCCTTAAGCTTTTTGGAAAGCTCCTCTGTTGAAATAGCCATATCCTCGGTATGCCTTATCATCTCACCGTTGCGGTACTCGAAAATCGCGCAGTAGAGCTGCGAGCGTCTTGCGTCCATAGAGGGAACGATTATCCCCTCAAAGCCCACGAGGTTTTCAGCGAGCGCCTCAAGCGTTGAAACACTTGCGCAGGGAATGTCTTTTCCAAAGGCTATACCCTTAACCAACGCCGTGCCGATACGCACTCCCGTGAACGAGCCTGGACCGACCGAGCAAGCAAGAAGCTCTATATCCGAAAACTCAAGCTTCAAGGATTTTAAAATATGCTCTGCCATTGGCATAAGAAGCTCGCTTTGAGTTAAGCCGTTATTTATGCTGTAAAGGGCAAGAAGCTTGTCCGAGTCTGTTACCGCAACCGTCGCTATTTTTGCGGTGCTGTCAAAAGCCAGTGTTATCATTGTGTTATCCTAACTCTTCGATTTCTATTTTTCGGAGATTTGCGTTTTCGTCATCATTTACCGAAATGCGTGAAATTTTCACACGGACAGCGTCCTCGGGGAGAAAATCCTCGATATTTTCGGACCATTCACCAAGCGAATATCCCGTGTCCTCTATAATATCGTCATAGCCTATAGAGTAGAGGTCGTCACCGTCGGTTATTCTGTAAAAGTCAAAGTGATGTATTTTTGCCCATCCTCTGTACTCGTTGAGTACCGTGTAAGTCGGACTCTTCACCGAGTTTATTCCGAAATATGATGCAAAGCCGCGGCAAAATGCGGTTTTTCCAACGCCCATTTCACCAAAAAGAGCTATAAAAGCCCGTCTGCATTTTTCTTCGTCGAGCTTTTTTGCAAGCTCAAAACCTACCTTTTCGGTTTCCTCTGCCGAAGAAACGTTAACAATTGTTTTCATTTTTCAGGTTATGCCTTTCAAATTTTGCCAATATAATCCTTTGCCGAGTCTCCGAGGAGAAAATCTAGGAGCTTTGCGTATTCTTCGGCAAGAGATTCGTTTTTGCTCTTGCGCTTTATAGCGCGCAAAAGCGTATTTTTCGGTGTATCCTCGGGGTCAACCAGCTCGGTGGCGCTAACCTCGTATCCAAATGCCGCAAGTCTTTCAAGTCTCAGGGCGTCTGTAAGTGAGTCGCAAAGGCTGCGTCGAAGCTTCGGATATTTGGTAACAAAGGAAAGTGCGGGAGTCGATATTTTTGAGGAAAGCTCTCTGTGGCAGCAGGGAGTCGATAAAATAACTTTAGCACCGAGTCTTACCGCAGAGTCAAGAACGATATCCGTCGCAACGTCGCAGGCGTGTAAAGATATTACCATATCGGGAACAACGTCCTTCGGCGTGTTGTTTATATCGTCGGTTATAAATCTCATGCCCGAAAATCCAAGCTCGCTTGCCTTTTTGCCGCAGAATTCCATAACGTCGCGCTTCAAATCAATACCGAGCATATTAACACGTCTGCCCTTTATCACCGTAAGATAATGATAAACCGCAAAGCTCAAATAACTCTTGCCGCAGCAGAGGTCATATACGTTAAGCTCGCTCTCTTCGGGAAGCTCGCCGTACACCTCGTCAACGTATTCAAGAAATTTGTTTATCTGTCTGAATTTTGCCTGACGTTTGTCGTGAACTCTGCCACTCTTGTCGCTTATCCCAAGCGAGATAAGAAAGGGCTCGTCCCCGCGAAGCATACGCTTTTTCTCTTTTTCAAGAGATTCAATAGCGCTTTCAAAAGCTGGTCGGACATTTTTATCGGTGAGCTTTCTGTAAAGCTTGTCAGCACCCAGTAAAACTGCGCCTTTCTTGCCGATTTTCAGTTCTGCATCACCGAGGGTAGTAAGAAGATTTATCTGCTTGTAGCTCTCTGAATTTTCGTCAATAAAGCTACCGATTTCACCCTCACGCAGATTTTTCTGCGATACCGTGTTACCGGGAAGACTGTATTCCGCGGAAAGAAATTTCTGCCCCCTGTGAGCGCAAAGCCTTGCGCTTATCTTTTCGGGAGAGTTACCCACGGGGCGTGAAAATATAATTTTTTTAAGAGTCTCTTTTCTAAATGAAAGAAGAACGAGTTCTTTTAAGTCAGCCATTTACTTTTTGTCCGTGCCCTCTGCTTTGCTCTTCGATTTGAAGGAGAGCTTTCTCTCTGTTCCGTCGGATATTCTCTTAAGGTTTTCTCTGTGACAGTAAACTATAATAATAGCGAGAAGTATTGTCACGAGAGCCATAATTCCGTTCTGGCTTCCGCTCGAGTTGAAAATAACCTTAATGTGTGCTGTAACGAGTATGGGGTAGAGCATAGCAACCGTAACTGAGCCGAGCGAAACGTACTTCGACCACGCAACCATAATAACGAAAATTGCGAGAAGAAGCAAAAATTCAATAGGAGTGAGAACGAGTGCCATAGCAGCCGTACAAAGAACCCCCTTACCGCCCTTAAATCCGTAATAAATGGGGAGAATATGACCGATTACAGCAAAGAAGCCTGCCATATAGTTTAGGGGAAGCTCGCAATAGAGCGCGCCTACGCTGATTCCGCCAATATATCCGAAGCCGCCGAGAACAGAGCCGATAACTATGGCGAGAACCGTTTTAAGAACGTCACCGAGAAGCGTGAGTCCGGCAGCCTTCTTCCCGAAGGTGCGTAGCATATTGGTAAGACCTGCGTTGCCGCTGCCGTGATGCCTTATGTCGTCACCGAAAAGCACCTTGGAAACGATAATGGCGGAGTTTACCGAGCCGAGCAGATATCCTGCCGCCATAGCTATGAAAGCAAACGAAACGGTGAGAAGTATATATTTCCACTCGGGCAATCCGTTGTTAGCAACATTTACGATATAATACCATAAGCCCTGATTCAAATTGAACATAAAGTTCTCCTTTCTGGAAAAACATAAATAAAATATTAAAATAATAGCACTCTATAATAACATATCCTGAAAGAAATGTCAATAAATGCCTTGAATTTTGCTTATCTTGAAGATATAATAGATATGTAAAAGCAAAAGTGAAACCTCAGCAAACGATACGGAAGGGGAGAGTTTTTTGGATAATAGAATATCAAGTTTTTTTGAAAATGAGAAAATTGAATATTTTTCGGCTCTCGACTATAAGGACCTTCGTGAGATAAATCCAAGGCTCGTTGAAAGGCACGGTATGACGCCAAGGAGCGCTTTGATATTTCTCATACCGTATTATGCGGGAAGGGCAGAAAACCTTTCGATATATGCGGCATCTTTTGATTATCATATCATTATAAAGGAAATTACCGACCGCCTTATAGGATTGCTTAGGGAAATATACCCCGAAAATCATTTTTTGGGCTTCGGCGACCACTCTCCGATAGACGAGCGCTCCGCAGCTCTTATTTCGGGACTCGGTATCCTCGGAGAAAACGGGCTGCTCATAAATGAAAAATACGGCTCGTACGTATTTTTGGCTGACGTTATTACCGATGTTCCTCCGTCACTGCTTGGAGTAGAGAAAAAGAAGGAAATCTCTTTTTGTGAGGGCTGCGGGGCTTGCAAGAGAGCTTGCCCAACAGGTATTTTGAGAGGAGAATGCGCTGAGTGCCTCTCTGCCATAACGCAAAAGAAAGGCGAGCTGTCTGATTTTGAAGTCGAATTGATGATGAAAGTTGGCACGGTATGGGGGTGCGACGCTTGCCAGACGGCTTGCCCGTACAATCAAAGACCTAAAATGACACCGATTGAATTTTTCTTCGGGAATCGCATAGAATATTTGACAAGTGAAAAAATCGATTCTATGACCAATGAGGAATTTGCAAAAAGAGCGTTTGCTTGGCGCGGTAAGAAAACTATTAAAAGAAATCTCGAACATTTTGAAAAATCGTACAAAACGTAAATAAAAGATTGCAAATTGTCGCAAAAATGACAATTTGCAAAAATACCGAACTCGAATAGGAGATATATTATGAAACCGAAGGTCACACTTAATCCCGACAAGGAAATAGTCGAGCTTGTAAAAAAAGGACTTAAGGAAAAGGGCGGATACTGCCCCTGCAGATTTGGAAAGGAAGAAAAATATAAGTGCATTTGCGATGAGTTCCGCGGGCAAATAGCAGATCCGGAGTTTGAAGGCTTTTGCCACTGTATGCTCTACTATAAATCAAAGGGATAATTGCATTATCGAGATAATTTAACGTAGTTCTGTACGTTAAAGCTTGAAATATGTTTACAATGAATTATGTGAAAAGGCTGTCAATCCCGAAGTAGTCGTTATATTGACTTACTTCCGCTTGACAGCCTTTTGATTTAAGAGTACATATTATTGCAATTCATAAATGCGTAAAGCATTTCTCCGTGCTGCTGCTCTTCCGCTTGAATGTGGGAGAGCATTTTTCTTGCCGCAGGGGATTTGAATTCAAAAACGCTCGTGTTGTAGAGAGACGAAACGTGCTTTTCTGTTGAGAGTAAATCGGAGAGGAGGTATTTATCTGCGCTCTTGTCATCTGCGTTCTGATAAACACTCTCGCAGCATTTGCAAAGGTCGTTGTTTGCCGAAAGAGCACCGGGAGCTGCAGGCTCGTTTCCCGCCATCATATCGTTAACGGTTTTAAGATGCTCTCGCTCGGTATCTGCGATTGAATTCAAAAGGGTTTTAAGCTCGGGGCACTTTGCTTCCGTAGCGTATCTTGTGTACTTTTCAATGCAAAGCTCCTCCTGGTCCTTCATATCCTTCAGTAAATCGGTTTCCTTGCTGGTCAAAATCATTTTTTCACTTCCTAAAAATTTATTCCGAAAAACGTATGCAGATTCTAATACATATGCAGTATAAAGCTCGCTCGGTTCGTTTTGCGGTTGATTTTATTATTTGTAAAAAATGCAAAATATATGCAAAAGCTAAAAGTTTATCTTCGAAAATGGGAGAAAATTCATATCCTGTTATAAAATCTAAAAATAAGGACCTAATGTGGTGTTAAAATGTCGAAAAAAATCTTTACTCAAAATTGGTTTTTGTGCATAATCACTAAAAAAATCGGCATTTTATAATATTTACAAAATTTGGATATGGTGTTAAAATAGATATAGGGGAGCTGTGGAATATTCGCCCCGCTCCTTTGCATATCTTTTTATATAACGATTTTTTGGGGGCATTATGTATATTACCGTTGACAGCTACGAAGAAATGTATCTTAAGGACCGTACGGAAGAGGAAATTTCTTTGGAGGTTGAAAAATTAAGACGTGAAATAGAAAAAATGAAGAGAAGACTCGAGTCTCCGTCGTACGTTTATGACAGTCACGTCTTTCCAAGTGAGGCGGATACGGTTGAAATATACCGCTCTTATCTTGAAAGAGCTACCGATAAGCTCTCTTTAATGTGCGGCAAATCGGTATTGACAGAGGAAGAAAAGGCTCTTTCAATATTTGACTCAATGATAGATTCCATTTCTTGTCTTACCTTGACGGTAGGAAGATATCTGCAGGATAAATATGAAATTGAGATATGCGGGGAAGAGGCAAGACTTATAAAGCAGAGCCTCGGCGGAGAGAAGAGCGTAAGTCTTATTGATAAAAAAGCGACCCTTGATAGAATAAGGGCGATACGCATAGGAGAGTGGAGAGATTCATATTTGCCCGAGCATTACGGATGCACGCTTAACGAGCCGACAAGGTGGCAGCTTCGAATAGATTATATGTCGGGTGCCGCTCCTAAGTTTTATGACGGACTCGGAGTTTTCCCTTATAACTTCGAAAGATTCTCGAAAATTTTTGAGGCTGATATAATTGATTAAAATCCTGGTTTGCCTCGGGACTCGTCCCGAGGCTATCAAGATGTCGAAAATAATAAGTGAGCTTAAGGCGAAAAAAATTTTTGACGTAAAGGTGCTTTCAAGCGGTCAGCATAAGGAAATGGTTTCCGATGCGCTTCGGGAATTAAAAATTAAAGTTGATTATGACCTAAAGATAATGAAAATCGGGCAAACGCTTTTTGGAATAACCGCGGACATCTTAAATAAGAGCGAAGCGGTTATAAGGGAGTTTTTGCCCGATATTGTTTTAGTGCACGGAGATACGAGCACGGCATTTGCTCTCTCTCTTGCGGCATTCTACTCGAAAATAACCGTAGCGCACGTTGAGGCCGGGCTCCGAAGTCACGATATCTATAATCCCTATCCCGAGGAGTTTAACCGAGCGGCAATCGCGAGAATTGCGAAATATCATTTTGCGCCAACCGAATCGGCAAAAGAAAATCTTGTGCGAGAGGGAATAGACGAAGAGAATATTTTCGTTACGGGAAATACGGTTATAGACGTTCTCGTGGATAATATTGATGAGAAATACCGTAACCCGAATTTACCGATGGGTGACTTTATTCTTCTTACTGCTCATAGAAGAGAGAGTATTCCGGACGGGCTTTCTGCACTTTTCAGAGCGGTTGCACGCATAGCGCGTGAGTTCCCGAAGGTTGAAATAGTATATCCGATTCATAAAAACGAACTCATACGAAAGCTTGCGGGAGAGATTCTTTTCGGTATGGAAAACGTAAAAATCATAGAGCCCCTCTTACCGCACGACTTTCATAATTTTCTTTACAGATGCAAATTTGTAATAACCGATTCAGGCGGAATCCAAGAGGAGTCCGCATACCTTGGAAAGCCTGCGTTGGTCGTGCGAAAATGCACAGAACGTAAAGAATTATTGTCATATTCCTCTATAAAGCTCGTGGGAACGGGTGAAAATGATGTTTTTTCAGAAGCAAAAAAACTGCTTGAAAATGATGAGGAATACAGAAAAATGTCAATTTCTACGAAGCTTTTGGGAGAAGGAGACGCTTCTCGGAAAATAGCGTCAGAGCTCTCAAAATTGCTAAAAAAATGAATTATTTTTGCCCAAAATGAAATTTCTACTTGAAAAAACGTTCGTTTTGAATTAAAATATATATGGAAACGAAAATATAAGGAGAAAAATATGTCTAATATTTGGCACGATATATCACCGAAGAGAATATCCCCCAATGACTTTATATGTGTCGTTGAAATATCAAAGGGAAGCAAGAAAAAATATGAGCTCGATAAAGAGACGGGCTATATAATTCTCGACAGAATTCTTTACACGTCAACCCACTATCCCGCAAATTACGGATTTATACCGAGAACTTACGGTGATGACGGAGACCCCCTTGACGTGCTATTGCTCTGCGCCGAGCCTCTTGAGCCTATGTCGCTCGTTCGCGCGTATCCAATAGGAGTTATCTCTATGATTGACAACGGAAGAAACGATGAGAAAATCATAGCTATACCCTTTGAGGACCCGAACTATAACAACTACAAGGATATAGACGACCTGCCTGCGCACATATTCGAGGAAATGCGACATTTCTTCACGGTCTATAAAAACCTCGAGCATAAGGAAACCGCGGTTAATGAGGTCAGCGCAAGAGAAGATGCTGTGAAAATCATTGCGAGCGCAATAGACAGCTACGTAGAAAAGTTCTGCAAATAACCGTTCGATTCTCTTACGGCTACGCAATTGCTCTTTTAAGTGTCCTATTTGGCGAAAAAAACGCTTTCTTTATGTTCATTATGTCTAAAAATATATTTTTTACTTAAAAGTATTGCATTTTTAGGCAGTAAATGTTAAAATTATTGTGTGTAACAATATAGTATAAAACGTTGGAAACAACTATCGGAGGATTATTATGAAAAAACTTTTGGTGACTATGTTTCTTATTTCCGCACTTGTTTTGTGCCTCGCATCCTGCGAGCAGGTGAATAACTTGTTTGGAAATGATAAGAACGCTGACCATACTCATAGCATGAGCGAATGGACGAATTTGAGCGCAACCTGCACTACCGCAGGCATGGAAGAAAGGCATTGTACCGCTGAGGGATGTGATTACAGTGAGAAGAGAATCGCTGCCGCCCTCGGTCATGACGAGTCCACCACTCCCGCAAAAGCACCTACCTGTAAAGAAGTCGGATACGACGAGTACGTTAGCTGCTCAAGATGCGATTATACCACTAGAGTTGATAAGCCCGCTCTCGAGCATAATTACGTAAACGGCATATGTTCGATGTGTAATATGGAAGATGACCACGAATTCGGTGAGTGGGGCAATAATACAGCTACTTGCTTGCTTTCGGGTACTGAGAGCAGAACCTGCTCGAGCTGCGGATTTGTTGATACGAGAGAGACCGTGGCGCTCGGTCACGATAAGGTTACCGTTGAGGCGCAGGCTCCCGACTGCGAGAGCGTTGGCTGGAACGAATACCAGAAGTGCCAAAGAGAAGGCTGTGTATATACCACGTATAAGGAAATAGCTGCAACCGGTCACAATATGAGCGAGTATGCTAACAACACCGCAACCTGTGAAAGCAAGGGCGTGGAAACTGCCGAGTGTCAGAATGAGGGATGCGAGCATACTGAAACAAGAGAGACCGAAAAGCTTCCTCACGAGTATGGTGAAGATAATAAATGCGTCAATTGCGGCCACGATAAATATATGCTTCCCGCAATGCCCGTAACCTGATGAACAGTTAAAATAAAAGCGTAAGCGATGCTTCAAATGGCATCGCTTACAAAGTTTAGTGGATAAAAGGAGAAAAAAATATGAGAGAATTTGAATTTTTAAAGGCTAACGACCCGGAAATATATTCGGCGATGATGAACGAAACCGAAAGACAGCGCAATAAAATTGAGCTTATAGCATCCGAGAATTTCGTGTCCGAAACCGTAATGGACGCGAACGGCACGACGCTTACAAACAAATATGCGGAGGGCTATCCCTCAAAGCGTTACTACGGAGGATGCGAGCACGTTGACGTGGTTGAAAGCATAGCAATAGAGCGCGCAAAGGAGCTATTCGGCGCAGCGTACGCAAACGTTCAGCCTCACTCTGGAGCGCAGGCAAATATGGCAGTATTCTATGCGCTTCTTACGCCCGGTGATACCGTTCTTTCTATGAACCTTGCTCACGGCGGTCATTTAAGCCACGGCTCGCCCGTAAATATGTCGGGTAAATATTGGAATATTGTTCCTTACGGAGTATCAGAAGAGACGGGAACTATTGACTACGAAGAAGTAAGACGTCTTGCGCTTGAGTATAAGCCTAAGCTTATCCTTGCCGGCGCGTCGGCATATCCCAGAATTATCGACTTTGGGAAGTTCTCGCAGATTGCAAAGGAAGTTGGCGCATACCTTATGGTAGATATGGCGCATATTGCGGGACTTGTTGCCGCAGGAGTTCATCCATCTCCCGTACCCTATGCTGACGTAACCACTACCACGACTCATAAAACGCTTCGCGGTCCCCGAGGCGGTTTGATACTAACTAACGACGAAGAGATTGCAAAGCTTATAAATAAGGCGATTTTCCCCGGTACTCAAGGCGGTCCGCTTATGCATACGATAGCGGCAAAGGCGGTATGCTTCGGTGAGGCTCTTAAGCCTGAGTTTACCGACTACGCAAAGCAGATAGTTAAAAACTCAAGCGTTCTTGCTAAAACGCTTCTTGACGAGGGCTTCAAGCTTGTTTCGGGCGGAACCGATAACCATCTTATGCTCGTTGACCTCACGGGTATGAAGGTAGATACCGGTAAGGAAGCCGAGCATATGCTCGACGAGATTGGAATAACCGTAAACAAAAACGCTATTCCGTTTGATACCCAGAAGCCCTTTGTAACGAGCGGTATCCGTGTCGGCACGGCGGCTATTACGACGAGAGGCTTCAAGGAAGAGGACGTCGTCGAGGTAGGAAAGCTCATTTCTATGACGCTTAAGGACTTTGATAAAAACAAAGAGGAAGTAAAGGCTAGAGTTGCGGCTCTTTGCAAGAAGCATCCGCTCTACGAATAAAGAACAATAAAGTTTATAAAAAGGAAAGCAAAATGGCGCTTGAAAGAAAAAACGTTGACAAAAAATACAAATGGGATCTCTCGGTAATCTACAAAAGTGAAAGTGATTTCTTCGAGGATTACGCGCGTGCGGAAAAAATGATTTCCGACTTCAAAAAGCACGAGAAGACTATGGGTGAGAGTGCGGAAAGCTTCTATAATATGCTCCGTGATATGACAGATATCGAGGCTATAATAGAAAAACTCTGGCAGTATGCGTCTCTCGGATTCTCGGTTGACACGACGGATAACAATGCGCAGTCCTTGAATGCGAGAGTAAGAAATCTTGCTGTGCTTGCTGGCGAGGCTTCCTGGTTCGTTTCACCTTATATGCTTAAGCTCGATAACGAAAAGGTTGATAAATGGTTCTCGGAATATCCGCCGCTTGAGTCTTATCGCCGCAGAGTTGAAAAGAATATGAGATATAAGCCTTATACCCTCTCTGATGAGTGCGAAATGCTTATGTCCAAAATGCAGGATTGCCTTGGCAGTCATAGTAACGTAAGAAGTATTTTCTCAAACTCCGACTTAAAATTCGGTAAGATTACAAATGAAGAGGGGAAGCGAGTTGAGCTTACCGATACTAATTACGTAATGCACCTTATGAGCTCTGACAGAAGAGTTCGTCAGTCTGCGTTCAGAACGCTTTATAAAACCTACGAGCAGTTTGGAAACACTTATGCGACGCTCTTTGATTCAAGAGTCAAGGAGAGCTGCACGCTCGCGAAGGTAAAGGGCTTTAAAAATTCTATTACGGCATCTACCTTTGACGATGAGGTAACTCCCGTAATATACAATAACCTTATAAATTCCGTAAAGGGCGGACTTGGAGCGCTCTACGATTATTACGAGCTTAAGCGCCGTGTTCTCGGAGTTGAAAAATTCCATATGTACGACGTGTATGCGCCCTTGATTGCAAACTTTGATTCGGAGTACACTTACGAGGAAGCGGTTGACGAGGTTCTTAAAACGGTTGGCGTGTTCGGAGAGGAGTATTCCGCAGCGCTTAGTGACGGTCTTACCAAGCTTGGCTGGGTTGACGTGTATCCTACAAAGGGTAAAAGAGGCGGAGCCTTCAGCTCCGGCTGTCCGGGTACAGAGCCTTACATTCTCCTTAACTTCAACGGAAAGCTTGATGACGTTTCAACGCTTATGCACGAAGCTGGCCATTCAATGCACAGTTGGTTTTCCACAAAGTACAATGAGCCGTACAATTCGCAGTACACTATCTTCGTAGCCGAGGTTGCTTCTACAGTAAACGAGCTTCTTCTTATGCACAGAAAGCTTCGCGAATGCGCAAGTGACGAGGAAAAGCTTTATATCCTCAACGAGCTTATGGATACCTACAAGGGTACGCTCTTCCGTCAGACTATGTTTGCGGAGTTTGAGCGTGATATGCACGCTCTTTGTGAAAAGGGCGAGCCACTTACGGCAGAGCTTATAAATAAGAAATATTATAAGCTTGTGAAAAAATACTTCGGTCCTGACGTCGTATGTGATAAGCAGATAGCATACGAGTGGATGCGTATTCCTCACTTCTATTCCTGCTTCTATGTTTATAAGTACGCTACCTGCATTTCCGCTGCTACCGCTATCGTTAAGAAAATCGAGAGTGAGGGAGAGGCTTACGTAGGAAAGTATATTGACTTCCTCAAGTGCGGCGATTCGAAATCTCCGCTTGAAAGTCTTCTCGTTGCGGGAATTGATATGACCGACCCAGCCGTTGTAGGCGGAGCGCTCGAGGACTTTGCCGCTTGCGTTAAGCAGTTTGACGAAATCTATACGAGCTTAAATAAGTGATTGATTAATTTCGACTCTTCTGTATGATTCTTTCGCATACGATTAGATAATTAAGCGAAGCTTTAATAAAAGCAAAAAACACCCACAGTGAGAAATTCACCGTGGGTGTTTTCGTTGTCAGAGCGACTTTTAGTCGTTTTTGTCTTTGTTCGCTTTTTTGTTTGCAAAGTAATTCGTAGCCTTGTTAAGTCCGTAAATGGAAAGAATAAGAACGCCGATTACGATGAATATGCAAAGCATACCCTGCCACATATACTGGAGGGAGAAGAGAAAACGGTCGAAATTAAAGTTCATATCTAATCCTCCTAACTTAACCTAAAAATCCGCCGAATCCCGCAGCAAAGCTGAGGATAAGACCACCTGCAATAACCGAAGCTATCTGACCGGAAACGTTTACACCGATAGACTGCATAAGAAGGAAGTTCTGGGGGTCCTCCTCAAGTCCCATCTTGTGAACAACACGACCGGACATCGGGAATGCCGAAATACCTGCAGCGCCTATCATCGGGTTAATCTTTTCCTTGAGGAAGAGGTTCAAGAACTTGGCGAAGAGAACGCCGCCCGCAGTATCAAATACAAATGCGAAGAGTCCGAGACCGAGGATAAGAAGAGTTGTGGGCTGAAGGAATTGCGAAGCCTCCATCTTAACCGCAATAGTTATTCCGAGGAATATCGTAACGAGGTTAGCGAGAACCTTTTGAGCGGTTTCGGAAAGAGAATCGAGAACTCCGCACTCACGGATAAGGTTACCGAACATAAGGAAGCCTACGAGGGCTACTGACGAGGGAGCTACGAGACCTGCGATAATTGTGATAATGATGGGGAAGAGAATTCTCGTAGCCTTGGAAATAGACTGGGGCTTGTAGGGCATACGAATCATTCTCTCTTTTTTCGTTGTCATAAGTCTGATAACGGGGGGCTGTATAATAGGAACGAGTGCCATATACGAATACGCCGCTACCATGATAGGTCCAACGAACTGCGAATTAAGCTTTTGAGCAACTACGATAGCGGTAGGTCCGTCAGCCGCGCCGATGATACCGATTGATGCCGCGTCGGGAAGCTCGAAGAACATAGAAGCAAGGCAGAAGGTAAAGAAAATACCGAACTGCGCCGCAGCTCCGAAAATCATAAGCTTTGGGTTTGATAAAACGGGTCCAAAGTCAATCATAGCTCCGATACCGATGAAGAGAATCAGGGGGAAGAGCTCGTTTGCGATACCCGCATTAAAGAGTGTTGTGAGAGGGCCTTCGGCGCCGATTGCTCCTGAGAAGGGAAGGTTTACCATAATAGTACCGAAGCCGAGAGGTAAGAGAAGCGTAGGCTCCATTTCCTTTTTAATAGCGAGGAAAATAAGAAGTCCGCCGATTATCCACATAATTACGTACTTCCAACCGTCGCCTTTAAAAAGCTCGAGTATGTTTTCGTATAAAATTTGCATCGCTTTTTTCCTTTTCTTGTTTTTTGCCAGCAAAAATGCTTTGCGGACACACATCTGTAATATTTTAACACAATTCGACAGTACATTTGTTAATAAACTGTTAACAAACCGACTTTAAAAGAACATTTTAAATTTTTATATATTTTGCATAAAAGTATTTAGCACATTTGTCGTAAAAATCCATATTTTATGTTGACAAGAAATGCCGTTTTTGTTATAATTCAAGAAAACTGATTATTGAGAGTGATAAAAATGAAGAAAACGGTACTTATAGCCCTTAAAAAGACCCTACCCGTTATGGCAGGATATATAGTGCTCGGCTTTGGCTTCGGGATTATTTGCGAGAGGGCGGGCTACGGCATACTTTGGGCGCTCTCAATGAGCTTATTTATATATGCGGGCTCTATGCAATACGTCACGGTAAGCCTGCTTACGTCGGGGGCGACGCTTATAGCCTCGGCACTTACGACGCTTATGGTAAATGCCCGCCACCTATTTTACGGCATATCAATGGTGGATAAATACAAGGGGAGCGGATGCCAAAAGCCTTACCTTATTTTCTCGCTTACCGACGAAACCTATTCTCTCGTATGCTCGGGCGAAACGCCGGACGGAGTGGATTTTAAGAGGTACAGTCTCTTAGTTTCCGTATTTAATCAATCATATTGGATAGTAGGCTCGCTCCTCGGCTCATTGGTTGGAAGCCTTGCGAAATTTAACACGGCAGGCGTGGAATTCGCTATGACAGCTCTCTTTATCACGGTTTTTGTCGAGCAGTGGAAAAGCACTAAAAACCATATTCCCGCTATTTTGGGAGTAAGCCTATCGCTGCTGTGTCTTCTCCTCTTTGGAAGCGATAAATTTCTTATCCCCTCTATGATACTTATAAGCGCTGCTTTAATCATCTTCAGAAAGAAAATAGAGCGTCACGGAAAGGAGGATAGCCAACCTGAATCAAAGTAGGTTGCTATTGGCAAAGTATGATGAAAACTGAAATGGCTATCGCTACCGTTGTCGTTGTGGCGCTCATAACCTCTCTTTTGAGATTTCTTCCGTTTATCGTATTTGGGGAGAAAAGAAAAACACCGAAAATAATAGATTACCTCGGAAAATTCCTGCCCTTTTCCATTATGGGTATGCTCGTAGTCTATTGCCTGAAGGACGTCAGCCTTACCGCCGCACCCTTTGGAATCCCGGAGCTTATTGCCGGGGCTTCCGTAGTTCTTCTCCACTTGTGGAAGAGAAACACTCTTTTAAGCATAGGCGCAGGAACTATTCTTTATATGCTTATGATTCAGCTTATATTCCTGTAATTTGACAACTATTATTTGCAAAACAACGCTATAATACAAAAATCCTCTATCGCACAGAGCTGCGGCAGAGGATTTTTATATCAAGGAATCTTAAGATTGTAATACTTCATAAGAACGTCAAGCGCGTAATATACGTTTTCCTTGTATGCCTCTCGTGAGACGTCAAAGTATCCTATAAAGCTATCGCTGTTTCCCGCCGTGGAGCAAAATTCACTTCCGTCCGGATTCTTTATTCCGAGCGCAACAAAGCTGGAGGCAGGAATCTGACCTGCTTTTCCAATCTCCTCGGCAATATAATTTCTGTCGATAATAAGGCTTAACGCCCGTCTTATTTCTGCATTGGCGATTTCACGCTCGTTTGCCGATAACTTGTCGAAGGAAGACGGCAAAAGGTCCCGATTTATATTCCACGCTATATAGTAAGTGCCTATCTGCCCCGCGGTGATAAACTCATCGGGGTAATCACGCTTTAAGGCATCAATTTCGTTTGTCGGCAAATTGTCGATAAGCTGCCAGCTTCTGTTTTTAAAGTTCGTCAGCATATTATTTGCGTCATCTGAAAGAAAGAACTTTATCTCGGGCATCGTAACCTTATCCCTGTCTATATAATTTTCGTTCTTTTTGAGCGTTATGCAACCGTTATGCTCCCAGCTCGATATAACGTAAGGACCGTTTCCTATATAGGTTTCAGCCTCGGTAGCCCACCCCTCGTTTTTAACCGCTTCGCTTTTTACGGGGCAGTAGGTAGGAAAGGCAAGCAGCTCGTTCCAATAAGCAACGGGAACCGATAGGGTAACCTCTAGCGTTCTGTCGTCAAGCGCCCTTACCATAAGCTCACTGTTCTTTTCACCGTAACCCTTGATAACCTCAAACATATATCCGTAGTCAGCGCCAAGCTCTGCGGAAGCTGCCCTTTTCCACGAAAACTCAAAGTCGCCCGCCGTCACGGGTGAGCCGTCCGACCACTTTAAGCCTTTTCTTAAGGTGTAAGTGTAGGTGACGCTCCCGTCGTCGTTAATTACCCCCTCGGAAAGACTCTCTGCCGAGTCCGCCACAATGATAAGCTTTCCGTCAGCGTCAACGCTCCACCTCGCAAGCCCCGACGAAAGATGCGCTATCATAGTAGCTCCGTCAACAGTAGAGGAGAGTGCCGGGTCTATTGATTCGGGCTCGCTCGCAAGTGAGACCGAAATGCTGCTTTTACCGGGATAAGTTGTGTGCATAAAGAACTTGTACCCTAGCGGCGAGGAGTAAAAGCCACGGAGATTTTTGTCCTTCATATAAAGGTCGGTGTAAAAATACAGAGGAGTAATGCACCCCGTATCCATAAGCATATCCTCAGCAAGATGCATAAGCCTGTATCGTTGCTCTGTGTCCGTCGAGGACTTTATAATACCAATCAGAGCGTCGTAGGTTTCTGCCCACGTTCCGTTTTCAACGTTTATATCATATCCTTCGTCACGCAAATCAAGCGAGTATATATTTACGCTCTTGTGATTGCCTTTTCCGAATTGAACGTCGTTGTTTCCTGAATTCGTTGTCCACATATCAAGAAACGATATAGGGTCGGAGTAGTCGGCAAGCCAGCCGTTTCTCGCAAAGGTGAAGTCACCGATTTTTCTCGTGTGCAGAAACGTACCCCATTCCTGATTTGTGAGGTTTACCGTAATACCTGCCGCACCAAATGCGCTTTGAATGTATTCACCGATTGCCTGATGACTTTCGCTCGTGTTGTAAAGATATTCAAGCGTAGGCGGAGCGCCGGTATCCTTGGCTTTGCAACCCGTAAGCAAGCAAAGAGTCACAGCTACGGTCAAAAGCAAAGCAATAATTTTCTTCATTGTATATCCTTTCTTTTTGCTTCAAACAGAATAATGTAAACAGTAATAGTCAAAAAGTGCTTAAATCGTTATTTCTTCTACTCTGTGGCAGGCTGTAAAATGCCCATTTCCAAACTCACGCAATTTTGGAACTTCCTCCACGCATATATCCCTTGCGAACGTGCATCTCGTTCTGAAAGGGCAGCCTGACGGAACGTTCATAGGACTTGGAATCTCTCCCTCAAGCATTATTCTCTTGCTTGCTTTCGCTGCCTTTGGCTCTGGCAGAGGAACGGCTGAAATGAGAGCTTTCGTATAAGGGTGAAGGGGATGAGAGTAAATTTCTTCGGCAGGCGCTATTTCAACCAATCGTCCAAGATACATAACGGCTATTCTGTCGCTTATATGTCTGACTATCAAAAGGTCGTGAGCTATGAAAAGGTAGGTAAGACCGAAGCTTTTCTGTAAGTCCTCGAACATATTTATTATCTGCGCTTGGATTGAAACGTCAAGAGCGGAAACGGGCTCGTCGCACACTATAAATTCGGGACTCGTAGCAAGCGCCCTTGCTATGCCTATTCTCTGACGCTGACCGCCCGAAAATTCGTGCGCATACCGCGATGCGTGCTCGGAATTAAGCCCTACGTGATTCATCAGAGTAAGGATTCTCTCGCGCCTCTCTTCTTCTGTAAAATAGAGCTTGTGTATGTCAAGCGGCTCGCCTATAATATCGCTGACGGTCATTCTCGGATTGAGTGAGGAATAAGGGTCTTGAAATACCATAGCGGCGTTTTTTCGGAACTGCTCAACGTCATCTCGCGTTTCTATTTTTTTGCCCTTAAAATATATTTCTCCGTCGGTCTTTTCGTAAAGGTAGAGAAGAGTTCTTCCGACGGTACTTTTTCCCGACCCGGATTCTCCGACGAGTCCGAGCACCTCTCCCTTTGCTATGGAGAAAGAAACACCGTCAACGGCCTTTAGAGTTTTCTTCGAAAATGCGCTGTGACCTACGTCAAAATATTTTTTTAAGTCATATACTTCGATAAGTCCTCGCTTCTTTTCTTCCATAAGTACCTCCCATAGAAAATGCTCGTAAAATTCCGAGCGTGAAATTCTGCCTTTTAAGCAGAATTCTCGCTGTTATCCTTGACTCTTTTCTTTTTTGAACTTCTCGTATAAAATGCGCTCGTTTTCCCAACATCTTGCGATATGCTTGTTTCCGTAATCGGTCATATCTGCGTTACGTCTCGCACATATCTTCATAGCCTTGTCGCACCTCGGCATAAATGGGCAGCCCTTTGGAATGTTTCTTAAATCAACAACGCTTCCGCGTATCGCGCGAAGTCTTTCGTAGTGCGAGTCGGTGTTCGGAACCGAAGCAAGTAAGCCCTTCGTGTATTCGTGTCTGGGGTTGTAAAAAATGTCCGTAACGCTGCCCGCCTCGCAAACAGTACCAGCATACATAACTATCACCTCGTCGCACATTTTTGCGATAACCCCGAGGTCGTGCGTAATCATTATTATTGAAGTGCCGAGTTCTTTTTGCAATGACGCCATAAGGTCAAGAATGCTTGCTTGTATCGTAACGTCAAGAGCTGTCGTTGGCTCGTCGGCTATCAGTATATCGGGCTCGCAGGCTAGCGCCATAGCTATCATAACCCTTTGCCTCATACCGCCCGAAAACTCGAACGGGTATTGCTTGAGTCTTCGCTCTGCATCGTTGATTTTGACAAGGCGCAGAAGCTCCGCCGCTCTGTCGTATGCTTCGGCCTTGTTTCTGTTTGTGTGCAAGAGAATTGCTTCTGTAAGCTGACTTCCCACGGTGTGAGTAGGATTTAAAGAGGTCATAGGGTCTTGAAAAATAATTGATATTTTATTTCCCCGAATCTCTCGCATACGCATCTCGTCAGCGCCGATAAGCTCTTCACCGCGAAATTTCACCGAGCCGCCCGTCACACGTCCCGTTCCGGAAAGAATATTCAGTATCGAATAAACCGTGACCGATTTTCCCGACCCTGATTCTCCCACTATTCCGAGCACCTTCCCCTCATCGAGCTTGAAGGAGACGCCACGCAGAGCGGGGATTTCTCCTCGCTCGGTAAAAAATGAAGTTCTTAAATCCTTGACCTCTAAAAGAGCCATAGTTTAACAATTCCTTTCTCCTAGCCGTAAGAGAATCAAGCTAACAAGCCTTATGAGTTCGATACTCTTGCGTCAGGTCATTTATCTTCGCTTCTTTAAAATTCTCAAAAGCTCTTCTTTTAAGAAAGCTTCGGGTCAAAAGCGTCTCGCAGTCCGTCTCCTATAAGATTTAATGCGAGGACAATTACCGAAACGAAAAGCGCGGGTATTATAAGCCTTTCGGGGTAAGAAGTAACGCCGTTCAGCGCATCCGAGGCAAGCGAGCCTAGCGAGGGCATAGGAGCGTTTACGCCAAGCCCGAGGAACGAAAGATAGCTTTCCGTAAATATTGCGCTCGGTATTTGAAGAGCCGTTGATATGAAAATAACTCCTATGGAGTTAGGAATAAGATGCTTTTTTATTATTCGTTTTCCATCGGCGCCCGACGCCTTTGCTGCAAGAACGTATTCGCGCTCCTTTAAGGACAGTATCTCCGCACGGACAAGCCTCGCCATAGACACCCAGTAGAGAAGAGCGAAAACTATGAAGAGCGAAATAATATTCGTGCCTATTTTTTCAAGAAATGGAAAATTCAGCGTGTTTTTTAAGGCTGCGTTCATAACCGAAGCGAGCAGAATTACCATGAGCATATCGGGCAAGGAGTAGATTATATCTACTATTCTCATAATAAACGTATCCACCGCTCCGCCCATATATCCCGAAACAGCTCCTACCGTAAGACCGACGAGAAGCACGATAATACTTGCGAAAAATCCGACCGCAAGTGAAATTCTCGCTCCGTAAATTACCCTTATAAAATAATCTCTTCCTCGGCTGTCCGTACCGAAAACGTGAGGAAATACAAATTCTCCATTCGCGCGCCTGGCCTCTTCCGTAGCTCCGTATTCGAATGGAGCGAGATTGGCGTAAGAGGGGTCAACGGGCTCGCCAAGAGTAACCCCGAGCTGCTTATCGTAGCTGTAAGGCCAGAAAAAAGGAATAAAAATTGCCATAAGCGTTATAAGAAGTATAAGAATTAAGGAAACGGTAGCAACCTTGTTCTTTAAAAATCTCTTAACGCCGTCGGTGAAGAAGCTTGACGACTCGGTTTCGTAAGCCTTGTATTCTCGCTCGCTTTCGGTAACGGGCAAAAAATCATATTCGGGATTTTCGCAATTCAAGGAAATTCTATTCATCTTATTACTTCCTTTATTCAAGGGATATTCTCGGGTCAACGGCTCGGTAAAGCATATCCGATACGAAGTTCATAAACACCACGAGTATAGAAAGCACTATCGTCGTTCCCATAATGAGCGGATAATCTCTGTTAGTAATACTGCCTATAAAATCACGTCCAATGCCGGGAACGGCAAATATTTTTTCAACAACGAGCGAGCCCGTAACTATATATGCAAGCATAGGACCGAAGTAGGTAATTACGGGTATTAAGGAATTCTTCAAGGCGTGTCGAAATATTATCGAGCCCCCCGAAGCGCCCTTTGCCTTTGCCGTCCGTATATAGTCCTGCCCGAGAGAATCAAGCATAGACGAGCGTGTAAGTCTTGTTATATAAGCCGTAGGGTAGAGGGAAAGCGTTATTGTCGGCAGAATAAGTCCGCTTATTCCGCCGCCTGCTGCCGAAGCGGGCAGCCAGTTTAAGTTGAGCGAAAATATCATAAGCAAAAATGTACCCATAATGAACGACGGCATAGAAACGAACGCGGTTGTCAGAGTCATTATTATTCTGTCGGTCGCAGAGTTCCTTTTTACTGCGGCAAAAGCGCCAAGGACCGTACCCGTGACAAGAGAAATCAATGCGGCGCTCACTCCAAGCTTCGCGGATACGGATAGTCCGTCAAGTATTATATCAAGGCACATTCTCCCTCTTTGCTTTAGTGACGGACCAAAGTCGAACCTTGTAACAACGTCCGAAAGGTAGGTTAGATATTGCGTGAAAAGAGGCTTGTCAAGACCGTATTTTTCCTTAAGTATGGCTTCCGCCTCGGCAGATATAGCCTTTTCGGCTTGAAAAGGTCCGCCCGGGACTGCGTGCATAACGAAAAACGTTACCGTAATTACCGCAAAAATCGTAACAAGAGAGATAAGAAATCTTTTTAAAACGTAGATTAGGGCGTCAGAGGTGAATACGGCTTTCAATGCTTCTATCAGGTTCGATGCTTTGTTATCATTACCGCTGCTAAGTTTTTCTTCCTTCTTCATATGCACCTCTTCTGTATCCTTTTTTAATAAAATGCAAATATTTATAGTCAAAAAAGAAAAAATCCGTCTAGAGCTTTTAGCAAAAGACGGAAATTTTATTATGTTTATGCAAGCTTCTCTATGAAGCTGTAAAGAGACCTTGCATTACCATCAAAGTGATATGCGATAATTCCGAATTTGTCAGCTCCTTTTACGTTTGTAATATTGTCATCAACAAAAAGAGTCTGACTCGGAGTTAAATTGAATTTATTAGTTATATGCTCAAAAATTTGCTCCGACGGCTTTACGCACCCCGCGGTAGCGGAGAAAACGAATCCGTCAACGAGTTGAAGAATTGGGATTTCTTTGTAATGATTTGCGAAAAATTTCGAAATGTTGGATAAAAGATAAACGCCGTAGCCCTTGCTTTTGCACAGCTTTATAACGTCTCGCATTCCGGTAATTTCCGGAAGATTGTATATCCAGTTAAAGTATATCTTCTCCGCTGTGACGTGAAGCCTCTCGGGAAGTCTCTTTTTTACCTCTTCGAGCAGCTCTTCGTCCTCAATCGTTCCCGCATCGAGCCTGTCCCAATAGAGTCTGTCGAATAAAACCTCGGAGAGTAGGGATACGTCTTCCTTGGTAGCTGCGTATTTTTCACACATATATTCAGGCTCAAACCTGACCAAAACCTGACCGAAATCAAAAATCACGTTTTTTATCTCGGCACCGCTTCTCTCGTTCAATATTTTTGGCATATTTTTTCCTCGTGATAAAGTATGGTTTTTTTGTATTGATTTATTCGCTCTGCAGCAAAAAGTCCAATCGAATTTTATCATACGAGTCCCCGAAAGTCAATAAAATCGGAATAAAAAGCGCTATTGTTATCAAAAATTAAATTCGGGGAAAGGTATAAAAATATGGGATAAAGCCTTCAGTTGCATCATATTAAATATCTTTAAGATGGCCTTTTTGTACGGTTTTAACAAAACTATTGTTAATAAATTAACTTTTGTTGACAACTCATACAACTCTGGTTTATAATACAATTAATAATAAATATATTAATATGCGTCTTTACGTAAAACAAAGAAAGGAAAGTAAATATGCGTTTTTTCCTTAACGGTATTCACGTACCTCACAGAAAAAATACGGCATCGATGAAGGCTGTCAGAATGCCGTCACCCCAGGCTGTAACAATTCCTATGTCTATGCACATAGGAAAGGCGGCAAAACCGATAGTTAAGGTTGGAGATAGGGTGTACGTCGGTACGCTTATTGCGGAAGCTGACGGATACGTTTCTTCACCGATATATTCGAGCGTATCGGGTGTTGTCAAGGGGATAGTCGATGTGACTCTTCCGATAGGAGCTATGTGCCGCGCAATAAAAATAGAGTCTGACGGCGAGATGACTCCCGATGCGGATATAAGCGTTCCGTCTGTCAGCAATAAGGCTGAGCTTATAGAGGCTATAAGAAAGAGCGGAACCGTTGGTCTCGGAGGCGCGGGATTCCCGTCTCACGTAAAATTTAACGTTCCCGAAGGTAAGAATGTCAGCGAGCTTATAATCAACGGAGCCGAGTGCGAGCCCTATATAACTAGCGATACGAGGACTATGGTTGATAAATCCGACGATATGCTTTACGGAATTCAGCGTATCTGCGACCTCTTGAATATTAATAGAGTTATAATCGGCATTGAAAATAACAAGGCAGAAGCGATAGCGAGTATGAAGAAAATGGCAGAGAGCGACTCTCGAATTGAGGTTGACGTTTTGCCAAGCGTATATCCCCAGGGCGGAGAAAAGGTGCTCGTATATCATACCACGGGTAAGGTTATCCCTGCAGGCAAGCTTCCGCTTGACGTTGGTTGCATAGTTTCAAACTGTACGACGGTTGCGGCTATTGGAAATTATCTCAAGTGCGGAATCCCCCTCGTTAATAAGTGCGTAACGGTCGACGGAGGCGCGGTTTCGAAGCCTATGAACGTTATCGTTCCTGTTGGAACGTCGCTTTCCGATTTGTTTGAATTCGTCGGCGGCTTCAAGGGCGAGCCCTATAAGGTGTTGATAGGCGGACCTATGATGGGTCAGTCTGTCGAGAGTCTTGATACGCCTGTTATGAAAAACACTAATGCGGCTCTTGCGCTTACGAAGGCGGAATGTAAAGGTAAGACCGAAACGGCTTGCATTCACTGCGGTGCTTGCACGAATCGTTGTCCATTGGGGCTTGACCCGAGAGCCTTTATGAGAGCGTATAGGTGCGATAACGTCGAAGAGCTCGAAAAGCTCCGCGTGGATATTTGTATGGAATGTGGCTGCTGCTCGTACGTTTGCCCTGCCGCGAAGCCTCTTGTTGAAACCAATAAGCTCTCTAAAGCCAAGCTTCGCGCGTATCTTGCCGAAAAGCGAGCAAAAGCAGAGCTTGAAAATAAGAAATTTGGGGAGGAAAAGAAAAATGGCTAAGCTTCATATAAGCTCCTCGCCTCATATATCTTCAAAAAGAACTACACAGAGCATTATGCTTGACGTTGTAATAGCGCTTATGCCTTTGCTTATTGCGGGCTGTATAATTTTCGGTATGCGCTCGCTTCTTGTAGTCGGAGCTTCGGTTGTAGCGTCGGTAGGCTCGGAATATATTTTCTGCCTCATAACGAAGAAGAAAAACACGATTTTCGATTTAAGCGCAGTCGTAACAGGAGTAATTATCGGGCTTAACCTGCCCGCTACCGCTCCGATATGGCAGGTCATAGTAGGCTCTGTCTTTGCAATCGTAGTCGTAAAAGGACTCTTCGGCGGTCTCGGTCAGAATTTCGCTAACCCTGCCGCAACGGCAAGAGTATTCCTTCTCATATGCTTCTCCGGAACTCTTGCGGGCGGTGTAACTCCAAAGCTTTCGTCAGCGCCCGATTTGGTTGCGGGAGCAACGCCGCTTACCGTTATGAGAGACGGCGGTGAATTGCCCTCGCTACTCGATATGTTCTTAGGACTTCGCGGCGGAGCGATAGGTGAGACCTGCGTTCTTGCAATTCTTATCGGATTTGCGTATCTCGTTATAAGACGTGTTATCAATTTTGAGGTTCCGCTTATTTACGTAGCTACCGTTTTCGTGCTTTCGCTTATAGCGGATAACAGCTTCAGCGTTGCGCTCTACCAGGTGCTTTCGGGCGGACTTATGCTCGGCGCGGTATTTATGATTACCGACTATGCGACAACACCCGTAACCCGAGAGGGTAAAATGGTATTCGCATTCGGTTGCGGACTTATAACCTATTTGATAAGAGCTTACGGCTCGTATCCCGAGGGAGTATCGTTCGCTATACTTCTTATGAATATTCTCACTCCTTACATTCAAAAGTGGACCGCAAAGCGTCCGTTTGGAGGTGCGAAGGTATGAATATAAAAAACATTTTCACAAAGAAAAACTTAACTCCCCTTATCGTCCTTTCGGCAATATGTCTTTCGGTTGCCGTAATACTCGGACTCGTCAATCTCGTGGCGGCGCCCATTATAGAGGAAAGAAATGCCGCGGCGGTCAAGGAATCGCTCAGCATAGTAATGCCCGACGGTGAATTTAACTCAACGCCCGACGAGATGAAGTCCGGCGCTCCCGAAACCGTAAAATCGGTTTATACCGAAAAGACGGGCAAGGGCTACGTGGTAACTCTTGTTACGACGAAGGGCTATACGGGTAAGGAAATAGGAATCACGGTTGCCATAAATACAGATGGAGAAATAATAAAAACCGTAATAACCAAAAACGAAGAAAGCATCGTTCCTTCGGATATGAAGCCTATGGGAACCTACGGCGACGCATATACCGACGCAACGGCAGATAACGTTGTAGATGTGGTTACGGGAGCAACGGTTAAATATTCCGAGTCGGCAATAAAGAATGCGCTTTACGATGCGTTCGTCTATCTTGGCTTTGCGGAGGAAAAAAAGGAAGAGCTTCCGAGAACCGACGCTGAAATTATTTCTCTTTCGCTAGAGCTTATAGGCAAGGAAGCGGCACTTACCGACGTAACTCCGGAGGAAACCGAGCTCGTTAAGAGAATTTACCGTATAGGAAGCGGAGAGGGATACGTAGCGTATGCTTTGGTTATCTCGGCAAATTACGGTACGGTTGAGTCGGAAACTCTTATTCACGTAGGAAGTGACGGAAAAATTAAGAACGTAAATAAGCTTGTCTGGAAGACGAGTGACGCTATGTACGGCTACGTTCCTCCCACCGAAGACGTTGTTAATAGCTTCTATGGAAATCTTGTGGGCAAAAATTCATCTGACATTAAAGACGTGGACCTCGTGGCAAACGCTACGAATACCTCTACTAACGTTGTTAACTCGCTTACCGAAGCGCTGGTGGAAATCGATACGCTGATAAAAAATGATTTACCTACGGGCGAAGAGGAAATCATTTCTCTTTCGAGAGAGCTTATAGGCAAGGACGTAGAGCTTACCGACGTTACTCCTGTTGAACGAAATTACGTAAGACGTGTTTATCGCGCAAGCGGTAATAACGGATATATCGTTTATGCGGTCGTTATAAGTAAAAATTACGGTACTGTTGAAACCGAAACCCTGCTTCACGTTGATAACGACGGAAGTATCGTTAACGCAAAGAAGCTTACCTGGAAAACCAGTGACGCTATGTACGGCTACGTTCCTCCCACGGAGGAAACCGTAAATGCGTTCTATGAAACGCTCCCGGGAAAGAACTCAGACAGTATTAAGGGCGTTGACCTTGTAGCGAATGCTACTAATACGTCTACTTCGCTCGTAGCGTCAATCAGTGAAGGTCTTCTGGCAGTTGAAAGAATTGAATCGGACGCTAGTGTTAATTACCTTCCGAGAATAGTAGGCATATCGGTATTGGCAGCATCTCTGATAGCCTTTGCAGTATGTAAAGCGCTCCCCGTTATTATTGAGAAAAGGAGGAAAAACGGATGAATAAAAAATTAGCTATATTTTTAAAAGGTCTTATAGCGGAAAACCCCGTTTTAGTCCTCGTTCTCGGCACGTGTCCCACTCTTGCGCAGACGGGAAGCGTAATAGCGGCTTTAAGTATGGGTATTGCGGCAACGATAGTTCTCGTTTGCTCGAACGCAGCCATATCGCTCTTGCGTAAGGTGATTCCCGATACCGTTCGCATTCCTTGTTATATAGTTGTTATAGCAAGCTTCGTTACGGTAGTTCAGTTATTGATGCAAGCTTATTTACCCGATTTATACGCTATGATGGGCGTTTATCTGGCTCTTATAGTTGTAAACTGTATCATTCTCGGAAGAGCGGAAATGTTCGCAAGCAAGAACAACGTAGTTGATTCGGCTCTCGACGGTCTTGGAATGGGCGTAGGCTTCCTGATTGCGCTCTTGGCTATGGCGACCGTAAGAGAGGTTCTTGGAGCCGGAAGCTTTGCCGGAATGGAAATTCCGTTCCTCGTAAATTATAAGATACCGATTCTTGTTCAGGCTCCTGGAGGCTTCCTCGTATTCGGTGTTCTTATAGCGGTAATAAATAAAATCGGTCCCAAAGCGGGCGAATCAAAGAGAAAGAATTTCTCGTGCGAGGGCTGTCCCTCAGCATCTGTTTGCGGTAAAAGCTCATGCTCCGAAAAGGGAGATGAGTCGGGTGTAACGAATAACGTTGTAAGTGAGGAGATATAAATGGATTACAAGATTTTGATATATATTCTTCTCACAAGCGTATTCGTAAATAACTACGTTCTCCAAAGATTCCTCGGTATATGTCCGTTCCTCGGAGTATCGAAAAAGCTTGATCAGGCAACGGGTATGGGAATTTCCGTAATATTCGTTATGATAATGGCGACGGCTGCTACCTGGCCCGTTCAGAAGTATATCCTTGAGCCGCTCGGACTCGGATACTTGCAGACA
Organism: Clostridia bacterium; assembly: GCA_017462485.1. GTDB lineage: Bacteria > Bacillota > Clostridia > Oscillospirales > CAG-272 > UBA1740. Next base: position 27,165 of record JAFTRA010000042.1, on the reverse strand, counting down.
ATACTGTTTATTTTAATAATTGCGACTCTCGTTCAGTTCATAGAAATAGCGCTTAAGAAGTTTATACCCGCCCTGCATAAGAGTCTTGGCGTATATCTTCCGCTTATCACTACGAACTGCGCCGTTCTCGGTGTTACCATAAACAATATAACCGACGGTTATAACTTCATAGAGTCTATGGTAAGCTCTCTCGGCTGCGGACTCGGATTCCTCTTGGCTATGGTGCTCTTCTCCGGCGTACGCTCAAGAATAGAGGGCTCTGACGTTCCCGAGGCATTTAAGGGACTTCCGATAACGCTCGTTGCGGCATCTATCGTTTCGCTTGCGTTCTTCGGCTTCGGCGGAATCGTCGATAATCTCTTTGCTTAATATAGGAGGTGTCATATGTTTGTTAACGTAATTTTAGCTGTGGCAGTCCTCCTCGTAACAGGCGTTATAGCCGCTATAATCCTCGCTCTCGCCTCTCATTATTTCGGTATTCCCGTTGACGAAACCGTTCATAAGGTAAGAGCGTGTCTTCCGGGCGCTAACTGCGGAGCTTGCGGTTATACGGGCTGCGACGGATATGCGGAAGCGCTTGCGGCAGGCGGAGTAAAAACCAATCTCTGTATTCCCGGGGGCTCGGAGGTTTCGAAGAGCCTTGCCGAAATGCTTGGTGTTGATGCCGAGGACGTGGTGAAATTCAAGGCGTACGTTCACTGTAACGGAACGCCCGAGGCTACCGAAAAAAGCGCCGAATACGACGGACTTCTTACCTGTAATGCTATGTGTCTTTCCTGCGCGGGCCCCGATGCCTGCAAGTACGGATGCCTTGGATGCGGTGATTGCGCGTCGGTATGTCCTACCCACGCTATATGCGTAGAGGACGGTGTTGCAAGAGTAAATCCCGATAGGTGTATCTCCTGCGGACTTTGTGTAAAGACCTGCCCGAAGCATATTATTTCTCTTATTCCCGAGGACGCTAGGGTAGCCGTTATATGCTCGAGTCACGACAATGGCGCCGCAACCAGAAAGAAATGCTCGGTCGGCTGTATAGCTTGCAGAAAGTGTGAAAAAACCTGCCCCTACGGAGCAATTACCGTAGAGGATAATCTTGCGAAGATAGATTATGAAAAATGCACCGGCTGCGGTATGTGTGCTGAGGTTTGTCCCGTAAAATGTATAGCCGTAAGAAAATCGAACTAACAAGTCTTACGGCTACCGGAAAATTCAATGAAGAATTTCGTAAATAAAAAGATAAGAAACGATATTTTATTAGTCCTCGTTATAATCTCTCTTGCTCTGATAGCCTTTCTTGTATTTAAGCTTTCCGCAAGAGAGGGAAGCGAGGCGGTTATCACTGTTGACGGGAATACCTATGCAACTCTACCGCTTTCTGAAAATGCGACTCTTACGGTTACTTTGGAAAACGGCGGTGAAAATACGGTTACCGTCAAGGGCGGAGAGGTGTTTGTAACGAGTGCCGATTGCCCTGATAAAATATGCGTTTCGCACAGACCGATAAAGAACGTAGGAGAAACGATAGTCTGTCTTCCTCATAAGGTGGTTGTCACTATTGAGGGTGAGGGAAGCGGCTCCGACGTTGATATTATATCGTAGCAGAGGGGCTGGCTCATCAGTGCAAATGCGAAGATTGCTCTTGCGCATTGAAACAGGGCTTCAATGCGGTACGTCGTGCCAAGCGCATCAGCGCTTAATGGCATAAAGAGATCCTCGTTTGCGCTCTCCAAATCCCCATACTCCTTTTGCATATTTATAATTCAGGTGACTTTTATAAATGAGAACTGATACAAAGAGATTAACGCTTCTCGGACTCTCCGTAGCGCTTGCAATGATACTTTCGTACGTAGAGTTTCTTTTACCGCCTATAATCAGCGCGGTTCCCGGTATAAAGCTGGGACTTCCAAACGTAATAATACTTTACGTCTTTTTCAAATCGGGCGAGGTTGACGCGGCGTTGGTTTCAGCGGTGCGCCTCTTCCTTTCGGCGCTTCTTTTTGGAAGCTTCTTGACGTTCTTGTATAGCTTTGCGGGGGCGCTCTTCAGCTTCCTTGTTATGCTTGCTCTAAAAAAAAGCAAGCTGTTTTCCACGGTAGGCGTAAGTATCGGCGGCGGAGTCTTCCATAACCTTGGTCAGATTATTATGGCTATAATCGTTCTCGGCACGAGAGAAATCGGCTACTATATGATAATTTTGACCTTTACTGGCACACTTTCGGGATTTTTGATAGGAATTCTTGCCGCTATTATGATAAAACGTGTGAAAGCTCGCTAATTTAACTGCGGTTTTAATTATACCGAAAAAATGTCGACGTGGCGCACCGTGTTAAGTTTTAGATATAGTTAACAACTTTTTAAAGCACATATTCGGAAAGGAAAAACTCTTGAAAAATCTTTTGAAGCGCACTTTGTTTTTACTGTCGCTCGTATCAATAATTTTGTCGTTTGCGGCTTGCGGTGGAGAAAAAAGCAAAGAAAAGTTTACAAAAACATACTTTGAATACTTTGATACCGTAACAACTGTGGTCGGCTATTTTGACAGTGAGGAAGAATTTTTGAAGGTTGCGGACCTCGTTTTAGAAAGGCTTGAAGAATATCACAAGCTTTACGATATTTACCACAGCTATGAGGGTATAACAAACCTTTGCGACGTAAACAAGCTCTATGACGGAGTGCATAAAGCTCTTACAGTCGATAGGAAAATAATCGACCTGCTTCTGTTTGCGAAAGAGATGCATTCTCTCACCTTGGGGGAAACTAACGTTGCTATGGGTGCGCTTCTTTCTCTTTGGCACGATAAGAGGAAAGAGGCAGAAAAAAATCCCGAAAACGCTTCCTTACCCGATGAAGAGGCGTTGGTGAGAGCGGCATTTAATTCCGATATAAGAGAGGTCAAAATAGACGAGAAAAACAGCACTGTTTACCTACAAAATCCCGATATGAAGCTTGACGTGGGAGCGGTAGCAAAGGGTTACGCAACCGAAATGATAGCCAAGGAGCTTGAGGCTCTCGGTGTAAGTGGAGTATCCTTAAACGTCGGTGGAAACATAAGAATAATCGGTCCAAAGCCCTCGGACGAGCCTTGGGTGGTCGGAGTTACGAATCCCGATATCGCCAGTCCCGAGCCTTATGCCGAGTACGTGGAGCTTTCCGGCGGCGCATTTGTAACCAGCGGCTCGTATCAAAGGTTTTACAAAGTAGGAGATAAGGACTATCACCATATCATAGATAAGGATACCTACTATCCCTCGGAATACTTCACCTCGGTATCCGTTCTGGCAGCTGATTCAGGTATGGCTGACGCATTATCCACAGCTCTCTTCTCAATGAGCTATGAGGACGGAGTTGCACTTGTCGAATCGCTTTCCGGTATTGAAGCTGTTTGGATTACCAAGAGCAGAGATAAGCTGTATTCCTCCGGATTTTCGGCATTTATATCCTCGGACTGACGCCTTGAGTATCGTTTTGAAATTTAATCTATCCGTAGCTATCGGATAAAATAAAAAGGCTTTTCGCAGCAAATAATAAAGAGAGAACAAATCGGTTATAGCCGAAACGTTCTCTCTTTTTATTCGTTTTTGTTTTCAAGTTATAAAGCTCGTTGAATTATATGTATGAAGCTTACTCTACGACAACGGGAATAGCCGCAAGAACCTTGGAATTCTCGCTCTTTACGGTCTCAATGACAGTATCCATATTTTTGAATATTATTTTTTTCGTAACGTGATGATGATGCTTGAAATTGTTGACGAATCTTGTGTCTCCGAGGTCGGGATATACGTAAAAATTGTCAGATATGCCGTGAGTGAAGCCGTCAATTGTTATAGTTTTCGGTAAGAAAAGCTCGTAGCCGAAGTCCCAGTTGTAGAATAGCTCGTGATTTGAGCCTACTATACCGGGTGAGATTATGCAACCATCTGTAAGCGGAACGTCGGTCTTTGGCTCGGTAGGTCTTGTCGAATTATAGTGACGGTTGCCTTCGAGACGGCAGTTTTTAATAACTATATCACCCTCAAAGCTTCCACCGTAATCTCCTCTTATGTAGAAGAAGCAGGGGCCACCGAGCTTGGTAACGTTCTCGCAATAGAGCTTACCGCCTCCGGTTATGTTAATAGAGTGACCTATTGTGGAATTAAGAATAGTCGTGTTCCAGAAGCCCTGATGAGCGTCGAAACGGTTCATATAGCAGCCGTCGAGCAGGAAGTTTTTGCAGTTATTGCTCGCCATTATTCCCCAATAACGCATATCTGCGATACCGGTCGGGCAGTCCTGCTTTATTCCTATGAGAGATACGCGGTTTGAGGAGTGGAAATACATATCGTAGCTTCCGAGCGGAACGGGAGCCGGGACTTTCCATCCGGTAGAAACGGTTGCGGGCTTATCCTCGTAATAGGTGGTATGCGATGTGAGCAGGCAATTCTTAACAGTGAGTCTGTTAGCCCTTGATGAAACTATAAACCCGCCGTACGGATAACTTTCGTCACGTCCGCCGTAAAGCTTGGAAAGCTCATCCTTGCCCGTATCGGTTGAGAGCTCGGGCTCGTTTATCATTTTGTGAGTCAGATTTTCTATCGTAACGTCTGCGCGTTCCACGCAAATGCCTCTGTTATGACCGTGCCAGCGGCCCTTAAAGTCGGTTTCCGCTACTGTACGGCAGCAAATAGATGCAAAATTACCGTTTTTAACGGTTATAGGCTTCTCGTGAGCGGGGAAAATCTCAATTTTTGTTATCTTATCGAATTCGTAAGCTATGTATGTTTCGGGGTCAAGCGTACCGTCAGCCTTTACCTCGAAGATATCGTGACGTGAGTGACCGTTGTTTTCGTTAGAGCCGAAGCGAACGAAATCACGGTGCTCGTCGTTCGTAACGACGATAAATACGTCCTCGGTAATCAGCGGTACGAGCCACGGAATCGACGTGTCACCTCTTTTAATAGTCACTCCTTCACCTATCGCGGCAGTAAGCTCTTCGCCCTGGAGCACGCGCCTTGAATCACGTCTTATAGCGAAAAGATATATTTCTCTGTACTTGTATGTGTTCGGAACGGTATCGTCAATGATAAAGTTTGAGCCGTTCCAATCGACGTCGTTCTTAATTTTGATTTCGTGCGTGAATTTTTCTCCAACGTAGTAGGTGGCATCGCTCTTCGTTTTGACGGTAAGACCGTTCAGATTTGCGTAATTGTGCGCCGCCTCAATAGCCTCGAAATCATCGGTGACTCCGTCACCTATTGCACCAAACTCTTCGTAGCTTACGTATTTTTTGTCTGACATTGTTTTCCTCCTTTTGCGGATTTTTGCAGATGACGTTGGTCTCAGAAAAAACAGATTTCGCAAAATGACCACGCCCCACGTAAAAAGGTTTTTCCGCATACAAAGTTTTCCTGCGCGAAAGTTTTTCACCTTGTGAAGAAATGCTTATCGTTTTAGGAAAGTTTTTCACTGTGTGAAAAGGTAAGATCACGCTAGGGGAACGGATGATTTTTATATAATATTTTCCGTTCAGGTCCACTTTACCACAACAAAACGAAAAAAGCAAGCCATATTGCAAAATAAATTTATGTTTTTCAAAAAAACCGAATTTTAATGACCTTTTCTATTGAAATTTATTCTTTTGTGTGATAAACTAATGTCAGTAAATTCCATATGGAATAAAATAAAAAGAGGATAAAGTTATGAAGAGCTTAAAGGAAAGAGAATGGTTTTTCTCGCAAGAAAAGGAAGAGTTTGTTTCGATTCCACCGAGAATTATATATAATCCCGATCCCCATTACGATATGTATAGGTTAAAAACCACGCGTCAGCTTGTTGCCGATATAAATCTTGATTTTAATCTTGGTCTTGATACTCCGTTTATTATCGGAGCTGTAGCGGATATGCATTTTAACGTATGCAACCAGGATGATAGAGAGGACGAGGAGCTCGTATATACCGAAAAATGCCGCAAATGGCCCGAAAATCTTAAGTGGGCTATCCCTGCAGCAAAGGCTCTTGAAGCGTGCGATTTTTGCGATGCTACAGTAGTTCTCGGAGATACCCTCGATTATCTCTCGAACGGCTCGCTTAATTACACCAAGGCGAATCTTTTTAAAAAATATCCCGACGCTATGGTGGCGCTCGGAGGCCACGATTATACGAAACAGATGCAAACGGGTATCCCGGATAAGCTTCCTCTTGAGGAAAGGCTCAATATTTTAAGAGCAGTATGGCCGCACGATATTCATTACTATTCCCGTGTCCTTGCGAATAAGATAATAGCCGTGGTTATTGATAATAGCCAGACAAAATATCTTCCCGAGCAGATAGAGAAGCTCGAGGCGGATATAGCTCGCGCAAAAGAAGAAGGGATGATAATATTTATATTCCAGCACGAGCCTATTGTATCGAAAAATCCCGCCGAAAGCTGCGCAAGAGCTGTTATAGAGAACAGCGGTGCATATAAAACTACCGATATCGAGGCTAATCCCAAATTCATTGGCGGTGCCGAGCATTCGGACGAAGTAACCTGCAAGGTTTATGACCTTATTACCAAAAATGCCGACGTAGTCAAGGCAATATTTGCAGGTCACTGGCACAGTCAGTTCTATTCCGAGGTATGCGCCACGTATAAAAACGGCGGGGAAGAGGTTCATACTGTAATTCCGCAGTACATATTATCGGGAAATCCGTATCACGAAGCAGGTATGCTTGCGAGAATTATAGTGAATTGACATTAAGCAGAAGGGCAAGTATTAAAGATTTATCGGCTGCTTTTATACGGCAGCCGATTTTCTGTAACGTATAGTTTTATAAGCGCGTCTTTTGTAAGACGTCAAATGGAGAAAAATATGCAAATTGTACTTTTAACGGCGCTCGGAGTAGGCGGAGCTACCGTCATAGGAGCGATTATAGGATTTTTATTCAAGAATATATCTCATAAATTCAGCGATATAGTTCTTGCGTTTGCCGCAGGCATAATGCTGTGCGCGGCGGTGCTGGGACTTATCGTTCCGTCACTTGAATACGGCGGAAAATACGGAATATTGGTAACTATTTCCGGTATAGCCGTAGGAGCTTTTTGTATGAAGCTTATAGATAAGCTCGTTCCGCATCTGCATACCGTCAAGGAGGGGGATGTCGAGATAGAGGAGCACAGAAGAAACCGTTCGATTGATAAGGTGATTCTTTTCGTTCTTGCGATAGCTATTCATAACTTTCCCGAGGGAATTGCCGCGGGAGTCGGATTCGGAACAGGGAACGATGCCGAGGCATTCGTGATAGCGGCAGGTATAGCTCTTCAGAATATCCCCGAGGGTATGGTAATTATAAGTCCTATGCTCGCTTCGGGAATAAAGCCTAAAAAAACATTTCTTTATGCGGCTTTGACCGGACTTGTCGAGGTTATCGGTACTATGATAGGCTACTTTGCCGTAAGCATTTCGGCAGCGGTTTTGCCGTTTGCTTTAAGCTTCGCCGGTGGAACTATGCTCTACGTTATAAGCGATGAAATGATACCCGAAACCCATTCTCACGGAGCTGAAAGCGGAGCAACCTTCTCGCTTATCGCGGGATTTTGCCTTATGCTTGTGATGGATTTTCTTCTTTAAATTAAATTGTTTTAAGAGCGGCCGATGGCGTGATTTTCGTCATTAAGGCTGCTCTTTTTTTGTTGTTTTTAGGATAAAAACGGCGTTTTGCCAGAAAAAAAGAACCAGACCCGTGAAAAAAACGGCTATTTACGGAAAAATGTTGCATATGTAGAAAAAGTGGCAACTTTTTTGTGCAAGTTTACTAAAAACTGCGCTTGAGGTTTTTTGAACAAAATATTTCGTCGTCAATTCTTAGGTATGGTAAATAAAATTTACCCAAAACAAAAAAAGCTAAGTAATACCCAAGCGTGATAAATCAGAATGGTAAATTTGATTTACTTCTTTGTTTTTCTTTCGATGTTGCAAAAAATCGGTGCAAACAAATATTTACATTAAGAATTATTTGTTAAAAAAATATAGCTTTTTTTTATAAATTTTGCTAAAAGAGATAAAAAATGCGATTCTTGACAATCTTTAATTGTTGTGCTATAATTTTCGTTGTAAATGCCCGTATTATATTATGCGGGCGAAAAAGAATTTCTTGGAGGAAATTATTTCATGAAGAAGTCATTGTTTCAGAAAGTGATTTGCTTTGTTCTTTCTGTCGCAACCTTGTTCAGCGTCGTTGCTTTTGCGGCATCGGCGGGCGATCTTAAGCCCGATACCACCGCGGCGACTCTGGAGGAAATGAAATCTGTAGTAGGTATGACGTCCTACTCTGATTATCTCGAAGCCTACCAGAATGCTGAGTCGGGAAGCGCTTATGGCTCCGATGCAATCGTAGTGCCGCTGGATGCAGTTACCGGCGCTGAGAAAGTTTCGGAGAGCGAAGCAAACTCTTGGGTGGATTTCAAAAATCCGAACTACGATTACGAGAATGCGGTATATCTTTCCGCAACGAGTAAGGCTACTTGGACCTTCCAGGTTGACGAGTCTATGAAGGGCCTTTACTTCATCAAAATCGAGTATTACACCTGTCAGACGTCGGAGAGCAGCATAAGCTCTATCGAGAGAAAGCTCCTTATCGACGAGAAGATTCCTTTCTCGGAAGCGGGCCACCTCAACTTCAACAAGAATTGGAAAACCAAGACCGTTGAGAAGGTAGAGACCACCGATACGACTGAGCCTGACAACTATTCGGTTAAATACGAAACCAAGGATGACGGTTACTACAAGATAGTTACCGACATCAAGGGCGGTAAGAAGACCGTAACGACTCATAAAATTTCGCAGGATATCAACGGTAACTCTATGGCTCCCGAGATTGCGCAGACTGCTTCTTGGGGTACCTACTACTGCCAGGATACGACGGGCTACTACGATTCCTACTTCAAGTTCTACATACTTAACGGTACTCACACTCTTACTCTTGAAGCAGAGAGAGAGCCTATGGTTGTAAGCTCTATTGAGCTTGTACCCGCAACCAACACCGAGGAGTCTATCCCCACGTATGCGGAATTCAAGGAAAAATACAAGGACAAGACTGCTCCCCAGAACGGAACGGTTACGGTTATCGAGGCGGAGTTCCCGGACATCGTTTCCGACTCTTCCGTATATGCGACTAACGATAATACGTCTGCGGGAACCTATCCCATTTCCTCGAAGGCTCAGCTTTACAACGTAATAGGTGAGAACAGCTATAAGACCGTTGGTCAGTGGGCTGCTTACAAGTTCAAGGTTAACGAGAGCGGTATGTATAAGTTCTCGATGCGCTATAAGCAGGATGCTCTCCAGGGCATGTATATCTGCCGTTGCATCAAGCTTGCAGGCGGTGACTACGGACTTGCAGACGGAACTCCCTCGGCTCCTTTCCTTGAAGCGTACAACGCTCAGTTCAATTACGATAAGGATTGGCAGTCTGACTATATTTCCGACGGTAACGGCAACGAGTTTGAGTTTTACTTTGAGAAGGGTGTTGAGTACACCGTATATCTCGAGTGCTCGCTCGGAAGCCTTAAGGAGCTTATCAAGAGAGTAGAGGATTCGCTTGATTCCATTAATGATTGCTACCTCAAGATACTTCAGCTTACGGGTAACGACCCTGACGAATACCGTGATTACAAATTCCTTGACGTTATGCCCGAGGTTCTTTACGAGCTTCTTAATCAGGCTATCGAGCTTGATAACGTAAAGAAAGAATTCGAGAAGCTTTGCGGAACGGGTTCTCATACCACAACGCTTGAGACTATCGCAATTCTTCTTGACAAGATGGGCTCAGACGACGGATTCTATATCGCGGCAAATATGTCAACCCTCAAGTCCTATCTGGGTACTCTCGGTACTTGGATAAACAACTCTAAGTCCAGCTCGATGGTTGTTGACAGTATATCTGTTTCTCCCGTTGACGCGAGTGACAAGGAAGCGCTTAAGCGCGCTAAGCCTAACCTTTTCAAGTCCTTGTGGCATGAAGTAAAATCCTTCTTCTATTCGTTCTTCACCGAATACGATCAGATGGGTCTTACAACGCTTCCCACCGAGGATACGAAGACTATTGACGTATGGCTTGCGACAGGACGCGACCAGTCGCAGATTTGGCGTACTATGATAGACGCAAAGGATAGCTTCACCGACTCTACCGGAACTGCGGTAACCTTGAAGCTTGTAACCGGAGGAACTCTTCTTCCTTCGATTCTTTCCGGTAAGGGTCCCGACGTATATATGGGACTTGGCTCTTCCGACGTAATTAACTACGCGATAAGAGACGCTGTTTTAGGTATCAGCGGTAACGATAAACGCCTTACTGAAACTGAAAACGAAATCTTTTCTTCCAATTATTATACATATAAGAACGCAGACGGAACTTACGTAACGCTCAAAGCGTCCGAGACCTATACGGGAGACGGAGTAAAGACAGCATTTAACACGAAGTGCTTTGATGATGTAATTGGCTTCGACATTAAGAATGGTATTCAGCCCGGAGATGATTACAATTTCGTTGAAGCGGCTATGGATACGGTTACTCTTCTTGACGTAACCTACGGTATCCCGCAGACGATGGGATTCTCGATGATGTTCTACCGTATGGACGTGCTTGCGGAGCTTGGAGAAGAGGTTCCTGAATCATGGGATGAGCTTCTCTCGATTCTTCCCGTTCTTCAGACGAACAATATGTCCATCGGTGTTAACTATATCGCCGCAATAGACTTTATGATCTACCAGAAGGGCGGCAATATGTGGAAGTATCCTAACGATCCCGACTATCAGGGCGCGAAGATTGACCTTGACTCCAACGTTGCTCTTGAAGCGTTCGACTACGTATGCCGACTTTACAGTGACTACTCATTCCCCGTATCGTACGATGCGGCAAACCGTTTCAGAACGGGTGAGATGCCTATCATTATCGGTGATTACGCAAGTATATACAACCAGCTTGTAGTTTACGCAACTGAAATTGAAGGACTTTGGGAGTTCACCTCGCTTCCCGGCTCATGGCGTGAAAAAGAGGATGGCACGAAGGAATTCAATTACGATTCTCTTGCAGGTATAGGCGCTGCCGTAATTCTTCACGGATGCGATGACCTTCTCAGCGCATGGCAGTACGTTCAGTGGGAGACCAGCGCAGATATTCAGGCAAACTACGGTAACAAGATGGTTGCCCTTATAGGCCCCTCCGCAAAATATGAATCTGCAAACGTAAAAGCTCTTGAGAATCTTTCTTGGACAGCTAGCGAAAAGGCAGCGATTAAGGAGCAGATGGCGCATCTTTCCTCAATCGTAAACTACCCCGGCTCTTATATCATTAACAGATATACCAAGTTTGCGTTCCTTGCAGCAGTAAACGACGGCGCTAACGCCGTAGATGCGCTTAAAGGCTACATTGACACTATCAATGCGGAAATTAAGCGTAAGAGAGAGGAGTTTGATCTTCCTACTCTTGAACCCGGCGAAGAGCCACCATCAGTAACTGCAGCTTCGTAAAGTAGTACGAAAATATGTAAGGAGAAAATTAAATGTCACAGACTAATGCAGAGATAAATCGTCCAGTTAAACGCTCTGAAGTATCGAAGCTTAGATGGACATGGGAAGAGATGAAGAACAATAAGACGGCATACTTTATGCTGGCACCGTTCTTCCTCCTCTTCATCATATTCACTATTCTTCCCGTATTCCTTTCGATGATTCTGAGTCTTACGGACTTTAATATGTTGGAGATGCCCAGCTTTAAGGGTATCACGAACTATACCCGTCTCTTCCTTGAAGACGATATATTCCTTCTCGCTTGTCAGAACACGTTGATATTCGCAGCGATAACAGGACCTGTTTCCTATCTTCTTTCGCTTCTTATCGCGTGGTTCATCAACGAGCTTCCTCCCAAGATCCGCGCGGTAGTAACGCTCATATTCTACGCGCCCTCTATCTCGGGTCAGGTTTACCTTATTTGGAAAACGCTCTTCTCGTCCGACTCTTACGGATGGGTAAACGCAACCTTAATAGATTTGGGAGTAATTTCCGAGCCGATTCTCTGGTTTGAAAATGCGGACTACGTAATGCCTCTTTGTATAGTAGTTGCGCTTTGGACCTCACTCGGTACGGCGTTCCTGTCATTCATCGCAGGCTTCCAGACCATCGACCGCTCAATGTACGAGGCAGCCGCTGTTGACGGCATCAAGAACCGTTGGCAAGAGCTTTGGTACATAACGCTTCCTACAATGCGTCCCCAGCTTATGTTCGGTGCCGTGCTTGCTATCACTAACTCGTTCGGCTTCGGAGCGGTAGTTGACGCTCTTTGCGGATTCCCGTCGGTTGACTATGCGGCGCATACCATAATGCACCACCTGAATGACTACGGAGGCCAGCGTTATGAGGTTGGTTACGCATCGGCAATTGCAGTTGTCCTCTTCGTAATAATGTTTGCATCTAACATTATTATTAAGAAGGCACTTTCGAAGGTAGGTGAGTAATATGGCAAATAAGTTAAGAACAAGAGGACACAGAGTCGTTCTCAACAGATCCGCCGGAGGAGACACCGGTATTACCATAATGCTCACGATAATGGGACTTTTCATGTTCCTTCCTATGTATTACGTTGTAATTCAGTCTCTTAAGCCGCTTGACGAGCTTTTCATGTTCCCGCCAAAGTTTATCGTTATGAGACCTACGCTTGAGAACTTCGGAGACCTGTTCACTCTTATGGGTGACTCGTGGGTACCTTTCTCGAGATACATCTTCAACACGGTATTCATCACTATATGCGGTACGATAGGTAACCTTATCTTCGCATCTATGGCGGCTTACTCACTCGCAAAACTTCGTTTCCCCGGAAGAAAAGCAATCTTCCAGATTATAGTTATGTCGCTTATGTTCCATTCAACCGTTAACCAGGTAACGCACTTTATTATTCTTTCCGCGTTCGGTTGGATAGATACGTATCTTTCCATAATCGTTCCATCTATGGCAACGACCATCGGTCTTTACCTTATGAAGCAGTTTATGGAAACGTCGGTTCCCGACACCGTTCTTGAGTCTGCAAGACTTGACGGTGCAAGCGAATTCAGAACTTATTTGACAATTGCTATGCCTATGGTTAAGCCTGCTTGGCTTACTCTTATCATCGAGTGCTTCAAAAACCTCTGGAACTCGGGATCGTCTATATACATACATTCAGAGGAATTAAAAACCTTCAACTATGCGATTCAGCAGATCCTTACGGGTGGTATTGCCCGTTCCGGCGCAGGCGCCGCTGCAACCGTTGTAATGATGCTTGTTCCGATTTTGGTATTCGTACTTAACCAGAGCCAGATCATCGAAACGATGGGATCGTCGGGTATGAAGGATTAAGGAGGGAAGAGTATATGAAAAGAAGACTTTCAAAATTTTTGATTCTCTCGCTGATACTTGCTATGCTCTTCGGCACCGTATATTCCTCAGCGTTCAGCCCGTATGAAACGTACACGTATTCAATAGACGGAGAGCCTCTTAAATCTCCCACAGCATACGCTCCCAGCGTTACGATAGACTACGCTGATATGAACCTTGAGAAGTTTGCAAACGGAAATTCTAACCTTGCAAGACTTCGCGCGGCAGATATGGTTACCGACGAAGACGGTAATGTGATCCTCGCTGACAGAGACAATAACAGAGTTGTAGTTCTTAACAAGTACTATTCCGCGGTAGCGGTAGTTGATACGTACGAGGACGAGTACGGAACGATGCAGACCTTCCTCGAGCCTGACGGTGTATACGTAACCAATTCCGCAACAGCAGACGGTGACGCGTATCTTTACGTTTGTGATACAGGTCATGCGAGAATAGTAATATTTGACGAAAATTACAATTATATTAAGACCATAAGCAAACCCGAATCTACTCTTATTGACGAGGCGGCGTTTAAGCCTCAGGCAATGGCGGTAGATAAATACGGAAGAATCTTCGTAGTATCTCCCACCTGTACAGACGGTGTTATAGTAATGTCGTCCGACGGTGACTTTACAGGATTTATAGGAGCGCAGAAGGTTACTTACAGCGTTGTAGAAATGATTTGGAAGAGATTCCAGACCAGAGAGCAGCGAGAAAATCAGATCAGTAACATTCCCGTTACCTATAACAATATTACGGTTGACGATCACGGCTTCGTATATGTAACCAACAGTAACATTGACGAGTCTAAGCAGCTTGCCGCAATAAAAACAAAAAATCCCGACTATTCTCCAGTCAAGAAGCTTAACTCTGCCGGAGTTGAGATAATGAAGCGTAACGGCTTCTTCGACCCGGGCGGAGAGGTTGCCGTATCGACGTTCTCTAAAGGTCTTGGAGTGTCCAAGATCATAGACGTTGCTATTGGAGAATACGGCTCCTGGTCTATTCTTGATAAAACACGTTCCAGAATCTTCACCTATGACGAGAACGGTAATCTTTTGTTTGCATTTGGAGATTACGGTGACCAGCTCGGTAACGGTGAGCAGCTCGACGCTATAACCTACCAGAATATTGACGGAATTAATTATATTCTTTCTCTTGACGGTAGTGGAACGAGCGATAGAATTACGGTTTATTCTCCCACAGAGTACTGCGATACTATTATGGCAGCGCTTAAGAGTGAGAACGAGCATAAGTATTCTGATTCTATCTTGTACTGGGAGCAGGTTCTTACACAGAACAACAACTTCGACTTGGCTTATATCGGTATTGGTAAGGCTCTTTACAGCCAGGGCAAATATGATGAGGCTATGGAGATGCTCTCCAGCGCTTACGAAACCGAGCAGTATTCAAAAGCTTTTGCCGAAATACGTAAAGACATTATAGGAACCTGGCTTCTTCCTCTCCTTATTCTCGTTATAGCTCTTTGCGTAGGACTTGTTAAGTTCCTCGGCTGGGCTAAGAAGAAAAATAAGGCTACGTCGCTCAAGGTTGGCAGAAAGACGTATCTTGAAGAGCTTCTCTTCGTATTCCATCTTTCCTTCCACCCATTCGACGGCTTCTGGGATTTGAAGCACGAGAAGAGAGGCTCGGTAAGAGGCGGATTTACAATTCTCGGTATTACCATTATTGCATTCTTCTACCAGGCAATAGGCAGAGGTTACATCTTCAATCCTAGAGACACCTATTCGACGGTATTCGTTCAGGTGCTTGCAGTAGCGGTTCCCGTAATACTCTGGTGCCTTGGAAACTGGTGCTTAACAACACTCTTTGAGGGTGAGGGAAGCTTCAAGGATATCTTTATCGCGACGACCTATTCGCTCGCGCCCCTTCCCTTATTCGTAATAACTTCAACAATTCTTACAAACGTACTCGTTGCAACCGAGGGATCAATCGTAAGCCTTCTTGTAACCTTTGGTTATATTTGGGTAGCATTGCTTCTGTTCTTCGGTATGCTTGTAACTCACGATTACTCGCTTGGAAAGAACGTTCTTATAACGATTTGCACGATAGTTGCGATGGCAGTTATTATGTTCGTTGCGATACTCTTCTCAAGCCTTGTAATGAAGATGGCAACATTTGTAATTTCCATAATAACGGAAATTGCGAACCGAGCCTAATTAAGCAGGAGGTAAACTGAATGAAACTTAAAAGAATATTATCATCTGCTTTATTGGCTGTAATGATTTTTACTACGGTAGCGGCTGCCGTTCCCTTTACTGTCAGCGCAGCCTATACCGGAAACTCCGAGGCTTCGACTCTTAGCGAAGAGCAGATAATAGAAGTCGCAAAAGCCGTTACCTCGTACGAGTTTGCGTCTGCCGACGAAATGCTCACCTACGAGATGGATAAGGGATACCTTCTCCCTCTCGAATCGGGCAACTACGTCATATACGTAAACAGATACACCGGCGCGCTTTACTACTGCAACAAAGTGACGGGTCAGATTCTCACGAGTAACCCCTATAACTACTCGCACATAAACAGTGCGGCGGACAGAAATAAGGTAAGCAGCCAGTTATCCGTTACGCTCTCGGCTATATCCACCAGCGAAAAACCCGTCCTTGCATCAAGCGAGGAGGCTGCCGCAAGAGCTCAGATTTCTACGGATTATATTGATAACGGTATAAGAGTTAATTACACTCTTGGCGATACCGTTAAGAGATATCTTCTTCCCGGACGTATAAAGGCATCCGAGCTTGAAGAAATGCTTCTTGTTCCTATGCTTACGGAATATGCTCGTCTTATGGAGGAGCATTGTTCTGTCAATAAGTATTCCGACGGCTTCGATTATGATCTTTTCGGATCGAAGGAGTATAACAAGGAATCTGACAAGGATTCTGTTCAGAAGAAAAACGTTTATTATAAGGGAACGCTCAATCTTGCTTGCATAAAGAAGTACGTAGAGTCGTGCAACGATATATGCAACAAGATGTATAAGGCAGGCGCTATCAGCGCTGACGTTTACGGTAGAATTACTACCATTTACGGCGACCTTATGACTCTTTACATCGCAGCAGGCGGTTACGCTCTTAAGAATCTTGAAAGAGCTGCAACCTCGTCAGCGTACGATGAAATGATTAAGCAGTTCTACAGTGATCCCGAGCTTGCTATTTACGAGAACCGCGATCCCATCTACGTATTTACAGGTGAAACAAATACCGCAAAGTCTAACGCTTCCAAAGCGTTCAAGAGATACGTTACGGACTACTCATTCGATGAAATGTTCGAGGATGAGGACGAGTGCGGCTACGTTGATAACACTGCCGTTAAGCCCGTATTCAGATGCTCTATCGAATATAGATTCAATGACGACGGAAGCCTTTCGGTACGTTTGCCCGCTAACTCGATATCCTTCGATGAAACGGTATATAACCTTGAGTCCATAACTCTTCTTGAGTATTTCGGAGCAGGTAATACCACCAAGGAAGGATACGTATTCTTCCCAGACGGAAGCGGTACCATAGTTGACTTTACCGACTTCTATAATGCGGAAAAGGGTGTCAGTGAAAACACTGCCGTTTCTGCCGAAACCTATGGAAGCGATTACTGTTACTCAAAGGTTACCGGTGCTCACAGAGAGCAGGTTTCCATGCCAGTTTTCGGAATAGTGACCACCGAAAAATCCAGCACTCTCACTAACGCTACATACGGCGTTGAAACTGTAACTAACGGCTTCTTCGCAATTCTTGAAGAGGGCGCGTCTCTCGCAAGAATCGTATTCAGAACAGGTGTTAACCAGCTCGGAAGCGTATATTGCCAGTATTCTCCCTATCCTTCGGATGAATATGACATTTCCGATACGATTTCGGTAGGCGGTACAGGTTCTTATACGATAGTATCCGATTCGAAGTTCAACGGCTCTTACGTAACAAGATACGTAATGCTTACCGATGAAGCGCTCAGCTCCGGTGTCAGCGGAAAGTACTATCCCACAAATTACGTTGGTATGGCAAGCTACTACCGTGATTACCTTTATAATAACGGTACGCTTAAAGCTCTTACCAATATCAAGGAAAATCTTCCTCTTTATATAGAGGCTCTCGGTTCGATGGAGATAATCACCAAGGTTCTCTCCTTCCCCGTAACCAAGAATATACCTCTTACCGAGTTTGAAAATATCGTTACTATGTACGAGGAGCTTTACAATTCGGCGAGTGTATTCGAGGAGGAAGCTAATCGCTATCAGGCTCTTGCCGATGCAGAGGCTGACGCTACGAAGAAAGCAGAGTATCAGGCTATTGCCGACGGATACAAGGAGTTTGTCATTGACAATATTAATTTCCGTCTGACAGGCTTTACCAAGAACGGTCTCTCCGGTGCATATCCCACCAAGCTCAGATGGGAAAAGGCTTGCGGCGGAAAGCGAGAATTCAAGAAGCTTCTTGAGTACTCAAAAGAGGTTGCAGATGATGGAGCGAATATGGGAATCTATCCCGACTTCGACTTTATGTATCTCTCAAATTCCTCGATGTTCGACGGTGTTTCGAAGAGACAGAACGTTTCGAAAATGATTGACGGGCGTTATGCTTCGCAGCAGGTTTACGATGCTATTACAAGTCAGTACATAAGCTACTTTACACTTGTTATAAGCCCCGAATCTCTCGATGAGCTTTACAGCAAGTTCTCGAAGAAATATTCGAAGTACGATATTACGTCGATTTCCTTGTCCACTATGGGCTCGGACCTCAACTCCAACTTTGATGAGGACGTTCCCGTAAACCGTGACGATGCGGAAAATTACGTAACAGCGGTTCTTAACAGAATCGCAAACGAAGACGAGCTTGATATTATGCTTGATAAGGGTAATGCTTATACGCTTAAGTATGCTTCTCATATCCTTAACGCAAGCATTGACTCGAGCCACTTCAAGCATTCCTCATACGCTATTCCGTTTGTTGGAATGATTCTTCACGGCTCTGTAAATTACACAGGTACTCCCATTAACTATGCGGGAGCTCCCAGATATGAATTGCTCAGAGCTATCGAGTCAGGAGCATCTCTCTACTATATCCTTTGCTACCAGAACACAAGCTTTATGAAGGAAGATTTGATTCTCAGCGATTACTACGGAGTTAACTATTCTTCCTGGTATGAGAATATAGTAAGAACCTATAAGGAGCTCAATGACGTAACCTCTGATCTTCAGGATTATCTCATTACCGATCACAAGATAATTATAGGTGAGCGCGTAAGAGATGATAAGGAGCTTGACGAGAACTACAAGACTCTTATGCTTGAAATGGCAGAGCTTCTCGAAGCGTCTATTAAGAGCGCTGTTGCGGCAGGCTACAGTGAGCTTCAGGCAACCGCAGATCCCGGAGCAAAGAATCTTGTTCTTGACGTAGATACGGCAAGTCTTATGAGTGAGTTTGCAGGCATCTTGAATCTTACTCTTGATGAGGCAAAGGCTTATAAGGTTGACGGTGACGTTACCTTTGAAGCTCTTATAAACGAGCTTGTAGCTAAATACGAGGCAGAATATGCTTCGGTTACCGGTGTAGATAATTACGTTGTTTCGCTTGCAAGCAGCGGCGCAAACGTAACTGCTGATTTCGAGGTTGAGTTTGAATACGAATCAAAGTATTCCTTCTTCACCGATTCTATCGCAACCGATAAGAATTACGTTTACACCGATTATACCAACGATATAGGTAATATTGCTCTTGTAACCTACCAGAAGACTCTTGCTGACGGTACGGTTGATACAGTGCAGTTCATACTTAACTACAACATTTATTCCGTAACCGTAGATCTTGGCGGCGGAAATAAATATACCCTCGGCAAGTACGAGTATGTAAGAATAGGATAAGGAGGTAGAGAGAAATGAGTGAAAATTTAAATCAGGTTTCCGAAGAGCTTGAAGT
This sequence comes from Clostridia bacterium, assembly GCA_017462485.1. Lineage (GTDB taxonomy): Bacteria > Bacillota > Clostridia > Oscillospirales > CAG-272 > UBA1740. The sequence goes on along the minus strand of JAFTRA010000042.1, from coordinate 7,874 downwards.
ATCGGCTCCGGTAATAGATAACTCCGAACTCGATTCTAACGGATTGCTCAAGAAGAGAAAGAAAGTTTCTCTTGACGCAAGAAAAGCTCGTGCGGGCTACGTGTTCGTTCTGCCTTTCATCCTTGGCGTAGTTCTCATATATCTTCCTATCCTTCTTGACTCAATATGGTTCAGTATGAGTTCTCCCGACTATGCAACGGTTCCCGGAGATATTGTGTATGACTTTGTAGGATTTGAATACTACATAGCCGCATTTACCGATAGCTCGGGCTTTACGGTGAGTCTTGTAGCAGGTATTCAGCAGCTTATATTTGAAGTTCCCGCGGTAATAATTTTCTCGCTCTTCATAGCTGTTGTTTTGAACCAGAAGATGCTTGGTAGAGCAGCATTCCGTGCTATATTCTTCCTTCCCGTTATAGTTTCTACGGGTATTATGGAGACTATAAATGCCAGCGACTTTATGTCGGCACAGTCTCAAGAGGGTATCAATGACGGTTCAGGTCAGGGCGGCGCAAACGAGATTATATCTGCGCTTGACGTAGAAAAGCTGTTCGCAAGCATGAAGGTCGGCGGCGAGCTCGTTACGTACGTTGTTAGTATTGTAAACGACGTTTATAATATCATCAACTACTCGGGTGTTCAGATGCTTATCTTCCTTGCGGGATTGCAGTCGATATCTCCTTCGATTTACGAAGCGTGCCGCATAGACGGCGCTACCGGTTGGGAAACCTTCTGGAAGGTAACATTCCCGATGATATCTCCTATGATTCTCGTAAACGGTGTTTATACTGTTATTGACGCCTTTACAAGAACAGAGAATACTATGATTAAATTCATAGAAAAACAGGCAATCGGTAGTACTTATAAAGCGACGGCTATGTCTTGGATATACTTCCTTGTTATTATGCTTATAATAGCTGCCATAGCGGCTATAGCATCGTCGTTCATATTCTATCAGAGAAGAGATTAAGGAGGTGGCAGCATGGAAAATTCAAATGCATACGTAACAAAAGAAACAAAGAATTCAATACATGTTGACTACGAAGGTAAGCTCTCCTTTAAAGAAAGAATGATGAGCAAGCTCAAAACGGGAAATACTTGGATAAAGGTTGCGATTAACGTTATAAGATTTATACTTATGCTTGGCGTATCTTACGTAATTCTTTATCCATTCTTCTCAAGAATTGCCGGCTCGTTTATGACTAAGGAAGACATCGTTGACTCAACGGTTTCGCTTATTCCAAAGCATTTCACGCTTGATACATACAAATTTATCATAACCGAAAACCACTATTTCTCAGCGTTCTTTAATACGCTTTTGATATCCTTGGTTTGCGCGCTTTTGCAGACACTTGTCGCATGCCTTATAGGCTACGGTCTTGCTAAGTTCAAGTTTAAGGGTAACACGCTTATTATGTTGATAGTTGTCGTTTCGATGATTATTCCTCATAGAACGTTGCAGTATTCTATTGCTCCTCACTTCATCAACTTTGATATTCTTACAGTTCAGGCTTGGGGATATAAGGGTCCTATCGAATTGATTTTGGGAAAAACGTTAATTCTTAACAACTCTATGTGGCCTCTCATAATTCTTTCGATAACGGGACTTGCGTTTAAGAACGGTCTTTATATCTACCTTATGCGTCAGTTCTTTAAGGGTGTTCCCGATGAGCTTGAAGAGTCAGCATACGTTGACGGATCGGGCGTGTTCCGTACATTCTTCCAGATAATACTTCCGCTTTCAGTTCCCATGATGATAACGATATTCTTGTTCTCATTCTCGTGGCAGTGGACGGATGAGTTCTATACGGGACTCTTCTGGAGCAGCGCCGACTTCTATCTTATGTCGGACGTTTACGGAACTCCTCCTGACTCTCTCTTGCAGTACCAGACGTTCGCAGGATGGGGCTTGTATCAGAACGTTATTCAGAATACGGCAGGTATGCTTATTATAGCACCGCTTCTTATTCTGTATCTCTTCTGCCAGAAGTATCTCGTTCAGGGTATAGAGCGTTCGGGTCTTGTAGGATAAGACAGACGTTGATGAGCTGCAAGCTGCAGCTCGCAGAACAAATAAAAAACAATGCTCTTGGGCGACCTGTGTTATCGCAGGTCGCCCAACTATTTTGCATCGAAGGTAAGTGAAGCCCACTGTTTATAAGAAAATAATCATTATAGAGAATAGAGAGTAAAAAGACTTTATCAAAATCAAGGGAAAATTATTCATATAAAGGAAGTTTTACGGTTTTTTATTCATTTGTACGTATATGTAGAAGTATTTTTAAAAAACATAAAAGTTTTTTGCAGTCGAAAAAACTTTAAAATGAGCTATTTTATGTGCAAAACGCCTAAAAACTATATGCTGAAGCGATATAAATTGTTTATGATGATGATGAAAATTCAATATATTCAAGAAATAAGTATAGGTATGAGAAAATTTCATATCTAAAAGTATTGACAAACGCAAAAAAAAGGACTATAATAGGAACATCTTTTACGAAGGGGGAAATACAAATGACGAGAGTTGCTGAGATGAATAATTATACTGCTCATAGCGAAATAGCTGATTCTTCTCTTAACTTCGGAAAAAATATTTCCGCTATTATTCTGGAAGATATACTTATTATTAAAAGTGTTATACTAGATTCTTTCGGCCTATGCCGAATAACAAAAAAATATATTGACGTACGAATATGTGCTTAAATTTTTTATCATATTATTATATTAATTATAATCATTGATATTTGTTTTAGCATACGTTCTAGGGTATGCTATTTTTATTTTCGCTTTTAAAAAATTAAAATATAAATAACTCTGAGGAGAAAACAAAAATGAAAAACGTATTTAAAAAGGTAGCAGCCGCCGTCTTGGCTGTAACAACTATGGCAACCGCAGCATTCGCACTTACATCGTGTGCTGATAAAACGTTCGAGAAGAACAGCTTTAAGATTGGTGCAACAGGTCCCTTGACCGGAGACGCAGCATCTTACGGTAACTCTGTAAAGAACGGAGCTCAGCTCGCAGTTGAAGAATATAACAAGAAGGGCGGACTTCAGCTTTCCTTCGCAATCCTTGATGACCAGGCAGGCGCAGACGAGGCAGCAGCAAACTACGACGTGCTTTATGACGCAGGTATGCAGATATCTCTCGGTGGAGTAACAAGTGGTTCTGCGGAAGCCTTTGCAAAGAAGGCAAACGTAGATAAAGTATTCTGCATGACGCCCTCCGGCTCTGCTGATAAGGTAATTGACAATATGGATTATTCCTTCCGCCTTTGCTTCGGTGATCCCGACCAGGGTACTCTTGCGGCAGAGAATATCGTAGCTAACTCAGCTTACGTTAAGATAGGAGCTCTTTACGATACCTCTGATCCTTATTCTGACGGTATCTACCAGGCATTCAAGGCTAAGATGGCTGAGCTTAACGTAACCTACGTTGAGCAGAAATTCGATGCAGAAAATAAGGTTGACTTCTCCACACAGGCAGAAGCACTCAAGGATTGCGACGTAGTGTTCATGCCCTTCTATTATAATGAAGCTCAGCTCTTTATGAAGGCTGCAGTTGCAAAGGGATATGACGGTGCATTCTTCGGTTGCGACGGATTTGACGGTATTGCTGACTATATTTCGGATATCACTAACAAGATTATGTACATCACTCCCTTCGATGTTAACTCCGAGGAAGAAAACGTTAAGGCATTCGTAGCTGCATATGAAGCTAAGTACGGCGAAAAGCCCGATCAGTTCGCAGCTGACGCTTATGACGTTGTTATGGTTATCGCAGCAGCCCTTGAAAAGGCAGGCGTTAAAGATTATAAGCTTTCTGCCGAAGAGGTTTCCACCGCAGTTAAGAACGCAGTTATTTCTTCCGACTTCTCCTATAACGGTATTACCGGTAACGGAATGACTTGGACTGCTGACGGTAAGTGCTCCAAGGCTCCCAAGATAGTTGAATTTAACTAATATTCAAATGGACTTCGCGCAGAGCTAATTCTGCGCGAAGCCAAAACTATATATAGGGGTTTTTAAAAAAATCCTTATTTAGTTGTAAAATGTAAATAATAGGCTTCAAAATTAGCCTATAACTCGAATTTTGAAAGGATAACTTAAAAATGAGTACACTTATAGATGGGCTCAGCTTAGGTGCGATTTATGCTCTTATTGCTTTGGGATATACTATGGTATACGGAATTGCAAAAATGCTTAACTTCGCCCACGGTGATATAATAATGGTAGGTGCATACGCTGTGTTTACCACTCTTATGATGGGAGAAACCGTCGGTGCGAAAATTCTTGCTATTGTTGTATCCGTAGTCGTGTGTACCGCACTTGGCGTCTTGGTTGAAAAGTGTGCCTATCGTCCTTTAAGAGGCGCATCACCGCTTGCGGTTTTGATAACGGCGATAGGTGTCAGCTATCTCTTGCAGGGTATGTCGCAATTGATATTCGGTGCAAAATCGCACCCCGTTGACTTTACCATACACGGCTCGTTTATGGGAATCAACTATTCTACTATTGTAACTCTCGTAGTAGCTACCATAATAATGATAGGACTTACGTTGTTTGTAAATCTTACTAAAACAGGAAGAGCGATGGTAGCGGTTTCAGAGGATAGAGCAGCAGCGCAGCTTATGGGCGTTAACGTTAACTTTATAATTATGCTCACCTTTGCGATCGGCTCAGCGCTTGCGGCATGCGCAAGTATTTTCTATCTTATGCAAATTCCCACGGTATCTCCGACGCTCGGCTCAATGCCCGGCATAAAGGCGTTTACCGCAGCCGTTATAGGAGGTATAGGTTCGATTCCCGGCGCTATGATAGGCGGTGTGCTTCTCGGTGTTATTGAGAAGCTTGCGCTCAGCGTTCCCGCTATTGCGCCCTATACAACCGCTATTGAATTCAGCCTTCTTATTATAATTCTTCTCGTTAAGCCCACCGGCCTTCTCGGTAAGAAGCGTAGAGAAAAGGTATAAGAAGAAAGGAGTAGCTGATATGTCAAATTATTTTAAAAATATAAAAAATGCTTTCAAGCTCAAGCATTACGTAAATTATATAGGCGTTGGCGCGGTACTTCTTCTGTTTACCGTTCTTTATTACGTTGGAGCGCTTAACAGAGCGACCCCGAACCTCTTAATTCAGATAGGTTATAGTATTATTCTCGCGGTTTCCTTAAATCTTGTTGTAGGACTTCTCGGAGAGCTTTCTCTCGGTCATGCGGGCTTTATGTGCGTTGGAGCATATCTTGGGGCAACCGTAGCAAATGCGCTTGCAGGAACGCTTCCCCTGACGCTCGTTCTCATTATATCTATTTTAGCCGGAGGTGTCAGTGCTGCGGTGTTCGGATTTATAGTAGGGCTTCCTGCTCTCCGTCTTCGCGGTGACTATCTTGCGATAGTAACCCTCGCTTTCGGAGAAATCGTGCGTAACATTTGCAAAAACCTGCCCTTCTTTGGCGGTGCGCAGGGACTTCAATCCGAGTTTTACACCGAATATCTTAAAGCAGGAAAACGAGCCTTACCGCTCTTTATTCCTACGTTTATTGCGGTATTATTTATGCTCTTCGTTGTTCAGAATCTTATACGCTCAAAGCACGGAAGAGCGATAACCGCAATCAGAGATAACGAGATAGCCGCAAAAGCTATGGGTGTTAACGTCACCTATTATAAGCTGTTCGTTTTCGTTGTTTCGGCATTTTTCGCTGGAGTTGCGGGCGTTATCTATACGGGAACAACCTCTCCCATTCAGTATTCATTCTTCTCATATAATTATTCTATAGAAATTCTCGTTATGGTAGTGCTTGGCGGTATGGGAAGTATCGGCGGCTCTATAATTTCGGCAATCCTTATAACCTATATCAACTTTGCTCTCAAATCTATGCTTTCCGGTGATATGGCGGCTGTAAAAACGCTCGTATATGCGCTGATTCTTATTGTTATGGTAATATATAAGAATGCTCCGGCGCTTAAGAACGTTCGTGAGAAATTCAATCTTCAGAATCTTAAAGAAAAGATTATGAGTAAGGTATTCAAGGTTAAATCGAGCGAGTCTGACATAAGAGATGACGCAGGCGAATGGGACGAAATTCCTACCAAGATTATAACCGACGAGGTGCTTTCTACAGACTTTAACTTAACGACCTATACTCCGGATAAGCCGGATAAAAATCAAAAGTGAAAGGAGAACGGGTAATATGTCGGAAAATTATGTATTAAAAACAGAAAATCTCGGTATCTCCTTTGGCGGTCTTAAAGCAGCGCAGGACGTAAACTTAAAAATTAAAAAGAATGAGATTTACGGTCTTATCGGTCCTAACGGCGCGGGAAAAACAACTGTTTTCAATATGCTTACGGGGGTTTACCAGCCCACGTACGGAACTTTTTATCTTAACGGTGAAGAGCTTAAAGGACTTAAGCAGGAAGCGATAAATCAAAAGGGAATAGCGAGAACCTTCCAGAACATTCGTCTTTTCAACAATATGTCGGTAATACGAAACGTTATGGTAGGACTTCATAATAACCCTGCGTTCAAGTGCAATCCCTTTGTAAGTATGTTCAGACTTCCGTCTCACTTTGAGACAGAGAAGAATATGCGAAACAAAGCAAAGGAGCTTCTCAAAATTTTCGGACTTCTCGAAGAGAGAAATATCCTTGCTTGCAACCTTCCTTACGGTAAGCAGAGAAAGCTTGAGATAGCAAGAGCCTTGGCAACAGGGCCGAAGCTTCTCTTGCTTGACGAGCCTGCGGCGGGTATGAACCCCCAGGAAACCGCGGAGCTTATGGAAACAATAAAATTTGTAAGAGATAACTTTGATATGACGATACTCTTAATCGAGCACGATATGAGTCTTGTGTCGGGCATTTGCGATAGACTCACCGTTCTTAATTTCGGTCAGGTGCTTGCTGAGGGTAACGTAGATGAGGTTCTTAATAACCCCGAGGTTGTCAGAGCTTATTTAGGAGATGACTGATATGGCATTACTTGAAGTAAAAAATCTTGAAGTCCATTACGGACTTATAAAAGCGGTAAAAGGCGTCTCCTTTGAAGTAAATAAGGGAGAGGTCGTATCGCTCATCGGAGCTAACGGAGCGGGAAAAACGACTATTATGCACGCGCTTAACTGCATTATACCTAAGTTTTCCGGAAGCGTTGTCTTTGACGGTAAGGATATAACTAATATGCCTGCTCATAAGCTTGTTTCACTCGGTATGGCTCAGGTTCCCGAGGGAAGACGTATATTCCAAGAGCTTACCGTTCTTGAAAATCTTCAGCTTGGCTACTTTACCAAAAAGGATAAAGCGGAGTACCAGGCAAAGCTTGAGGAAATGTATTCTTATTTTCCTATTTTAAAGGAGCGCTCCAAACAGGTAGCGGGAACTCTTTCGGGCGGTGAGCAGCAGATGCTTGCTATGAGTCGCGCGCTTATGTCAAGTCCCTCACTTCTTCTTCTTGACGAGCCGAGTATGGGACTCTCTCCTCTTTACGTAAACACTATCTTTGATATGATAAAGAAGGTAAACGAGCAGGGAACGACCGTTCTTCTCGTTGAGCAGAATGCGAAAAAGGCTCTCTCTATTGCGCACAGAGCATACGTTCTCGACCTCGGCACTATGACAAAAACCGGAACGGGAATTGAGCTTCTTTCCGATGATGCGGTAAAGAAGGCTTATCTCGGCGGTTGATTTTATCAACGCGGAGCAGAGATTTTATTAAAAACAAAGCAACTGCTTTATCAAAAGGTGCTGCTTCATTTAGGCATAACCGAATAAAAACACCGAGGTGTTGTATTACGCAGCACCTCGGTTGTATTTTTTACAATTTTCAAGAAAATTAAGGTTGAAAACCACCGGTTTTCTTTATTTTTATGGTGTTTTTATT
>JAFTRA010000041.1 GCA_017462485.1 Clostridia bacterium | reverse complement strand
GACAATAAAGCAGTTAACAATTTCGTGATATAATGATGGCTCGTCTTTTGACAAAATCTTTATATAACAGGAGGCTATCATGCCAAAAATCTATTATCCCGACAATTTCAAAATAGAGGTTGTCAAGTACTACAAAATGCATCGTAATATCGGCGCGACTCTTGAAAAATACGGCATTGCCCGTAGCACGCTGTTTAAATGGAAAAATAAACACGAAGAAAACCACTTTTTCCGTGTTTCAAAGAAACCTGCAAATACCGGTCACAAAGCCCAAGCGCACCTTGATAAGCTGAATAAAATCGTGGCGGCATCCAAAGAATTGAAGTGCGGTGTTACTTCGTCCATCACCGAAAAGGTCGCTGAAATAAAACGCTTGGAAGGTAAATATTCAATCCATGTTTTATGTGAGGCTCTTCAAATACCGAGAGGTACATATTACAATCGAAAGAAGAAAGGCGATATTCCTAACCGATACGAGCTTGCGGATAAAGAACTTAGCGTGATGATTCGAGAAATATTTTACCATAGCAAAGAGCGCTTTGGGCGAAACCCTATTAAGTATAAGCTACAAGAGCAGGGGTTTCAAGTCAGTAAAACGCGCATTAGTCGGTTGATGAAAGAAATGGGACTTCAAGTAAAAGTTGCACCGTACACACTTGAACACAAGAAGTCATTGTCACGCAATAAATTTCGCAATCTTATTCGCGGAGAATTCAGTCCTGAAGCACCGAATTTGGTTTGGGCAAGCGATATTACCTATGTGAAAGTAAAGGATCAATATATGTTTGTGTGTGTGGTAATCGACTTGTTTTCAAGGAAGATTTTATCATACGGCATCTCCAGCACCATTGATACCGTCCTCACAATGAATACTTTTGATGAAGCCTTTGAAGAGAGGAGACAACCTCAAAATCTTATCTTTCATAGCGATCAAGGTGTTCAATATACCTCGTATGCTTTTCGAACGCATTTAGAAGAATTGAAGTGCAGACAGTCTTTTTCGGCACCGGGTTACCCATACGATAATTCTGTTTGTGAGTCTTTTTTCAATACGCTGAAAAAAGAAGCGATTTATTATCACATTTACGATTCTGCCGCCGATCTTGCGGCGGTGCTTGATGAATATATTGAGTATTATAACGAAATCCGAATGCATCGGACTTTGAAAATGAAAACTCCGTCCCAAGTTGAGACGGAGTTCTTTGAGCGTGTAAATTTGTAAAAATGAGAAAAGGCTCAAACTTTTAGTCTACACTTGCGTAGTCAAAAAGCTTGAGCCCTTTCAATGGCAGGGGCAGAAGGACTTGAACCCACGACCCATGGTTTTGGAGACCAGTACTCTACCAACTGAGCTATACCCCTATGCACTCGTATATTATACAAGAAAATATTTGGTTTGTCAAGATTGTTTTTTAAAAAAGTTTGATTTGTTTTAAAAATATATTTTTCCATTGCGTTTTAACCCTATTCTAAAAAATCTAAAAAAATATTTTTCAAAACTATTGACATTGAAATTTTTATGTGATATAATATTGACTGTTCTGCGGGAGTGGCGGAACTGGCAGACGCGCACGTTTGAGGGGCGTGTGGTTTTACCGTACGGGTTCAATTCCCGTCTCCCGCACCAAAAAATCGGCAAGTTTCGGCTTGCCGATTTTTTTATCCAAGTCGCAGACTTGGTATATCATTACCGCGCGGAGTGCGGTGCATATCATTAAGGGCGGAGATACCGCCCTTGTATATCATCACGCCCAAAGGGCGTGTATCTCATGCTGTATGCTCTTTCGCAATGATGTAAGGAGCAAAGCGACGGATTAGCGAGCTTGTGAGCCTCTATACAACACTCCGTGTTGATGATATGCAATCCCGTTGGGATTGGTGATATACAAAACTTTGTTTTGGTGATATACAATGCTACGCATTGATGATATACCGCAACAAGTTGCGGATGATATACACGACTCCGTCGTGATTTAGAACGTGAGTTCAAGTCCATAGAATCAAGAATAAACGGACATAACGAATGAAAAAGAAAAATACGAGAACTTTACGGTATTTCTCGTATTTTTCTTTTTATATGCTTCTTCTGCGTTTTTTACATTTATCTAGAAACTCATTTATCTTGAGTTTTACAACAATCTTGCTTCGTATTCTTTCATAAAGACAATCTACCTCGGGAAACGGAAGAAAGGAGCTGCCAACACGCTCACGAAACAGACGGTTCATTCGTATCTTGTGCCGTTTACTTGGCGGAGGTAATTCTATATCATTGATTTCTTCTTCGTTTATCAAATCAAAATTGGGGAAACAAAGCAAATAGTAGTCGCACTCGTCACAGCAACACGCAAAACCTTGTTCTCCGTTACCAAGGCATATGTCAGGCTTTCCGGGCGTAAGCTCTACACCGGTAATATCAATAATCTTTTTGGATTTACTCATACGTATATATCACCATAAACAAAAAAGGTGCGCAACCGAAGCCACGCACCGAAAAACGCAAACCCCGATTGTTGTCACACAAACTAACCGGAATAGGAATATTTCAGCCATACCTAAATTAGAGGAGCCTGCATTTTTACCAAGTCCATAAATTTAGGTATGCTCAAAAAAGGGTATAGTATCCCTTAAAGCAAAAATACCCCTAATACCGATTATTAAGTTTGTGTGACAACAAAATTATATCATATTTTCTACAAATTGTAAATACTTTTAAAGGAATTTATAAAAATATCTTCCGATAGGTAGAAAAGCCTAATACCCTTTTGGCGAGCCGATGTTTTTATAATCGGTGGGAGAAATTCCCTCTTTTTTCTTGAAGCATTTGGAAAAATAGTAGATTGAAGCAAAGCCGACCGCCTCGGAAACCTCGGCAAGACGCATATTTCCGTAGAGCATCAAAAGCTTTGACTGCTCGATTCTATGATGAATCAAATCGTTTACGGGCGAAATGCCATAATGCTCCTTGTAGAGCGCGCAAAATCGGCTTTTTGAATACCCCGAGAGCTTCGCCATCTCTTCGAGAGTCCACTCTCTTTTATAGTCCTTCATAATTTCACCGCGAGCGTATTCAAGCTTACCGTCAGAGGTAAGGCGCTCGTTTTTTTGATACGATCGGTACATATCTATAAAGGCGTCCGTCATTATAAGGTCGCATTTTTCCTCGTAGCCCGGGAGCAAAAAGGATTTTTCACGGTGGATTTTCTCTAACGCCGTGGCAAGATAAGAGGCGCCGTCAAGACGAAAGGGTTTGTTTAGCGGCAGGGGGTATTTTTTAGTCAAGGTCACGAAATCCTCGCCCGATAAATAGAGCCAATCGTTTCTGAAGCCCTTTTCCGCTTCGGGCATAGGCCCGTGATAAACCGTCTTTTCCGGCTCGAGTATCATATAGTCGCCTGCGTTGCCGCGCACTGTTTTACCGTCAATTTCGGCTACGTAATCGGTTCTGAAGCAGGAAATAAAGTAATACGGCAAAACACTTCTATGACAAAATTCCCCGCGCTTATGCGGAAAATCAATCCCATATACAACAAAGTTCATTTTAATGCCCTCGATAATATTGTATAAACAAAAAGTAATATATTCCATTGATAATAGGATTTTATCATAATATAATATAAATGTCAATAAAAATAAATTTTCACGCGGAGGACATTTTATGAAAAGCTTATCACTCTCGGGAATTTGGAGAATGACGGGAAATGGATTTGACGTTACGGGAAATATCCCGGGCTCTCTTTATTCCTTTCTTCTTGACGCGAAGCTTATGGACGACCCCTACTATCGAGATAACGAATTCTCTGCCCTCGAGCTGACGCATCACGATTATACATTTGAGAAAAAATTCCTCTTCGAAAAGGACAAAAATCCTCATATTTTGCGCTTTGAGGGGCTTGACACCTTTTGCGATATAGAGCTTAACGGACAGCATATTGCCTCGACCGACAATATGCACGTAACGTATGAATTCGACGTCAGCGACCTTTTGATTTCGGGAGAAAATACGCTCCGCGTTACCTGCCGTGAAATCCATACTTACATCAAGAAAAAGCACAAGGAATTAAATCTTTACGACTGCTATTTCAGTCTGGCGGGATACGGGTATATAAGAAAAGCTCACTGTATGCTCGGCTGGGATTGGGGACCTTATCTTCCCGATATGGGAATCTGGCGCGAGGTATCCTTGATTACCAAGGACTCGGCAAGAATTACCGACGTTAAAATAGACCAAATTCACAAAGACGGCAAGGTGTTTATCACACCGAATATTTCCACCGACGAGCCCTGCGACGTTAGGGTTACCGTTACCTCGCCCGACGGCAAAAAATACGAAATTTCGGCAGGCGAGACGTGGGAAGTTCCCTCGCCTATGCTCTGGTGGCCGAGAGGACTCGGTGGGCAGCCTCTCTATACCGTTCGCGCCGAGGTTATTGACGGCAACTCGGTTTGCGACTCGGCAGAGCGAAAAATAGGTCTTCGCACGCTGAAGCTTATACGTGAAAAGGACAAATGGGGCGAGAGCTTCACCCACGAGTGCAACGGAATAAAATTCTTCGCTATGGGAGCCGATTATATCCCCGAGGACAATATTCTCTCACGCTGCAACAAAGAGCGCACAAGAGAGCTTCTTACCCACTGCACAGACGCTAACTTCAACGCAATAAGAGTTTGGGGCGGCGGCTATTATCCCGACGACTATTTCTTCGACATATGCGACGAGCTCGGACTTATTGTATTTTTTGACCTCGCCTTTGCCTGTACGCTATATCATCCCGATAAAAAAATGCTGGACAGCATAGATACGGAAGTCAGACAAAATCTCAAGCGCTTACGCCATCATGCATCGCTGGCTCTTATTTCGGGTAATAACGAGGTAGAATCCTGCAACACGTGGAAGCTTGGAAAGGCGGTCGGTAACGTTTGCATTCCGGAATGCATCGAGCTTTTCGAGGGCTTGATAGCTGATATCGCAAAGGACGTTTGCCCCGAAATACCGTATATCCACACCTCTCCTATAACCGTGGGAAGATTCGTTGACCCGAAGAATGAAAACTTCGGAGATTCGCACTACTGGGACGTTTGGCATAAAAACAAACCGTTCACGGAATACAGAAATCATCATTTCCGTTACCTTTCAGAGTTCGGCTTCCAATCCTTCCCTAACGAAAAAACGCTTAACGCAATAACGCTCCCCGAGGACAGAAATATCTTTTCAAGGGTTATGGAGCTGCATCAGCGTAATACGGGAGCGAACAGTAAAATTATAAGCTACCTTTCGGAGACCTATCTCTACCCCGGTGATTTCGGCACGCTTGTTTACGCCTCGCAGCTGCTTCAGGCAGAGGCTATGCGCTATTGCGTGGAGCATCTTCGCCGTGAGCGCGGCAGATGTATGGGTACACTCTATTGGCAGCTCAACGATATATGGCCTACTGCGTCCTGGTCGAGCATAGACTACTACGGCAGACTTAAGGCGCTTCACTATTACGCAAAGCGCTTCTATTCCCCGATTCTTATTTCCTGCAAGGAGGTCGGCGAGACCGCAAGCCGTCCGTTCGTTATAATGGAGCCTGGATATTACGACTATAAAACGACGGCGAGCTTATCGGTAACGAACGACACGCTCTCCACTGTCACGGGAGAGGTTTTCGGCTATCTTCGTAACAGCTCGGGAGAAATTCTCGAAGCTTCGCACCGTTCGGTGACGGTAGAGCCTATGTCTGTCCTGACGCTTGAGGAAACGGATTTTAAGAAAACCGACGTTTTGAACAACTACTATTCTTACGAATTCGTCGTAGATGGCAAGGTAGTTTCCGAGGGCAGCGTTCTATTCACCGCCCCGAAGCATTTCAAATTTAAGAATCCCGACCTTACGGCAAGGATAGAGGGCGACGAAATCATAGTGTCGGCAGAAGCTTACGCAAAGAGCGTTGAGATTGACTCTCCCGACTGCGATTTTATCCTTTCGGACAACTACTTCGATATGAACGGCGGAGAAAAACGGGTTAAAATCTTAAAAGGAAATCCGAAAAACCTTCGTTTAAGAAGCGTTTTTGATATAAGGTAGCTTTAGTAATATTTACTAATAATATTATCCAAGTTGAACAGTTGCTTTTTAATGCGCTTTTTGGTAAAATGGTTATATAAAGAATTTTACCTGAAGGGGCGGCGATTATGGCAAGAAATTATAAGAACGACACCGTAGTTTATCAGATTTATCCAAGGTCCTATAAGGACACAAATGGCGACGGTATGGGAGATTTGCCGGGCATTATATCGAAGCTTGATTACATAGCCTCGCTTGGCGTTAACACTATTTGGCTCTCCCCTATATACAAGAGCCCCGATGACGATAACGGCTACGATATTTCCGATTACAAGGCTATCCAGGAAAGATTCGGCACTATGCAGGACTTCGAGACTCTTATCTCCGAAGCAAAGGCGCGCGGAATAGATATAGTTATGGACCTCGTTATAAACCATACGTCCGATGAGCACGAGTGGTTTAAGCGCGCGCTAGCAGGCGAGGAGAAGTATCGCAATTATTATATAATTAAAAAGGGTAAAAACGGAAAGCTGCCTAACAACTGGGGCAACTTCTTCGCCGAATGCCCTTGGGCAAAATTCGGCGGCGAGGACTCAGACGAATACTATCTGCACCTCTTCTCCAAAAAGCAGCCCGACCTCAACTGGCACAACCCCGAGGTTTTAGAAGAAATCAAGGACGTTATGAAATTCTGGCTTGAAAAGGGTGTTCGAGGCTTCAGATGCGACGTAATAAACGTAATCTACAAGAACAGCCTTGAGAACGGCAAAAAGAGCCTCGTTCTTACGGGAAGCGAGCATTATCTCTCTACCGATGGGTGCCACAAAATACTTGCCGAGCTTCGTAAATGCTGCCTTGAGCCTTACGGGGCGTGGGCGGTCGGAGAAACCGTATTTGTTGATTTGAAAAAGGCGCGCGACCTTTGCGACGAGGAGCGCGACGAGCTTGATATGGTATTCTCCTTTGAGCATATGGAATGCGACCAGATTGCTGTTAAATGGTTTAAAAAGAAGCTTCGTCCGAAAAAGCTTATGCAGACAATAACCAAGTGGCAGACGGGACTTTTCTGGAATGCCGTTTACTTCGAAAACCACGACCAGCCGAGATTTATCAGCAGATTTTCCGACAGCGAGGGGTATCTCTCCGAGGCATCAAAGATGATGGCTGGACTCGTTATGACGCTTCGCGGTACGCCATTCGTTTACGAGGGACAGGAAATCGGTATGACAAACGGAGATTTCAAGTGTCTTGACGAGGTTATGGATATCGAGAGCCACAACGTCTATAAGATGGCGAAAAGCCTCGGTATTCCAAGGGGCATACGCTGGAAAATGATACAGAAAACTTCACGCGATAACGCAAGAACTCCTATGCAGTGGTCAGACGGAGAAAACGCGGGCTTCTCGGACTCAAAGCCTTGGCTTAAGGTTAACGGAAATCACAAGAATATCAACGTTGAGCGTGAGCTTACGCTTGACTTCGGAACTCTTGCCTTTTGGAAAAAGATGATTTCCTTACGAAAGGAGCTTGACGTTCTTTGCGACGGAGAGTTCGTTCCGCTTTACGAGGGTAAGAGCGTTTACGCATTTGCGAGAGTCCTCGGTAGCAAGAAGCTGGTTTCGATATTCAATATGTGCGGAAAAGAGGTAAAGCTCCCGAAAGAGCTTTCCGCTTACAAAAATACCGTTATCTCGAGCTATGAGGCTTCGGGTGAGGTGCTTAAGCCGTTTGAATTCAGACTTACCTCTTCTACAATTTAAAAAACGAAAGGAAAATTCAAAATGGATAAGACTGCAAAAAGAAACCGATTCTGCTTTGGTATCGGTACGCTGGGCAGAGATGCCGTATATACGCTCATCAGTATGTACTTCATTACGTATCTTACCGAGGTTGTCGGCCTCTCTAACGCTCAGCTTGGCATTATCGGAGCGCTTATGGTAGCGTTCAGAGTTTTCGACGCTCTTAACGACCCGATTATGGGTACAATAGTTGACAACACCTCGACAAAATGGGGTAAATTCAAGCCGTGGATAGTGTTCGGCGCTATTACGTCGGGTATATTGACTATTCTGTTATTCTCCAATTTTAAGCTTTCGGGTACGGGATACATAGTTTTCTTTGCTATTATTTATCTTCTTTGGGGTATGGCGTACACAACTAACGATATCTCCTACTGGTCGCTTATGCCTGCTATCACGAAGGACCAGAAGCAGAGAGAGAAAATCGGCGCTATAGCAAGAATTTGCGCTAATATCGGTATGTTTGCAGTAGTTGTTCTTTATACTATGGTACCCGATATTTTCGGTATGTCGCCAAGAAAATCTTATTTCTGGTTTACCGTAATAATCGTGCTTCTTATGTGGTTCTTCCAGGCATTCACCGTCCTCGGTGTTAAAGAAGAACGTATGCAGACAGAGCAGCTGGAGGAAAAAACGACTCTTCGCGGTATGATTAAAGCTCTTGCGAAAAACGACCAGCTTATGATTTCTGCTCTCGCTATGGCGCTCTTTATGATAGGCTACTGCACTACTACATCGTTCGGCGTATATTACTTCAAGTACGCATACAAGGACGAGGGTACTTATATGATATTTGCCGCGGTTCTCGGAGTTGCGCAGCTTACGGCACTTTCGGTATTCCCTATATTCAGTAAAAGATTTACGAGAAAGCAGCTCTACTTCGGCTCTATGGTAACCGTGGTAATTGCATACGTAATATTCTTCTTCTCGTTCGAGAAGCTCGCCCTCATAGTAATAGCGGGACTTGCGCTCTTCTTTGCGCAGGCATTCATTCAGCTTCTTATGCTTCTATTCCTTGCGGACGCCGTGGAGTACGGAGAGTGGAAGCTCGGGCGACGTAACGAATCGGTAAGCTTTGCCGTCCAGCCGTTTATTAACAAGCTCGGCGGTGCGGTAGGTACGGCAGTCGTTACGGCAACTCTCATTATATCGGGAATAAACCCCGTATCAGAAAAAATCGCAGGGCTTGAGGAATCTATGGCGGGTATGACCGACGCTGCCGAGATTTCAGCTGTTCAGGCTGAAATAAACGCTCTTATAATGGGCGTTGAGGGCTCGCCTATCTGGATAATGAAAATAGCTATGATGATACTTCCTCTGCTCTGCATTCTCGCAGGCTTTATCATCTATTATAAAAAGTTCAAGATTGATGAAAAGATGTACGAAAAAATTGTCTCGGACCTCGAAGAAAGAAACAAAGCCGTGGAAAAATCCAATTAAATCCGTCAGCACACAGACGCTAAAACTTAACTATACAAAATAAGTCTTACGACTGTAAATTTCAGTATCCTTTAAGTCACTAATCCTTATAAAACAAATAAAAAAGTAACGCCTCCGGAGAGCTTTCCGGGGGCGTTTTAACGTTCTGCTTTCTATCAAAGACACATTTCTGCCTTAAGTTATATTCTGCTTTCGAGATATTTTGCCACGTCACCAACGCTTTCAAATCTTACAAATTCCTTGAACTTGAAGCCGAACGCGTCCTCGATTTCCATAGACATCATCATAAGAGCGAGGGAGTCGAAGCCGAGGTCGTCTATAAGCTTCGTTTCCTCGGTTACAGTGTCCATATCAACGTCGGGCAAAACCTTGCCGAGTATTTCCTTTAATTTATCAAGCATTTTTATTTCTCACTTTCTATTGTTTTTATATAAGAGCGTCTTCTCTTATGCTGCCTTTGAGTGAAATACTTCCACTGCGCTATTACTGCGGTGTTCGTCTCTAAATTGAGGTTGGTTTCGCATTTCTCAATCTTGCCCGAGGAGAGCATTTCAACAATACCGTTTATAAGCACGGCATTGACACCCGAGTTCTGATATTCGGGGCGTACCGCTACGAGTCCGAGGTCCATAACCTTTGGACGATTTGTGAGCTTAAGAAGCTTTATAAGCGTGGGGAGCGTAAGCCTGCCGCCGCTTTTCTTAACAGCGTCACCTATTGCGGGGAAGCAAAGCCCGAACGCCACTACCCTCTCCCTCTCGTCGCAGATAAAAACGGCAAGCTCGATATTGATGATAAGCAAAAACTGGTCGATAAGCTCTTTTCTAGCTTCGGGGGAAATCGGCACGGTGCCGTATAGCTTACTGTAACACTCGTCAAGACATTCAAAGAAGCTGTCACCGTACTTCTCTATATATTTGCGCTTTGACATATTGGTTTGAGCTATATGAAGCTTATTCAGCTCGAGAGCTCGCTCTGCAACCCTTTTCAGCATATCGTTTTTCTTTTCGGGTGCGCGAAGCTCAAATTCGAGCCAATCGACTTCCTTTTCATATCCCGAATTCTCAAGAAGCGTAGCATAGTATTCGTAGTTATACTGCTCCTCAAAGGTGGAATTCTCCGAAAATCCCTCGATAAGAAGTCCCTCTCGGTCAAGGTCACTATATCCAAGAGGACCGCATACAGCAGTCATTCCGCGCTCCTCTCCCCATTTTTCAAGGGCTTTAAAGAGAGCCTGTGAAACCTCGGTGTCGTTTATCGAGTCAAATCTCGTAAATCTGATACGCTTCTCACCGTGAAGCTCGTTATACTGCTTATGCAAAATTCCCTGTATTCTGCCAACGGTTTTTCCGTCGCGCACGGCAATGAAGAATACCGACTCGGCTATATCCGTATTGCCGCCGGAAAGGATAAGCTTCTTTTCATCTGCGTAAAGCGGCGGAACGAAATATTCACATCCGCGGTAAAGCCTTAAGGGAAACTCGATAAACTCCTTTACGTCTCTTTTAGTTTCGACTCTTTTAATCTCTACCATTTAGTCCTCCAGAGGCTCGTCGTCACGGCGCAGAGGCAAATAGCCATAGCCCGCAAGCCATGGTCCGTTATGGCTTCCGCTGACGGGGGACATTATTACGTCCTCGTGGTTGGTCTTGATTCCGTACTTTTCCTCTATCGGAAGAAGCGTTTCGAGAAGCGAGGGACCCGTATAAACGTGGAAGAGGATATAATCATCGGGGCTTCTGTCCCCTATTTTCTCTTTGAGTATCTCACAGGTACGTATGAGCGCCTTTTTCTGTGTTCTTACCGACTCAAGCGCAACGCACTCTCCAAGCTCGTTAAAGTGAACTACGGGGCAGATTTTGAGCATCTGGCCCATAAACGCCTTACCGCCCTTAAGTCTGCCGTTGTAGATAAGATAGTCAAGCTTACCGTCAACGCCCATAAATATCTGGCGCTTCATCATCCAAGCGGTTTCCTTAAGAATTTCCTCCGCGCTCTTGCCCGCATTAACCATTTCCTGCGCCTTTATAGCGAGAAGTCCCTCTCCAAAAGCGGTGAGCTTGGTATCTACCACGTGAATCTTTATTCTGTCCGAAAATTCCTTTGCCACGACCGAGAGCTGATTGAACGTTCCGCCAAGTCCCGAAGATATAGCATATACTATGACTTCGTCATATCCCTCCTCGATTGCCTTTTCATAATGCGCTTTAATCTCGATAGGCGTAGGCAGGCCTGTTTTCGGAAGATTGTTTTTGGGATTCTCAAGAGTCTCAAGACGCGCGTAGAATTCTACGGGGTCAAGTCCTATGCCCTCAAGGTACTCCTTGTCCTCGAAATAAATATGTACTCTTATTATGTCTATACCGAGATTTCTGTAACGCTCGGGAGCGTACTCTATGCAGCCCGTAGAGGTGCACATAATTTTGATTTTACTCATTTTCTATTCCTCTTTTCATTTAATATCAAATGCTGTTTTATCGAAGATTTCCTTATTTTCGGCAAGATTCAGAAGTATTCCCGCCGTGCTGACTATCGACTGCTCGTTTGCAGCGCCGTGAGCCTTTATTACGGGCTTCGACGTTCCGAGTATTATACCGCCGCCAAGAGAATTGAAATCGTAAATCCCCATAAGATAGCCAACGAGCTTCATAAGGCTCTCATCACCCGTTTTTTTCGAATACTTGACTATATCGGTTATGATACGCTTTGCTATGCCCTCGGTTACCTTAAGCACCTGGTTTCCCGCAAAGCCGTCGCATACGAGAACGTCGCAATCACCCGAAAGCGCGCCGTTGCCCTCTATATTGCCGACGAAGTTGATATCCTCAGCTTCATTAAGAAGAACGTGGGCTTCCTTTACGACCTTATTTCCCTTCGTGGGCTCTGCTCCGTTTGAGAGGAGTCCGACTCTTGGGTTATCTATTCTGTAAAGATTTTTCATAAAATCTCTGCCGAGTCTTGCGAAATGAAGAAGAGTTGACGCGGGGCAATCTATCGTAGCTCCAGTATCGACAAGGCAGGTAAAGCCTCCGTTTGACGCGGGAAGAACTGCCGCAAGGGCGGGACGCACTCGCTCCTTCCCGGAAAGGTAACGCATTGAGCCTGCGATAAGCGCACCCGTGCTACCCGCATTTATAAGTCCTACGAGGTCCTCACGCGCAGAAAGCGCTTCGAGCGCTCTTACGAGAGAGGAATCGGTTTTCTCGAAGAGTGCCGCCGCTGGACTGTCATAATTAGTAATAGTGCCGGGAGCTTCAAGTATCTCGATTCTTTCTATAGGCGCTCCCTGCTTTTTGCACTCCTCTGAAATCAACTCACTGTCACCCACGAGAAGCACCGAAAGCTCGGGGTATTTATCAAGAGCCAGAAGCGCGCCTCTTATAATCATTTCGGGGCCCTTATCCGCGCCCTTAGTATCTATAACTATTTTATACTGATTTTTCATATCGCTAATACCTCTAATGTTAAATATTGCAAGACTTTTTGGCGCATTTATACGAAAAATGCGTCTCTTAAAACGTATTCGACTTAGGTTGGTTCGGCTAAATTTACAATGTTTAGTACGGTGAAATACGCTTAATTTATCGTCGTAGCCTTTTATTCAACGGCTATCATATAGTCATAAACGTCCTGACCGCCGATATAAACCTCAAGCTCGCAGTCGGGATAAGACTCCTCAATAAGCTCAGTAAGCTCGACTCTTCTTGCGTCGCTAACCTCACGTCCGACGAATAGAGTTATAATTTCATAGTCGTCCATACCTATTTCGGAAAGCATATTCATAACCGCTGCCTCAGCAGTTTCAGCTACGGCGTTTATTTCACCGTCTGTTATGGCAATATAGTCGCCCGCGTGGATTTGCTTACCGCCAATCGTTACGTCACGCACGGCTCTTGTGATTTCGCTGCCGACAACCCCCTCCGCCGCTCTTTCTATGCTTTGAACGAGGGCGTTGATATCCGTAATTCCGGGTGTTATAACCGAGAGCGCTCCGTAGCCCTGCATAAGATTCTTCGTCGGAATTATATGAATTTCAGCGTCGTTATACATCTCGGCAGCCTGCTTTGCGGCAAGGATAACGTTCTTATTGTTGGGAAGAACTATAATATGCTCCGAGTCGCATTTCTTAAAGGCTGTTATAAACTCCTCGGTTGAGGGGTTTGCAGTCTGACCGCCCGCAACTATTTCGTCTGCTCCCATATCAGAGAACAGGGCGCTCATTCCCTCGCCGGAGGCAACCGTAAGCACCGAGAATTTTTTCTTCTCCTTTGGCTTTGCGCTTTCCGAGTGACCGAGCGACATATTCTCTATTTTGACCGTCAGAAATTCTCCGAACGCTTGAACGCGCGAGAGAACGTCTCCCGGCTTAAAGGTATGCACGTGGACCTTTACTATATCACCCTCCTTATAGGCTACGACGCTCTCACCGCCAAGCTCCTCGAGGACTGACAGCACCCTCGCAATCTCAAAGCTGTCGGGGTCAACCTTATCGGTGGTAAGACGAAGCAAAAACTCGGTGCAATAACCGAATTCAAGCCTTGAATCACGTGTGAAGAGGTTAATATCTATCTTTTCCGTGGGGTTTTCGGTTACGCTTTTGTATATAGTTCCCTCAAGCTCACCCGTAAGCACGGCATACATTCCCATTACAATATAAAGGTAGCCTGCCGCTCCCGAATCAACCACGTCAGCCTCCGCAAGAGCGGGGAGCAAATCCTTGGTTTTGGCAAGCGAATGCCTCGCCTTTTCTATATGAAGCTTGAAGAAATCCTCTATGCTCGACTCGTCGTTAATATTATCTGCCGCATATTCGGTGCTTTCTCGGAAAACGGTGAGTATCGTTCCCTCGGTGGGATTCTGAACGGCGGAATAGGATTTCTTAATACCATTCTTATACGCACGCGCAAGCTCCTTTGCTCCTACCTTATCATATTTTGAAAGCTCCTCGTTAATTCCGGCAAAAATCTGCGAAAGAATTACGCCCGAATTGCCTCTTGCTCCAAGCAATACTCCGTGAGCGAAATTGCCCGAAAGCTCGCCTATGCTTTCGCTATCAGAGGAAATCTCCGAAAGTCCGCCCTCAAGAGTTTTGGTCATATTCGTTCCCGTATCTCCGTCAGGCACCGGAAATACGTTCAAATCGTTTATTTCCTGAGCATGCTCGGAAAGCATTACCGCTCCGCCGTGAAGCATTTCGGCAAAGCATTTTCCGTCTATCGTCCGTCTCTGCATTTGTCCTCCAAATGATTTACTATCTACTTGTAGATAAATTTATATATTTTCCATTTTCCGACAAAAGTTTACAAAAGAAATCTAAACTGAAAATAAACTGTTAATAAAAAACGAAGCTCCCACTTTTTATGCGGAAGCTTCGCTTTTGATTTATACGCTTTATTTATAATTTAGACTGTTTTTTAGGTACGGTCACCTTAAAGTTTACGACTCTGTTTTCGCTGAAAACCTCAATATTTCCCTTATGTAAATCGACGATTTTCTTTACTATCGCAAGTCCGACTCCGTTTCCCTCGGCGGCGTGAGACTTATCTGCCTGGTAGAATTTAGCGAAGATTTTCTTTTTATCCTCGTCGGATATCTCGCTTTCGGTATTACTTATCGCAACAGAGAGACTTCTATCCGTATCCTCGATTTTAATGGCTACCGTGCCGCCGTGTGAGGTGAATTTTATCGCATTGTCGAGTATATTTATCCAAACCTCTTTTAAAAGCTCCTCGTCGGCTTCAACGAAAAATTCGTCAAAATCAATCTCGAGGTTTACGTCCTTTTTCACCCATTTGTTTTCGAGCAAAAGCACCGACGAGCGAAGCTGCTCGGAGAGATTAAAGACTTTCGTTCCCGTAAGGATTGATTGGTTTTCAACCTTTGTAAGATTCAGAACGTTGGTCGCCATAGCCGCAAGCCGCAGCGATTCGTCCTCTATTGCGGTGAGGTAACGAGTTCTCTCTTCCTCTGTTAAAGAGCCACGATTTACGAGCTTCGCAAGGCCCGCTATCGAAACTATCGGTGTTTTGAACTCGTGCGAGAAATTGTTTATAAAGTCAGCTCTCAGCATTTCGGTGTTTTCAAGCTCCTCGGCAAGCTTATTGAAGCTATCGCTGATTTCTCTAAACGTTTTATGGTCCGCCCACGAGGAATTGAATTTAAGGCGCACCTTGAAATCGCCCTCGGCAAGCTTATTCATATGGTCTATATAGCGGTTCAGGGGCTTCAGGGGTATAAGCGCAAGAAGCAGCGATATTATAGCTCCCGATATAATACTGAACGCAAGCACACAGAGTAGAATAGTTCCGAGCGAAAGCTCATCTTCAAAGCCGCCTATGACTCCCGTCTTTGAGAATACGAAAAGAAGAATTGCCGCAAAGAGAATTGCCGCAAGAAGAACTATAAATACAACCGTCGCAAAGGTAAACGTGAGTGAAAAGCGCTGCTTGCTCTTTGCGCTTGCAAAATCCGTAATTTTTTTCATATCTTTTTGACCGCCTTATATCCAAGTCCTCTGACCGATTCTATTGAAAACTCCGGGTAAGAGTCGAATCTCTTACGCAGTCTTCCTATATGTACGGTAACAGTTTCCCAGCCCGTATCGCTTTCAGCTCCCCATATTTCATCCATAAGCTGAATTCTCGTGAATATTTTCCCGGGGTACGAGAGCAGCTTATAAAGAAGCATAAACTCCTTTTGGGGCAGCTCTTGAACGTCGTCCTCTCGGGTTACGGTAAGCGAATCGTAATCCAGCGTTACCTTGCCTATGACGATTTTCCTTTCGGTCGCAATCCTCGCTCTGCGAAGAAGCGCCTTTATTCTGTAAAGCATTTCCTCATCGTCTATCGGCTTCGTTATATAGTCGTCTGTGCCGACGAGGAAGCCCTTATGCTTATCTATCGGGAGCTGCTTTGCGGAGACCATAAGTATCGGTATATTATTATCAGCCTCGCGCACGCTCTTCGTAAACTCGTAGCCGTCCATTTTCGGCATCATAATATCCAGAACGACTAGGTCGATATGCTCCTTGTCAAGAAGCTCGAGCGCCTCGGCTCCGTTGCTCGCGAGCATAACGGTATAGCCTGCGTCCTTTAATACGGCTTCAAGAAACATTCTTGTGTTTTTATCATCGTCAACAACCATTATATTGAACATCAGAATACCTCTTATATAACAATATTTTTAAAATTCGGCATTTATTTTAAAGCAGAGTTGCGATAATTTCTT
The DNA here is from genome assembly GCA_017462485.1 of Clostridia bacterium. GTDB lineage: Bacteria > Bacillota > Clostridia > Oscillospirales > CAG-272 > UBA1740. The sequence goes on along the minus strand of JAFTRA010000041.1, from coordinate 17,157 downwards.
CTCTCGCAAGCTCCGAAAAATCCGTCGGGGTAACGTCAAAGAGGGTTTTCGCACCAACGTCGCCTCTGCTCGACATTCTATATACCGCTCTTGCCGACGCAAGTAGCACCCCTGCTGTGAATTCGGGATTTGAGTCAAGCTTCAAGTTCAACTCAAGCGCCGAGAGATTCGAGAAGTCAACCCCCGTCTTACCGCTTCTTATAACCCTGCCCCCGTGGCTCATTTTGCCGTGCTTTTCTAGAAGTTCTTCGGTTGATATGAAGCTTACGGAGGTGTCATAACCGCGGAAATAGGCGGGCATATTTTTGATTTTTCGAGTCATTTTCTCTTTATTTGCCTCAGGCTTGGCTACGACGTAGCACTCGCGCCTATGCATATCGGTCGGACGAAGAGTCGGGAAATTTCCCGTAAGGACATCAGCCATCGCCTCGTCGTTTGGTATCGTATATTGCCTTGCGTCAAGAACTCCCTCTATATTCCGTACAGCGTCGGAATGACCTTGGCTTACGCCCTTTCCCCAAAAGGTGTAGGTTTTTCCCTCGGGCAAGAAGGCCGAAAAATAAAGTCTCGCAAGTGAAAAGAGTCCCGGGTCCCACCCCGAAGAAATCAAGGCGAGCTTACCGCCCGAGCTTGCCGCCTTATCGACTGCCGCGAAGTGCCTCATCACGTCGGCGTGGTTATCGAAGCTATCAACTACGTTAAAGTCCATCGCAAGCGCAGGCGTCATCTCTGGCAGGTCGGTGGCGCTTCCGCCGCATATTATCATTACGTCTATTTTCTTTTTGAAATCACTCACCTTCTCCGAGGAAAACACGGGAGTGCCGAAGACTGTTTTTATAGAGCTTGGCGCTCTTCTTGTAAATATTCCGACAAGCTGCGCGTCCTTTGAGGAGTGCAGAGCGCACTCAACTCCCCGTCCGAGATTTCCGTATCCGTAAATTCCTATTCTCATATGCCCTCCGAAGTTTAGTCGGAGCGCTCGGTTACAAATTATGAAATGAGGCTTTGCATACCGTAAAGCCCCGCTTTGCTCTTCGTAAGAAATTTTGCCGCGAGTAGAGCGCCCTTTGCAAAAAGGGCTCTGCTATGAACGGTGTGCCTTAACGTGAAGGTCTCGTAATCGTTGCCTATTATTACCTCGTGCTCCCCCACGGTGTTTCCCATGCGGATAGAATGAATTCCAATTTCATCGCGCTTTCTTTTATCTCTGCCGCATCTGCCATAGACCGCATAGCTCTCGGGGCGTACCTCTCGTATAGCCTCAAAGAGCATAAGCGCGCTTCCGCTCGGAGAATCATATTTTCTGTTATGATGCTTCTCTATTATCTCGATTTCGGCATCGGGAAAAACGCGAGCGGCTTTCTTTGAAAGCTCAGCAAGGTAAGCCGTTCCGAACGACATATTTGCGGAACAGAAAATCGGGATATCCCCAGAAGCGAGCGTTATGGCTCTTGCTTCTTCATTCGTATGTCCCGTCGTAGCTATAACGAGCGGAAGCTTATAGGATGTGGCAAAGCGCAAGAGAGCATCTGTTCCGAGATGGTGGGAAAAATCAACTATGCAGTCAATTTTCGACGTGTCGGGAATATCATACAGTGAGCTAAAAAATCCTTTTTTTTCATTTCTTTCAAGCAGCGGGTCAACTCCGTAAGCAAGGCATGCTCCGAGGTAACAGTCACGGCAAAGCCTCTCTACCTCCTTGCCCATATAACCGAGCAATCCATTTATTAAAATATTCATAAAGACGCACCTTTGTTAAAATCGTTGGGCGAAAATCCCTCAAACAGTTAATTTTACAGGTCGACGAGCGTTTTTAGAACACTTTGGAGAGACGTAAGAGAAAAAAGCTTTCTTTCGGCGGCAATATTTTAACATATACCTCTTCTGTTGTCAAGCGCATAAATGTAAACTGCGTATCAGGCAGAGAGTAGAATATCCTCTTATAAGGTTTTGATGAACGAGCATTATCGCGCCCGTCACCGAAGTTCTCCCTGCAGGCAAACATTTTTAAGTTTATTTTTTCCTCTTCTATTGACAACTCATAAGGATTATGATATACTTTAGGGGCAATATTTTTATTGGAGGCGTACTATGGAACACATCAAGACCATTGAAACAAGAAATCTTTGCGACAGCGCAAAGAACGGCGGATGCGGCGAATGCCAGACTTCTTGCCAGTCTGCTTGCAAGACCAGCTGCGGTATTGCTAACCAGCAGTGCGAAAGCAACAAGGAAAGCAAGTAATTACAGGCAATACCTGCCTTGACTTTCATATAAAAGTGCCGCCTGCTCTGGCGGCATTTTTATTGATTTTCGATTTAAGCGCGCTTTTGAAGCGCCGCACAGTATAAATTTATTGCCCCTATGAAGCTATTTTGCGCATTTCGGGGCGGATTGGAAAAATTATGATACATCAATACAAGCTCGGCGGTTATAATATCGTGCTTGACGTATGCTCGGGAGCTATTCACGTAGTTGACGAGGTTGCGTATGACGTCATAGAAGCGTTCGAATCTAAAACCGCTGACGAAATAATAAGCCTTTTGTCCGAAAAGTATAAGAACAGAGAGGATATTTCCCTCTCGGACATCAAGGAATGCTACGAGCAGGTAAAGTCTCTCAAAGAGGCAGGAAAGCTTTTCACAGAGGATAATTTCGAGTCTATGGCGGGAAAGCTCAAGGAGAAGACCTCGGGCGTCGTTAAGGCTCTTTGCCTACATATTGCGCATACCTGCAATCTCAACTGCTCCTATTGCTTCGCAAGCCAGGGTAAATACCACGGTGAGAGGGCCGTTATGAGCTACGAGGTTGGTAAAAGAGCGCTTGATTTCCTTATAGAAAACTCGGGCAAAAGAAGAAATCTTGAGGTTGACTTCTTCGGCGGTGAGCCGCTTATGAACTTTGACGTTGTTAAGCGCCTCGTTAAATACGCAAGAGAGGTTGAGGGCAAGTACAATAAGAACTTCCGTTTCACTCTCACAACAAACGGTGTGCTTATCGACGACGACGTTATAGACTTTGCCAACAAGGAGATGAGCAACGTTGTCCTGAGCCTTGACGGGCGCCGTGAGATACACGACCGCTTCAGAGTTGACTATGCGGGAAACGGAAGCTTTGATAAGATAGTTCCCAAGTTCCAAAGGCTCGTTGAGTCGCGCGGCGGAAAGAACTACTATATGAGAGGCACATTTACCCACGCTAACCCTGATTTCCTTGAGGATATCAAGGTTATGCTCGACCTTGGCTTTAACGAGCTTAGTATGGAGCCCGTCGTTTGCGCTCCCGGGGACCCTGCCGAGCTTACCGACTCCGATATGGAAATCGTTAAAGACCAGTACGAAAAGCTTGCAAATCTTATGCTAAAGAGGCACAAGGCGGGCGAGCCCTTCACCTTCTACCACTATATGATAGACCTTACGGGCGGACCTTGCATTTACAAGAGAATTTCAGGTTGCGGCTCGGGTACGGAATATATGGCGGTAACTCCTTGGGGCGACCTTTATCCCTGCCACCAATTCGTCGGTGAGGACAAATACAAGCTCGGAAATATCTACGACGGTGTGACAAACACCGCGGCGCAGTGCGAATTTGCCGAGTGCAACGTTTATTCAAGAAAAGAATGCCGTGACTGCTGGGCAAGGCTTTATTGCTCGGGCGGCTGCGCAGCTAACGCTTATCACGCAACCGGCACGGTAAAGGGCATTTATAAAAAGGGCTGCGAGCTTTTCAAAAAGAGAATGGAATGCGCCATTATGCTTGAGATAGCAAAGCAGCTTGAGAATTAATTTTAAAAGCCGCGCCGTAGGATAATCAAAAAGACAGTCCTGCGGCTGACTAACCTTAAAGGGACTTCATACCTATGAAAACTCCTATTATTGATTTCATTTCAGAATACGCAGAGAAAAGTTGCGTTCGCTTGCATATGCCCGGGCATAAGGGTGTGGGAAATATCGAGAAATCCGATATCACCGAAATCTCGGGAGCTGACAGCTTATACGAGGCAGACGGCATAATCAAGGAGAGCGAAGCCAATGCGGGCACGCTTTTCGGAGCAGATACCTTTTATTCGGCGGAGGGCTCTTCCCTCTCGATTCGCGCTATGCTCTATCTTGCCGGCAAATACGCTGCTGAGTGCCATAGAACGCCCCTGATTCTTGCTGGAAGAAATGCGCATAAGACCTTTGTCAGCGCAGTTTCTCTAATCGGTATAGAGACCGAGTGGCTCACCCCTAAGGAAAACGCTTCGTACCTCTCGTGCGAAATTACTGCAGAAGACGTGCTTCGCAAAATTGAGGAGCTTAAAAGAACGCCTACAGCCGTCTATATCACCTCGCCCGATTATCTCGGAAATACCGCTGATATTGAGGGTATATCGAGACTTTGCCGTGAGAGAGGGATTCTTCTTCTCGTTGACAATGCGCACGGCGCATATTTAAAGTTTTTGAATAAGTCGCGCCACCCTATCGACCTCGGGGCAGATGTGTGCTGCGACTCGGCTCATAAGACGCTCCCCGCACTTACGGGCGCGGCTTATCTGCATATATCGAGGAGCGCCCCGAAATTTTTCAAGGAAAACGCAAGAGACGCTCTTGCGCTCTTCGGCTCTACGAGTCCGTCTTATCTTATCCTCTCCTCGCTTGATGGGGTGAACGGCTATATTGCGGACGGATACCAAGAAAAGCTTTCTGCTTTTGCGAGACGAGTGGAGAGGCTAAAGGAAAGCCTTTCGGATATCGGTTACACGCTATATGGAAGCGAGCCTCTGAAAATCACGCTTTCCGCAAAGGAATACGGATATCTCGGCGCAGAAATAGCGGCTATTTTGGAAAGCGGCGGCATAGTTCCGGAATTTGCCGACCCAGATTTTGTCGTTCTTATGCTGACACCAGAGAACAGTGAATGCGATTTAGAAAAGCTGATATCGGTTATGAGAAGCATTCCAAAAAGGACTCCCATTACAAAAAAGGCTCCGAAATTCTCGCTCCCGAAGCGCGTCATGACACCGCGCGAGGCAATTCTCCTCTCAAGCGAGCTTTTACCCGTTTCGGAATGCGTAGGAAGAACGCTTGGCGCCGTTACGGTTGGCTGCCCTCCCGCAGTTCCCATTCTAGTCTCGGGCGAGCTTATCGACGAGGATACGGTAAGAGTCTTTGAATATTACGGAATCCAAAAGCTTAAAGTTATTAAAACGGAGAATACGCGATGAACAGTAAGGAATTTGAAAGATACAGCACTTTAATAACCGAATATGCGAAATCAAACTATAAAAAATGCTTCCGCGAGCCTGACGGAATTCTTAAGCATAAATTCATAGTTCCCGGAAGCTGCTACTCAAATCAGCTCTGGGACTGGGATTCGTGGCTCACTGATATAGCACTTCGCAAAATAGCCGACGGCAAGGATATTGAAGAATACGAAAAGGGCTGCGTGCTTAACTTTTTAGACCACACGAAAGACAGCGGCTATATGCCGATATTTATTTCTCCTGTAAGCGCTTCTCCCGTAATCGTAGGAGATAATCTCAGAAATATCCACAAGCCCTGCATAGCGCAGCACGCTCTCTTTATTTCCGAAAATTCTGGCAATGTGGAATGGATACGTTGCGGCTTTGACAAAATCAAGAGCTATATAAATTGGTATGACACAAATTGCCGTCACGAATCAGGTCTTTATTTCTGGACGGACGATTCCGCAATAGGAGTTGATAACGACCCCTCTACCTTCTACCGCCCGAAGAACAGCTCGGCGTCAATTTATCTCAACTCGCTTATGTATAAAGAACTTCTTGCGATAGCTTCGCTTGCTAAAATGCTTGGGCTTGATGAAGTCTATACCGAATTTATCGGAAAGGCAGAAAGCCTTAATACAGCTATGCACGAGTGTCTTTGGGACGAGCGAGACGGCTTCTTTTACAGCGCTGATTTGAATCTTCTGCCCGTAAATCCCAATGAGAAACTTCACTCCGGCGCTCCGAGGCATTGGAGCACTCTTATTCAGAGAATTGACGTCTGGAGCGGATTTATGCCTATGTGGGCAGGGATAGCGACACCCGAAGAGGCGCGCCGCATGGTAGAGCGATACCGTGATGCGAGAACCTTCAACGCTCCCTACGGAGTACGCACGCTAGGAAAATGCGAGAAAATGTACTGCATTGTAAAAAGCGGTAATCCTTCCTGCTGGCTCGGTCCTATATGGGGCATTTCGAACTATATGGTATTCGACGGACTCGTAAGGTACGGCTTTACGGAAGAAGCGCGTGAGCTTGCCGAAAAGACCGTTACACTCTTCGGAAAGGATATTGAGGAGTGCGGCGAGATGCACGAGTATTACGACCCCGAAAGAGGCGTCGGCGTCAACAATCCCGGCTTCCAGAATTGGAATTTCCTTGCACTCAATATGATTGAGTGGCTGAATAACTTATAAATAGCATAAACCGGCGTAACAAAATTAAAAACAAGCTGAACAGTATAATAAAATCAGAGCGGATTTTTTACACTAAATACCTGTTATATAATTAAAGCAGAGCAAGAACCGGAGTTTTATCTCTTATTCTCGCTCTGCTTTTTTAGTTGTGCTAACAATAAAATAATGCTAAGCCGTAAATCCAATTAAAAGCGACTTAGCATTATCATTCTATTTTTGATTCACCTTATTATTAACAAGCTCGGTCATAACGAACATCATAACCGCGAAAATGCCGAGATACAAGGGGTAGAGTCCTATGCTGATATATTCCGCTATGAGTCCGAAAACGGGGGGCATAAAGGTGCTGCCGAGGTATGCAGACGCCATTTGGATTCCGACGAGGGCGCCCGAGTTCTCCTTGCCGAAGTTATCGGGGGTTGAATGGATTATAGAGGGGTATATCGGAGCCGCTCCGAGACCTATTATGATAAGACCGATAAGAGCCAGCACGTTCATAGACACAGGGAGCGCTACGAGGAGAACTCCTGCGGCAAGCGTTATAATGCCTATGCGAATCATTCTGCGGTCACCGAGCTTATCGGCAATAAAGCCGTTGAGTATTCTGCCTGCCGTTATACCTATGTAGAAGAGCGAGGCAAAGCGTGCAGCGGTTTCGGCATCAATGCCGCGAAAACCCACAAGATACGACGTTGCCCAGAGTCCGCAGGTCGTTTCAAGCGCGCAGTAGCCGAAAAAGGCGAGGAGCACCAAGGGAGCGCCCTTGATTTTAAAGGCTTCGATAAGCGATAGGGATTTCGTCGGCGCTTCCTCACCGCTCTGCTCTTCCCCGTCGCAAGCACGCCCTTTCCATATCGGGAGCGAGATAAAGAGTATTGCCGTAAGCGCCATCTGAATAAAGGAGACCGTGCGGTAACCCATTCCCCAGCCGAGCCCGTTTGAGAGGCAGTAGCTCATAATTGCGGGGCTTATGGTAACACCGAGTCCCCAAAAGGCGTGAAGCCAGTTCATCTGACGGGAGGAATAATGAAGAGCCGCATAGTTGTTCAAGGCGGCGTCAACCGCGCCTGCTCCGAGTCCGTAAGGCACCGCGAGAACGCACAGCATCCAGAATTCAGTCGAGAACGAGAAGCCGAGCAGCGCTATTGCCGTAAGCGCGACGCTTGCCGCGGTAACGAGCCCTGCTCCGAGCTTTTTCGTAAGCTTATCCGAAAAAAGACTCGACACTATCGTGCCGCCCGCTATAATCATTGAAATCACACCCGCTGCCGAAAGAGGCGCGCCAAGGTCGGCACGCATTATAGGCCAAGCCGAGCCAAGCAGCGAGTCGGGTAAGCCAAGGCTTATAAACGCAAGATATATAAGCGCAAGAAGTAAGGAATACATAGTAAAGCTCCGTAGGTTATTATTTGTAAATCTTTATCACAAGCTGTCTCGTACGGTTACTATTATAGCACACTTTAAACAAAAAGCAATACCGAATTTTTCATTTTTTTCTACCTCTCTTTTCGCTCATTTTGTTGACTTAATATTATATTTGTGGTAAAATTGATATACTTTGGAGGTGTTAAAATGAATTCTATTACTTTATCAAAAGAGCTTAAAATGAAAAAAGAATACGACGTTATCGTTACGGGTGGCGGCGTTGCCGGTGTTGCGGCGGCTATAAGCGCGGCAAATAACGGAAAATCTACGCTTCTTGTTGAAAAATCCACCATTCTCGGCGGTCTTGCAACTCTGGGACTTATAAATCTTTTCGTTCCGCTTTGCAACGGACGGGGAAAGCAGATAATTTTCGGTCTTTGCGATAAGTGGGTAAAGGAAGCCTCGCTTTACGGCTACGATACCATACCGTCGTTATGGAAGAACGGTGAGCCGAACGAGCCCACCCTCAAAAGATATACGAACAGATTTCCACCTTACATATTTGCCCTTCAGATGACCGAGGACCTGCTCGCAAGCGGCGCGGAGCTTCTCTACGACTCTGTTGCCACAGAGCCCGTTATGGACGGTAACAGATGCGTCGGAGTGGTTACTCACAGCAAGTCGGGTATGGAATTTTACGGCTGCAAGATGCTTATTGACACCACGGGTGACCTTGACGTTATGCGTTCGGCAGGCGTTCCTCATACTGCGGGCGAAAACTTCGCAACCTATTCCTGCAAACAGATTAGTCTTGACGGCTGCAAGAAGGCTGCCGAGAGCGGAAATATTCGCGACGCTTACTCGAGTATTGGCGGCTACGGAGCAAGCCTTTGGGGTGACAGGCAGCCCGAGGGAGTTCCGAAGTGGTCGGGACTTACCGCCGAAGAGGTTACCGATTACCTCGTTACAAACCAGATGGTTATGCTTGAAAAGCTTAAGGCTACCGAGTCCGAGAGAAATTCACGCGACGTGGCTATGATACCTCATATGCCGCAGTTCAGAACTACCTGCCATCTTAACGGTGATTATACATTTACGGTTGCTGACGCTTACCGTCATTTTGACGACTCGGTATGCGCTATAAACGACTTTGAGCACAGAGATTATCTCTACGAGGTACCGCTCCGCGCCCTTACGAGACGTGACTATCCCAATATGGCTACCGCAGGAAGAAGCGCTTCGGCTTCGGGCTACGGCTGGGACGTTATAAGAGTTATTCCCCCTGCTATAATCACGGGTCAGGCGGCGGCAGAGGCGGCTTGCCAGGCGATTGACGAGGGATGCGCTATCGCAGACGTTGATATAAGACGTCTTCAAGCAAAGCTTGAAAGTGAAAACGTTATGGTTCACTTCCCCGACGAATACGTTCCCGACGACAGAACGGTTATTATACACGGTAAAAATGCCGCCGAGATTGAAGGCGGACATCTTTAATTGAGGTTTATCAAGTGAAAGAAACAGAGATTACTATATACGACCATAATATTTGGGGTAATATGCCCGGAATGTCTACAATTTCCAACAGAAATGCTCTTATTGGAGAGCTTATCTCTTATCACGATGCGGACTTCGTCTCATTCCAGGAATGCAACCCCAAAACAAGCCGTAATGGAGACGTTGATATTGAAGCTGTTCTCGCCCCTGAATATAAAGAGGTGAAAACAGAGGCAGGCCGCCTTAACTTTACCCCCATTTTCTACAAAGAAAACCGCTTTACAGTTATAGAATCGGGATTTTTTGCTTACCCCGGGCTCAACGACTTGGATTCCAAGTCCCTGACCTACGCCGTATTTGAAGAAAATGAAACCAAGGTAAGAGTCGGTATCATTTCCACTCATTTCTGGTGGATGGCAAGGGGTGAAAATGACAATCTTCAAAGAATAGATAACGCAAGGGTGCTTCTTGAAAATATAAAGAGAATCAAGGATAAATACGATATCCCCGTTTTCGCTATGGGAGACCTCAACTGCGGCTTTAACGCTGACCAGGGCGAAGAGCCTTACTTTTTCTTAAAGGAGCAGCTTCTTGACGTGCGTGAGATTGCGCCCATCAGTACGGATACCTTAACGCATCACGACTATCCACCGCGTAACGAAAACGCTATTTATACCGCTGAGGGCAGACGCGAGCCCGTAAGAACGCTTGACCACTTTTTCGTTACCGAGCATAAAAACGTTGCTATCGACTCGTTTGAGGTTGACACCTCTGACGAAGCATACGCAAGCTCCGACCACTTCCCCCTTATCGTTCACGCAAGAGTTTTCGGAGAGTGATATGAGGAAGATAGAATCCACAGTTGAAGAGAAATTTGACGGAATAAAAATTCTCGATTTTTTAAAAAGAGGTCTTTCTCTTTCGGTATCCCTCATAAAAAAGGTGAAATTCGGTGGAGTTTTTATAAACGGTGAGAACGTTCATATGAGGGCCATCGTTCATACGGGCGACTCGGTTACGGTTTTGCTCCCCGAGGCCCAAAGCGAAAATATAAGAGCTATTGATATTCCCCTCGATATCGTTTATGAGGACGATTATTTAATTGCGATAAACAAGCCGAGGAATATGCCCACTCACCCTTCGCGCGGAAACAGTCTTCCGACGCTTGCCGAGGGCGTTATGGCGTATTTTGCGCCCGAAAAATTTGTTTTCAGGGCTATAAACCGACTTGACAGAGACACGAGTGGAATAGTTATTATAGCGAAGGACCCTCTTTCTGCCGATAAATTATCGCGCGAGATGAAGAGCGGCGGATATATAAAGAAATATTCGGCCATTGTGACGGGAGTTCCCTCGCCTAGCCACGATATTATTGACGCTCCTATCGAGCGTGAATGCGAGGGAAACGTAAAAAGAGTCGTTCGCCCCGACGGCAAGCGAGCCGTAACCGAGTACGAGGTCGTAAAGATTCTTGACTCGGGTGACTCGCTCCTTGAAATAACGCTCCACACGGGCAGAACGCATCAGATAAGAGTGCATATGGCTTATATCGGTCACCCTCTCGTTAACGATTTTCTCTACGGAGAGCGTTCGGGGGACGAAAATTACAGACTGCACGCAAAATCGGTAGAATTCACCCACCCCGTAACAAATGAAAGAATAATATTAAGCAAAGAGGCGGATTTTTAAAATGAGTGACAGATTAAAGGTGATAATTGATACAGATATAGGCGACGATATAGACGATGCGTTTGCCCTGCTTCTTGCTATGAAGCTCAATTACGATATAATCGGTATTACTACCGTTTTTGAAAATACCGAGGAGCGTGCAAGGATATGCAAAAAGCTTCTCAAGCTTTACGGAAACGGATATGAAAACGTTCCGGTTTTCGCAGGATATTCAACTCCTATCGCAAAGGAAAAAAGAGAATATCCGCATCTTTGCCAATACACTCCCGATTTGGAAAACGAACTTTATGCTTCCGACTCAATGAGTGAAGACGACGCAAGAGATTTCATTATTGAATCCTGCAAAAAATACGGTAAAGAGCTAACCGTTATCGCGATAGGACCTTTTACCAATATCGCCGGAGTTATCGAGAAGGACGAGAATGCCTTATCCCTCGCAAAAGAGGTCGTTATTATGGGCGGCGCATATTTTAAGCAATATGCAGATTGGAACGTTATGTGCGACGTTGAGGCGGCAAAAATAATGTTTGACAGTCTTGAAAATATAAGCTGCCTTGGCGCTGACGTAACGCATCTCCTTGAAATAGAAAAGTGTGATGACGAAGCAATTTGCGCCACCTCGAAAAGCCCTGCGGCAGAATACGTAAGCGGTCTTTACAAGGCTTGGAAATCCGCACTCTCTCACGGAAAGCTCGGAGTTCTTCACGACCCGCTTGCGATTCTCTACGCTAGTGACAAGACGCTTTGCGAGTGCGATAGCGCTCCCGTTGCCGTTATAACCGACGGCGCGGCAAGAGGTATGACTCTCAACGTTTCCGCATACACAAAGGCTTATTTAAATCCCGAATTTTATAAGGGATTCAACCTTGATAAAAAGCACACGCTGGCAAAAAAGGTTGACCGAGAAAAAGTTATCAGTACGTTTATGACGTGCTTTAAATAGAAAACGCAAGAATCCCTCGTTTCGTCGGATTCTTGCGTTTTTTACTTGCTTTGGATTCTTGCTTTTTTATTTTAGACTAATTTATCAAAGATAATGAACGGCTACCTTTTTATACGCTCGCGGAGAGTAGCCCGTTGATGCCTTGAACGCCTTCGAAAAATGGGCGGAATCGGTAAAGCCAACGTCTGCCATTACCTCGGAAACCTGGCTGTTTGAATTCGCGAGGAGTAGTTTTGCTCTTTCAATTCTCGCCATTGACACGTATTTTTGGGGCGCTATACCGACTCTCGAACGAAATTTGCGAATAAAATAGTTTTTCGATAGGCACGCAACTGCCGCAAGCTGAGGCAACGAAAGGTCTAATGAAAGATTTGCGTTTATAAAGCGCAGCACTCGGTCGATTTCGTCACCGCCTTCTTCACGTCTTGCAGCTCCCGAGCGCTCAATATAAAAGTGGACCAGCTCGAATATTGCTCCGAGCTTCAAAAGCTCGTCGGCTTCGCTCTTTTGAGCTCTGTCGGTCACGGTGGAAAAAAGACGCCTTATTTTTTCGTCATCACTCCCCGAAACTGCTATTTTTATGGGGCAATCGTAATAACGGAATATACTGTCCGACTCGTTTTCTATTGAAAAATGAAACCAAAATTTTGAGGCGCGTGCGAGGTGCGAAAGATAGTAGTCGTGACTCGTTCCCGCAGGGATAAGGACCATATCTCCCTTGCGGCAGACGGTTTCAAAGTCTTTAACCCTTATTATGATTTCACCGTCGGTTATGTAAAAAAGCTTACTGTCCTCAAGCAGAACTCCGCTATCACGCCACTGCGAGTCAAGTATAGCGTATCCGCCCTGTGTTACTCTGGCGGTCTTGTTTTTTATATGATTTATTGCCATATCCATTCCCCCGTATCTTTCGCATTTATTCTATCACCTATATCAAAATTTGTCAATAAGATAGATAATTTTTGACAAGTTTTAGTTTCTTCGTTGCAACCCGCGACAGAGGGAGAAGTTAAAGCTAAAGCCGATTATCATATGCCAAGAGCCTAAAAAACGAAGCATACGGATATAATGCTTATGAACAAGTGCGAAGCGGAAAGCCTAAGAATTAAGACGAGCATAAAGCAAAAAAATGCAAGCGAAGAAAACAATGAATCCGCTTGCATTTTCGTATTTTTAATAAAATGAAGTCAAAAATGAAAATTCAAGTTTACAAAACTTCTCATTTTATCATTTCGAGGAACTGATTTTCGTCAATGACGGTTATGCCAAGCTCGTTTGCTTTAGTAAGCTTTGAGCCGGCTTCCTCTCCCGCAAGGACGTAAGAGGTTTTCTTCGAAACGCTTCCCGAAACCTTTCCGCCGCGCTCCTTGATGAGTGATGATGCCTCGTCTCTTGTCATCGTAGGGAGAGTTCCCGTGAGAACGAAGGTAAGCCCCTCGAATATATTCGACTTCTTTTCCTTTACGGCATTAAAGCTCACGCCTGCAAGACGGAGCTTCTCGCAAAGCTCACGCACACCCTCGTCGGCAAAGAATTCCACTATTGCGCCTGCGGTGATATCGCCTATATCTTGCATTGAGGCGAAGTCCTCGAAGCTTGCCGCCATTACGTTATCAAGCGTCTGCATTTTTGCGGCAATTTCCTCTGCCGCAACCTCACCTACCTGGCGGATTCCGAGTGCGTAAAGAAGTCTTTCAAGTCCTCTTGATTTAGATTCCTCTATTGCTGAAATAAGATTTTCGGCGCTCTTTTTACCCATTCTTTCAAGAGGCTCTACGTCCTCTACCTTAAGAGAGTATAAATCCGCAATTCCGCTTATTTTTCCACTTGATATAAGAAGCTCGACGACCTGAGGTCCGAGTCCTTCAATATTCATAGCGCCCTTTGAGGCATAGTGAACTATCGAGCGTGAATTTTGAGCGGGGCAAGCGGGGTTAGTGCATCTTACGGCAGTGCCGTCACCCACTGTATCCTTTGACACGGGGTGAGAGCAAGAGGGGCAAACCGTGGGCATTTCGAACTCGGGAAGCTCACACGTTCTCTCACTCTTAATACTCTCGACTATCTCGGGAATTATTTCGCCCGCCTTGCGAACGACGACCTTATCGCCGACTCTTATATCCTTTTCTTTAATAAAGTTGCCGTTATGAAGAGTTGCTCTCGAAACGGTGCTTCCCGCAAGTCTTACGGGAGAAAGATTCGCTATCGGAGTGAGAACTCCCGTTCTTCCCACCTGAATTGAAATAGATTCGATTGTAGTTATCTTTTCTTCGGGTGGATATTTGAACGCTACCGCCCATTTAGGCGTGGCAGTTCCCTCGCCCACCGTCACTCTGTCACGAAGATTATTAACCTTAATTACGGCTCCGTCCATATCAAAGGCAAGCTCGGGACGGGCTTCGCCAAGCTCACAAACGCGCTCGGTGACAGCTCTTTTGCCAACCAGCACGCATCTGTGCGGCAGAGTCGTAAATCCAAGCTCATCAAGCCTGTCAAGAGACTCGGAATGAGTGACGCACTCTCTTCCGTCGGAATAAAGCGAGCCCTCTTGGAGATTGAACACGAATATTTCAAGGCGTCTTGAAGCCGCTATCTTTGGGTCAAGCTGACGCAGAGAGCCTGCAGCGGCATTTCTCGGATTGGCAAAGAGCTGGAGTCCTGCCGCTTCCCTCTCGGCATTTATCTCGTCAAACACACGGCGCGGCATATAAACCTCGCCTCTTACGTTCACGTAAGAGAGCTTTTCTTTAAGCTTCAAGGGTATCGAGCGTACGGTTTTTAAATTCTCGGTAACGTCCTCGCCTACGATGCCGTCGCCACGGGTTGCTCCACGCACGAAAACACCGTTTTCATATATGAGCGAAACCGAAAGGCCGTCAATTTTCGGCTCGACGCTATACTCTGTTTCCTCTCCGAGTATTTTATTCGTTTTATCAATAAAATCGTCAAGCTCGTCTGTCGAGAAAACGTCGGTAAGACTTCCCATACGCACGTTATGCGTGAATTTCTCGAATTTATCAAGCGCTCTGCCCCCAACTCTTTTCGTGGGAGAGGTGGGCAAATCTATTTCGGGATACTGCTCCTCAAGATTCACTAGCTCTCTGAAAAGAGCGTCGTACTCATAGTCGGAAATCTCGGGAGAATCCTTTTCATAATATAGCTTTGAATTGTATTCGAGCGTTTTTCTTAAATATTCCGCTCTCTCGGCTATTTCCTTTATATTCATTGATTTTCTACTCCTGTTCGGAATATTTTATTTCAGTTATGCTTAAGTTTTCGTCTGCCTTAAACGTGATATTTTCACCGACGGCTATCAAGGGAAGAATATCGGATACGGATATATCTGCTGTGTAAATCACGTCGCTGCCCGAAAGGCGAATATAGTAAATCGAATTGCCGTCCTTAACCGCCGTGGCAATTTTTTCAACCGTTCCCGTATATTCGCTAATTTCAGCGCCTGCGCTTCCCGACGAAGAGCTGATGCCGAGCTTTCTGCGGTACTCACGCTCCGCGTCTGCAATATTATCCGCAACACCTACTATCTGGTAATCGGAAACAGAAACGAACGCAAAGGATTTTACGAGCCCCGCATCGTCCTTTAAGCTTATAAAGTAGGTCGGTCTGTCCGCAACGTTTATAAGTATCGGGAAGGTTGCGGTATAGCTCTTTTCCTGTATCTGACCTTGAGCAGATTCCATAGCGGAATACTCCTCCGCTCCGTTTATCATATAGGTTTTCGCTTCCTTCGTTCTCATATTTACGAGAATAAAGCCTATGTTAGACTCGTCTGCCGAAACAGAGGTAATACCCGTATAGAGCCATACGTCGTCATCTACCGCAATATAGTTATATCCCTCGGTGGTTACTACGACGTCCTTCTGAACGAAGAGCGAATTTAAGAAGCCGTTCTTATAAGTACCCCAGTTATCCGCCTGCTCAACTATAAGGTCCGAGGAGTATGCAAGGTCTATCCACTGCGGAATTTCGGATATGGGATAATCGATCATCTCTCCGCTTACAGCGTCAACGAGAATTACTCCGTCGATATCCTTACCGCCAACGAGTCCTATTGTATAGGTATAGTAGGACATTACCCAATACGGCTTGCCGCTGTCATCAACCTCGAAGGAGAGGTTTTCAAACATTTTCGTAGGGTAAGCAAAACGGATATGGCGCTTGAGGTCACGCGCAAAATACTCGGACGGAGAATACTTCATTCCCAAATCGAGCTTTACAAGCTCGGTCTCCTGCGTCGCCATATTTATTGAAACGTAATACGGAATTCCGTCGTCCTTATTCGAGAGCCACTTAAGGATTCCCGCATATTCAAGAGGCGAAACTCTGTACGGCTTATTGTTATAGTTTATCTGCGAATAGTAGCTTGATACGTTAAACTGCGAAACCAGCTCAACTACCTCGCCTATCTTTCTTTTTCCAAGGCGCTCAGCGGTATCCCTGTCAACTATCGGAATCTGGGATATCGGCATCTCGGCAATATCCTCGGAGAAGTTAGACTCCTCTACGGTAAGCATTTTTTGGTATGCTTTGGCTCTGAAAATTTTAGTAGAGGTAAAGAAGCACAAAAGCAGCACCGCGCAAAGTATGGAAGCAAGAACTATAAGGGTTATTTTTACGCCCTTTGGCATTTTAATATCAGGTGCGGGCACGTAATAATCGCCCTTACCCTTTTTCTTTGACTTTTGGCGCTCTGCATTTGCCGATGCTTTTATATAATCGCCGATTGCTCTCAAAAACGGCGGCTTGTTCTTTAAGACGTAGCAGCCTGTGAACACCAGAGTTGCGAGTATCAGCATAACCCAGAAGCCCACCGCGCGAAGATTTATTGCGGGGAGCGCAAGGTAATAGTAAACGAGAATAAACGGCAGAGTTACCGCAGTCGGAAAAATAAAGCCCTTAATTTTTTCTTTCATCATCTGTTCCTCATTTCAGTTTTTTAGTAAATAAACAGCATAAATATTTTATCATTTTCACGTGCGTTTGTCAACAATAAAGGGGCGAGTCATTAAGAATTCAGATGTACCAAGGTTTTTTGGGACTTTTGGGTCAAAAAATCTGAATTCTTAGTGCGAAGCGCATTTGGGGCTCGCTTGATTTAGAGCAGAAATCGTCGGCTGATAATCAAGCAAAGCGAGTCTGTGCTTGCATAAGCGAGCAAGCGCAGATTGCTCTTTGGTGACTCACTGTAAGTGAGTATGGTGTGACGCACCAAAAGATGAAATCTT
>JAFTRA010000040.1 GCA_017462485.1 Clostridia bacterium | reverse complement strand
GCTATGCCTATCGCTGAGGCGCTTCACAAAAATGGTGCACACGTTACAAGCATCATTGGATTCAGAAACAAGGATCTGCTTATCCTTGAGGACGAATTTAAGGCTTGCTCTGATACTCTGCACGTGATGACCGACGATGGCTCTTACGGAAAACACGGAAACGTAACTGTTCCTCTAAAAGCGATGCTTGAGGCGGGAGATAAGTTTGATATGATCATCACGATTGGTCCCCTCATTATGATGAAATTTGTAGTAGCAACGGCAAGGCCCTATGGCACGCCCGTTACCGCTTCTATGAACCCCATTATGATCGATGGAACCGGTATGTGCGGCGGATGCCGACTCACGCTCAATGTGGACGGAAAGAAGGTCACTAAGTTTGCTTGCGTAGACGGTCCAGACTTTAACGGCTACGAGATCGATTTTGACGAGGCAATGTCAAGAGGCAGAATGTACTCCGATTTTGAGCGTCATGCTTATGAATCTACTTGTAATCTTTACAAGAAGGAGGTACAGTAAGATGGCAAAGACAAATATGAGTCTTATAAGAAATGCTATGCCTACGCAGGACGCGAAGGTTAGAGCGCACAACTTTGACGAGGTTGCACTCGGATATACTGAGGAGCAAGCCATCGACGAGGCTATGCGATGCTTGAAATGCAAAAATATGCCTTGTGTTGACGGTTGTCCCGTAAAAATTCATATCCCTGAATTTATTTCCAAGATAAAGGACGGTGATTTTGAAGGAGCATATCAGATTATCACAAAATCATCCTCTCTCCCTGCTGTCTGCGGCAGAGTATGTCCGCAGGAATCGCAGTGCGAATCCAAATGTGTCAGAGGCATCAAGGGTGAGTCTGTCGGTATCGGTCGTTTGGAGCGTTTTGTTGCCGACTGGCACAACACCTTCTCCACAGAAGAGCCCGCACATCCTGTGAGCAACGGACACAGAGTTGCGATTGTTGGATCCGGTCCTTCCGGTCTTACCTGTGCGGGCGACCTTGCAAAGAAGGGTTACGATGTAACAGTTTATGAGGCTCTTCATACCGCAGGCGGTGTGCTTGTATACGGTATTCCAGAATTTCGCCTTCCAAAGAAGATCGTTGCTAAAGAGGTTGATACACTGAAAAAGCTCGGCGTTCATATTGAGACAAACGTAGTTATCGGTAAGACTTTGACCATCGACGAGCTGTTTGAGATGGGTTACGAGGCTGTATTCGTTGGCTCGGGTGCGGGACTTCCCAACTTTATGGGCATTCCCGGTGAGTCGCTCAAGGGAGTTTACTCCGCAAATGAGTTCCTGACAAGAAGTAATCTGATGAAGGCTTATCTTAATTCACCCGAAACGCCTATTATGAAGGGCGGTAAGGTTGCTGTCGTTGGTGGCGGAAACGTTGCTATGGACGCTGCCAGAACGGCGCTCCGTCTTGGTGCGGAAAAAGTTTATATTGTTTACCGCCGTTCTATGGAGGAGCTTCCTGCAAGACGCGAGGAGGTCGAGCACGCAGAAGAGGAGGGAATTGAGTTCCGTCTGCTTTGCAATCCTATCGAAATTCTCGGATATAACAATCCCGATGATACAAGAGATCCCAAGAATGGATTTGTTAGAACTATGATATGCGTCAGAATGGAACTTGGCGCGCCCGACGAGAGAGGCAGAAGACGGCCCGTGGTGATCCCTGATAGCGAATTTACCATTGACGTAGACTCCGTAATTATGTCAATCGGTACTTCTCCCAATCCTTTGATCAAATCTACCACGGAAGGACTTGAGGTTAATCGATGGGGTGGTATTGTCGTAAACGAGGATGGGCTAACTTCCCGCAACGCAGTATATGCAGGCGGTGATGCGGTTACGGGTGCGGCAACAGTCATTTCGGCAATGGGAGCAGGCAAAACAGCTGCAAAAGCAATAGATGATTATTTAAGCAAATAAATTAACAATAGAGGTAAAGGTTTAGCCCTTTGCCTCTTTTTTGTAATTCGATACTGCTATTATCGATAATGATAATACCGATTATCATAATTAAGAATTTTCAAAGTCAAGACAGCTTGTTAAAATAATAACGAACTCAAGAAAAGGAGGTATCATGATGTCAAGCTCATCTGTTACAAAGGCAACTTTGGGCAGAGTACCGCATTATTTAAAATTCTTAAAGGAACTACCTGATGACGGGTTTGAGTACATTTCAGCAACCCACATAGCAAGAGAACTCGAATTGGGAGAGGTTCAGGTAAGAAAAGATCTGAATGCGATAAGCGGCGCAGGAAAGCCAAAGCTCGGTTACGTAACCGAGGAACTGATTCAAAAATTAGAAAACTGCCTTGGATGTAATAGAATGACGTCTGCAGTCCTCGTGGGTGCCGGTAAGCTCGGCAAGGCCCTGCTTGATTACAGCGGATTTGAAAAATTCGGAGTAAAAATCATAGCGGCCTTCGATAGCAATGAAATGGTGCTCAGTCTCAGCGGAAAGGTTGATATACTTCCCATCAGTCAGTTTGAGCAGTTTTGCAAAGAACATAATGTTAAACTCGGTATCATAACCGTAGGTGAAGGTTCAGCTCAAACGGTATGCGAACAGATGGTATCAAGTGGCATTGAGGCGATATGGAACTTCGCCCCATGCAAGCTCAAGGTACCAAAAGGGACACTGGTACAAAATGAAAACCTTGCCTTGTCCCTGGCTCACTTAAACAATCAATTATCTAATATCAATTAGGAGGAAAAAGAAAATGGAAAAGAACTATTTAGTCGTTGACAGCGGGGAAAAGCTTGAAGAAGCAATTGCACTCACCAGAGAGGCTCAGAAAAAGTTTGCAACCTTTACGCAGGAGCAGGTTGATAAGATTTTCCTTGCAGCCGCCTCTGCAGCAAACAAAGCCAGAATCCCTCTCGCAAAGATGGCGGTTGAAGAGACCGGCATGGGTGTCGTGGAAGATAAGGTTATTAAGAATAACTCTGCTTCTGAGTACATCTACAACGCCTACAAGAACATCAAGACCTGCGGCGTAATCGAAGAAGACAAAGCCTTCGGTATTAAGAAGATCGCAGAACCTATCGGTGTTATTGCAGCAGTTATCCCTACCACCAACCCTACATCTACTGCAATCTTTAAGTGTCTTATCGCACTTAAGACCCGCAATGCAATCATCATCAGCCCTCACCCCCGTGCAAAGAACAGTACCATCGCTGCTGCAAAGTTAGTTCTTGAAGCCGCAGTTGCTGCCGGCGCTCCCGAAGGCATCATCG
>JAFTRA010000039.1 GCA_017462485.1 Clostridia bacterium | reverse complement strand
ACAAGCAGAAAGAGAGAACAAATCGGTCATAGCCGAAATGTCCTCTCTTTTTCTGTTGGTGATGTTTTTGCTATCGCAAAAGTGAAGTTGCTACGCAGTGAAGTTTGTGCTACGCACAAGTGAAGTTAAGTTTGCCCACACTTCGCCGTCAGGCGAAACTTCACTCACGAAGTGAACTTCACGTGTCGAAGATAACTTCACTTGCCCGAAGGGCAAACTTAGTTAGCGTGATACTCCGTTAAGAGTATCACGCTATCGTTTGGTGATATTTTCGCTCGCTTTTTTAGGCTATGCCAAGATATGACAATAATTAGCCAACGGTTATAGTATGGGTACGTGTGAAATGTTCCTTAGGCTCGAGGGCGCGCATACCCTCTTTTTCTCTGAAGTCATAGGAGCTTCCCGTGACGTCAGAAAGACCGCACCAGGGCTCAATGCAGAGATAGGGAGCAGTGTATTTATGCCATAAAACGAGATAATCAAAGCCGTCGAAATCCACTTTAACACGTCTTCCACTCGTTTTGCCAACGAGGGTCGCACTCTTGCTCTTAACGTCCTTGAAAACGAGAGCGTCAAGGAAGAAGTCCTTATCCTTAAGCACGAGGCGGTCGCTGTTATCAACCATAAGCTTCGTGTAGTCGGTGAGAATATCTCCGTTAAGTCCGTAAGCGTAAAGCGTTTCTTTCTCGGGGAAGACTATTTCGTAGTCCTCGATTCCCTCGGGGCAGGCGTA
Organism: Clostridia bacterium; assembly: GCA_017462485.1. Taxonomy (GTDB): domain Bacteria; phylum Bacillota; class Clostridia; order Oscillospirales; family CAG-272; genus UBA1740. The sequence continues at coordinate 62,896 of JAFTRA010000039.1, read as the reverse complement.
CGCCTCGTGAGCACCAAAGGTGCAGTACATAGTCTTGGTGTCAAGATTCTCAGCATCGTAAGTAACCGAAAGGCTCTTTCCCGAAAGTGAGAAGCTGACTCTGAACGCGAAGGAATAGGGATACATCTTTCTGGTTTCTTCATTGTCGCGAAGAAGCATAGTAACCGATGAGTCGGTTGATTTTTCAACCTCGAACGTGCTTATCTTAGCAAAGCCGTGCTTGAGCATCTCGTAGCTTTCGCCGAAAAGCTCGTATCTGCCGCCCTTGAGTCCACCGCACATAGGGAACATTATGGGAGCGCTCATAGCCCAGAATTTAGGGTCAGATGACCACATATACTCGACGCCGCCGCACGAAATGCTCTTGATTTCAGCGCCAAGCTCGGCTATTTTTACGGTCATATCGGAATTTTTAATAGTTATCATATAGATTACCTCCAAATAGTTTCAAGTGTAATTTTGAGTACGAAATTAGTCTAACAGATTTCAGCCCTCGTGTCAATAATTTAGATGTGATTTCACGGGAAATGGCGAAAAATAATTTAATTTAGAAATTTTCTTTAGAAAAAAGTCGTTTTATATTGCAAATATAAATCAGTTGTGCTAAACTCTTATTGTTAGTAAGCTTTAAGGAGAGTGGCTATGAAGAAAAAGTATGAAAGCGCAGAACTTGAAATAATACTTCTTGGCGCAAGCGACGTAATAGTTACGTCAAGTCAAATCATACCGCCCGAAGAGGATAACGACAATAATCCGTTCAACGGCAGTTATGACAAGGGCGGCTGGACCTAAATCGAGCCAAGAAAGATAGAGGGAGAAAGAAAAATGAAAAGAACCAACTTAAAAAAGGCGTTAGCATTTGTATTTGCATTTGCGCTTCTCTTATGCGCAGTTATGGCGGTAAGCGTATCCGCCGCCGATGAAACCGAGCCTACGGTAGAAATAGTTTCAAATAACGTTTATTATGGCGATACTATGCGGTTGATGTATGCCGTACATACCGAAAATGCAGATGGCTACGAGCTTTCCGTGGATATTTACGATGCCGAGGACAATTGGTTGTGCGAGGCAGTCAGCGGCAGCACTATTGAGGAAATTGGCGGAACAGACACGGTAAACGAACTTGAATGCAGCATTTTCGTAATGCCGACGGGCGTTCCGGCACAGAATATCAGCGCAGAATTTTACGCTGTCGCGAAGCTTTCGAACGGAACAGATGAAATAAAGTCCGCAAAGCATAAATACAGCGTTCTTGAATATCTCTACGAGCGTCTTTTGGTCACCGAAAACGTAGAAGACGAAAAGAAGACTCTTTATAGGTCGCTTCTTGAATACGCTGACGTGGCTGACAGAATTTTGAATAAAACCACCGAAGCCAATGCTGTTGGAAGTTATCATTACGTTAAGGTAAACAACGGAACGATGAATGATTCTGTCAACGCAGGAGTTTATAAAGCTGGAACGGTAATCGAAAGTCTTTCGACAGACTTCACCGTATCAGAGGGTAAGGTGCTCGCTTGGGAAATAGTTGAGTATGATAACGAAAAGAACGTGAAAAGCACGCTTGTCGTACGTGATAGTGAGTTTGCGGGTTATACCGTCGGTGAGTATTCGGTTATTATCACGCCGACAGAGGCTGACGCAGAAAAAACTGTTGCCAGGTTGGTTACCGATATAAGTCAGATAGGCGACGGCAAAAAGATAATTATAGTCGCTAAAGATTATAATGAGGCTATGAGCACAGAACAAAAATCATCCAACAGAGGCGTTTGCAGCATTACCAAAGACGGCGATACTATTACGGTAGATTCGGATAGTATTCAGATAATAACTCTCGTTGCTCAGACAGATGGAAGTTATCTTCTTCAAATTGATGAAGGCAAATACTTAAATGCGTCCGGTGGAACAAGTAATAATCAGCTGAAAACTACAACTGATTCAACCCTTTCTACTGTTTGTTTCAATATTCTTGTTGATTCAACCGGAACTGCTACGATAGACGGTATATCTGAAATGGATAATGATAAGCTGGTGCGAGATGTTATTAAGTATTACAAAACAACTTCAAATAGTCTGTTTAATTGCTATGCTTCAACCTATACCACCAGTGTTCATGCAATCTCTATCTACGTAATCGAGGAATAAAAATCAATTCGATTAATATATTAGGCAGCTGCCTTGCAAATTAAGCGCAGGGCAGTTTCCTTTTTTCTTTTGCCTAGGATAATAAAAATTTTGACGGAAAATATTCAAATGCTATTGACATTGTCACTTTAGTGTGCTAAAATCTATTGCATACGAATACACTTGATAATAAATATGGTAAAACATTTTAAATAAAGTTTCATAGTTTATCTAACTAAAGTGAAAGAGGAAAACGATGGATAAGTTCAAAAGCGTATTGACCAGAGACGAGGTTGCGGTTTTTACTCTTCGCGCTCTTTATTCCGAGTACGGATACGAGCGTTACAAAATGAGTAAATTTGAGGAATACGACCTTTACGCAAGAAATAAGGACTTCTTGGTTTCTGAGAATGTTATAACCTTTACCGATACGGACGGCAGACTTCTCGCCTTGAAGCCAGACGTTACGCTCTCCATTATAAAAAACAGCAAGGACAAGCCCGAGGGAGTTATAAAAACTCAATATAACGAAAACGTTTACCGTATATCAGGCGGAACGAAAAGCTTCAAGGAGTTTATGCAGGTAGGACTTGAGTGCATAGGTAACGTCGGTGACGCAGAGATAAGCGAGGTACTTCTTCTCGCCGCAAAGAGCCTTGACTCGATATCGGAGAGAAATATTCTTGAAATTTCTCACCTTGATATACCGGAGAGCGTTTTAACCTATTGCGGTGTCAGTGCCGCCGGAAAGAAAAATATATTCTCATACCTCGCTATGAAGAATAAGGACGGAATAAAGAGCGTATGCGAGCGAGAGGGACTCGCCGCTGATAAGTCCGAGCTTGCGGTTTCTCTCGTGGATATTTACGGCTCGCCCGAAGCGGTAATTCCCGAGCTTGATAAATTCAGGGTTAACGAGAAGGCAAGCGAAGCTGTTGATAGGCTTTCAAGTTTAACCGCCACGCTTACGAATGCGGGGTACGGCAAGAAAATATGCATAGATTTTTCTCTTGTCGTAGATATGAAGTACTATAACGGAATTGCCATTAAGGGCTTCGTTGAGGGTATCCCCTCGGGAATACTTTCGGGCGGTCAGTATGATAATCTTATGAATAAAATGGGAAGAAAATCCCGTGCGATAGGCTTTGCCGTTTACCTTGACGAGCTTGAAAAGCTTTCGTTTTAAAAAAAGCTTAAAATGAATTTTTAAAAACGTCGTTTGTATTCTTTGCTAAGCGGAGAGTGTTGTACGGATTCCCTTGCGGAAACTTAAAACAAACGACTCATCTAAAAAGGAACGTTCACAAATATGAAAAGATTTATTAACATAGCCCTTCCAAAAGGAAGACTTGGAGAAAAGGTTTACGGAATGTTCGAGGCGGCAGGATTTGAGTGCCGTGATATAAAGGAAAACTCGAGAAAGCTCATATTTGAAAACTCCGAGCTCGGCATAAGATATTTCTGGGTTAAGCCCTCTGACGTGGCGATTTACGTTGAGAGAGGAGCGGCTGATATAGGCGTTGCGGGAAAGGATATTTTGCTTGAATATTCTCCGGACGTTTACGAGTTTCTTGACTTGAACGTGGGACGTTGCCATATGGCAGTAGCGGCGAAGAGAGGCTTTGTTGATGACAAGAGCAAGACGCTACGTGTGGCTACGAAGTTCACGAATATTGCGAAAAAATATTATTCTTCGCTCGGAAGAGATATTGATATCATTCATCTTAACGGCTCGATAGAGCTTGCTCCGATACTCAATCTTTCCGACGTTATCGTGGATATAGTGGAGACGGGAGCAACTCTCCGTGAGAATAACCTTGAGGTGGTAGAGAAGTTTGAGCCTATAAGCGCAAGACTTATAGCGAATAAATCGAGCTTCAAATTCCTCTCCGATAAAATAGAAGAGATAAGAACGGGTATCTCAAAACAGATAGCAAAAGACTAAGGCAGGAGCAGTAATGATAAGAATTATAAAGGACGCCCTCAGCCAGAGGGAAGAAATATTCTCCGCTGTGGCGGAAAAGGTTGACGTCAGCGCCACGGTAAAGGAAATAATCGAAAAGGTACGTAGAGAGGGGGATGCGGCTCTCTACTACTACGCAAAGAAGTTTGACCGCGCGAGCCTTACGTCTCTTCGTGTAAGTGAAGAGGAAATAAAGACGGCGATAGCCTATGTTGACCCGAAATTTATAGAGGTGCTTCGCACTGCGGCGAAGAATATAAGAGAATTCCACGAGAAGCAGAAAAATCCGGGATTCCAAATCAAAAAAGAAAACGGAGTCGTGGTAGGTCAGAAGGTTATTCCCGTTGACCGCGCGGGACTTTACGTTCCAGGGGGAACAGCCGCTTACCCCTCAACCGTGCTTATGGACGCAATCCCCGCAAAGATTGCAGGCTGTAAAAGAGTGGTTATGGTTACCCCGCCCGACAGTAACGGCTCGGTAAACCCTCATATTCTCGCAGCGGCTTACGTTGCGGGCGTTGATGAAATCTATAAAATAGGTGGAGCGGGAGCGATTGCGGCTCTTGCTTACGGAACCGAAACCGTGCCGAAAACAGACAAGATAGTAGGCCCCGGAAACGCATACGTTGCCGAAGCGAAGCGCCAGGTTTACGGAGAGGTTTCCATTGATATGATAGCGGGACCGAGCGAAATAATGGTAATAGCCGACGGGAAGAACAGAGCGTGCGATATTGCCGCAGACCTTCTTTCGCAAGCGGAGCACGATAAGATGGCAAGCGCGGTATTGGTTACCGATTCCGAGGAGTTTGCGAATCTCGTCGCTTCGGAGATAGAAGCGCAGATACCATTACTTGAAAGAAGTGAAATTGCGAGAGCGTCTATCGATACATACGGCAAGATAATAGTAACCGAGTCGCTTGACGATGCGGTTGATATCGCAAACGGAATAGCGCCCGAGCATCTTGAAATATGCGTGGACGAGCCATTTAAGTATCTAGAGAGGGTAAGGCACGCAGGTTCGGTATTCCTCGGAAGATATTGCCCGGAGGCGCTTGGAGATTATTTTGCGGGAACGAATCACACGTTGCCGACGAGTGGTACGGCTAAATTCTCAAGCCCCCTTTCAGTTGACGACTTTGTTAAAAAGACTCAGTATATCTACTATGATAAGGAAGCGCTTCGCGAGGTTTCGCGCGACGTTGAATATTTTGCGAAATGCGAGGGACTTACCGCCCACGCAAAGAGCGCAGTTATAAGATTTGAGGAAGAAAAATGAGTAAATTTCTTACAGGGAAATTAAAAGCGTTGAAGCCATATACTCCCGGCGAGCAGCCTAAGGAGAGGGAATATATAAAGCTTAATACCAACGAATCCCCCTTTCCGCCTTCCGCTAAGGCGGTAGAGTATGCCGAATGCGAGGCGAGGCGGCTTATGCTTTATTCAGACCCCGAGTGTAAGGAGCTGGCGAAAACTCTCTCGGAGAGCCTTGGAGTTAAGCCCTCGGAGGTGATACTCACCAATGGCTCGGACGAGGTTTTGAATTTTGCCTTTATGGCGTACTGCGATGAGAGCTGCCCTGCGGTGTTCGCAAACATAACCTACGGCTTTTATAAGGTTTTTGCCGCAGTCAATAACGTTCCGTTTTGTGAAATACCCTTGAAGGACGACTTCACAATTGACGTGGACGACTACGTAAATTCACACGGTACGGTATTTATAGCCAATCCGAACGCTCCGACGGGAATTGCTCTCGGCATAGAAAAGCTGGAAAAAATAATCTCGTCAAACCGAGACCGTATAGTAGTAATCGACGAGGCTTACGTTGATTTCGGAGCTGAAAGCTGCATTCCGCTTATAAGGAAGTACGATAATCTTCTCGTGACGGGAACGTTTTCGAAATCACGCTCTATGGCTGGCGCAAGGCTTGGATTCGGTGTTGCTTCCGAAAAGCTTATCGAGGATTTAACTCGTATCAGGTACTCGACTAACCCCTATAACGTTAACCGTATGACTGCCGCGGCAGGAGTCGGTGCTCTTCTTGACGACGCTTACTTTAAGGATAACTGTAAGAAAATTATAGAGAACAGAGAGTGGACGAAGGGTAAGCTTAAAGGGCTCGGATTTGAATTTACCGATTCAAAGGCTAACTTCGTTTTCGCAAAGCATAAGAAAATCGGCGGTAAGGAGCTTTATGAAAAGCTGAAAGCAAAGGGCGTTTTGATTCGCCACTTTGAAGCGGACAAAATTTCGGACTACAACCGTATAACCGTTGGAAGTATTGAAGAAATGAAAACTTTAGTTGACAAAATAAAGGAAATGCTAGGTGAATGATATGAGATACGCAGAGATAAAAAGAAAGACTAACGAAACCGACATAGAGCTTAAAATAGAGCTTGACGGAGACGGCAGCTCGAAAATAAATAGCGGCAGTGCGTTCCTTGACCATATGCTGACGCTTTTCGCAAAGCACGGAAAATTCACGCTTGAGGTAAATTGCAAGGGAGATACCGAGGTCGATTTTCATCACACGGCTGAGGATATCGGTATCTGTCTCGGCCAGGCGTTCTGCAAGGCTCTTGGAAACAAGGCGGGTATTGTGCGCTATGCCGATACGACGCTTCCTATGGATGAGGCGCTTATTCTCACGGCTCTTGATATTTCCGGCAGAGGATATTTCGCCTGCGACCTTGACATAAAGGCAGATAAGGTAGGCGATTTTGATACCGAGCTTGCAAGTGAATTCTGGCAGGCGTTTGCCATTAACGCAGGCTGCACGCTTCATATAAGACAGCTTGCGGGAAATAACGCTCATCACATAATCGAGGGCGTGTTCAAATCCTGCGCGAGAAGCCTAAGACGTGCTGCCGAAATAGACGCAAGATTTGCCTCTGATATCCCCTCGACAAAAGGAGTGCTTTAATGGTTGCCATAATTGATTACGGTGTGGGCAATCTTTTCTCGCTCGTCAGCTCCTTCCGTGCTATCGGAAAAGAGGCAACTGCAACCTCAGACCCCGAGGTGATAAGGAGTGCGGACAGAATAATTCTTCCGGGTGTTGGCGCCTTTGAGGATGCGGCTAAAAAGCTTTCTCTCTCGGGACTTGGAGAGCTGGTTGTGGAAATGGCAGCTACGGGTAAGCCGATAATGGGCATTTGTCTTGGTATGCAGCTTCTTTTCGAGCGTAGCTTTGAGTACGGAGAGCATCTTGGACTCGCTCTTATTCCGGGCGAGGTTCGCTCCATAAAAGAGGTTATTCCAAACGATTATAAGGTTCCCCATATCGGTTGGAACGCTCTTCATTTCGGAAAGGAAAAAAACGAGCTGTTCAAATATCTTTCCGAGGGAGATTTCGTTTATTTCGTTCATTCGTTTTACGCTACGAAGTGCGAAAACAGTGTTATAGCCGAGGCGGAGTACGGTGCTATGCTTACTGCCGCGGTTGCAAAAAATAACGTTTACGGCTGCCAGTTCCACCCCGAAAAAAGCGGTGAGGTAGGCCTTAATATACTTCGCGCATTTTGCGAGATAGGGGGAAGTAAATGAAAATATTCCCGGCAATAGACCTGTATGGCGGCAAGGCGGTGCGTCTTTTGAAGGGCGATTACAACGCCATGACCGTTTACAGTGATAACCCGATAGAGATTGCGACGGATTTTTACGCCTCGGGCGCAAAATATATGCACGTGGTTGACCTTGAGGGCGCAAAAAGCGGCGAGACTCCGAATATCGAAACCGTAAAGAAGCTCGTGCGCGAGAGCGATATGTTCGTTGAGGTTGGCGGCGGAATCAGAAATATAGAGGTCGCAAAAAGATATATTGATGCGGGCGTCGGAAGAGTTATTCTCGGAACGGCTGCTCTTACGGACAGAAAATTTTTAGTAGAGGCGATAAGGCTTTTCGGTGAAAAGGTAGCGGTTGGTGTTGATATAAAGGATTCGTACGTCGCTATAAAGGGCTGGACCGAAAAATCCGAAAAGAAGGCTATCGACTTTTGCCGTGAGCTTGAGGAGCTTGGTGTTTCTACGATAATTTCTACGGATATATCGAGAGACGGCGCTATGCGGGGAACAAACCGCGAGCTTTATAAGAAGCTCTCACGTGAGCTTTCCCTGAATGTAATAGCATCGGGGGGCGTGTCGTCGATTGACGACGTAAGGAGCCTTCGTGAAATGGAGCTTTACGGCGCTATAATAGGAAAAGCGTATTATACGAAAGCAATATCGCTAAAAGAGGCGATAGAGGTGGCGAAATGATTACGAAGAGAATTATTCCGTGCCTTGACGTAAAGGACGGACGTGTGGTTAAGGGCGTTAATTTTATGGGCCTTTCCGACGTTTCCTCACCCGTAACTCTCGGTAAGTATTACAGCGATAACGGTGCTGACGAGCTTGTGTTTTACGATATAACCGCCTCGTCGGAGGGAAGAGCGCTCTTCACGGATATACTCAAAGAGGTGGCGAGCACGATTTTTATTCCGCTCACGGTTGGCGGCGGCATCAACACGCTTGACGACTTTGACAGAGTGCTGAAATGCGGAGCGGATAAGGTGAGCGTCAACTCGGGCGCTATAAGAAATCCGGGGCTTATATACGAGGCGGCAAAGCGTTACGGCGACCAGTGCGTAGTTCTGTCGGTTGACGTGAAGCGCGTTGAGGGTGCTTTCAGAGTTTTCGCAAAGGGCGGAAGAGTAGACACGGGTATGGACGCTCTCGAATGGATAAAGCGCGGAGTGGACTCGGGCGCCGGCGAGATAGTCCTTAACTCGATAGATACCGACGGAGTGAAGAGAGGCTTTGATATAGAAATGCTTGACGCTGTAAGCAAAATCGTATCCGTTCCGATTATAGCATCGGGAGGAGCCGGCTCTATGGCGGACTTCGTGGAGCTTTTCAATAAATTGCCTAAGGTTGACGCAGGTCTTGCCGCATCAATATTCCATTTCGGTGAGGTTAAAATAAACGACCTTAAGAAAACCCTGATAAAAAACAGTATTCCCGTAAGAATATAACCAAAAGTGCCTAAAAAGGAGATAGCGTATGCTTGATATAAACGAACTTAAATTTGACCAAAAGGGGCTTATTCCCGCGATAGTCGTGGACTCGGTCAGCAAAAAGGTATTGACTCTCGCTTATATGAACAAGGAAAGCCTAAAAATATCTATGGAGAAAAAGCTTACCTGCTTTTTCAGCCGCTCAAGAGAAGAGCTTTGGCTCAAGGGTGAAACCAGCGGAAACTATCAGCATATAGTTTCAATTACCGCCGATTGCGATAAAGATGCGCTTGTGGTTGTGGTAGAGCCCGACGGCCCCGCTTGCCATACGGGTGAGGAGAGCTGCTTCTATAACGGAGTGTTTGAGAATCCCGAGCTTAAGGAATTCTCGCTTTCGGGACTCGTGAAGCTTATCGAGGGCAGAAAAATTGAAAAGACCGAGGGCTCATATACGACCTATCTTTTCGAAAAGGGACTTGATAAAATACTCAAAAAGGTCGGAGAGGAAAGCACCGAGGTGATTATTGCCGCAAAGGCAGACGATAAAAAGGAGACCGTCTACGAAATAGCCGACCTTACCTATCACCTGCTCGTGCTTATGATACAGATGGGAATTTCCCTTGAGGATATTCATAAAGAGCTTGCCTCCCGTCACGTCATAGATAAAAAGGTCAAGCAGGAGAAAATGACTTAAATGGGATATACCGACCTTCATACTCATACCGTCTTTTGCGACGGAAGGAATACCCCCGAGGAAATGGTTTTATCCTCAATAGAAAAAGGACTTTCCACTATCGGTATTCTCGCTCATTCTTACGTTGAGTTCGATAAGGAATGCTGTATCGAAAGAGAGCGTGAGAGGGAGTTTATAGGCGAGATAAGACGCCTTCGGGAGAAATACAAAAAGGAAATCAACGTCCTTGTCGGAATAGAGATGGACTATTATACCACATCTCACGAAAATGACTACGATTATAGGATAGGCTCGGTGCATTATTTCAAAATCGGGGAGGAGTATTTCTCGCTCGATATATCGAAGCCCGATTTTATAAAAATGGTCGAGGAACGCTTCGCGGGAGATTATCTTGCGGTATGCGAAAGGTACTACGAGCTTCTTTCCGACGTCGTACGTAAAACCGGTGCCGATATTATAGCTCACTTTGACCTTATAACAAAGTTTAACGAGGGGGATAAGCTATTTGATACCACGGCGCCACGTTATATAAAGGCTTATCGAGATGCGATAGACGCTCTTATCCCTTACGGAAAGCCGTTTGAAATAAATACGGGCGTTATATCGAGAGGATACAGAAGCGCGCCTTACCCCGCACCCGAAATTATTGAATACATAAAATCGAAGGGCGGAAAATTCATTCTCTCAAGCGATTCTCACTCGAAGGAGAATATAGCTTATCTTTTCGATGAGTATAAATATCTTTGCGAATAAAACGGAAAATATCGGGAAATAAAAAAGTCTGCAAAAGTAGTGCGAATTTAAGCGTTCAGCACCTCTGTCGCAGGCTTTTTTTATTTCTTTTTGCCGCTAAATATATTTTCTCGGTTGACTTGGAGTTTTAGTTATGATATACTTGTATCGTACCAATAAATTTATAAAGATTTTTAGGCTGTGAGATGATTTGTAAGCTTCCAGCTCGATTTAAGGATATTTTATGAAAGGTTTCTTGAAAATAGCTTGCCTTCTGCTTCTCCTTATGTCGCTTGCCGTAATTTTTACGGGCTGCGGCGGTGACGACGTTATAAAAGGCATAAACGGAAGTGACGGCAGGGACGGAACCGACGGAAAGGACGGAACCGTGTGGCACACGGGTGAGGGAGCGCCTGACGGTAAAAGTGTTTCCGCATCGCTCGGTGACTTTTACTTGGATACTGAAAGCGCTGACGTTTATAAGCTTTCGGATGACGGCTGGAGTTACCTTTTGAATATAAAAGGGGAGAGTGTAAACGATAACGGCTCAGGTAATGACGACGCAGAGGATTCTGCCGTCGGCTCGTTATTTTATACGGGAGAGGGAGCGCCGAATAATGCTTTTGGCAAAAACGGTGACGTTTATTTCGATACTCTCGCAAAGGACGTTTGGCACAAAAACGAAGATATTTGGAGCATTATAGGGAATATGAGCGGTGAGGTACTAAAGCAGGAATGGGAAGAGGATAGCGTCCTTAAAATTCTCTTTATAGGCAATAGCTTCTCTGTCGATACGGCGAGATATATGTATGACGTCGCAAAGAATCTTGGCGTTGAAAATGTTAAGATAGGCAATCTCTACATAGGGGGATGCAGCATTGATAAGCATCTCGGTAACGTAAAAGAAAATCTCCCCGCTTATACCTACTACGTAAACGATAGCGGTGAGTGGCAGACCTTTACTGACTACACCGCAAAAGATGCGCTGCTGAGCGAGAATTGGGACTATATATCCTATCAGCAGGTGAGTGATTCTTCAGGAGTTGCTTCCTCGTATGAGAGACTTGATGAGCTGGTGTCATTAACCGAGCCGCTTTGTCCCAAGGCAAAGCTTCTTTTCAATATGACCTGGGCTTATGACAGAGAATCAACCCATTCGGGATTTTTGAATTATGACTCAAATCAGAAAACGATGTATTACGCTATTGCCGACACTGTAGAGAGCGTGATAGCAGAATCGGGAAAATTTGAGTTAATTTCCTACACGGGTACGGCCATTCAGAACGCAAGAGCCTCTATTATAGGCGATAATCTCACCCGTGACGGATACCATTTGTCGAATTTTGGCAGATACGTTGCGTGCCTTGCGTTGTTGCATACGGCAGTCGGGCTTAATATAGACCCCCTTTCCTATATCCCCGAGGATTTTGATGCGAATATATACAACCCCGAGGGCAGCGAAACCGTAAGGCTTTCGGATTTGGGAATAACGCTGACTAAGGATGCGGCAATAGAAATAGCCAAGGCGGCGGTTAAGGATGCCGCAAAGACTCCGTTTGAGTCTTCGTTTTCCGAAGAAGAACGAAAATATATAGAAATATTATGGCAAAACGGATGCTACCGCTCGGATAACAACGAGTATTATTACAGTCTTATAAGCAATATTTCCACCTCATCGCAGTACTTTGCAACGCAAAAGTTCACGAAAGAAACTCTTCCGATAGGCGCAGTGATAGTGATTGCCGAGGGATATACGCTTTCTATTGACGGATGGTTCAATGCGGGAAAGAATGATAACAGACCTGACGAGATATCGGGGGGCGCAACCGTTACGGTTGACGAAAGCTTCTGGGACTCCCCGGGGGTTACCTCGGGCGGAGTAGAGATAGGCTTTAACGAGGTTGCGTTCAGCATAAGACGTGACGACTTTTCGGATATCAGCGCTCTTACGGAGAGCGAACTTAACGAGATATTCAAAATTTATATTCCGCAGATTTAAGTGCTGTTTTGTAAATAAATATTAACAATTTGCGCAGTCGCCTTGGCGGCAGAACGGAGATTATTATGAAAAATAAAGAAAAAAATCTGACCTATCTTTATTCTGTAAGAGCAGGAATATCACTTATTTCGCTCGAGAAAAAGAAGCTTGACAAGACCGAATCAGACGTCAGAAGCGCCAAGTACAGAATAGAGGATAACGAGGCGGAAATTATTAACTATGACGGAATAGCGCAAAGCAGTAAAAAGAGCTTAAAGCAAGCAAAGCACGATTATGAGTGCGCAAAGCGTGAATACGACAAGAAGAGCTTTCCCGCATTCTTTTGGAATATAATCACCGTTATAGCGATTATAGCAAGCGTTTATTTATACTTCACGAAAAATACGGTAGAATCCTACGATACGCTTTTTAAAATTCTAACGGTATTCTCTTTTGTATTCACCGCCTTCGCCTTTCTTAAGGCGCTCGTTAAAACTCTTAAGGTGAGGCCTATAAAGAAGAGAATCAAAAACTCGAAGGAGCTTATGAGAAATTCGCAGCTTTGGATGGAAGAGGCTGACCGCGGAATGAGAAGCACGGAGAATACAAACCGCAGCCTAGAATCAAAATACAGCGAGCTTGAGGGCGGCGTAAAAACAAAAGAAAAGCTCCTAGCTGCGGCATCAAATGCGCTGAATCTTGCGCTTCGTGATGCGTTTGCGTCGGAACTTCCCGCGTTTTATTGGAGCAAGCTTGATATGCTGATAGAGAGGATAAGCTCGGGTGAGGCTGAAAGCTTGACGAAGGCTGCCGCCCTGGTTGAAAACGCACTTTCCTCGGGCTCTACCGAAGCCTTGGTTGAAGCTGCGCACAAAAAGGTGTATAGCGGAGCGAGTCTTGACCTCGATTTAATACATAGCTTTATGAATAAATCTTTTGAAAGGCTCGTGTCAGCCTTTGAAAAAAGAGCCGACGAAAGCTTGAAGAGCTTGGATTTCGGCAATAAAAAAGGCACCTCTTCCGAAGCAAAAGAATATTTCAAGGAGTTCTGCACTATCTCAAGCTTAAGAAGCGCGCTGCTTTCGGAAATAGACTCAAACAGTATGCAGCTTGCAAGGGAAGCGGAATCGGTTCAAGTATATTATTAAGATTTAATTTCCCAAATTAAAAAACAAGGGCTAGCTTAAGTTGTAACTCGAGCTAGCCTTTTTGTATTTAAAGTATCAATTTACTATTAACTGTACGGAATTATTGTCCTTATTCTACCGTTTTTGCAAACTCGTCAAGAAGTCCGATATCCCAAAGAAGTCTTGGAAGCACGTATTTGTCACGAATATCCTTTGAAGCCTTGAAGATTTCGGGAAGAAGGGCGGCTTCCGTTCCGATTTCCGTCGGGGATTTCGGAATAGATAACTTATCGTAGAGCTTGTCAAGCTCTGATATTTCGGGAAGCTCCTCTTTCATAATCTTAAGTATGTCATTCCACTTTTCTATAATGAGCTTTAAGCGTTCTCTGTGCGCTTCCTTGTCGTACTTTTTCTCCTTTGCCTCAAGCGCTATCATACTTTCGGCACCACTGCCGAGAAGCGTTCTCAAATGCTCGCTCCAATCGGCAAAATCAAAGTCACGAGCGTAAGATGTGCCACGTTCGAAATCGGGTGTTATGGAATAAAGCTTCTCGTAAAGCTTCGTTGCGATATACGTACCAATAGCGCACTGAATACCGTGCAGGTCGGCAGGCGTGCCGAATTCTTCGCTTCTCATATCAATGATATGGGATATGTAATGCTCAGCTCCCGAAGCGGGTCTTGATATTCCCGCATAGTTCATAGCAACGCTTCCGATGGTAAGTCCGTCGAAGAGGGCGGCTACGGCTTCGTCGCTTCTTGATAAAATGCTGTCCGAAACCTTAACGCAGTTACGGAGAGCTACTCTGATAAGCTCGGCTATATTCTCGCAGTAATATTCACCCGTGAGAAGATTGCTTATTCTCCATTCGCATATGCTTACGTACTTTGCGAGCATATCTCCGAGACCCGAAATCATCATTTTGACGGGCGCTGTCTTAAGAATATCGGTGTCACCTATAATAACGTCGGCGCTCTTCGAGGAGAGACTCACCTTGAGTCCGTCGCGGCACATAGAGGATGAGGTTGAAGCGTAGCCGTCCATAGAGGGAGCGGTAGCAACGATTATATATTTTTTGTTTCCAAGCGCGGTAAGCATTTTACCGATGTCGTTTATAACTCCCGAGCCTATCGCGATAACCGTATCAGCATCGGCAGGGCAGTGAATAACGGCGCTGCCAAGTCCCTTTTCATCGGGCTTCGGGCTCTCGTCGTATATGAACGTCGAATAAGCGATTTCTGAGCTTTCAAGTATATTTGTAACTGCCTCTCCGCCTACCGCATAGGTGTTTTTATCAGCAAAAACGTAAACCTTCCTCGAGCCGAAGCCAAGAAGGACGTCGGAGAGCTTATTTATAGCGCCTCGACCGGCATAAACCTCTGAATCAAAGCTGTGAGTCTTTCCGCAAGAGCAGGGAACGTTGTTGATTTTTTTCATTAAGTTAAGCATAAAACTCCATTCTGTCGCCTAAGGCGACTTGCGTGAACTGTTAACGAATTCAATTATACACTTTCGCACCGATAAAGTCAAGTGCCGAAGCAATTTTACAGATTTAAATTGTTAAATTCCGTATAGAGCTTTTGGCATAAAGCTTTTTGTTTTTGTCCCGTCAGGCGTGAGAGCCGCCTTCATTTTGAAGTGAGGGCTTATCCTTGTTTGCGGGATTGTCAATAAGAGCGCCGTCTTCGGTGAATCTTGAGCCGTGGCAGGGGCAGTCCCAGCTATGCTCGCTCTTGTTATATTTAAGCGCACAACCAAGATGCGGGCATCTCGGTGCTTTAAAGGTAATAAGTCCCTTTGCGGACTCTTTGATATTCGAAAGCAAGCTTTTGTTAAAGATACTTCTTGAGGGAGAGAATATGCTCGCGTATTCGTTCTCTCTATCGGTAACGAGGTCGGCGAGAATAAGCGCCGCACTCATAGACGAGGTCATACCCCACTTGTTAAAGCCCGTCGCAACGAAAAGATTCGGTGACAAGGCGGAATATCTTCCAACGTACGGAATACCGTCGAGGGTAATGCAGTCCTGCGTTGCCCACTCTTCTTTTACCGTGCTGTTTTTGTAATACTTCTCCTTGAAGTCTGCAAGAGTCTTAAGGCTCTCGTTTTTCTCGCCCGTACGGTGTCCGCCGCAGCCGAGAAGCAGAAGCCCTTCGTGATTTCTGAATGAGAAGCCACCCTTCTTTTCATCAATATACATTCCGAAAACGTCCTCCGCCCCCTCGAGTGCCATAACGTACGAGCGCTCCTGATACATCTTCATAAAGTACAACCCGTGTGAATTTATAAAGGGGAAATGCGTGGCTACTATGATTCTTTCGGCAAAAAAATTTCCTCTGTTCGTTATTACTGTGCCGCCCGAAATTTTAAGAGCTCTGGTGTTTTCAAAAATGTTTAAGTCCTTCGCTAAAGAGGAAATGAACTTCAAGGGGTGAAACTGCGCCTGATTTTCCATCTCCAGAGCTCCTGCGACTGAAATCGGCAGATTTAAAGATTCGTGAAATTTAAAGGGAATTCCGGCTTTTTCGTACGCCCGAGCCTCTCTTTCGAGCTTATCACGCGAGGTACAGGAATAAACGAAGGCGCTCTCATCTTTAAAGTCACATTCAATATTTTCCGCAAGCCTACGGTATTCGAAAATGGCTCGGCTGTTTATCTCGTAGTATTTTTTTGCCACTTGGGTCCCAAAGCCGTTTATGATTTTTTCATAGATAAGCGCGTGCTGCGCGGTTATCTTTGCCGTTGTATTTGCGGTAGTTCTGCCGCATATTCTGTCCGCTTCAATAAGAGCGTAGCTTACGCCTTTTTTCTTTAACATATACGCTGTGAGAATACCCGCTATTCCACCGCCGATAATGAGCACGTCATATCTCTTATCGCCCTCGGGCGCATTAAATGTAGGCATATCGACCTTCTCTGACCATATAGACTTCATTGTTTTTCCTCGTTTCTTATAATTTCCTTAAATATCTTTGCAGAGTAACAAATATTTAATAAAAAAGTTACCTATATATTATTGACATAAAGGTATAATTTTGTTACAATTAAAATGTAAAAATTTGTTTTGGAGTGACAATGAAAGCGTTTTTTAAAAGAAATAAGAAGGCTTTGCTGAACATACTTTTGATTCTTGCTTCCGTAGTGGCAATATCGGTAGTAACGATGCTGCTGCTTATGGCCTTTGATATAGTTTATTTTGATGACGGAATGAAATTCAATCTTGAAATTTTCCATTCCTTCAGAACCTCGTGGTACGGCTGGATAATTTTCATAGTTTTGCAGACCGTTCTCAGTGTTCTTCTTTGCGTAATACCGGGTGCTTCGATGGCTTTCATATTGTTAAGCCAGGCGATATATCCTATTGCGTGGCAGGCGTTTATACTTTCCTTTGCGAGCGTTATGATATCGAGTGCTTCTATGTATATGGTCGGAAGATTCGGCGGATATAAGCTTTGCACAAAGATGCTTGGCGAGGAGGATTGCGAAAAATCTCTAGGACTTCTCCGCAATAAAGGAACAGTATTCTTCCCGCTTATGATGATGTTCCCGATTTTCCCCGACGACGCTCTGGTTATGATAGCGGGAACTCTTAAAATGTCGCTCAAATGGTTTATACCCTCGATAGTTTTCGGCAGGGGAATCGGAATTGCTACGATAATCTTCGGACTCTCGATAGTTCCGTTCGAAAGGTTTACGGCTGCTTGGCACTGGATAGGATTCATTCTTCTTTGCGTTCTTCTTCTTTGTCTGGTATTCTTCCTTGCAAATAAATTTAACAAGATGATGGAGAGAAAGAAAAAAGAATTTAAAGAGTCCGAGACTGAAAGCACCGACGAGTAATTTAGTGTCTAAAAGTAAATAATTATATACAAAAAGAGCTTAAAACACTATTTACCGTAGCATTTTAAGCTCTTGATTTTTTTGTTGTATATGTAAGAGGTGAAGCGCGTTTTTGCGCTTATCACTCCTTTTAGCTCGGGATTATATAACGATAGTTTCTCCCGGCTTTATGCTAAAGTTTCTCGTGTCAACCGAGATAAATACCTCTATCATAGTCGGGTTGTATATCCTCGTGCAGTCTGCGCTCATAACGAGGGACTTGTACGCCTCGGTGTACTCGTATATTTCCATATTGGTGGCATACCAGGTGTCCGTCTTTTTGCCTATCTTTTCCGCAAACTCTTCAATAACGCTCCAATTGTCGTTATTGTCGAACTCATAGCTGTGTCCCCAAAGGTAGAAGAGCCTCGGGTACTGCCTTGTTAAATACGTATTTTCGAGAGAAATCGAAACGAATTTTTCAGCCCACTCCATAAGATTTTTGTTGTTATGATGAGCGGTAGGCATCCAAGCGTACCAGTTGTCAGGGAGCATAAAGCTGTCATTATCACCGCCCAGAGTTCTTGAATAAACGATTCCGAGATTTTTTAGATATCCAGCAATATTTTCTACCGTGTTAGAGCCGTCCACACGGGTTATACCTGTATCCGGATATGCCATACCGCGAACGATTATTCCAAACTCGCATTCAAGCGTGCGCCTGCAATTAAGAACGTCGGTTATGGCTCTTACGGGGTCGGCAATTCCGGGAGCGATATGCGACTCACCGTGAACGGCTATCTCGTGTCCCATATCGAGCATATGAGTCTTTATTTCGTCCGCCGTAAGCTTGTTCGGCTTTTTGGGGTCTCCCATGCTGCCCGAGTTAATATTGAAGGTGCATTTCAAGCCGTACTTATTAAGTATTTCGCAGAGCTTCAGGTCTGCCTTTATACCGTCGTCGTAGCTTAAGGTCACCGCCTTTAGCTTGCCGCCCGGAAATCTCATAAATTTGTAACGCATAAAATTAGCTCCTTTAAAATATGGAATAATTGTAAAATATGTGATATACTATATTCATATTTTAACCCTAAAAATTATAAAAGTCAATAGGACCGATAGGGAAAGTTGGTGAAAATAAAGATGGCAAAAATAACTATGCCGAGCTCGGCTGAAAAGATAATAGATACTCTCTATGAAAACGGCTATGAGGCGTATATAGTGGGCGGCTGCGTAAGGGACTCACTTATAGGAAGAGAGCCCTACGACTTTGATATAACCACGAGCGCCCCGCCCGAAAGAATAAAAGAGATATTTGGGAGAACGGTTGATACGGGCATAGCTCACGGCACGGTTACGGTTATTTGTGACGGTGGCGTTCACGAGGTAACGACGTACAGAATAGACGGTGAATACCGTGATATGCGCCATCCCGAGTCGGTTTTATATACCGATAATTTGTCTCTTGACCTCGCAAGGCGTGACTTCACGGTTAATGCGCTCGCGTATAACGGCAGAGTCGGAGTCGTTGACGTCTTTGACGGCATCGGGGACCTTGAGAAAAAAATCATAAGATGCGTAAGAGAGCCTGAAGAGAGATTTGCCGAGGACGCCCTCAGAGTTTTGAGAGCTATCCGTTTTTCCTCTGTGCTTGATTTCGAAATTGAGGAAAAGACAGGCGACGCCGTAAGAAAATTTGCCCCGAGACTTAAAAGCATATCGGCAGAGCGGATTTTTACCGAATGGAAAAAGCTTCTTTCGGGAAAGCGGGCTTACGAGGTGATAAAGAATTATTCCGACGTTATCCTCGAATTTATCCCAGAGCTTGAACAGGTAAGACTCCCGGAAAAAGAGGCGTTTGACTCGCTCTCTTATGACGAGCGTCAGCTGGCGCTCTTCGCCTTGTCGTCTGGCGCGCAGGGATTTTCTGCGGCGGCAAAATCTCTTAAAATGGATTCAAAAACGAGAGATACGGGTATATCCGTGTTAAATAATCTTTCACTTTGTAGGGAAATGACGGATAATGAAATAAAGCTCTTCCTTATAGGCAAGGATGACGAAATGTCGCTGAAAATCGCGAAAATATGCGCTGCCCTTGGTAAGTGCGGAAAAAATATCAGCCGCAGAGTCGCAGAGCTTATGAATGAGGGCAGTATTCGTAAATTATCGCAGCTTGAAATTGACGGCAGTGACATACTTTCCTTAGGAATAAGGGGCGAGCGTGTCGGAAAAATTCTGAACGAGCTTTTGAAGCTCGCTGCCGTGGGTGAAATCAAGAACGAAAGATGCGAGCTTTTAGCCTATGTCAAGGAAAATAATCTTAAAGCGTAAAACCCTATTTTAACATATAATGTAAGAGAGAGCGTTCGCCCTCTCTTATTTTTTAGGGGCCGGCGCGTTTAGGCGCAACCGAAAATGACCTAAAGTAAAGAAAAAATCACCGAAATCAGCTAAACGAGCTAAAAAGTAATTATTAAGGTTGAAATTCTGCGAATTTCCTCATTCTTAATAGGTCATTTTCTATCTCCGTTTTTAAGACTCATCGTACCTTTGTACGATTCTCGTCTTAAAGAACAAAGATTTTCGCTCAAAATCCACCTGTCTCCTAATCTTAAAGCGACTAGTCGAGTTTTTGTAACATTCTTATGAGGATATTAAGATGTATAAAATAGTGACCTTTGAAGAGAGCTTTATATTCGTTGGCGAGAGTGAGGAAAATGATTTCGCCCTATCCTCTGAATCTGGCAGAAAAATCAAAGTCCTTCGTGATACCGAGCTTGATTATCTGCTTGAAGTCGAGGACGTAAAAAGTATATACAGGCCCGACCTTTGCCGCGCAATTATGACTTATATTTATCGCGTTAACGGATATCCGACGTCGGAGTACGAGATTAAAATTGTCGGTGAATACGGCAAAATAACTCTGCCGAACTCCAACGGTAAAATCGGGGGAAATGTCGGAAAATGTAAATCTTTGTTCTCAAATTACGAGGAAAACGACTTTTATTCGGAGAACGTTAAAGCTTGCATCTCTTGTGACGCGGGAGATTTTTTGATTGCGGTTTCAGATAATATCGAAGTTTTTGACTCGAAAAGGCTGCTTTGCCAAATATACCGTTCGGGGAATGTGAAGGGTATAAACTCCGTACTCGTTCTCTCTTACGGTGGCAGAGAGGCAAAAATGAGAGTTATAGATATTCCGGGCAAGGAGAGAGCTCCTATGTCCTTGGCATTTTCCGCAGCGTTTCACTATCTTTCTCAGCGATACGGCATAAAGGAAGAAACGATATTCTGCGGGCCTATGTGCGCCCTTTGCGAAAGCACGCCCTCGGGGACTATGGTATATGACCTTTTGCCGCGCGCATACAAAGCAATTTAACAATACAACAGCTTTTATACGTTCGCATAGCGAACATATCTCTATTTGCACTGGCAAATAATATCGCTGCTTGCAGAGCAAGCAATACCGCATTGACGCTTTTGCGTCAATATATCGCTTTTTGCTATGCAAAAACATTACTTCATTCTTCACGCGCTGATAGCCAACACCGGCCTAAATATTAGCCTTCTCCAGTGGGAGAAGGTGGCAGTCGAAGACTGACGGATGAGGTGTCTTGCTTATGAACAAAACATTTACTACGGATAAAGTTCTTTGCCTACTCCTCATCCACCGCAAGCGGTCCCCCTTCTCCCGCAGGAGAAGGCTGGCATATTGACTTCATTCCTCACGAGCTGATAGCCCCTAAATTGAATTCACATTGTGTTGATGTTGGCTACTTGACTAAAGCTTTTAAATATGCTAAACTAAATAAGCAAGAGGGAATAATATGAACTCGTCCTAAAGCCTGAATTTTCAGCGCTTTCGGCACTTATCACTCTTGCAAAGTCATCTTAAAATTAAGGCTCGAGGGTTTAGAGAAATTTTAGAAAGAGCAAATTTTCTGCAAGACGAGGTTGAAATTCGAGATAATATAGGATATTATAAGGATTTTTACCGATGTATTTCTGGAAATTTGCCTTTCCAAAACGAGTTTGTATTATTGCCTCTTGCCTAAGTATTAAGGCTCGCTGAGTTGAGCTATATTTGAAACGGAGCGCAAAATGGCATTCGACGCTTGTATGATGAGAGCGGTTTTAACCGAATTTCAGAGGGAGTTTCCCGAAGCGAAAATTGAAAAAATTCTTCAGCCCGCAAACGATGAGATAGATATTGTTATCCACCACGGAAAAAAGTCCTCGCGTTTGCTTTTTAACGTTGGCCCCAATGCCCCGAGATTGCAATTAACCTCGAAGGTTAAGGAGAATCCGCTAAAAGCGCCTATGTTTTGTATGTTTTTGAGAAAGCGTTTGATTGGCGCAAAAATCACCGGGGTTTCGCAGCCGGGGTTTGATAGAATCGCAATCTTTTCCGTCTCCGGATATGACGAAATGGGTTTTCCGTCGGAGATGAAAATGGTTTGCGAAATAATGGGCAAGTACGCTAACTTCATTCTCCTCGACGGAGAGGAAAAAATAATTTCGGCATTAAAAATCATAGATTTTTCCGCGAGCACGATACGTCAGATTCTTCCGGGGCTTAAGTATAAGGCTCCCGCTATGCAAAACAAGGCGAATGTCCTTGATATAAACAGAGAGCTTTTCTTTGAGAAGCTTTCCGAGTTCCCACGCGAGAAGAGCGGTGAGAAATTTATCACATCGACCTACTCGGGAATAGCCACACAGATTGCGCACGAGCTGGTTTTCAGAGCCTCGGGAGAAACGGACGTTCCCGTGTCCGAGATAGACGCAGAGCGCTTTTATTCGGTATTCCTTGATTGGCAGAGGCTGCTTATCGAGGAGCGTTACAATCCAACGGTAGCAATAGATAAAAGCGGCAAGCCTATTGATTACTCGTATATGGATATAAGCTATCTCGGTGACTATGCGGACTACGTGCATTTTGAAACGCTTGGCGAGCTTTTTGACCTCTATTTTGCCGAAAAGGACAGGCTTGAAAAAATTCATCAGCGCGCCCACGATATAAGAACGCTGCTCACGAGTGTAAGGGCGCGCACCGAGAAGAAGCTCGCTATTCAAAGAGAGGCTCTCTCGGATAGTGAAAAGGGTGAGACCTATAAGCGCTCGGGCGACCTTATAACAGCGAATATGTATAGAATAAAGCGTGGAGATAAAACTCTTGAGGCAACTGATTATTACGACGAGTCCTGCCCCGTCGTTACGATAGAGCTTGACGAAAGGCTCTCGCCTGCGGCAAACGCGCAGAGAATGTATAAGCTCTATAACAAGTGCAAAACGGCTAAAAAGATTCTTGCGGAGCAGATTTCACTCTGGGAAGCCGAGCTTAAATACCTCGAGAGCGTTCAGGCGTTTTTAGACTCTGCCGAGACTGAGCAGGATATATCCGATATCCGTGACGAGCTATTTACCTCAGGCTACGCCTCAAGAATGAAGGGCTATAAGCCGCCGAAGCAGTCACGCTCAAAGCCTCTTGCGTTCAAAACGACCGACGGGATGACGCTCTACGTTGGACGAAACAATATTCAGAACGACAGGCTCACGATGAAGGAAGCCTCAAATGATGATATCTGGTTTCACGTAAAGGACCTTCCGGGCTCGCACGTTATTCTTGTGACGGACGGTAAGGAGCCAAGCGACAGAGACTATACCGAGGCTGCCGGAATTGCCGCCGGATATTCAAAGGCGACTGCCGATTTGGTGGCTGTAGATTATACCCGTGTCAAGAATATCAAAAAGCCGTCGGGCTCAAAGCCGGGCTTTGTGACATATAAAACCAACTATACGGCATATGTTAAACCGATAAAGGAAATTTGATTTATGGTAGATTTGACAGGACTTCATAAGCATTTTATTCTCGAGCATCTCTCACGGGGTGAGGTTGCCGTTGATTTCACGATGGGCAACGGTAACGATACGCTCTTTCTTTCAAAAACTGTGGGAGAGGAGGGCAGAGTTTACGCCTTTGATATACAAGAGGAGGCGCTAAAGTCAACCGAGAGCCACTTAAAAGAAAACGGCGCTCCCGAAAACTATACCTTGATATGCGCCTCTCACCATAGAGTAAAGGAATTTGTAAAAGAGCCTATAAAGGCAGGAATGTTCAACCTCGGGTATCTGCCGAGAAGCGGCAAAAAGGCGGTCACCACCTTGCGTGAAACCACTATGCCCGCAGTTGAAGCCGCCATTGATTTGCTCTTACCCGACGGTGTTCTTATCGTCGCGATATACCCGGGTCACGAGGAGGGAGCGCTCGAGGGCGAGATGCTCCGTGAATATTTCTCAACTCTTTCGAGGTTTAAAATATGCGCATCCGAATTTAGAATACTTAATTCACCGACATCACCGTATTTCTTTCTCATAGAAAAATCGCCAAAAGCTTAAAAAAGTACAAACGAGAGGATTCTTAAATGAAAAAACAAAAACGAATTATTACGCTCGTTGCGACACTTCTTTTATCGGTATTTGCGTTTACGTTCGTCGCTTCGGCGGCAAATTACGATTTCAGCCTTGCCGCATCCGGCAAAAATGAGATTATTGACGCAAAAGAATTTCTTGAAGCTTATCTTGATTTGGAGCTTGATGAAAAAGAAAAGGCATTTCTCGATGCTTTTTCGGAGCTTGAGATTTCATATAACCCGATAATCAACACAAGTAAGGTTGAGCTTCTCTATGAGGATGGCTCACTTAAAATCAAGGCATATGAATATTCCTACACGTCGGATAACGCAGAAGTTTTTCTTTGGAAGCCCTCGTATGCTGAAATAGGCAGAGCCCGTGTCGAGCTTTCGGACGTGGGAGAGGGAAGCGTAGAGATGGCGGAGCCTCTCCAAAATACAGAGGTTAAGGTAATCTATACTGCAGAAACCGAAATAAAGAAAGAAGACGTTAACGTATTCCTGAATCTTTACCGTAACGTTGCGGAATATGCGGAAAATATCGAGAAATATAATCAGCAATCGGCGGAATATGACAATTATTGTTTACTTAAAGCTCTTTATGACGATTCTTACGCGGAATACAGTAAGTATTTAGCTGCGCTCGAGCAGTACGAAAAGGACAAGACCGCATTTGACAATTACGAGCTTGCTATCGAGCAGTTCAAGCTCGACCAGGCGGCGTTTGATAATTACGAGGTTGAGCTTGAGGCGTACAATACCGCAAAGGTAAAGTATGGCGAGTATCTTGAAAAGCTTAAGCCTATAAAGAAGCGTATTGACGCCGTGAAGCTTATAGACGTTTCGATGACCGGGCTTAAAAGAACGGTTTATTCGGCAGTCATGGGTGGCACCGTTGACCAGGTGCTCGTTAACGAGAGCGCTATCATAGCGGCGGGAGCGGAGAAGGCTGCCGTGCATCAGGCGGGTGACGCTACGGAAACCGTCAGAGAAATTATGACGGGCTTTAAGGCGTGCAAAACCGAAGAGATGCAATATCAGTTCTACGTAGAAAACTACGACAAGATGTGCGACGGATTCTTAAAGCTTACGCAGGCGCTTGATATTCTTTACCGCAATAAGCTTGTCAGAGCAAAGCTCGTGCAAGAGGACAAGAATGAAAAGTACGTTATCCTTGTTTGTCAGCTTGCCTTGGTTACCAATGCGCTCATTGACGGAGAGCTTCGTGACTATAAAGGAAATATTGCATATAATAGCTCCTGGAAGATAGATAACAGAACTATAAGTCAGATCCTCGAAAACAAAACCTATTACAACGACGATAATACCTCAAAGCCCGGCACTGAGCCCTATCCGCAGTTTATGGAAGAGCCGAAGGAACCGAAAAAGGTAGAGAAGCCTACCTATCCCGAAAAGGTTGATGAACCCACTTTGCCGGATTCCGTTGAAAATCCGGGAGACCCGCCTACCGAGGTCTTAGCTCCCGAGCCGGTGGTGGCAAGGCAGAACGAGGTTCTCTCGGTGTATAAGAAGCTTAAAGCTGACGAGAGGAGCGCTCTTGCGGAAGCTTTTGAGAGTGGCGATGTTCCTCTATACAGAAGCGAGCTTACCGCCGACGCCGTTTTTGAAACCGTTACCACGGTGACAAAGAAGTATAACGCAATCCCGGTAAATCTTACGTTCAGGGTGCGTGATGAGTCTGAGCCGTCGGGCTACCGTGAGCTCGTGCTTGCAGTTGACCCCGAGAGCCCCGTGGTGTATGAGGGAGAAACCCCCGAGAATTATACCGACGAGACGGGCGAATATACATTCATAGGTTGGAAGCTTTTTAGCGTGTCAAGAACGGCTTCGGACGAAGCGGTTGACCTCACACTCGGTTTCAGTGCCGATGCTGTCATAGTTCCTCTTTATGACAGAGTGCCGACCTACTACAACGTTAAGTGGTCGGTAAACGGAGAGGAGCTTACACAAAGACTTATATCGGGTATAGTACCCGAATGTCCGCTTCCACTTGAAAAGCCCGAAGAGGATAGCGTATATTACGTTTTCTCGGGCTGGGCTGACGAAAAGGGCAGACCTACGGAAATACTTGAGCTCACAGAGGATTGCTCATACACTGCCGTGTTCGATAAGCGTTATATAGTTGAAGCTACCGTAAGCAAGGGCGCGGCAATCACCTACGAGGGTAACAATGCTGTATGCGACGCCGGCAAATTCCTTGGAAATAAAGTCGATGTTTCAATGCTGCTTGATAGAATAGCAGGTAAGAAATCCTTAACGCTTATTCTGCCAAAAGGTACGCTGAAGTTTACATTTAAAGATGTTTACGAGATGAAGCAGGCAGGAGTTGAATTTATTGAGCTTGCGTATTCGGGTAATACAACAAAGCTTGACGTAACGCTGAAAGCGATAAAAGGCAACGGAGAAATTCATCCCGTAAAGGCAGAGCTTCAGATTAACCACAATATAGCAAATACGGACAAATATAAGCTTACAGAGCAAACCGATAGCGCTTTTCTTAATAAAGCGTACACCGAGGAAGACGGTACGCTTAAGTTTGAGGCAGGCAGCGGAAACAAATACATATTCAGAAGAGAATATTCGGTAGTCACCGTGCCGAACAGTATGGTGGAAATATCGACACGTGTCGAGCGTTACGATGCCAATTGCGGAATTACCTCGAACGATACCGTGCTTGATAAGGACGTAATCTTTATTGACGTGGCGTTAAAAGAGGGAATAAAGCTTCTTGACGTGATAGTTACCGATTCGTCGGGAAACAGAATTTTCCCGGAGGAAGACGGCGGATATAAAATAAGGAAGTCCGACGCTATAATTTCGGTAAAGGCGGCAGTAAAGATTTATACTGTGAAATTTACGGCAAACGGAAAGGTTATTTCCGAGCTTGAGCTTGCTCACGGCTCTAAGGTTACACCACCGACAGCGCCCAAAATTGCAAGTGACGGAACCTATTCATACGAATTTGTGAAGTGGGATAAGGAAATAACGGAGGCAACCTGCGACGCTACGTACGATGCCGTTTATGAAAAGACTCTTTTGCCCGTTGTTGAGGATAAGGGCGGACTTAAGCTTTCTCCGAGACTTAAAAAGCTGTTTTACATAGCTGTTGCGGCGGTGAGCGCATTCGTGGTCCTTGTCGTTGCTCTGATTACCGTGATAATAGTTAAAAGGAAGAGAAGAACGTTGGACGGACCTGACGACTTTTACGATGACGACTACTGATTTTCGCAATTTTAAGGTCGGGGGCGTGTTAAGTTTGGAAAAATAAGCCGAAGCGCTCAAGTAGGGGAGCGTGTGAAAAATGGAAAAAAGGGAAAATGCATCATTTTGCATAAAAAAACCTTGCTATTTTGCACACGTTCCCCACTTTTTTCTAAAAAAAACGATATTTTTCTCGTAAATTTAGTAAAACCTATTGCTTTTGGTAAAAAAAGGTGTTATAATCGACTCAATAGTATTACTATTTAATACTTATATTTAAGCGTCTGCGGCTTCGCGGACGTAAAGAAATTTGTATGAGGTGAAAAAATGAAAAAAATCAGCCGACACTCAAAGATTGCCGTTGCATTTCTTCTTGTCGTGATGATGCTGTTCAGCGTTTTAGCTGTAACTGCCTTCGCACTTGACAGTGGCAACGGTGATAACGGTAATGACTCTACCTCGACGCTTGCGTATGACGAGCCTTGGTACACCATTACCTACGTTCCTCCGACAGACGGAGAGGAGGCAAAGCTTGATGTTCAGATCAAAACCGCATATTCCAAGTATTTGGACATTACAAAGCAGGACGCGATTGACCTGATTCATCAGGTTATAAAAGTCGCAACCCAGTATGCTATGGATAGCGTGCTCGGTACCGATTCCGGCATTACCCTTTCCTCAGATTTCGCATTTGAGCTTGTAGAAGCTACGGGTTATGACAATATTCCCGCAAATCTCAAGAGCGTTCTTAAGGACTTCCTTGTTGACCAGTTTGGAACGTCTGACATTGAGCAGCTCAAGGAAAACGTGAAGAACGACCCCGAGCTCAAGGAAAATCTTCAGGAAAAGATAGAGTCCGTAACCAACGGTGAGTTTGACGTTGTCATTCAGGTTGCCGTTGATAAGTACATAGGCGAAGAAGAAATTCCCGCTGACCTTACCGAAAAGATTCAGGGTATCGTTGACGAGGTTCTTCCCGAGGTTATCGAGATCGTTTACGACGCTGACGGCGACGGCGAGCTCGACGAGGAAGAGCAGAAGGTAGTTGACGAAGTAAAGGCAAAGGTTGAAAGCACTGTAACGACCAACGTTGAAAAGGTCGTTGAGGTTAAGGAAAACGGCGGAAGCGTTCTTTCGAGCCTTTCCATCAAGGACATTGTTAAGTCCTTCAAGTCCGTAAGCGTTGACGATAAGGTTGTCTTCGAGTTCGTATCAGGATATGATTTCAGCATCGGCACCGAGGCTATCCTCTCGGCTCTTAAGAAGATTCCTATGCCCGGTGAAATAGCAAACTACACGGTAGAAGATTTCAAGACTCTTCTTACCTACGACCTTGGCGTTAAGTTTGCGTTCGGCAACTTTGACCTTGACGTAAACGTTGGACTTACCGGCACCGAAGCAGAGCTTGCAAAGGTTAAGTCGGTAATGAATATCGTAGCTTCTCACGTTGACTTCGACGTTACCAAAGACGGCGAGGTTTCGGTTAAGCTTCTTGTTCCCGATGAATTCGCAGCCCTCGTTTTGAGAGCAGCTGAAAGCGAAATGATTCCCGATACCTTGAAGCACAAGGTATTCACTCTCCTCGATAAGAACGGCAACGACGTCGTTTCGTTCATCAACGAGGACCTCACTATGAGCGATATCGTAGCTCTTCTTCAGTGCATTGACTACGAGAAGGTTATTGATAAGGCACTTGGTAAGGAGATTATCCTCAATCTCGCAAAGAAGGCGGGAATTGATGATAACCTTGAAAATCTTACCGACGAGCAGATTGACAAGAAGGTAGAAGAGTATGCCGATAAGCTCGGTCCGTACTACAATACCGCAAAGAATTACATTGTAAAAGCAGCCGGCTATATTCCCGAGAAGTATATGAACAAAACCGTATCCGATTTCTATCGTGGCAACGGCGTGTTCCAGGCTGATGAAACCGTAACCGTAACCGAGGCTGATTTCCTTAAGGTACTCGGCAAGGTTATGGAAGAGGCAGACCAGCACTTCCCTGAGAGATTTGAGGAATATAAGCCTTACCTTGATAAGCTTGAAACCGTTCTTATCGCTCTTTGGAACGGCAGAGAGGTTACCGTAAGCGTTGACGCAACCGTTGAGTTCCTTGATATCTATCAGGTAACGTTTGTCAACGGTGAGAAAGAGGTTCGCGGCTTCCTTCCCGTAGGAGCTGACATTAACTTCTTCGCAAACAACGCGGGCGTTGAGAACTGGATGGGCGCTGACGACGGTAAGATATACAAGACTATGCCCGAAAAGGATATAGTTCTCCGTCCTCTCGGTGACTTTGACGCGGGCGTTAAGCTTGGCGACGAGCTTGTTACCGAAATCAAGGGCGATTACAACGGAAGTAACTATAAGCTTGTTGCATTCTGCGATTACGCTCGTAAAGACGACGCTACGATTACTTTCCAGTGGTTCTGTAACGGAGAAGCTATTACAGGCGCAACGTCTAACGAATATACCGTAATCGGAAATGCGCAGAATAACACGTATACCTGCGAGATTCACATTGTTGATGCTGACGCAGGTCTTGACGAAACCGTTTCCTACGACGTAGCCGTAGATATCGCAAAGATTCAGATTTCTATGGAAAACGTTGCTTGGGATTACACTGCAGGTGAGTTCACCTATGCTCCTAATTCCAACTATGAGGTTCTCGTTACCGGTTACGACGCAACTCTTCTTAACGTTGTATATGCGGCGAACACCGCAACCGCAGCAGGCAACTACACCGCAACCGCAACCTTCACCGCAAAGGACGCTGCAAACTACGAGATAGTTGGCGCTACCGACGGTGAGTACGTAACAAGCGTTAATTGGTCTGTTGCAAAGGCGCAGATTTCTATGGAAAACATAGCTTGGGATTACACTGCAGGTGAGTTCACCTATGCTCCTAATTCCAACTACGAGGTTCTCGTTACCGGTTACGACGCAACTCTTCTTAACGTTGTATATGCGGCGAACACCGCAACCGCAGCAGGTAACTACACCGCAACCGCAACCTTCACCGCAAAGGACGCTGTAAACTACGAGATAGTTGGCGCTACCGACGGTGAGTACGTAACAAGCGTTAATTGGTCTGTTGCGAAGGCGCAGATTTCTATGGAAAACGTTGCTTGGGATTACACTGCAGGTGAGTTCACCTACGCTCCTAATTCCAACTACGAGGTTCTTGTTACCGGTTACGACGCAACTCGTCTTAACGTTGTATATGCGGCGAACACAGCAACCGTAGCAGGCAACTACACCGCAACCGCAACCTTCACCGCAAAGGACGCTGCAAACTACGAGATAGTTGGCGCTACCGACGGTGAGTACGTAATGGAACTTGATTGGTCTGTTGCACAGGCTAAATTCAGCCTTGCAGGTCTCACTGTTGAGCTTTGGATTAACGGTGCAAAATGGACCGGTACCGGTGACGTTGAGCTTGAATACGCAGAAGGTACTACTTATACTCTTACTCTCGTGGTTACCGACGGTACCAACGTTGTAGAAGAAATAACTATCGCTATCACGGGTAACACCGGCTCTGCGGTAGGCGAATACACGATTAACGTTACTGAAAACGCAATTACTTATAACATCACCTCTAATTACTATATAGACCCTGCGGAGAAGGAAACCTTCGAGGCTGCTGTTGAAGCATTCAACGGAAAGCTTTGGAGCATCGCTGAGGAAGACGACATTGAGTGCGAGCACACTTATGATTGGACCGTAACTACTCCCGCTACTTGTACCGAGCCCGGTGTAAAGACAGGCGTATGTACGAAGTGCCAGAATCCTACAACCGCAAGCATTGATCCTCTTGGACACAATCTTGTAGACGTTCCCGCAAAGGCTCCCACAGCTACCGAGCCCGGCTACACGGCTCACAAGGCTTGTGACAGAGAAAACTGTGACTACAAGGTGGGCTACACTGAAATTCCCGCAACCGGAAACGAAGGCGGAAACGAAGGCGGAAACCAGGGTGGAGCTACCCAGAACAGCGCAACTCTCGCCGGCGGTAAGGTAACTCTCAATGGCGAAAACGCTGACTCGTTCACAGCGACCGACGTTACCGAAGAACACAAGGACGTTAAGATTACAGGTCTTGAAAAGGGACTTAAGGGTAAGGTTATTGTAGCTTATGACGTTAAGGGTAATGCGGTAAGCGGAAAGGTTTATACCGTTACGTTCGTAATTCCCGATGATTATAAGAATCACGAAAACCTTGCTATATACTACATTGACGAAGACGGAAAGGTAACTCTCGTTGAGGGCTCCGAGGTTAAGAACGGCAGCATCAAGTTCAACGCTCCTCACTTCTCCGTATATGCGATCGTAGCAATTGAAGAAACGAGCAACTGGTGGATATGGCTTATAGTTGCTCTGGCAGTTGTTCTTGTAGCTGCAGCTGTTGTTGTAGTAATACTTCTCAAGAAGAATAAGAACAAGAAGAAGGATGACGACGAGGGTGATGAGGACGATACCGACGCGCCTACTCCCGATGCTCCCGTAACGGTAGTTTCGGCTCCTGTAGTCGTTGTTCAGCCCACGGCTCCTACTGCTCCGGCAGAAGCTGCTCCCGCGGCGCTCACCGATTCCGCAACCCCGGTTGTACCCGTTGCAACCGTATCTCCTACCAAAGAAGGAGCAGCAGTTAACACCACCCCTATTGTGGGAGAGGCTGCAGTCGAAGTTCCCGAACTGATATCAGCAGAGGCAGAATCTCCCAAAACAACCGTTATTGCTGAAACCCCAAAAGCAGAAGAAATTCCCGAACCTGTTGTAAACGCAGCTCCCGTTATCGCCGCTGCAGACGATAATGTAGAGGATAGTATCCTTGTTGATGGTGAGGTTATTTACGTTCACTACAGAAGCTCGTTTACGTCAAGACTTATTCAGGCAAGCGAAACCTTGCAGAATTACTACACTGCGATAAAGAATAAACTTCTTTCTTACGGCGGTGTAAAAGCAAAAACAAGTTGGAACTATGAAATATTCACAAAGGGCAGAGTTCAGTGCGCAAAGGTGAACGTTAAGGGTAAGGCTCTTACTCTTAACCTAGCTCTTGACCCGAAGGAATATAACGCAAGCAAGTATCACTTCACAGACCTTTCGGACAATCCGAAATTTGATAAACTTCCCATGCTCCTTAAGGTTAAGAGCGACAGAGGACTTAAATATGCCCTTGAGCTTATCGAAGAGGTAATGAGAAAGCTTGAAATAGAAGGCGGAGAAGTGCCTACAAATGATTACCGTATGCCTTATGAATCAAACGCCAGCCTTGCTAAACGTGGACTCGTGAAGGTTATCCTTCCCGCAGGCGTTAAGTACGACGCAAGCCTTGAAATCAGAGAGGCGAACGTAAGCGATATTATCGGTGGCGAGAATGTTGATACCACCGTATCTCGCGAAGAGGTATTCCTCTATGACCGGGAAGAAGCTGCTGACGCTCCCGTACTCGAGGTGACTCCCGCAGCGGAAGAAGCTCCCAAGGTGGCAGAGGAAGAGGTAGCGGTAGTTACCGAAAAGGCTGCCGTAAGCCCTGCTGTTCCCGAAATCTCTTCCGACGATACCATTATGGTTGAAGGTAACGTTGTATATATCAGATACAGAAGCTCCTTCACATCAAGACTTATCCAGGCGGCAGACGACGTTCAGGGATACTATACCGCTCTTAAGAATCACCTTCTTTCCTATAAGGGAATCAAGGCGAGAACGAGCTGGAATTACGAAACCTTTACAAAGGGACGTACGCAGTGTGCGAGAATCAATATAAAAGGAAAGACTCTTACTATTAACCTTGCGCTTATCCCCGAATCCTATAACGTAAATAAGTATCACTTCACAGACCTTTCGGATAATCCCAAGTTTGATAAACTTCCTATGCTTCTCAAGATAAGAAGCGCAAGAGCGCTTAAGTATGCGCTTGAGCTTATAGATGAGCTTATGAAGACGCTTGAGGTGGTGAAGGGTAAGGAGCAGAACGTTGATTACCGTAAGCCTTACGAGTCGAACAGTGAGCTTGCCCGTCGAGGACTTATGAAGATAATTCTTCCCGCAGGCGTTAAGCTTGACGAAACGACCGTGCTTCGTGAAGAGAACGTTGATAGCGTTATGGATGCTCACAAGCAGGAGGCAAAGGCTTCCGCTGCAGCGGAGACTCCCGCAGTGGAAGAAGCTCCCGCAGTGGAAGAAGCTCCCGCACTGGAAGAAGCTCCCGCAGTGGAAGAGACTACTGTAATGGAAGAAACTCCCGTAGTCGAAGAAGCTACTGTAGTAGAGGAAGAGCATATCTTCACCGACGCTCAGCACGCTGACGAAATGGTTAACGACTACGTAGCAGAGCACTCCATTGAAGTTATCAAGAAGGCTCGCTCGGGCAAGATGGACGAAGTAAACATCGACGAGATTTGCGAAAACTTTGAGGACGGAGAGATAGTAACTCTTGAAGCTCTTAAGGCTAAGAGACTTATCAGCAAGTCAGCAGGAAGAGTTAAGGTACTCGCAAAGGGTACTATGACGAAATGCTTGACGGTTGAAGCGGATAAATTCTCGCTTCAGGCTGTTAAGATGATAACTCTTGCAGGCGGCGTTGCAAAGAGATATAATTAACTCTTTGTTTCGACAAAAAGTGATAAATTCGAATCCGATTCGATAAATCTAAACAAAAAAAGAGAACCCCCTCAACCGAGGGGGTTCTTAATATTTAAGAACGTAGAATTTCAAATAAAGTGTGAAAAATGTAAATAATAGTTTTAAAACTAAAATTATTTTCTTATTCTCGCATTTTTGAAGAGTTTTAAATCGGGGAGCTTTGCGCAGGTCTGGTTTATGTAACTTGGGAAAGTTCGTCCAACGCTTTCGTACTTTGCGGGGGCAAGGGTATTATAGGGCAAAAGCTCAAGTTTGTCCTCTCCGACGATAGAGGAGATTGCGGTGAGGTTTTCCTCAGTGTCGGTGATACCCGGTATAAGAGGAGTTCTGAAAAGGTGTGAAATTTTTGAGCTCTTTAGCCAAGATGCGTTCTTAAAAATAAGAGCGTTCGACTGACCTGTATATTTTTTATGCTCGTCATCATCGGCAAGCTTTATGTCCATAATGATAAAATCGCATTCGGCGGCAACGCTCCTGAATACCTCTTCGCTCGCAAAGCCCGAGGTCTCAAGCGTTCTATGCACCTTGCCGCGAAGAAGAGAGAGCAACTCTGTGACGAAAGCGTGCTGCATAAGGGGCTCGCCGCCCGAAACCGTTATTCCGCCGCCCGAAGAATTCAGAATACCGCTGTCCGAGAGTAGCTTTTCCGCAAGCTCACCTGCACTCCATACCTTGCCCGAAACCGAAACCAAATCGCCGGGGCAAATATGAAGGCATCTTCCAAAGGGCTTGCAATCCTCGTGAGCGCACCCTCTTTTGCATAAGCCGCAGGCTGTGCATCCGTTTTGCTTTAAGTAAAGCTCGGGTTCTTTTGAAAGTCCCTCTGGATTGTGGCACCAGGCGCAGCGAAGGGGGCAGCCCTTCATAAAAACGGTAGTCCGTATTCCTTCGCCGTCGTGAAGCGCGAATTCCTTTATATCGAAAACCGTGCCAAGCATCAGACCGTGTACTCCTGACGCCTCATAACGTGGTCCTGGAACTGCTTGTCAAGCTCAACGAAATATGCCGACCAGCCCCATATTCTTACGACGAGATTTCTGTATAGCTCGGGGCTCTTCTGCGCCTCTCTCATCGTATCAAGATTTACAGCGTTAAGCTGGAGCTGATGACCGCCACGTTTAACGAAATACTCTATAAGTCTTGCAACCTTACCAATGCTTTCCTCGTCGTTAAATATGCTAAAGGCAAATTCGAGCGTCAGAGGACCGCCGTTCATATTGCGTGTCATATCGTTTGCGGTGAATGACTCGATAACTGACACGGGTCCCGGGATTTTAGCAAAAAGGCTTGGTGAGAAGTTAGTTCCGAAGGGCTCGCCCGCACGTCTGCCGTCTGCCGTTGCGCCAAGGTTACTTGCGTGCCATAGATAATACATAGCCGTGCCCGTACCTGCGCGATAAATACCGCCAAGGCAATTTCTTTTTTCTTCAAGCGAGTCCGCAAAGGTTTTCATAATGAATCCTGCAAGCGAATCGACTTCGCTGTTCGCCTGCCCCATTTTAGGCGCTTCAAAGCGCAGCCTATGGAGAAGCTCGGGGGAATTCTCAAAGTTCGAGTCGAGAGCCGCTATAAGCTCGTCACGGGTGACACTCTTTTCAATGAATACGTATTTTTTTACTGCGGCAAGAGCGTCTGCAGCGCTAGCTATTCCCGAGCCGTGAATTCCAAAATTGTTATATTTTTTTCCGTCTCTTAAAATATCCATAAGGTGCGAGGGAGCTACGAGAACGTCGTGTATATCCTCGCCTGTTTTTTTGCATTCTTCCTTTATGTATTCTTCCGCTTTCTCAAGAACGTCATCAAAGGATTTCGCCTTTGAGAGCGAGTCTCTTATCGCTCTGTCGATTACGGCAGGGAAGTTTACCGCGCCAATATTCGCAATATCGTTGCCGACTCCGGGGATAATGAATTCCCAGCAAGCCGCAACCACGTAGTTTATGGCGTCCTCCTTTGCGTAGCCGTACTTAATAAGGGCGGGGATAACCACGTCGTCGTTTGAATACTGTGGGAATCCGAGTCCGGCGCGTGTGAGCTTTGTGCATTTCTCGAAAACCGAAAGAGGTGTCTTTTTGCTGACACGGAGATTGATTTTAGGGTCTATAAGCTTCAGCTCTTCGGATGCTATAAGGCAAAGCTCGGAGAGTAGATTAAAGCTGTCGTTTCCGTCCTCGTTAAGACCGCCAAGCACCATACTCTGACCGTTATCGCCCTGCTGAACTCCGAAATAGAGGTCAGAGTCCTTATTAAAGGAAATGAAGAAGTCCTCGAGAAGCTCGAGCGCGCTGTCAAACGTGTATATTCCAGAGTCCATATCCCGCTTGAAATAGGGGTACATATATTGGTCAAAGCGGCCTACCGTGTTATGATAATCGCCCTCAAGCCAAAGAGAGAAGTGAATTATACGGAAGAACTGGAGAGCCTCACGGAAGTTCCTTGCCTCGTATCTGGGAATCTGCTCGAAAATTTCGACAAGGTCGAGTCTTTGTTGCCTTTTGGCTTCGGCAAGATATTTGTCGCAAAGAGAGATTATGGCGTCGATAGCCCGCTTGCCATATTCGTCAGCGTCCTTGCGGAAGAAAAGAAGTCCCTTTTCTATCACCTTTGCGTAGTTCGGGCAGAGATTCGAAGCGTATCCGCTTTCGTGGATATAATGTTTTTTGCGCCTCTCTTCCCACTCATCCTCGGTAAAGCAGTCGGGAATATTCTTTGTCGTGCGGAGCATAACTATCTTTTCAAAATCGTGTATATGGGGCTCTTCAAGGGCGGTAAGAATCTCAAAGCGTCTTATAAGACGCTCATCGTCGGAAAGCCCCTCGGCTTTGAATTCTTCTGCAAGATTCTTGCTAAAATCCTTACGGTAGGTATCTCTGTAGGAGCGATCTTTTATGTAAAAGTTATAAAGGGTATTGTTCATAAAGCTTCTTCTTAAGTTGTAAGTTATTTTTGTTTAAGTTAAAGTAGTCTTAAATTGTATGCTAATCTGAAACACTTCGTTTTTTCTCTCGGATTTGACAAGCAGCGCATCATCCTCGTAAAAGAAGCCATCGTTTGTAGCTTTTACAATCTCTTCTTTTGGAACGGAGAAAAAATTGAGTATTCTGGCTGCCGACCTCTTACCGCCGATAGCTTTACCTCGGAAGAGACATATATCTCTGTGTTTCACATCCTCTGCCTTCATCCAGTCGAATGCGGGCACGTCACCGGCATCACCGTAAAGCTCAAGTCCGAGCCTTAATCTAGGTTTAAGTGAAATCAGGAGCGTTTTGTTCTCGTCTATGAACGCACTGTCCCGCGAGGAAAAGAGACCGTGATACCTTATTTCGTCAATGCTTATTGAGATAACACGGAAGAAATAAACGAAAATAAATATTACCGCTGCCGATAAAACGATTATAAGAGGGTAAAACTTGAAGACCTCCTCGGACTGACCGTTAAAAATCATCGCTACCCACAGCATAAATAGCACGGGAAGCTCGGTAAGATATACCCACGGCTTCGTGCAGAAAAAGTAAATGCTTTTCATATTTTAAATCCTTTTTATATAGGTTAGCCTCTTTACGAGGACCGAAACGGCAAAGTACGCCGTGGTTTATCGGTCGCAAGTCTTGTCGGCTGCTGAATTCATTTCATTTTAACATACCGCTAAGTTTTTTTCAATAACTCCTTATCAAAAAAGCAAATATTTGCTAAAAATTCATAAACTTTGTCTGATATTATTTTTTTGCTTGCCGTGAATTTAAAATATATTGATTTTTAAAATATATTGTGCTACAATATAATGTGTGAAAGTAAAAAAGGCAGCTTTACAGAAGCAGAAAAGGAAATGAATATGAAAAACTACGAAATAGAAACGAAATGCGTTCAGGCGGGCTACACCCCCGGCAACGGAGAGCCTCGCCAGATACCGATTATACAAAGCACGACCTTTAAATACGCAACGAGCGAGGATATGGGTAAGCTTTTCGACCTTGAGGCGTCGGGCTACTTCTATTCGAGACTCCAGAATCCCACCTGCGATATGGTAGCGGCAAAAATATGCGCTCTCGAGGGCGGAAGCGCCGCAATGCTTCTCTCGTCGGGCCAGGCGGCAAATTTCTTTGCCGTGTTCAATATCGCAAATGCCGGAGACCACGTAATCTCCTCGGCAAGCATATACGGGGGTACGTTCAATCTCTTTGGCGTGACTATGAAAAAAATGGGAATCGACTTTACCTTCGTTGACCCCGATTGTACCGAAGAGGAGCTTGAAGCGGCATTCAGACCTAATACCAAGGCTGTTTTCGGTGAAACCATAGCTAACCCTGCGCTCACCGTTCTCGATATCGAGAAGTTCGCCTCTGCCGCGCATAAGCACGGAGTTCCGCTTATTATAGATAACACCTTTGCGACTCCGGTCAACTGCCGTCCCTTTGAGTTTGGCGCGGATATTGTAACTCATTCCACGA
Organism: Clostridia bacterium; assembly: GCA_017462485.1. Classification (GTDB taxonomy): domain Bacteria; phylum Bacillota; class Clostridia; order Oscillospirales; family CAG-272; genus UBA1740. Next base: position 24,737 of record JAFTRA010000039.1, on the reverse strand, counting down.
CGAAGTATATGGACGGTCACGGCTCCGCTGTCGGCGGCTGCATCGTTGACTCGGGCAAGTTCGATTGGATGGCAAACGCTGAAAAGTTCCCGGGACTCTGCACTCCCGACGATAGCTATCACGGTATAACCTACGCTGAAAAGTTCGGCAAGGAGGGAGCGTATATTTATAAGGCAACGGCGCAGCTTATGCGTGATTTCGGCTGCACGCAGTCTCCCCAGAGCGCGTATCTGTTGAATCTCGGACTTGAAAGTCTTCACGTTCGTATGGAAAGGCATTGCCTTAATGCTATGAAGGTAGCCGAGTTCCTCGAAGCTCACGAGAAAATAGCTTGGGTAAATTACCCGGGACTTAAATCGAATAAGTATTACGAGCTTGCGAATAAGTATATGCCAAACGGCACCTGCGGTGTCGTAAGCTTCGGTATAAAGGGCGGAAGAGCAGCCGCAGAGGCGTTTATGAAATCGCTTAAGGTTGCCGCAATCGAGACGCACGTTGCCGACGCTCATTCCTGCTGCTTGCACCCCGCAAGCTCCACTCACCGTCAGATGAGCGAGGAAGAGCTTACAGCGGCAGGCGTTCCCTCGGATTTGGTACGTCTTTCTTGCGGAATTGAAAGCTACCGCGACCTTATCGCCGATATCGAAGGAGCTTTAAATAATATTTAAATCAAATTGACAGCTCTTGCGACTAAGCACCAAAATTATATTAAAATTAAGGCTTGAGGGTTTCGGAAATCAGTCCGTATATCCATCACGCCCGGGAGTACAATATGCCAATTAAAATTCCTAACGATTTACCTGCGGTAAAAACACTCTCTGACGAGAATATTTTCGTTATGACCGAGACCCGCGCGATAACGCAGGACATAAGACCTCTTAAAATAGCTCTCTTAAATCTTATGCCTACGAAGATTGCTACTGAAACGCAGTTCTCACGTCTTCTCGGAAACTCGCCACTGCAGGTAGAGCTTGAGCTTCTCCATACCTCCAGCCACAAGGCGAAGAACGTATCCGAGGAGCATCTTATTTCGTTTTATAAAACCTTTGACGAGATAAAGGAAAACTTTTACGACGGCCTTATCATAACGGGCGCTCCCGTGGAGCATATGCCATTTGAAGAGGTCGAGTATTGGAAAGAGCTTTGCGAAATAATGGAATGGTCAAAAACTCACGCTCACAGCACACTTCATATCTGCTGGGGAGCGCAGGCAGGCCTCTATTACCACTACGGTATAAATAAGCATACCCTTGACAGAAAGCTTTTCGGAGTATTTCCGCATACCGTTGAGTATAAGAAGTCTATTCTTTTCCGAGGCTTTGACGACGTGTTTATGGTACCCCAGTCACGTCATACGACGGTTTATAGAGAGGATATCGAAGCCGTACCCGAGCTTAAAATTCTTGCCTCGTCCGAGGAATGCGGCGTCTATGCCGTAAGAAGCAAGCAGGGAAGGCAAATATTCATCACGGGTCATAGTGAGTACGATGCCGAAACGCTAAAGAATGAGTACGTAAGAGACGTTGGACTCGGAAGACCTATTGACGTTCCTAAGAATTATTTCGAGAACAACGACCCCGAAAAAGCTCCCGTCGTAAGCTGGAGAGCTCACGCAAATCTCCTCTTCTCGAACTGGCTTAACTACTTCGTTTACCAGACGACTCCGTACGACGTAAATAAGCTCGGAAATAAGAAATAACCCCAAATAAGTAAATAAAGATTTACAAAAAAAGTGCAATATACCGCTTTTTCCTCATGAGAACGGTGTATTGCACTTTGTGTTTTCATAGCTTGGCGAAGCCAATCATAACGATGCGAGGCATCTCTAAACTGATAACTTGCCCTCGGGCAACCATAGTTAAGCGGGAATTCTCCTTTTTGGAGTATCACGCTGCTTTAGAGTGTTACTCCGTCCTTGAAAATTGAGATTTCTCTGTAACCGTTAATTTCGTTTTTTGTCTCTTTGCCGCTTGCTATGGATATAACGAAATCGAAAAGCTCGTCTGTCAGTTCATTTCCCGAAAGCGTAGGACTTGCGTCGAAATCTATCCAGCCGCCTTTACGCTCGAAGAGGCTGCGGTTAGTCGATATCTTCACGGTAGGAACAGCGCTTCCTACGGGAGTTCCTCTACCTGTAGTGAAGAGAATCATATGCGCGCCTGCCGCCATAAGATTGGTTATAGCGACGATATCGTTACCGGGGCCATTAAGTAACGAGAGACCGGGCTTTGAAATTCTGTCACCGTAGTCAAGCACGTCCGAGACCTTGGCAAGTCCGCCCTTTTGCACGCAGCCGAGGGATTTTTCCTCAAGCGTCGTAATTCCGCCCGCCTTGTTTCCGGGCGAGGGATTTTCGTATATAACCTGACCGTGCCTCTCGTAGTAGTCCTTGAAGTCGTTTATAAGAGAAACGGTTTTTTGGAATACCTCTTCGCTCTCGCACCTCTTCATAAGCAGATGCTCTGCGCCAAACATTTCCGGTACCTCGGTAAGAACGCAGCTTCCGCCCATACCGATAAGCTTATCAGAAAATCTTCCGACGAGAGGATTTGCGGAAATACCGCTGTATCCGTCACTTCCGCCGCACTTGAGTCCTATCTTAAGCTTCGATACGGGGATAGGCTCTCTTTTGAATCTCTTTGCGTAATTCTGGAGCTCGCAGACGATTCTTATGCCCTCGCTAACCTCGTCGTCGAAGTCCTGCGCGTTAAGGAATCTGACACGCTCCCCGTCGTACTCACCGAGAGCTTTTTTGAATACCTCAATATTATTGTTCTCGCAGCCAAGACCGAGAACGAGCACCGCTGCGGCATTCGGGTGATGCACCATACCCGAAAGTATCTTTTGCGTTATCTTTTGGTCGTCACCGAGCTGCGAGCAGCCGAATGGATGAGGGAAATGGTATGCCCCTGTCGCTTCGGCAATTTTTTCGGCAACCTTGTTTACGCACCCAACCGTGTTGATTATCCATACGTCGTTGCGTATTCCAACCTCGCCATTTGCTCTGACGTAGCCCATAAAGGTTTTATCCGAAGTCCCTTCGGGTATATTGTAGAATTCGGGCTCGTAGGTGTATTCGAGACCTCCCGATAAATTGGTTTTTAAGTTATGCGTATGCACGTGCTCACCTGCCGCAATATCGCAGGTTGCGTGGCCTATCGGGTTTCCGTATTTTATAACGTCCTCTCCGCGCTTTATATCACGTAGCGCATACTTATGACCGTTATCAAGATTTACTTCTACGTTGTCAAGAGGATTTATACGCATTTTTGAATTATTCCTTTCTTTAATTTCAGCCATTTTCGGTTGCGCCTAAATCCGCCGCCACTTCCAACTCCTCTGTAAGATATGAGAGGTCCGTACCCCAGAACTCTTCGTTTTTAAGTATATCTCGTACGCTGTGATTTTTTATGTACTCTATAACCTCGGGGGCGTCGTTAGGCGTTCCCATCTTGTAGAACTCTATGAGCTTCGCAAACGAGAAGATAAGAGTTTTCGGCATCTTGCCGTAGCGCTTTATATATTCAAGGATAGAGGGAAGCACGCGTACCTTGAATTTGCTTACAGAGTTAAGCGCGATAGAAGAGAGGTAGTGCTTGATATAGGGATTTGCAAAGCGCTCGAGAACGCTGTTCGCATAGTCGGTAAGCTCTTCCTTTGGCAAATCAAGAGTAGGGATAATTTCATCGAAAACGCATTTTCTGATATGCTCGCGCATACCCTCATCGTCTATGCAGCTCTTAACCGTGTCAAATCCCGAAAGAAGAGCGTAGGGAACTAAGGACGTGTGAGCACCGTTTAGAATACGCACCTTTCTCGTGCGGTACATTTCAAGCTTATCACGAGTGACAATAACGTTAAGTCCTGCCTTGGAGAAGGGTAGCTCGGAATCGAGGTCGTGCTCGGTTTCGATAACCCAGAGATGAAAATATTCCGAGGTGTTGACCATATTGTCATCATAACCGAGGTCAAGCTTTTCGTCCTTAGGATAGCCCGTGTTGATTCTGTCAACGAGCGTATTTGTAAATATATTTTTACATTCTATCCATTTTTTGAACTCTTCACCGAGATTCCAAAGGTCTGCGTACTTCATTATGCATTTCTTGAGATTGTCTCCGTTTCTGTCTATAAGCTCGCAGGGGAGGAAAATAAAGCCGTCAAGCCCGAGCTCGAATCTTCTCTTCAAAAGAAGCGTAAGCTTTGCGGGGAAGGTCTTCGGGGGAGCGTCGGTTATCTTGTCCTCTTCGGAAAAGGTGATTCCCGATTCGGTGGTGTTCGAAACGACGAATCTGAAGTCGGGATTCTCGGCAAGAGCGAGATATGAGTCAAAGCTTTCATAAGGATTTACGCATCTTGAGATAACGTCTATAACGCTCTTTTCAACGCCCTCGACGCCTCTGATAAGGTGAGTATATACGCACTTCTGCTCCTCAAGCTTGTCGCACATACCGTTAGGTATAGGCTGAATGACTACCACGCTTGCTGAAAAATCACTGCTTGCATTTATCTTCTGCAGCATCCAGTCGAAGAAGCCGCGCAAAAATCCGCCTTCTCCGAATTGTATAACCCTCTCGGGACGTGTAATTTTGTTAAAATTCATAATAAATCTCCTTTTTGTGAGAATTTGCCCTTCCAAAGCGCTTGATTATTTTCTCTTGACTATATTCTATATCAAAAAAACACACATTTCCTTAAATAAATTAGCGCATTTTGATATTTTTCTTGATTTTTTTGATATATTGTGATAAACTTACGGTATAGCATTGAATTTTAGGGCTGATTTAATTTCTACCGAGTTAATTTCAACACGGTTGAATCGGTCAATCAAAATATGGAAACGTGAAGGGCGCAAAATGGAGAATTACTATTTTCATAAGGCTGTCGGCAGGCGGGGAAGCGAGTCCACCCACCATTACCATGAAAATTTTGAGATATATTATCTAAAGGAAGGAAAGTGCCGTTATTTTATCGACGGAAGCTTCTACGAGGTCGTAGCGGGAGATATTGTGTGTATCCCGGGCGGTACGATACATAAAACGAATTACGGAATAGAGCCGCATAGCCGAATGCTTATAAATTTTGGCGAGGAATACGTAACAGAAGGACTTCGTGAGCATATAAATGAGCTTGATTTCGTATATCGGGGAAAGGAGGTCTCTATTCGGGTGAGCGAGGTCTTCGAGAGGATAGAAAGGGAATTTACTTCGGGGGATTTTCTTTCAGAAGAAGCGTTGCGCTTATTGACGTGCGAGCTTCTCTTAGTCCTTATCAGAAACCGAAAGGGCGGAGAAAAAATCAAGAGCAATCACTCGCCGGTGGATAACGTGATAGACTATATCCGTGAGAACTATATGCACGATATAAAGCTCTCCGAGGCGGCAAAGAGGGAATCTGTCAGTCCCGAGCATCTCTCGCGCGTGTTCAAGAAAACCACGGGCTTTGGCTTTAACGAATATCTAACGCTTTTAAGGCTTCAGCGCGCCGAGTTTATGCTAAAGAACGAGCCCGGTAAAACTATTGGCGAAATTGCCTACGAATGCGGCTTTAACGACAGCAACTATTTCTCCTATAAGTTCAAGCAAATGTATAAAATCTCACCCAAAAGAGCTAGAAAAGAAGATAAATAGCAACAGAGCTATCATACTTACTATTCCAATTGCCAAGATAGAAGTCCAAATTGTTTTGCTTTTTTCTTGTTCGTTTTTGCTTGATTAATAGATTGCCTCTTTTCGCTTTTATTATAGTTGCTGTTATGCGAAAAGTAAACATACCGCTGGTTGAGCGTGGAAAAAATCAATCAAATATTGCTAGCTTTTTAAAAGCGTCTTTATAAATTTAACGATTTATTGTAAACCAAAGTTTGCTTGTTCTGTCTTATTTTCATTTTCTTCCAACTAATATACCCATAAATATCGTTTGCAAAAAATGCCGTAAAGCAAACAACTACCGAAATGTACCTTGTATCGTAAATGCTTGCCAATATCCATAGAACTATTAAGACGATATCATTTGCGGCATATGCCAATGCGAAATACGGAATTCTTCTAAACGTAAGATAGACTGCAAGAAAACTCGTTGTTACGGATAGCGTGCTTGGAATCAGGTTTGTCGTTTCAAAATACTTAAGCACGAAATAGAAGAGAACTGTGACCGCTATCGTCATTAACCACATAAACAAAGTCTCGGGTTTACCGATGGTATTTACCTTAACTTCGGATTTGTTGCTGTTGAAAGGGTTTCTCAACCAAGACACGAGTGCAAATATTGCCATAGGCATTGTCATACCTAGGTAGGTAATCATTTCTCCGTAATATGCAAATGTGAACGATATAATTCCATACATTAAGCTGAATATGACCATCAGAAATTGACCGAATGGATTCCCCTTTGCATTAAAAATAAGGGAAGTTACACCAATCAAAGAAGCAAATAACGCCAGATAATTTTCTCTATCAAAGATAAAAAACGCTATTACAATAAGCGCCGACGATAAGCACCATAATACAATTTCCGCTTTCGAAAAATATTTTATTGATTTTTTTAACCAAGACATAAAAAACTCCCAAAAAACAAAGCATTCGAATACGCATCTTCAAAGACCTAACGATGCGCATACGAATGCTTTTTGCATTTTACTACCCGGTGGCAGTTTATTTTATATTTATTTTCACTTAATAATCACAAACAAAAATGCTTGCTGGCAAGCCGACAGATGCGAACTTCATATATTGTAACATAACCTTATACGAAAGTCAAGTATTTTGGGTTATCTATCGTGATCGATTGTTAGAGGCACTTGGCTTTGTAATCTCCCGAGATGTGAATGTTTTAGTTTAGAGTTATTAGCTTGCTTCGCAAGCGTTATGATTTTTCCTCCGTCAAAAGTTAAGAACGCCGTTTGATATCGTGAATATCGTGAGTATCGTTTGATAAAGTGTTGCACCAAATTTGCACCAAGCCGACCTATATACAAAAAAGAAAAACCCGAAAACCTTGATGGTATCGGGTTTTTGAGAGTTTCCGTAAGACAAAAATTATCTCTTGCTGTTATAGGCATAGCGTGAACAGCGTTAAATATCGTAAATATTGTGCCATATCATAGCGTTATCATGTGTTTTTGTGCAATATCGTAGGGTTTTGTGAATATCGTTGCGTAAAGTGTTGCACCAAAATTGCACCATCATTCACCGCTAATATTTTAATAAATCATCCACTTGTCTTTGCTGTACAAGTACTCCTAAGTGAATTAACTTTCTCTTGTAGTTCCGAGTTAAGATCTTTTAGTTTGGTTATCACTTCATTCAGTTTCTTGTTTTCTTCTATAAGTTGGTTATAATCATATGAATATTTATAAAAATATTTAGAAAAAACTATTTTTTCAATTTCTTTATATGTATTGGACTGTGGATTTAAATACCCATTGTTTTGTTTGTATTTAATTCTTGCGATACTCACCGTTCTAATATCGTTGAGCTTTAGTACTGAATTATGAGTTAAAAACGGATGTTCGCTTTGTTTTAGTAGGTAATAATTACTTTTAGTATTATCTGGGTTATCTATAGGATGATATGCAGAGGTATGTTCTTCTTTAGACGAATTATAAGAACATATAGGAAGAACATACAACAATTTACCCGAAACACCTATAACAAGCCCCCTGTGTTCATATGACATTTCGGGCACATAGTTTTTACCAAATTCAAACTGATATATGTTACCTCTTTTTATTTTACGCTCAAGTAAAGGTTTGTTTTTGTTTTGTGCCCAAAAAATATCCGATTCTGCACACCGCTCTATGTCATCAGCATCTTTATTATTGAGTGTAGCATTATTCAACGCAGTAATAGATTTTACGTATTTTTCCATAACATTTCTCCCAAAGAAAAAGGTCATAGATATCTCTATGACCCTGACCAAGTTTTGCACTTGGGCGACCTTGTCGGTCTAACTTAACTGGTGATATCGACCTTGTCGGTCTAAAAATAAGTGAACCAATCACTTACACTAATATCATATGACCAAATCATATATTGATACCGAGTAAATTATACCACATCTTTAGATGTTTGTCAAGTGTTATTCCAACAATGTTGACAATAATCGAGAAATTTTTCCTAATTTATTATCATATCATAATTCCTAATAAAAGCAAATATAACGGCATAAATTTTTACAATTTGTATCGCCCTTTTTGATTAAAGCAAATCGTGTTCGATAGATTCAGCCATCTTGGCTTTGTATTCTTTGAAGATGTGAACGTAGATATTAGAGGTGATTTCAGTATTGCAATGACCGAGGTGTTTGAAAATAACAAAAAGCCCTGCATAGCAGAGCTCTTTGTATATAAGAAATAATAAATTATCTCTTCGAGAACTGAGGTGCGCGACGAGCAGCCTTGAGACCGTACTTCTTTCTTTCCTTCATACGAGGGTCACGAGTGAGAAGGCCAGCCTTCTTGAGAAGGGGCTTGTATGCTTCGTCAGCAACAAGGAGAGCACGAGCAACGCCGTGACGGATAGCGCCTGCCTGACCGGAGAAGCCGCCGCCGCAAACGTTAGCAACGATGTCAAACTTGCCAACGGTTTCGGTTACACCGAAGGGCTGGTTAACGATGAGCTTGAGAGTCTCAAGACCAAAGTAGTTATCAATATCTCTGCCGTTAATGGTAACGTTACCTGTACCGGGATAGAGACGAACTCTTGCAACAGACTTTTTTCTTCTGCCTGTGCCGTAGAAATAAGGTTTAGCACTTGTGTACATGTTCATTATCCTCCCTATTAGTCAAGTACGATGGGCTGCTGAGCTGCCTGCTTGTGATCAGCGTCTTTGTAAACGCGAAGACGAGTGAAGGCCTTAGCGCCAAGAGTGTTGTGGGGGAGCATACCCTTTACTGCAAGCTCCATAGCAAACTCGGGACGAGTAGCCATAAGAGTCTTGTACTGTACTTCCTTGAGTCCGCCGATGTAACCGGAGTGGTGACGGTAGTACTTCTGCTCAAGCTTCTTACCTGTGAGAACAGCCTTAGAAGCGTTTACGATGATAACGAATTCACCGCAATCTGCGTGGGGAGTGAATTCAGGTCTGTGCTTACCGCGAAGAATGTTAGCAGCCTTAACTGCGGTCTTACCGAGAGGCTTGCCTGCGGCATCAATAACATACCATTTACGTTCAATGGTTTCTGCTTTTGCCATGAATGTGGACATTTTTAAATCCTCCTGTTTTTTGTTTATGAAGTCCTCAAAACTTCAACCTTTTTTCAAAGCCTAGTTATTATAACATAAGGAAATCTCATTGTCAACCCTTTTTTAAAACTTTTTTTCGGGAAAATGATTTAGAAAACTCAAAGCTTCCAAAATCTCTTAAATGCTCGTTTTTTCTCGTTTTTTCTCGTTTGCGATTTATAAAAAATTTTCTAACTTTTTCTTGCAAACTGCACAAAATTTACGCAAAATCATACGCAAATCATAATTTAAAGTCATTGACTTGGAGAGCTTACTGTGTTATACTTAGGCAAGAGGGAATAATACTAACCTGCCCTAGACTCGAATTTTCAGCGCACTCGGCGCTTGCCCACGCAGCTTGCCGACCCGTAATATACGAGAGGAGAGAATTGTGATGAAGGTATTTACGTCGGAAAATTGCATAGACAGCGGCGCTATAGGACTTCGACGCTATAATAACGCGCAAAGCTGTCCTCTCCACTGCCATGAATTTATCGAGATAGTGTATATATCCGATGGAGAGGCTCTTGAGGTTATTGACGGAGTTGAATATAAGGTAAAGCGCGGAGATATGATATTTATAAACTGCGGAGCTACGCATTCGTTTACGTCGGATACCCCCTTTTCTCATATCGAGATATTTTTCTCGCCAAACCTTGTTTACGAGGGGGTAATTACTCCTGCAAACGCACTTGCCCTTCTCGCCCTTTCGTCGTTTGACGATATGAGAAAGGATCAGAACGGTGGAAAAATATCTTTTAGCGGAGAAGATCGCAGAGAAATCGAATTTATCCTTGAGGCTATGCTTAAGGAGCGCAAAGACAAGGAGCGCGGAACGCTCTCCGTTGTGGAAAATTACCTTAATATCTTACTCATAAAAATGCTCAGGCGCGCCGATGCGGCAGACGTCCTAGCGGATGATATATGGGAGGGACTTAAGGAATACATAGATAATAGCCCGGAGGAGCATATGACTCTAACCGCGCTGGCATCGAAGTGCTTTTACAATCCGTCGTATTTCAGCCGCGTTTTTAAGCATAAATTCGGCTCGTCTCCTACGGAGTATATAAAGAACAGAAGAATAGAGCGCGCGATGGCGCTGCTTGAAAACGAGGATACCTCGATAGAGCAAATAATACAGAGGTCGGGCTTTTCCGACAGGAGCACGTTTTACCACGCATTCTCAAAAAAGAACGGTATGACACCTGCGGAATACCGCGCGAAATTCAAAAAGTAAAAAATACCTACATTCAAGGTAAAAATCAAATATTGAAAAAGACACCTTTTTTTGATACCATAGAGCTGTACCATACGGTAATTCTAATATCAATGAAAGGTGTTTTTATTATGAAACTTAATTTGAGTACCTATAAGGACAAGGTAAAAGCGTGCTGGATAGGCAAGAACATCGGAGGAACTATGGGCGGTCCCTTCGAGGGCAAGAGAGAACTTCTTGACGTAAAGGGATTTATTTCCAAAAAAGGAGAGCCCCTTCCGAACGATGACCTCGATTTGCAGTTAGTATGGCTTCACGCGCTTGAAAACGTAGGTCCGAACAATATAAACGCTTCAATCCTCGGTGAGTTCTGGTTGAGCTTTATTCCTCCACATTGGAATGAGTACGGCGTAGGAAAAGCAAATATGAGAAGAGGACTTATACCGCCTCTTGCCGGAGATTACGATACTACCTGGCGAGATTCAAACGGCGCGTGGATAAGAACTGAGGTATGGGCGTGCTCCGCTCCCGCACTTCCCGAGGTTGCAGCAAAGTTTGCCATTGAGGATGCCAAGGTTGACCACGGTGCAGGCGAGGGAACCTTCGCTGCGGCATTCGTTGCGGCTATGCAATCCGCAGCTTTCGTTCTCGAAAATCTTGAAGACTGCATTGAGGTCGGACTTGCCGCAATTCCCGCCGAGTGCCGCATAGCGAAGAGTGTTAAGCTTGTACTTGATTGCTACAGGGGCGGTAAAAGCTGGGTAGAAGCCAGAAACACCGTTCTCGAAACCAACATGGATATAGGCAACGGCTGGTTTGAAGCACCGTCAAACGTTGCATACACGGTAATCGGTCTTATATACGGAGAGGGAGATTTCAAAAAATCTATGCTCACGGCTATTAACTGCGGAGACGATACCGACTGTACCGCAGCAACCGTCGGAGCTACTATGGGAATACTTTACGGCACCGAAAAGATTCCGTCCGATTGGGCTGAGTACATAGGCGACGCTATCGTAACAATTTCTCTCGCTCAGGGAGGTGTCGGAAGAAGCTTCCCGAAAACCTGCTCTGAACTTAGCTGGAGAGTATCGGAGATCGCTCCCGCTGTCCTCGGGGCGCACAACGGTCAGCATTGGTATCGCAAGGAATATACGGTTTACTTATCCGACACCGATGATATTCCGGACAATATCAAGGAGCTCTTTATAAAGCAGGTAGGTGAAAAATCGAGAGCTTCTCTTGAAAAGCTCAAAACCTATACAATGCATTTCGAGGAAGCCTTTCTCACGGCGGACGTTACTCTTTCCACTCCCGAAATATCACCCCTCGGTGAAGTTAAGGTTCACGTGGATTTGGGCGCAAAGCAATGCTACGAAAATCAGCAGCATACGGTCTCTTTGCGCTGGCTCCTTCCCGAAGGCTTCAGCGTAAGCGGAAGACAGTCCGCATTCATTCCCCGTAAGGATAAACATACGAAGAATGAAACCTCGCTTGATTTCGTAATTACCGCAGGCGAGCGCATCGCTCCTGAAAACAGAGTAGTTCTCGAGGTTACCTCTCATGGCAGACATACGGCCATGTATATATCCTTTGTTCTTCTTGGATAATAGTAAACAAACGTAAAAAGCCGGTCTTGGATAAAAGACAAATTTAAAAACGCAAAAAACGGACGAGAATATCGGTGTTATGCCGTGTTCTCGTCCGCTTTTTTGAGTTTTTATGGAATAATCGGTTGCTTTGATAAAGACTTGACGCATATGTGCCAAATCGCACGAATGCGGCGCGGAATAATCAAAATCATATTTGCCTATGCACGCTCTTGTATTCGTCGTAGTAGCGGTAGTAGGGGCAGCCCTTTTTTAAGCCGAGAAAATCAACTCTTTCATCCTCGTCTAAGGAAAGCGAGCAGGAGTACGAGCCATCGTAATCGTCGTACTGATAAAATTCGCAGCTTTCGCAGTTCGGAGTCTGCTTGATTCCGTATTTAGAAAAGTCCATAAATCACCTTGTTATACTTTGAATTGTACCTTTATGGTAAAAAGTTTGAAAAATACCATTTTCCGTCATTTCTCATCAAAATGCATCTTACTTGAAAAGTAATACAAGAAGCAATATAACGGCAACAGCCAAGCCTGCGTATATATAGAACTTCTTATTATCGTATTTGGGCTCGTCTGCCACGGGCTCCTCCTCAGGCTCGAAGCTTGCGAAGGCTTTTTCGACGTCCTTCGTTTCGTCGAGCTTTTCGAGAATCTGTTTCATATTGTCTCGAACCGCTGTAACCTCTCTTAGCATCTCGTCGGGGGAAACCTCACCGTCGGTTATACTGAGGGCGCATTCGAGAATCATTTTTTTGTCGCTGCCCTCGGCAAAGAGAGTTATCTCGCCCGATACGAGAGCCGCTGCGCCGAGATTATCCTCGGAGATTTCGCATAAATCGTGGTCTGCTATAAAGCATTTTACCTCTGCCGTAATTCCGCGCTCCTCAGCGAGTCCTGATACGTCTTTAAGAGCTCCATATAGAGCCACGCGTGATTCTGTTATTTTCATTTTTTTCTATCCTTTTTAATTTTAATTATGTATCTATTTTGAAAGAGGGATGCTCTTGCCGAAAATTAGTTACCGAAAAACGTATAATCGGCGCTGTCAGAGTAGTTTATCGTCAACGGTTATCTCACCGCCGACCTTTTTTATTCCGTAATGCGTGAGCCTTGCCATTTCGAAAAGCTTATCACCGTCAACTCCTACGCAGTTATCAATAGAGTCGAGAAACGCCTTTGCGGCGGGGTGAAAGTCGGAGGTGGTAACGAAAATTCCTCGTGAGCCTTGCCTTGCGCAGACCGCTCCAAAGAAGCCCCTTACCGTCGTTTCATTCGTGGTGTCGGTTCTGTTTTTGGTTTGCACCATAATAGTCTCTTTGAATCCGAGAGGGTCAACCGTTTCCATAATTCCGTCGATTCCGCCGTCGGCAGAGCCGCCCGTCGTAGTGTTGCTGATAACCGTCTTTCCAAAGAGAGAAACGTATTTTTCAAGCAGCGTCATAAAGTAGGTTTCGAAGAACTCGCCCCCTTTTTTATGAAGCCTCGTGAGAAATGAATGCTGAAGCGTTAAAAGACTGCTTATATCATCGAGCCTTGCCGAAAGCCTCTGGGAAAGCGTATAGTAATTGTCTCTGTATTTGATAGCTCCCGAGTTGACCATACGGCGAAGCGCATCGCCCATATAAGCAAAAAGCTTATTGTCGTCCTTTTCGGTGATTGTTTTATCTATACCGAATATTCGTGTCAAGTTCTTTCGAATTTCAGCCTTGGTAAGACTTACACCGTCGAGCATTTTGAGTATTTCGCTCTCGCACTGCTCGTTCCTTATGATTACGGGCTTCTGGTCGCAGGCAGTATATTTTGAGTCCTCGCCCTTTATTATCATTCCTTTATCTCGCATATCGTTGATCGCCGCGCCCGCGATGCTTCGCTCGACGTTAGCCTTGCCGTGCGTGCTTTTGTCGAGCAGCTGCTCCCGAGTGAGACCGAGCGAGGCAATATAAGCCGATATAAGCTCTTTTCTCGTCATTGGGGCTTTTTGCAAAATGTCAATGATTTTGATGTAAATTCTTTTGTTGTTTTTCATAAAACTCACCGAATTGTAATTTATTGTTTGCATTTATTGGCGTTTTTGCGCTTTATTTCTAAAAAAGCCTCATACGCAAAGGGAACTAAAATCGTAGTGCCAAGCAGATAAACAAAGGTGTTTCCTATAATTTTGTAAAGCGTTGTTCTTCCCGAAAGATATACCTCTTCGCATAAGTAACCCTCGGTAAGAGGGGGAAGCTCTGATAGGATTTCTCCGGTGCTTGATATAAAGCAGGATATACCCGTATTTGCCGACCTTGCGACGTATCTTCCGTTTTCAATCGCGCGCAGCCTTGCCTGATTGTTATGCATATAAATTCCCGCCGAATCCGAGAACCAGGAGTCGTTCGTGCTTATAGCTATAAGCTCTGCTCCGTCTCTTACGGAATCGCGCGAGAGCATTTCATAAATAGAGTCAAAGCATATAAGAGAGCCGACTTTACCTATATCCGTGTCAAATATTTCGCTATCCGTACCGGGAGTCATATCCTCGTCCAGCATTGAGATTTTGCTCATAAACGGAACTACCGTTTCAATAAAGCTCCTCATTGGAACGTACTCGCCAAAGGGTACGAGGTGCCTTTTTTTATAGAGGGTTTCGTCAACGGTTCCGTCGGGATTGTAGCAGAACACGGCATTGTATTCCTCACCGTCATCATAGCTCATAGCGCCGACGAGAACCGTTATTCCGTATTCCCTCGCCACCTCTGAAATTTGAATACTGTAAATCGACTTGGGGTGAAGACCGAAGGGAAGGGCGGTTTCAGCCCATATAACCAGCTCCGCGCCGTCGCTTGCCGCACCGCGTGTCAAATCCAAGTGCTTGTCAAGCATCGACTGAGGCGAGGAAGTCCACTTTTCCGTAGAATCGTAATTTCCTTGAACTACGCCGACGGTAATGCTATCCTCTCCCACGGCTCTCTCGCCCATCAGCATAAGAACACTGCCGAGTGCCATATTAGCCACGAATACGGTAAGTGCGGTAAGCGCGTATTTTTTCGACCGATTTCCGTCCCTCATTTCCGTAAGAGCGAACGCGAGAAGCGAATTGACCAGAACGATAACAGCGGTTATAAAGTACGAGCCGAAGAGAGATGCCGCCTCGACGGGTAAGAGCATATCCACTTGCCCTAGGGAAAGCCTGCCCCACGGAACTCCCCACCAGCCGAGTGTTTGGGTAAATTCGTAGAAGGAGTATATTACGGGAAGTGAAATGAGATTGATTATCGGGAATTTTTTCGGAAGAGTCAATCTCGATACCAGGACGTAAATCAGAAAGACGAGACCTCCGAAGAGCGCTTGCAGAAACGAGAGCCCGAAGCAAGCGAGGATTATTACTATCACCGAGTAAAAATTGTTAAGCCCCGTGAAATCAAGCGGATAAAGATAAATGAACCAATGGAAGCAAACGGCGTAGAAGCATTCGAAGTAGAAAAGGCCGTAAAGATAGGCGTGGCGGAGCTTCAAATTCTCAAGGCAGCGAAGCTTGTTAAGCGCGAGGACGAGCGGAATCAGAGATATCCACTCAAGAAATCCGAGATATTTTGAAAAGGCTACCGAAATTCCGGTAAGTATGCCACTTGTAAGGAGTAAGAGAAAAATTTTCTTTCTTTCGTTCATTTTTTAAATCCGCCAATACATATTCATCCATGCTAATTATAAAGCATTGTGGAAATTTTGTCAACAATGTTCACCTTTTATTTTCTTTTTAATTTATAAAAAACTTGCAATTTTTAAAATAATATGCTAAAATATAGGTTGGTTTATTATGTGAAATGCCTGTGGGCAAAGTATTCCCGGCAAAAATACTTAATAAGGAGGAGCCTCGTGGTAAAGATAACCGACGTTGAAGCGGCATCGCTTGCCGCAAAGCATAAGATTTTACCTGGTGACGTTTTGATTTCAATAAACGGAAACGAAATATCCGACGTTCTCGATTACCGTTTTTATCTCTCTGAGCGCAAGGTTTCACTCAAAATTGCGCGCGACGAAAAAGAATACACCGTTAATATGAAAAAGGGCGAGTACGACGATATAGGTCTTGGCTTCGAAACTCCTCTTATGGATAAAAAGCATTCATGCAAGAACGGCTGCATCTTCTGCTTTATAGACCAGAATCCCGAGGGGCTTCGCGAATCGCTGTATTTCAAGGACGACGATTCGAGACTCTCGTTTATTCACGGAAATTATATAACGCTTACAAATATGACCGATGCCGACGTTCAGCGCATAGTAAAAATGCGTTTTTCGCCTATCAATATATCGGTCCATACGACGAATCCCGAGCTTCGTGTGAAAATGATGAAAAACAAGCGCTCGGGCGAGGTTTTAAAATATCTTGACGACTTTAAGCGCGCGGGACTCTCGATGTGCGGTCAGATAGTTCTTTGCCGAGGCATTAACGACGGTGAGGAACTCACGAGAAGCCTTCTTGACCTTGCGGAGTATTTCCCCGAGATGAGCAGTGTTTCTGTAGTTCCCGCAGGACTGACGAAATTCAGGGATAAGCTTTATCCTCTCACAGATTTTTCAAGAGAAGAGGCAGGGGCTGTTATAGATATCATTGATTCCGTAGCCGAAAAAATGCTTCGGGAGCACGGCTCAAGAATGTTCTTCGCGGCAGATGAATTTTACCTTAAAGCAGAGCGCCCGATTCCCGAGGAGGAATACTACGAGGGATATCCTCAGCTAGAGAACGGCGTCGGTATGATACGCTCCTTCTTAACCGACTTTTCGATAGCCTGGGAGGATATTTCGGATATGCGTGATTCGATAAAGGAGCGTCGCGTCGTATCGGTTGCGACGGCTACCGCACCATACCCTATGATAAAAGGTATTGCGGATAAGCTTATGAGCTTTATAAACAATCTTGATATAAGAGTTTTTGAAATCAAAAACTACTTTTACGGCGAAAGCATCACCGTTGCGGGACTTCTCACGGGTAAGGACATCTTTGAGCAGCTTTCGGGACGTGAGCTTGGAGACGAGCTGTTTATTCCCGAGAACGCCTTGCGTGACGGAGAGGACGTATTTCTCTGCGGTATGACGCTTTCCGAGCTTTCGGAAAAGCTCTCGGTTAAGGTGTCCGTTAGCGAAAACGACGGATATGAGTTTGTAAGAGCTATGCTCGGCGCGGAGTGATGCGCTGAAAAAAGGCAGAAGAGCTCCGGAATTTTAAAGAAAGGACGATAAAAATGGCAAAACCAATTGTTGCGATAGTCGGCAGACCGAACGTCGGCAAAAGCACGCTTTTTAATAAAATTATCGGCGAGCGCCGATCAATAGTTGAGGACACTCCGGGTGTAACGCGCGACCGTATTTATGCCGATGCGGAGTGGAATAATAGAAAGTTTATACTGATTGATACGGGCGGAATCGAGCCGAAAAGCGAGGATACCATCCTTAAGCAGATGCGTATGCAGGCGGAAATAGCCGTTGCGACGGCTGACGTTATAATATTCCTTTGCGACGTCAGAGCCGGGCTTCTTGCGGACGATAAGGATATAGCCGTAATGCTCAAAAAATCGGGAAAGCCTATCATTCTTTGCGTAAATAAGATTGACAGAATAGGCGAGGTGCCTTACGAGTATTACGAGTTCTTCGAGCTTGGCTTTGAGAGAGAGCCGATAGCGCTTTCCTCTCTTCACGGAACGGGCTCGGGCGACCTTCTCGATGCGATAATCGAGGAGTGCGATTTTCCCGAGGAGGACGATGAGGACGACTCCGTTATAAACGTTGCCGTAATAGGCAAGCCTAACGCCGGTAAATCCTCTATTATCAACCGTATGTGCGGCGAGGAGAGAATGATAGTTTCCGATATTGCGGGAACTACGAGAGATGCCGTTGATACCCTCGTTGAGAACGTTTACGGAAAGTACAATTTCATAGACACCGCGGGAATAAGACGCAAGGCAAAGGTTGAGGACAGAATTGAGAAGTTCAGCGTTCTGCGCGCTAATATGGCGGTAGAGAGGGCGGACGTTTGCCTGCTTATGATAGACGGCAAGGACGGTATAACCGAGCAGGACGAAAAGATTGCGGGTATTGCTCACGAGGCGGGAAAGGCTTGCATAATAGTCGTGAACAAGTGGGATGCCGTCGAGAAGGATAACAGCACGACCAAGGAAGTGACGGCAAAAATACGCACGGCTCTTGCCTATATGCCGTACGCGCCGATAATTTTCGTATCAGCTATGACAGGGCAGAGAGTAATGAACGTTTATTCTATGATAAACGACGTTCACAATGCCGCTTGCCACCGAGTCAGCACGGGTATGCTCAACGACGTGCTTAACGACGCTATGACGCGCGTTCAGCCCCCCTCGGACAGAGGAAAGAGACTTAAAATTTATTATATGACGCAAACGGGCGTATGCCCACCCACCTTCGTAATCTTCTGCAACAGCGAGGAGCTTTTCCACTTCTCGTACAGAAGATATATCGAGAACTGCTTGAGGGATACCTTCGGGTTTGAGGGAACGCCTATCAAGCTCGTTATAAGGCAAAAGGGCGATAAGGAAGGCGACTGACACGACAATTCGCCTGATTTGTAAGCTTTTCTTCACATTCAATGACACTGAATACGTCTTTTTGAAGAAAACGTTGAGCGAGCTGATAAACGAGAAAGGCATAAAAATATGACTTCGATTTTTCGCCTGATCGTCAGCACTCAATTCTTATGAAAGGAGAACTGTATGTTTATAGACAACATTAAAATATATCTCAAAGCGGGCGACGGCGGAAACGGTGCCGTGGCGTTCCACAGAGAGAAGTACGTAAACGCAGGCGGCCCCGACGGTGGCGACGGAGGAAGAGGCGGTAACGTTATCTTCAAGGTTGACACGGGCGCAAATACGCTTCTTGCGTTTCGCTACAAAAGAAAATTCATAGCCGAGAACGGAGATAACGGAAACGGCGGAAAGCGTCACGGAAAGAGCGGTGCGGATATCGTGATTCCCGTGCCCCCCGGAACGCTTATAAAGGACGTGGATACGGGGAAAATTATTTTCGATATGGCGTCAGCCGACGAGTTCGTTATTTGCCGAGGAGGAAGAGGCGGATGGGGTAACCGTCATTTCGCAACCCCCACGCGCCAGATTCCTAGATTTGCAAAAAGCGGCACCAAGGGCGAGGAGAGGGAAGTTTTACTTGAGCTCAAAATGCTTGCGGAGGTTGGTCTGATAGGATTCCCCAACGTAGGAAAATCATCTATTCTTTCAAGAATAAGCGCCGCAAAGCCCAAAATTGCCAATTACCATTTCACAACGCTTTCTCCGAACCTCGGAGTCGTATCTCTTAAAGAAGGAAAGGGTTTCCTCGCGGCAGATATTCCCGGACTTATCGAGGGAGCCTCTGAGGGACTCGGACTCGGCCACGCATTCCTGCGCCACGTCGATAGATGCAGACTTCTTTTGCACGTCGTTGACCTCTCCTGTCAGGACGGAAGAAATCCCATAGACGACGTGAAGAAAATTGATGAGGAGCTTAAAAGGTATTCTCCCGAGCTTGCGACTCGCCCACAGATAATAGTTGCGAATAAAATAGATTCGGTGCTTATGGACGACGAGGAGTACGTAAAGGAATTCTTCGATTTCTGCCGTGAGCTTAACAGAAAGGTAGTACCCGTGTCAGCTATAACGGGTGAGGGACTCGACGAGCTGGTTCGTCTTGCGGCTGAGGCTCTTTTAGAGCTGCCGCCCCTTACGGTTTATGAGCCTGAGTATACCGAAGAGGACAGCGTAAAGGTTACCGACGACGATATAATGCAGACCACCGTGCGCCGTGAAAACGATAAATTCGTCGTTGAGGGCCAGTGGCTCTTCAACTTTATGGGAAAAATCAATTTCTCGGATTACGAGTCCTTGAACTTCTTCCAGCGAGTGCTTATAAAGAACGGAGTTATAGAAAAGCTCCGCGAGGCAGGCGTTGAAGAGGGAGATACGGTAAGCATATACGACTTCGAGTTCGATTTTGTGTATTGACAGCAAAACCTACCTAAATCTAACACGCCTAAAGTGATTAAAATTTAGGTTTTAGGACGAGCTCGTATTATTCGTCTTTTCTGACACGCTGCGGAAAGCGGCTTAAAAAATTATTTCAAGGGTTCTTTTATGTTTTTGAAGCTTATAGAAAAAGCGCGTACTATCAGGCGCTTTGATAGGTCAAAGCTCGTCACGGATAAGGACTTGATGCATATTCTCGAGTGCGCAAGGCTTACGCCGAGTGCGGCAAATCTCCAGCGCTTGCGTTATATTACCGTAAGCGGTGACGAAGCGCAGAGCGCGTTTCAAAATATTTCGATGGGCGGGTATCTTCCGGAAAGCCAAAAGCCCGACGAGAGCGTTATGCCTACCTCTTACCTGGTAATCGTAACCGAAAACGAAAATCCCGACTCAAATCTTATGATAGATACGGGTATAACAGCCGAGGCGATAGTTCTTGCGGCGGCGGAGAGGGGAATAGGGGCTTGCATTATCAGGAACTTCAAAAAAGAGTATTTCTCGTCTCTTGTGAAGGGGGATAAGTATTTTCCCGTTCTCGTTATAGCTCTCGGCTATCCTGCAGAAGATGCGAAAATCGTCCCTATCAATGAGAGCGTCGGTATCAAATACTACAAGAACAATGATGGTGTAAACTGCGTTCCAAAGCGTTCTCTTTCCGAACTGATAGTTGGTAAAATAGGTTAAAATGACAATAAAAGTGTGCAAAAACCGTGTTTTTTCGGCTTGCACACTTTTTATGTTTGAAAAAACGGCATTACTAATAAAAGATTCCGAACGCTTGATTTATACCTTTTGAAATTATTTTCGACGATGCCGTAACGATACCGTCTATCTCTCTTGGGGAAACGAACATTTCAAGCGAGCCTTCCTTTTCGCCCGATAACGCCTTTGCGCTTATCACGGTAGGCACGCCTATCGCTATAACGGGAATGCCGAGCGTTTTTTCGTTTAAGGGGTGGCGGCGGTTTCCTATTCCGCTGCCGGGGAAAATGCCGGTGTTCGAAATCTGTATCGTCCTTCCGAGTCTTTCGGGGGAACGCGAGGCCAGAGCGTCTATCGCAAAAATAACGTCGGGAGATATTCTTTCTGCTATGCTTACGACTGCCTCGCTCGACTCCATACCCGTCTTTGCCATAACGCCGGGGGAGAATACCGCAATTTCCGAGCATTCGAGATTTAAAAACATCTTGCGGTCAAGCTCTCTTATATGCATTGTGGCATTGATTTCGGAGGCAGTCCTCGGACCTATGGCATCGGGTGTCAAATCCAAGTTTCCAAGCCCTACCGCAAGGATTCTTTCCGGAGTTACCGAAAGCTTATCTACCATATAGCATAGCTCCCCTGCTATCTCGTTTGCCGCGTCATCTATTTCGTCCTCGTCGAGCGTGTCCATTCTTGCAAGGGTCAGGGTGTCGTAGTTTCCCGAGGGGCGTCCGATGGCTCGCTCGCCCTCAAGACTCTTAACCGTAATTCGTTCCCATACGAATCCGGAGACCTCGTCCCGTCGGTAATCCACGCCGGGCGTATCAAGGTCGGCTCTGCGTCTTTCAAGCGCAAGGTCTGAGTCGGCAATGCTGTGAAATAAATTGGAATTCAAATCGTGCATTGATGTTTGTTCCTCTTTTCGAATTTTATTTTGTTAAAACGGAAAAACGTTCAAAAGCTTCTTCCGATTTGGAAGTTACATTCCTAATTATTTCCATATTTTTATTACATATGCATATATGTAAAAAGTATACAAATAACAAGCTTTGGCGTTGTGCATCTCGACGAAAATACCCTTTGAGACAATAAAACATTGAAAAAGATTTTGTTTTGTGATAAAATATACGGGTAAAGTAATATTTTACTTCGGAGGAAAAATATGAAAAAGATTACAAGTTTGCTTCTCGCTCTTGCGATTCTTACCGGCTCTATGCTCGCTTTGACTTCCTGCGGCAAGCCTAAGAATGACGGAGCTGAAATAAGCGTTTATCTTGGCGAGAGAGTTTACGATTTCGACCCTACCGATTATTATGTTGACAGTAATGCGGAGCAGGTCATGAGTCTTCTTTTCGACCCGCTTTTCACTATTAAGGAAAACGGAAAGCTCAAGTGCAGCGCTGCTGACGACTATGACGTTGACAAGAAAGAGAACACTATAACGATAGAGCTCAGGGAAACCTATTGGTCCGACCGTGTTCGCGTTAAAGCGGAGGATTACATATACGCTTGGCGTAACGTGCTCCTTGACCCTAACAACGCAAATCCCGCGGCAAGCCTTCTTTACGACATTGAAAATGCTGTTGAGGTAAAGAACGGTAACAAAACCGTTTACGAGCTCGGAGCTGTTGCCAGCGATACTTATGAGATTACCATAACCTACCGTGATGGCGCAGATTACAAGCAGCTTCTTAAGAATCTTGCTTCGGTTGCTACCTCTCCCATACGCCAGGATATAGCTACCGCTATTACCTCGGGATATTGGTCAAAGATTGTAAACACCGCTGTAACCAACGGTCCGTTCATGATAAAGAGCGTTGACGAAGAAGAGAACTCCTTTGTTCTTGCACGTAACGAAGGCTATCATCAGAAGCTCGACATTAAGAATCCTACGAAGATTGTAAGACCCTCGCAGCTCGTTTCATTCCTTACCGCAGGCGAGGGAGATAAGGCTCTTACCTACTCCGATATTGAGGACAAGACGGTATTCTATATGAGCGACGCTTCCTTGGCTGACAGGGCCGAGAATAAGAAGAAGGCAATCGTAGCCGACGACCTTTCCACCTACACCTACGTATTTAATGTGGATAACCCCCTCTTTGCAAAGAAAGAGGTCAGACAGGCGCTTTCTCTCGCAATTGACCGTAACGCTATTATCGATGCGATTACTTTCGGTAAAGCAGCTACCGGCTTCTTGCCCGATACCGTGCTTGATACCAGAACGGGTAAATCCTTTAATAAAAAGGTTGACGACCTCATTTCCGCAAGCGCTAACGTAGCAAAGGCTAACGAGCTTCTTTCGGGAGTTGATTTTACAGGACTTGATAAAAACTTTACCCTTACCGTAAACGGTGACGAAGAGTCTTTGGCGATAGCAAATATTGTAAAGACCGCCTGGGAGTCTCTTAATGCGGGCTTCAAGGTAACCGTAAAGACTGCGGGCGTTATATCCACACAGCTTAATTCCGAGTCTGTAAAGGCTCCTATCAAGGATTCCGAGCTTCAGGTGCTTGTAAATAATGCCGCAAGAGGCGACCGTGACTTTGACGTTATAGCTGTTGATTGGCAGATGTACTCCACTGACCCATTCGTTGCGCTTTCCGCATTCTCGGATAAGTTCAGCGGCTGCGGTGTAGAGCTTCCCGCGAAGACTAAGTTTTATGCAAGCTTCGGCGGTTACAATGATGAGACCTACAATGCGCTTATTCAGTCCGCATATGACGAGACAGATAAGAAGGAAAGAAGCGAGATTCTCCACGAAGCAGAGAAGTACCTCGTAGATTCCGCTGCTGTGATTCCTCTCGTATTTAACCAGAGCTTTGCATTTATGCATAAGGATATATCCAAGGTTGACTTTGACGGCCTCGGAAACGTTGTTCTTACCGATATGAAGCAGAGAAAGTATGAGCAATATTTAGACTAAATTTTATATTGATACACAGTGATAGGCTGCCGTCCTCGGCAGCCTATTTATCCAATTGGAAACGGGAAAAATCTTAAAGACGGGTTTTACCCACAAAATAAGAAAGGCAAACTATGAAAAAACAGTCCAAATTCAAGCTTCAGAGCTTGACGGATATTAAAATATTCCTACTTTTTTTACTTGACAATATACGTTATCCGATAGATTATACGACGCTCACCAAGATTATCAGCGAAAACGTTGACGAGGTTACCTTTGATTACGAGGCGTGCCTTCGTGAGCTTGCCGATGCGGAGCATCTTTTGTTTGATGAAATTGACGGCGAGCGCTTTTATATGATTTCGGACAGCGGACGTATGATAGCAGCAGAGCTTTATGACAGGCTTGACGAGGATTTCCGTGAGTCGAGCATAAAGTCTGCCGCAAAGTATATTTCGTTATCCAAGAGCAATGCAACGATATCATCGAAAATCATCGAGCTTCCCGATAGAAGATTTGAGGTCACCATGGGCGCAAAGGATAAGCACGGCAAGCTGTTTTCGCTTTCCATTACCGTTAATTCTCGCGACCAGGCTGAAAAAATGATATCAAGCTTTGAATCCAATCCCGACGCTTTGCACAGAGGAATACTTTTCTGCGTAACGGGCAAGCTTGAATTTTTGCCTTAAGCGATAGGCAAGCCTAAAACTTAATTTAAACCGAATTTTATTAGCTAGATGCGCTAAAGAACGGTTTTTAAGAATACGGTATATCTCGAAGGAGGTATGCCGTATTTTTTGTATTTGTCTCCAAAAATGCAGTGTTTGCCAAGGAAAATGACATTCTTCTTTCACGGAAGGTGATTGGATAAAATTCCACTAAACATATTTACAAACCGTAAAAGTTGTGATATAATAGTTGTGCCACATAATTCAATCAACAAATTTTACGGGATAGCTCTCTATTTTTATAGAGGGTTTTGTGACTATACCCATTTTCACTTGCTAATAATGGATTTGGCAAAAATGCGATTTCCGCTTAGCAAGTGATGGAGAGTATCTT
>JAFTRA010000038.1 GCA_017462485.1 Clostridia bacterium | reverse complement strand
TGGCGGAGAGAGAGGGATTCGAACCCTCGTGAGATTGCTCTCAAACGCATTTCGAGTGCGCCCCGTTATGACCACTTCGATATCTCTCCGTGTTTATTTTAGCTCTCTACTGTTCTTATTCAACCTTGGAAATTGGAGAGAACAGTAGGAGAGAACTAACGTATTAAGTTTTATTTGAACTGCGGAAAACCCTTATAAATCAAGGGGTTTAAGGTGGGAGGTTCCAAAGTGACTACAAAATTTCGAGTCAGCCCCGTTATGACCTCTTCGATACCTCTGCATAGATATGATGCAACAGCGTGCATCATATCTATGCAGAGTCCACTGAGAAGTGGCTCAAGAGCGTAGCTCT
This sequence comes from Clostridia bacterium, assembly GCA_017462485.1. Lineage (GTDB taxonomy): Bacteria > Bacillota > Clostridia > Oscillospirales > CAG-272 > UBA1740. Next base: position 16,528 of record JAFTRA010000038.1, on the reverse strand, counting down.
TGAATCCGCTTCGCATATCCCACCCGAAGATCGACAAGCTCGCTTGTCAGGCGCAGGGTGCGGATATATTCGCCAAGGGCGAAATACCTCTGTATGATGCGTACTGTGTACATTTTTAAATCACGGAATTTTGACAGAAAACTAAACGTCTACACCTAACAAATCATCACTCCAAATTCCGAAAAATGAGATTTAAGAAAGGATTTTGCTGACTAATTTGCAAGAGAGCAATCTCTCTTTCAGCGCACAAATTAAAAAAATGCAGGTAGCATTTCAAAATCAGCTTTTTTATTGTATCATATTTTTTTTGAATTTTCAAGTCTTTTCGGAAAGTTTGTAAAAGTTTTTTTGAAAGGGCAAAAAATAGACCGATTTTTCACTTTGGACTGTATATTCTTCAATTACAGAATAAATAAGGACTGTTATTGATATAAATTTAGACCTTGAATAAAATATTCGCGTGTGGTATACTGAACGTGTAAATATTTATGCCGGGGAGGTAATTATGCTTTACGACAAGTGGAACGGCTCGGAGTTTTCCGAAGAGCTTTTTAAAAATCCTACCAGTGAATTCAGAGGTGCGCCCTTCTGGGCGTGGAACAGCGCCTTGGATAAGGACGTTCTTCGTGACCAAGTAGATATATTCAAGGAAATGGGATTCGGCGGATTCCATATGCACGTTCGCCAAGGTCTTGAAACGGAATATCTTGGAAAGGACTTCTTTGACGCGATACGCGCTTGCGCAGACAGAGCAGAGGAAAATAATATGCTCGCTTGGCTCTACGATGAGGATAGATGGCCCTCTGGCGCGGCAGGCGGATTCGTAACGAAGAAAATAAAAAACAGAGTAAAAGCCCTTGTAGTAACCACCGCGAAACGTGAAGGAGCGGTAGAGGACTACCACGATGCTATGGAGACAGGTGCGCCCGTTTTCGTAGCGGCATTCTCCATAAACGTAAACGAGGATGGAATCCTTACCTCGTACAAGAGAGTTTCCGAAGATGAGGAGTGCGAAAATAAGTATTATTTCTATTGCTTGACAGCAAAGGGCGGAGAGCCTCGCTATAATTTCCAGTCTTACGCAGACACTCTTTCAAAAGAGGCTATGGACGATTTCAAACAGATTACATACGAAGCGTTTAAGCGTGAGGTTGGCGATAAATTCGGAACTACGATTCCCGCAATCTTTACAGACGAGCCGCAGACCAAACCCTGCAATAGCTTAAAAAGCGGTCACGACAAAAAAGGCTTTGACACTGCGTGGACCTGGGATTTCCCCGAAACCTTCAAGGCGGCGTACGGCTTCGATTTAGTGGAAAGACTTCCCGAAGTATTCTTCAAGTGCATAGACGAGAGCGATATGTCTCCCCGTTACTACTATTTCCGCCATCTTTCCGAGCGCTTCACGTCGGCATTCCTTGACAACATCGGCAATTGGTGCGGAGAAAATAACGTGATGCTCACAGGTCATATGATGTGTGAGGACAATCTTATGGATGAAGCTAAATGGTCCTATGACCCGATGCGCAGCTACAAGAATATGCAGCTTCCCGGTATTGACGTCCTTTGCGACAGACGTCTCTTTGCAACTGCAAAGCAGTGCGAATCGGTTGTTCGTCAGATGGGCAGAGTGGGAATGATGTCCGAGCTTTACGGAGTAACAGGCTGGGACTATGACTTCAGAGGTCATAAATCTCAGGGGGACTGGCAGGCTTGCCTTGGCGTTACCCTAAGAGTTCCGCACCTCGCTTGGCAGACGATGAAGGGCGAGGGCAAGCGCGATTATCCCGCTTGCATCTATTATCAGTCTCCTTGGTATAAGGAATATAAAATCGTTGAAGACCATTTTGCAAGAGTAAATACCGCACTTACTCGCGGTAAGGCTGTTTCTCACGTTGCAGTTCTTCATCCTATCGAAAGCTTCTTTATGCGATACGCTTCTGCGGCAGAGTCTTCGATGGAATGCGCTGAGCTCAATAATCAGTTCCTTGAAACTTGTAATTGGCTCTTGCTCGGCTCTATAAACTTTGACTATATCGCGGAATCTCTCCTTGAAGAGCTTTCGAAGAATCCCACATATCCCCTTAAGGTTGGAGAAATGGAATACGACACCATTCTTCTTGACAACTGCGAGAACTTGAGACCTTATACTATAGAGGCGCTCAAAAAGTTTGCAAAGGATGGCGGTAAGATTATCATTTCGGGAAGAAAGCCATATATGAGTGAAGCGAAGCTTTCAGCTGAAGCGGAAAGCCTTGCGGAGCTTGCAATCGTTATACCTCACACCAAGTGCGATATATATAAAGCGCTTGAAAATGAAAGAGACGTAACGATAAGAAACCTCGGCGGAGCTCTTACTACCGGACTTCTTTACACGAGAAGAAGAGAAGAGAGCAACGATTGGCTCTTTATATGCAACGCATATAAGCCCGAGCTTCTTCACGTGCCATCAAAGAAGACGATTGAGATTAAGGTAAACGGTCTTTGGCGTGCGACTCTCTATGATACCGTAAGCGGTGAAAAGGAAAAAATCACTTACAAGGCAAAGGGTAGCAGCACCAAGATAGTTGCGTCTATCTTTGACTTTGACAGCTTGCTTATAAAGCTTGAAAAGCTTGAAGGTGAAGAGGAGTTCATTCTCCCCGAGGAGAAATTTGTCCGTTACGACTTGAGAGTACCGTCTGTTAACTCGTTCCGTCTCTCAGAGCCCAACGTCCTTCTTCTTGATATGCCCGAGTGGAGTCTTGATGACGGTAAGCTCAACGCAAGAGAGGAGCTTATGAGAATTGACGAGCGAGTAAGAAAAACGCTCGGACTTCCGTTAAAGAGAACGAAGGCCGTTCAGCCCTGGGCAGTTGCTGACGCTCCTGAAAATAATAAGCTTTATTTGAAGTTTACCTTCAAGTCGGAGATTGATTACAGCGGCGCTGAGCTTGCGCTCGAAAATCTTCATAAATCAACGGTAACCCTTAACGGAACAGCGGTAGATACCACCCCGACGGGCAGCTACGTTGACAGAGAGATACGTAAATGCAAGCTTCCCGACATTGTTAAGGGCGATAACGTTCTTGAAATATCAATGCCATTCGGTGTAAGAACAGATGCGGAAAACTGCTTTGTTCTCGGTGAATTCGGTACTGCGTACAGAGGCAAGGAAGCCTACGTAACAGAGTTCCCGAAGGACCTCGCCTATGGCGATATCGTTCACCAGGGACTTGCGTTCTACGGTGCGAACGTTTACTATGACAGCGAGTTTACTCTCGATGAGGACACTGCGGTAGAGTTTGAAATCTCCTACTACCGTGGCGCGCTCATTAAGGTCGAAATAGACGGCAAGGATGCAGGCTATATCTGGAAATCTCCCTTCCGTCTTGTAACAGACGTACTCGGAGCGGGAACACATAAGGTTACCTATACGCTCTATGGAAACAGATATAACACCTTCTCCGCACTCCATACTCTTATAGCGGATAAGCGCGAGGTTTATATGGGACCTGACTATTGGAGAAGCGCAGGCTTTGAATGGGCTTACGAATACAATACGAGACCTATGGGAATTTTGAAAACCCCCATCGTACGCAAAATCAAGAAGGCAGAAAATTAATAAAAAGAGGCAAAAAAGCAAACTTTTGTTTGCTTTTTTGCCTAAAATAAGGAGAAAAATATGTTTGTAATATATGCGCATAGAGGAGCAAGTGAGTATTATCCCGAAAATACCGTATCTTCCTTTGCAGCAGGCGTAGATATGGGCGCCAACGGAATTGAAACCGACGTGCAGATATCGAGGGACGGCGTTCTTATGATATACCACGATGACTCTACGAAAGAAAAAATCGGATTTGAGGGCTCGATTGCGGACTATACGTACGAGGAACTGCGCGCCGCAAGAATGAAAAATGAGAAGTACGGCAGAGAAGACGTTCTTATGACCTTTGAGGACTTTCTCAAATATTTCGGATGGCGAGACCTTACCCTTGCGATTGAGCTAAAGGTAAGAGGCATTGCGGGCAAGGTTATCGAAATGCTCAAAAAGTACGGTGCTTACGATAAATCAATCATCACCTCGTTCTATTACGATGCGCTTGAGGAAGCTCGCGCGTACGACAAGAACGTAAGGATAGGCTGGCTTTACGTAAAGCATAACGATAAAACCGTCGAAAAGCTTCACGCTATCGGAGCGTGCCAGGCTTGCCCGAAGGCTATCGACATAAAGCCGGAGCATCTTGAGGCTCTCTATGCCGAGGGCTTTGAATGCAGAGCTTGGGGAATTTCGGATACCGAGGTTATGAAGTATGCGGTTGACATTGGTGTAAATGCCGGTATGACCGTAAACTTCCCGGATAAGCTTGTTGAATATATGAAGGAAAAAGAGGGAAAAACTCCGTAAAATATATTGAATTATTTTAAAATATGTGTTAAAATAATATAATACAGCACATTTTGGCTTCCGGACAAGCATCGGCTCATTTGCCGAGATAAGCCCCCGAAGCTTAAGGAGGACAAACAATGGAGAAATTTTATTTAACTACCGCCATAGCTTACGCATCGCGCAAGCCCCATTTTGGCAACACTTATGAGATTATTATGGCTGATGCGTTCGCAAGATTTCAGCGTCAGATGGGCAAGGACGTATTTCTTTGCACGGGAACTGACGAGCACGGTCAGAAGATTGAGGAAATAGCAAAGTCAGCCGGCATTACGCCAAAGGCGTACGTTGACGGTGTGGCAGCCGAGATAAAGGGCATATGGGATGCTATGGATACGAGCTATGACTATTTCATAAGAACCACCGATGATTACCACGAGAGCGCCGTAGCGAAGATTTTTAAAAAATTCTACGACAAAGGCGATATATACCTTGGTCACTACGAGGGTTGGTATTGCACTCCCTGCGAGTCCTTCTTCACAAACACGCAGGCAGAGGGCGGTAAATGCCCCGACTGCGGCAGAGAGGTAGTAAAGGCAAAGGAAGAGGCTTACTTCTTCAAGATGTCGAAATATGCCGATAGACTTATGAAGCATATTGAGGAGCATCCCGAATTTATCGAGCCCGAGGGCCGCAAGAAAGAAATGGTGAATAATTTCCTTAAAGCAGGACTCCAGGACCTTTGCGTTTCCAGAACCTCGTTCACTTGGGGAATCCCCGTTGATTTTGATAAAAAGCACGTAGTTTACGTATGGCTTGATGCGCTTACGAACTATATTACAGCGCTTGGATACGACCCCGATAAGAGCTTTGATGAGCAGAGTGAGAAGTTCAAGAAGTATTGGCCCGCCGATGTTCATATTATCGGTAAGGATATACTTCGCTTCCATACTATCTATTGGCCTATATTCCTTATGGCTCTTGACCTTCCTCTTCCGAAGAAGGTGTTTGGACACCCTTGGTTTAATTCGGGTAATGACAAGATGTCGAAATCCAAAGGCAACGTTATATACGCCGATGAGCTTGCCGAGTATTTCTCGGTTGACGGTGTTCGCTATTACGCTCTTTCCGAAATGCCCTATAACGCAGACGGAACCATTACCTACGAGAACGTTATAACCAGATATAACAACGACCTTGCAAATAACCTCGGAAACCTCGTCAGCCGTACTCACGCTATGACGAAGAAGTATTTCGAGGGTGTAGTTCCCACACCGGCAGAGGAAACAGAGCTTGACCGTGACCTTAAGAATACTATGCTTTCGGCTGTAAATGAAGCGCGTGAGCTTATGGCATCTTACCACGTTGCCGATTCGCTTGAGGTGCTCTTCTCGGCGCTCCGCCGTGCGAACAAGTATATTGACGAAACGACGCCTTGGGTACTTGCGAAGAACGAAGAGGAAAAGGGAAGACTTGCAACTGTTATATACAATCTTCTTGAATGTGTAAGAATTGCCGCTGTCGTTCTCACTCCTTACATTCCCTCGACCGCGCAGAGAATCTTCTCCCAGCTTGGTACGGACAAGAAGGATTACTCGACTGCTCTTGAGTTCGGTGCGCTTGAGTCAGGAAAGCCTCTCGGCGAAGCATCGACGCTCTTTGCGAGAGTTGATGAGAAGAAGCTTTTCGATGAAATTGAAGCAAAGAGAGCTGCCGAGGCAGAGAAGAATGCGCCTGTACCCACCCCCGAACGTGAGGCGGAAATCGGAATTGAGGACTTTGGTAAGGTAGAGCTGCGAGTTGCTGAAATTCTTGAATGCGAGCCCGTTCCAAAGGCAAAGAAGCTCCTTAAGCTTCAGGTCGACCTTGGCTTTGAGCGTCGTCAGGTAGTTTCGGGAATCGCAAAGTTCTATAAACCCGAAGAGCTTGTAGGAAAGAAAGTAATTCTTGTTTGCAACCTTAAGCCCGCAAAGCTTTGCGGAGTTGAATCCAACGGTATGATTCTCGCATCGGGCGAGGAGGATGTAAAGGTTGTATTCCTCGACTCTGCCGCAAAGAACGGTGACAGAGTTCACTGATAGTAAATTGAACACTTAAGGCAGAAAACGATATGAAATATTTTGATTCTCACGCCCATTATTACGATGAGCGTTTTGAGGAAGAATACTCGGGAGGAGCGGAAGCGCTCCTCTCTTCGAGTAATATGGAGAACGTGTCCTATATTATCAACGTAGGTACGTCTCCCGAAACCTGCCGCCTTGCGATAGAGCAGGCGAAACGGCATGAAAATATGTACACGGCTCTGGGTATTCACCCCTCTGACGCGCGATTTATAGATGATATAGAGGCTGCGCTTTCGGATATAGAAGGCTTGATTATCGACAAAACGAACAAGTGCCGTGCGCTCGGTGAAATCGGGCTTGATTATCATTATCCCGATACAGATAAAGAAATGCAGCTTGATCTATTCCGACGCCAGATGAAAATGGCTGAAAGACTTGGACTTCCCGTCGTTATTCACGATAGAGATTCGCACGAGGACGTAATGACTGTAATAAAGGAGTTCCCGAACGTAAAGGGAATTCTTCATAGCTTTTCGGGCTCAGCTGAAATGGCAAAGGAGCTTGTAAAGCTTGGTTATTATATATCCTTCTCCGGAACTGTGAGCTTTAAAAACGCAAGGAAGCCAAAAGAGGCAGCAGCTGTCGTACCGGGTGACAGAATTTTGATAGAAACCGATGCCCCATACCTTGCTCCTCACCCGAAAAGAGGTACTCTTAACCATTCGGGAAATTTGGAATACACGTCAAGAGCGCTTGCTGAAGCTAAAGGTATTACTGAGGAAGAATGTGCGCGCATCACCGAGGAAAACGCAAGGAGAATCTTTGGTTTATGACAGAATACAGCGAGATTTCGGAAAAATCGTCAGAAAAAAGAGAAAAAGTCCGCGCAATGACGGTAACATACGTCGTAGATGGCGGACTTTATATAAACGTGACGAACAGATGCACAAATAGGTGCGATTTCTGTATCAGAAATAACGGAGACGGAGCATACGGCTCGGAGAGCCTTTGGCTCGAGAGAGAGCCTACCGAAGAGGAGATTCTTGAGTCGGTGTGGTCGATGAATCCCGAAAAATTCGGGGAAGTTGTATTCTGTGGCTACGGAGAGCCGTCGGTAAGACTCGGTGTTGTTCGCAGCGTAGCGGAAAGAATCAAAGAAAGATATCCCGAAATAAAGATAAGAATAAATACAAACGGTCAGTCGGACCTTATTCTCGGATATGATTCAGCCCCACTTTTTAAGGACGTTTTTGATTCGGTATCAATAAGCCTTAATGCTCCGACTGCCGAAAGATATCAGGAAATTTGTCACTCTATATACGGTGATAAGGCTTTAGAAAGTATAATCAATTTTGCCAAAAATGTAAAGAATTACGTACAAAACGTGAAGTTTTCACTTGTGAGAGAGTCTCTTACCGCCGAGGAAATCAAAGAATGTTATAATATTTCCGAGGAATGCGGAGTGCCGCTCAGAATACGTGATTTAATAACTTAAGGCAAGGAATAATCCGCCCTCGCAAACAGATAACCGAATAAAACAAGATTTGATATAGGCAAATTATCCACGTCAAATCCAATTCCCATAAAGCCAAGCTCGCATAATGCCTCGAGCTCGGCTTTTATTAGTTTTAAGGAGGGGAAGGAAATGTCTATTTTTTCGCTTGCTCCGTTTCGGTAGCGAGTGTATTCAAATCCGCTCTGCAGAGAATTTTTATCGAGTGAAAGGCGCGAGCCGCAGCGGTAGCAAAGCTCCTTAGCATCGGATATTGATATTTCTCCGTCTCCAAGCGGGATAGATGAGTCCAGCTTTATGAACACCTTTGAGCTTTCCGCCTTGTCGGAGAAGTTTTTTAGGTGTTCTTTTGCTTTTTCGGGCGATGAAGAGTCGATATGCAGAATAGCACCGTCGGATATTTCGGAGGCGTCTGTCGGAGTAGAGGGAAAAATTTCGGTAAAGAGTATCATATCGCAGCCAATAAGCTTCTTTCGGCAAAGAAGCAGAAAATCGCAAAATTCGGTGGGATATTTTTCACCGCCCTCGCCCGCGGATATAGCTATACCGCAAAAGCCTGCGTCTTTTGCGAGTGATATTGCCTCGTCGATAATTTTCTCCCGTGTCGCCTCACTTAATAAAAACTCTCCGTCGGTGTTATCTCTTATTCCGAAAAGCGTTATTTTTTTATCTCCCTTTGCCATATCGAGATTTTTCTCGGGGTTATAGGTGTAAGATACACCCCCATTATCAATAACGGCGGAATTTATAATCAAATACGTGAGGTAAGGCAGGGTGCGTGTAAGATTTTCGTATCTGCAGCCCTTTTCTGCAATACCGACTGCAGAGCCAACTCCAATATACGAGCTCTTTTGCTTAACAGTTAGAATCTGCCCGGGGCGAAGCTTTCTTTTTCCCATAAGAGATGGGTTTAGGGCAAGAACGTCACGTTCCTTTACGCCGAAGCGCTTGCATATTCCGTCGAGTGTGTCACCGCCCCTCACGGATAAAGTTCTGGTAGGTGTCATAATGATAAGCTCATCGCCTATTGTAAGTCTGTCGGTGCATAGGTCGTTATCCGCAAGAATTTTGGTAACGGGAACCTCGTATTTTCTTGCTATACTGTAAAGGCAATCACCCTCTTTTACTGTATGGATTTGCATAAGTTCTCCTTTTCATAAGCTTTTCGTTCTTTTAAATTATTTCAGTATTTTTATTTTATGTAACGCAGAATGTTTTGTTAACAATGTGGGTATGCTAGCCGTAAGAGAATCTGACTAACGAGATTTAAAACGCTAAATTTAGCGTATTTCGTTGCATTAAACTTTGTAAATCTTTTGCTATGTAAGACAAAATTTTAAGCCCTTGACACTAAAAAATCAAAAATACGTTTTTGGGAGAAAAAATGATAAGCATCAATTCAGAAATCAAAACGATAGTGGCAAGAGAAATTCTTGATTCACGAGCAAATCCCACGGTAGAGACTACTGTGGTTCTGGAATCGGGAGCGGTAGGAGTTGCAAGCGTTCCCTCGGGCGCATCAACCGGAAGTCACGAGGCGGCAGAGCTTCGCGATAAGGATAACCGCTACTTTGGTAAGGGCGTTCTGCGCGCTGTGGATTCTGTAAACACAAAAATTACGCCCTCGCTTATAGGAGTCAGCGCGCTCGACCAGATAAGAGCCGACTCTATCATGATAACACTTGACGGCACTCGCAATAAGTCGAATCTCGGAGCAAACGCAATTCTTTCCGTTTCTCTTGCTATTGCAAGAGCTGCTGCGGCGCATATAGGGCTTCCGCTATACCGTTATCTCGGCGGGGCTTCCAAAAATTCCTTGCCCGTACCCCTTATGAATATACTCAACGGAGGGGCTCACGCCGATAATAATCTTGATATCCAGGAATTTATGATAGTGCCTCACGGTGCTGAGAATATAACCGAAGCGGTTAGAATGGGAGCAGAGGTTTATTTCAGCTTAAAGAAGCTTTTATCAACGTCAAAGCTTTCGTGCGCTGTAGGTGACGAGGGCGGTTTTGCTCCTAATCTTAAAGACGAGAACGAAGCTATTGAACTCATTTTAAAGGCAATAAGCAAAGCGGGATTTAAGCCGGGCGAGGATATATCCATAGCACTTGACGTAGCTTCAAGCGAATGGTATGAGTCAAAAACAAAAAAATATTTTTTGCCAAAATCCGAGCGCTCGCTCTCGGGGCGTGAGCTTTCCGAGCTTCTCTTTGAGCTTAAGAGTAAGTATCCTATAATATCGATAGAGGACGGAATGGCAGAGGACGATACGGAGGGGTGGAAAATGCTCACCGAAAAAATGGGAAACGACTTGCTCCTTGTCGGTGACGACCTCTTCGTTACGAATAAATCCCGTCTTGCTATGGGGCATAATCTCGGAATCGCAAACGCTATTCTTATAAAGCCTAACCAGATTGGCACAGTGAGTGAGGTCATAGAAACCGTAGAATACGCAAAGGCAAACGGATATAAAACCATAATGTCGCACAGAAGCGGTGAGACGGCGGATACCTTTATCGCTGATTTTGCCGTAGCGCTCGGAACTGAGCTTATAAAAACGGGCGCTCCCGCAAGAAGCGAGAGAGCGGAAAAGTATAATAGGCTTATGAAAATTGAGAGTGAGCTTTTTGCTCCTGCTTATGCGGGCGAGCTTTTTTAAACTTCTTCGAATTGCATTTGAAAGCGCATTTTTCACCCAAATCAGATATACGGATTTTTTACTTGCAAAACCTAGCGGTTTGTGATATACTCTTATCATAAGAGTTTACTTGGAGGCTTTATGAGAATTAAAAAGGGTTTTGTACTTGAAAAGGTGGGCGAAAGCTACCTCTGTTGCGCTACGGGAAAGCTGGCGCGTGAATTTTCGGGCTTCGTACGTCTTAACGAAACGGGAGCGTTTTTATGGAAAATGCTTGAATCGGGCAACCCCGACGTTGATGAAATGGTAAAAAATATGACGGACGAGTACGATATCTCCGAGGAAATTGCGAGAGGGGATATAAACGCTTTTCTCAAAAAACTTGAAGAAAACCGTATTCTTGAAGAAAAATGAGTATAGCTTCGGTAGGAAATATAGAAAAGATTCTCGAAAGGGACGGAGTTTACCCGTCTGTTACAGAGGGGATAAGTATGCGTCCTCTCTTTAAAACGCATCGTGATATGGTTATTCTCGAGCGTGTTTCGGGGAAGCTCAAGAAGTATGACGTTGCGCTTTACAAGAAGGGTGAAAAATATATACTTCACAGAGTCATAGGTATTGACGATGAAAAAAACGTCTATATCATAAGGGGAGATAATACGTATAAAAAAGAATACGTGCCTATGTCCTCGGTTATTGCAAGACTTACTTCTTTTAAAAGAAAAGGTAAGAGTCACACTGTTGACGAAAAGCCCTACCGCATATATGCGGTATTTTGGAACTTCATATATCCAATAAGATATCTGTTCCACCTTGCGAGGTGCGTTTTGGTAAAAATATATCGTGCGCTCTTCAAAAAAAGAGGGAAGCGGTAAATTTCACCTGACTTGTGTATTCACGCTCAAGGAGAGCGAATAAAATCTTTTAAAACCCAATAAAAAATCCGAAGAAGCCTTTTTTGCAAACTTCGGATTTTTTGTTTTAGAAAGCGATTTTATCTTCAAGAATATATGTAAGGTCAATAGGAGTGGCAAGATACTCGGATATCTTATCAAAGAATGACAATGCTTTTCCGACGTCCGCAAAAACCTCGTCAACGGAATTTCTCGTTATCTCTCCGTCTTTAGTCATAATTATCTCTATCGAATAAAGAGGCATATGAAAGCTTGCCACCTTCTTTGATTTTGCGGAATAGAGAATATATCTGTATATAATTCCGTTATCAACCCTTGTAATATCTTTAATAATTTCCCTCGAGCCTTCGTTCTTTTTCATAGTTACTCCTTGTTATTTCGATTTAGGTTGGTGTTAAGCAACCGTATTTAGCGTATCTTAATAAAATATCTGCAAATTGCATTTATTATCCGCAACGCTCCTGACGCTAAATATTTTACCATAAATCGTGCAGGGCTGTCGCTAAGAAATCTGTCGATTTTTACGCATAAATATTACGCAAATTACCATATATTGCAATAATTATTTACATTTTGGTCATTTGTTTCGACATTTTTCTAAAAAGCGTAAAGAAAAAAAGGAAAGCCTTGTCGTAAGCCTTCCTTTTTGTCGGTAAAAATATTCAAATGTTGTTTGCGATGCAAAAATGAATTAGAAATGGCAATATTTACAATGTCAAATATCACATAAATGTATTTCAGCCTCTGCGTTTACCTTGCCGTCGGCTCTTACCGTTCTTATGTAGTAAAAGCCGTCAGCCTCTTCAAGATAAACGTCGAGCTTGTCACGGAATTTAGCTTCGTTGAGATAGCTTATTGTTATGCTGTCAATTCTTCTTTTGTCAAGCGGTAGATAGCTTGCGAAAATATCTGCGTATTTCGTGTTATTTATATGCTTATTTTGGTCAAGGTCTGCGTATGCGACGGTATATTCTCCGACCTTTTTCATAGCGGAGGGCATACGTATGTGGCCTATCGGCATATCCCACGCCTCGTAGGTCTGAAGATTCAAATCAAAATCGCCTACCTTAACAAGACCGTGCTTTTCTATATCAACGAGCGCCCAAACCGAAATAGCTCTTCCTATCATAGCTCCGTTCTTGTATAAACCGTAGCATCTGATGAAGCTGTATCCACGGCTGATGCAGGGGAAGGTGTGCGTCTCAAGCTTGTCGTAGCTATATACGGGAGCGGAAAATTCAAGTCTTATTTTGCTTATAATGAACGCCTTGCCCATTTCCTTAAGCTTATCGTAGGACATACCGTTTTCGGTAAGCTGCATTTGGGCTGTGGACTGTATATATCTCATAAGAGAGGAAACACGGCAGACTCCGTTAAAATCAACGTCGTGAACGTCAACCTCTATATTTCTCATATAACCTTGCATATTACACCTCAAAATAAAAACTAACGTACTTATGTTACATCAATTTTATGAAAAAATCCATAAGATTTCTTAAAATTCACAAAAATTTTTCAAAACGCTATGGAAAAAAGAGAGACTCCGTGGTAAAATAAAATTAAATATACACCTTTGTATTAAAGAATAGGAGAAAAATAAATGATTATTTTGAACGAAAAGAATTTTAAAGATGAAGTTGAAAGCTCGGACAAGCTTTGCGTAATAGATCTCTATGCGGATTGGTGCGGCCCCTGCCGTATGCTTGCGCCGGTTCTTGAGGAGCTTGAAGCCGAATATCCCGACGTTAAATTCTGCAAGGTGAACGTTGACAATGAGCCTGCTATTGCAAGAATGTTCAAGGTTGAAAGCATTCCGCTTGTAGCCTTAGTAAAAAACAATACCTACGTTGATATGTCCGTCGGATTTGTACCAAAGTCGTCCCTTATAAAGCTTATAGAGGAGAATAAATAAATCTCAATAAGAAAGAAGAATTTCAGATAATTTTAACATTGAAAATTAAAATGTATAAATTTTTAGAGCGAAGCTTCCACTTTTAACGTTGAAAACCTCGCTCTTTTTTTTTTTGGACTCAAATGAAAGAGTCATATTATATTTACTTTTTGAGTGAAAGCTTACCCGATTCGTCAAGCATCTTTATGAAAAGACCGCCTTGAACTGTTCTGTGTATAAATCCGATAAGCGTTCCCGCTACGGTATCGTACCAGTCGGTCATAGGAACTCTGTCGGGCGTATCGTTGTAGAACTGCCAGAGAGGAGCGATAAACTTTTTGAATTCGGCTTGGTTTTTAGCCATAGTAGCGGTCCATACGAGCCAGTCGGACTTCGTTTGGTCGCATCTTGAGTCGAGAGGTAAGCCGTATTCATTGAAGTTCGAAATGTTCGAAGCAATTTCCTTCTTATATACTTTCTCGGGGAAGAGCTCCGTGCCCCAGATTTTATCCCAAACCATATTATACTTCATTGAGTAAGAGCCTTCTTTGTCAAATGCAAGCTTGTAAGAGCCGTTTGGATTTTCAGCGCGAAGGCACCAGCTTTCAGCCTTTTCCTTGGCAATAGCCTTATACTTCTCGGCGTTTTCGCTCTCACCGAGCATATCGCAGAGAATAGACATACCCATAATACCTATAATTGCCTTAAGAGTAAGGTTGCAGTTGTGAGCAAGGTGACCTGCGAAGTCGTCTGTGCAAAGCTGATTTTCGGGGTCGTCTCCGTATTTGATAAGGTATTCACACCAGCCCTTAAGAGTATCCATATGATTCTTTGCAAAGTCGGCGTTTCCGTCGGCAATAGCAACGTTTGCTTCCATAATAATCATATTTCCGCACTCTTCAACGGGCATCTGCATATCGTATTTAAGCTCGCCTGTCGCATGGTCAAGACCGTAAACCTGACCTGTGACGAGAGGATACCTACCTGCGTCGTGAGGAGCAAAATCATACTTCCAAGCATCAGAAGCCGCAAACTTGTATATAGGACGGAGCATACCCTTTATAAGCTCTGTATTGTAGTAGAGATACATAGGGATAGAGGGATAGGAAACGTCAACCGTAGCGGCGCAGCCGTTAGAGAAGCATTCCTTGGATATGTAAAGAATATCCCCGTTCTCATCGAGAACGAGCTTGTGCGCAGCGATAACCTGTCTGTATGCAAGAGAGAGAAGCTCTGCGTACTTGTCTCCGCCGGCGTCGGTCGCCTTGTCTGCAAGCTCCGAAGCAAATTTTGCCGTAGCGGCTTTAAGTGACGCATAATCTTGAGCAGCCTCGGTGATAGCCGTTTCAATTTTCTTGCCGTCCTTGTTCCAATATGATTTAAGCTGCTTTCCAAAATAATTGATAGATGCCTCGCAGTCGTCATACGCAAACATAAAGAGCTTTTCTTCGCCTGAAATTACGGGAGTTTCGATAGAAATATGCTTTATACGGTGAACGGCAGTTACCTCGCATTTGGCCTCTCCAACCGTTGCGATATACGCATATCCCCAGTCAATACGCAGATTATCACCGCTTCTGTTAAGAAGATTCTGAACCTCGTTACCTATTTTCATAGCCGTAATACCGTTAAATGTCATTTCTTCTGTAACGGTGGGCTTTTCGCTTCTGCAATTAAGGCAGAGCGAGTCTCCAATCATAAGGTTTACTGAAACGTTCTTTACGGAATCGTTTTTCTTCTCGTACGTGACGCCCATATACGAAACGGGACGTGTAAGAAGATTGAGGTCGTCGGGGAGAAGAGGAGTCATAAAATCAACGTGAAGCTTTATTTTATCGTTTTCAAAAACGCACTTTGTTGAAAGAGCGTCAATAGCCAAGGAAATTTGACGTATTTTCTTATAGTTTCTGCTGTAACCAAGGAAAGAATACTCCTCTCCGTCGATGACAACAAGGCCGTGAATGTCGTTTTTAGTGCCGGTCCAGTGCTGTGTTTCTTTGAAATTTATAACTTCGTTAGGCGACCAGACGGAAAAATAAGGGTCGATAGTAATAAGAGGAATCGACGGTGCTCTGAGTTTCATAACGTGCTCCTTGTATGAATTTTTTAAAATAAGGTAAGACTTCACATAGCACAAACCTACCTATTTTGAATTTTAACATAGAACGTTAAAAATGTCAACAAAAATGTGGGAATATTTAAGAACAAAAGGCGTTTGATTTTATTAATGTGAGTGAAATATATCTTTGTAATAAAAACAAAGCTAGTTCAGAGCAAAAGACGCAAAAATAAGCCAAAAAATTTGGGGCAAAAAGCGAAGAATCGGCTAGCGTGTGCGAAGTCGCTTTGACGCAAGAACACAAAAAAGTGAGATACCACAAGGATATCTCACTTTTTTGGTGCTCCTGCGGAGAATCGAACTCCGGACACCTTGATTAAAAGTCAGAAAACCGCATTTTGTGGGGTGCGTTAGATCTAACGCACTATACAAAATGCACAAACGAAAGTGACATCAGAGCGCGAGCTGCGGCACGATCCGAGCCCCGATCAGATCTGCTGCAGGCGAAAAAACGCTCGAGCAGTTGTGCAACTTGCATAAATTCCCCTTTGGCGCACAAAGTAGAGAGGTCAAGCGAGTGCGGAGAATTTATGCTCACGGCGTTCCCACGCAAGCCGGGAGGGATAAATCGCACAAACGACCTTGACGGAACGGACGACCACCGCCCACACTAGAGCCCGGCAGGGCGGGAGATCTTCAAGAAGAACGCCCGCCCTCCTGGCTCACGCCGAGTGCCGCCGGAGGCAAATACAAAAGTTTACTCGATTTTTTCAAAAATCGCGGCAGAGCCCCCTCGGAGAGTCGACGTCGCAACGTCGAAATCCCAGGCAAGAGCGCACCCGGTAGATCTAAGCTATTGCGGGGCACTCAGCACGTGCGCGGGTACGGCGCGCCGCTGAAGCTATTGCGTGAGATGCACGTCGAGGAAGACGTGCGCTCTTGCCTCCGTTCCCCCTCGGAGAGTCGCTCTCGCAAGAGCGAAACCCCCGAAAAACGCTCCACAACCGAAAATAAGCACGTAAGAGGCACGAAAGCCCCCCGACGCGCGTTTAGGCTCGCAGAGCCGTTAAGAACGCGC
>JAFTRA010000037.1 GCA_017462485.1 Clostridia bacterium | reverse complement strand
CTGGGTACATTTTACCGGATGGAAGGTTGAAGAATATCTTGAACGCTACGAGCTACCACATGATGAAAATGTATTTTATACCGGAGTCTCCCCCGATTACCCTTGGATCTACAATCAGATGATACGGGAACTTCAATTGCAGCGAGTAAACTATGAAGATATGATCAGTCTCTATATGCATCATATCTTAATTACAATCAATCGTTATATAAAAGAAGGTCGAGAAACAAAAAATGACACCATCAACGATATTGAAAGAGCCGCGCACTATTTTAAGGATAACTATAATAAGCAAATATCCATTGCACAATATGCCGAGGAACACTTGATGAGCGTGAACTGGTTTATTCATAGCTTCAAAAGCGTTATGAAAATGTCACCGATGCAATACATTATTTCATTGAGAATTGCTATGGCAAAAGGATATCTTGAGAATTCAGCCAAAAATATTGCCGAAATTTCAAACGAAGTGGGTTATGAAAATGCGCTGTATTTTAGCAGATTGTTCAGAAAGTATACAGGCATGACGCCTACAGAATACAGGAAGAAAAGGGAGAAAGGTGATTGACTTGTGTTATGTAACTTTCATTTTGCCTTTTGTTTTTCTGAATGACATGCCATAATAATTAATGGTGATATACAAAACTTCGTTTTGATGATATGCACGCCTGCAGCGCGATTTGGTACATGAGTTCAAGTCAATACGAAAACACTTAAAAATATCTTTTTTGTCAGAGCAGAGGTATCGCATAAAGTGTCCTTCTGCTTTTTACTTTACCGATGCAGATAACTCTAAATTTGCACATTTTATTTTACTTTTTGGTTAAAAAGCTATAGAAAAATACTTTTGTTTGTGCTAGAATGTAGTCATAGGCGCAGTGAATTTTCAATATTTTAAATATATGTTCGGAAAAGGAACGTTGAGATATGGATAAAAAATATTTGCGATATGAGGATTACGGAGCTGTCTGTAACGGTAACGTTACGGTGAAAAATTGCTATTGGAATTTCCGTGAGCAAGCTTATTACACGGCTTCATGTAAAAACAGAACCGCATTCTTGTGGGGAAACAACGGCACGCATAACTTCGGATATATCTGCCGCGCGCCGAAAACTATAAATATCGACGGGCTTCGCATAAATGACACTTCCTTTGGCGATACTCCCGCACGTCTTATGGCTGAATATCAGCGAGCTGACGACGCAGAGCGTAATTTCAAATATCTTCCGCCCGAAAAGGTGGTTATTAAAAATCTTACTACCGACAGCGGAAAGCCTTATGAGCTTTACGGCAGAGAAGAGCTTTACGCCGATACCGAATTTATAAAAGAATAACTGTTTTTTAGGTGTTTTTATGACCGACTCAAAATTTAAAAGAACGAAATTTGCGTGCTATTCTGCATATTTCACAATGTCCTCAGTGTTCTGCCTTCCGCCGCTCTTGTTCGTTACGTTTCACGAGATGTACGGCATTTCATGGACTCTGCTTGGAACTTTAGTTTTAACTAATTTTTGCACTCAGCTTGCCGTGGATTTGATTTTCACCCTCTTTTCAAAGAGGTTTAACACAAAGCTGGTGATTAGAATAATGCCACTGATAACCTCGCTCGGACTTTTGACGTATGCGATATTTCCGATGATTTTCCCCGAGTTGACGTACGTCGGGCTTCTGATAGGTACGGTCATATTCTCGGTTTCCGCAGGACTTTCAGAGGTGCTGCTCAGCCCTACTATCGCGGCAATTCCGTCGGATAATCCCGATAGAGATATGAGTTTGCTTCACTCACTTTACGCATTCGGTGTGTTCACCGTGGTTGTTATCGGTACGCTCTTTATAAAATTCGTTGGTAACGAATATTGGACGTATCTCACTATGTTCTTCGCGGCGCTTCCCGTAATTGCATCGGTGCTGTTTATGACCTCACTTATGCCCGATATGAGCGAGAATCAAAGCGCGGAAACGGTTGCGAAAAATAACAAGAGAATTATCGGTATTCTGCTTTGCGTAGGCTGTATTTTCTTCGGAAGCTGCGCTGAGAACGCTATGTCAAACTGGATTTCGAGTTATATGGAGGCAGAGCTTCATATTGATAAGGCGCTCGGAGATATTCTCGGTGTGGCTATGTTTGCCATTCTTCTTGGAATTGCGAGAATTTCCTACGCAAAATGGGGCAGGAATATCACAAAAATCCTGCTTATAGGTATGATTGGCGCATCTGTCTGCTATCTTGTCGCCGGATTTTCGTCGCATACTGTTCTCGCATTTATCGCTTGCGTGCTGACGGGCGTTTTCACCGCTATGCTTTGGCCCGGAACTCTTATTATGATGGAAGAAAACGTTCGTGGAGCAGGAGTTGCCGCATTTGCCTTAATGGCTGCCGCAGGAGACCTCGGAGCTTCGGTTGCTCCGCAGCTTCTCGGCGTAATTGCGGACACCTCGGGCTTGCAGACCGGAATGCTCGTTTGCAGTATCTTCCCGATTCTAGGAATTATCGTAGTTGTAGCCACTATGCGCTTTTTTAGGGCAAACAAAGGTGAATTATAACAAAAAGGCCGAAAAACGCAGATTTACATAAAACTTCATAAATTTAGGCAGGGGTACTGTTAGAAAGCCCCTGCCTGTTTTTATTGGATTGAATAAAAACGCATTTTAAATACTGCCTACACGGTATTCCTGAGGAGTTTTGGAGAAATACTCCTTAAAATTCCTGTTAAAGCTGCGTAGCGACTTATAACCGCATTCAACCGAGCATTCTAGTATTGACAAATCGGTGTTTTTTAACAGAAAGCTTGCGTGATTCAAGCGGCAGACGTTGACGTAGCCGTTGTATGACATGTTAGTCATTTTTTTGAAGTAGCGTGATATATAGGCGTGGTCGTAGCCTATAGCTCTTGCCACGTCGCAAAGAGCGCATTCGCTTTGAAAATTTTTATCGACGAAGGAGAATATCTGCATAAGGAGATTATTGTTTCCTTGGTAGAAATCCTTGAATTCGGCGTTTTTTTCAAACCTTGCGCAAATAGAGTAGAAAAGCCCCTTGATTTCAATAATCGAGTCGCTTGGGGTTAGCTCCCAAAGCTGCGATATAAAATTCTCGGCAAGCTTGAATTTTGATGATATGGGCAACTTTCCCGTATATTTTGCCGCAAAGCTCTGAACAATTTTTGGCGAGAAAATGAAAAGCAGGTGCTTCGATTCGCTGGAAGAGAATGAATGAAGCTGATTCGGGAAAATCAGAACGGCTTCGCCCCTCGAGACCGAATATACCTCGTCGTTCACGCTTATATCCATTTTACCCTCTAAAACTATAACTAATTCAAAGCAGGTGTGCATATGCGTAGGGTAGCTGAAATTCTCGTCGTATTCCTTCTTTATATACTCCGAAGAGCCAATATGGTGCAATTGATAGAACATAAAAACCTCTAAAACAAGTTTTGTCTAGTAATTATAACATATTTGGCGAGAAAAGTCAATTTATATCTGCTAAAATGAAACTAGTAAAAACAAAAACAAGGGAGGAGAGCACATGAGTTATTATATCGGTGCCGACCTTGGAACGTCATCGCTTAAGCTGATGCTTGTTGACAAGGCGGGAAAAATACTTAAATCAGCCACCCGTGAATATGAGGTCACTTATCCTAAAATAGGCTGGAGTGAGCAGAATCCTTACGATTGGTGGGATGCGTTCGTTTCGGGAGTGCGTGAGCTTACCGCTGAGTTTGACGGTGGCAAGGTGCAGGGAATCGGAGTTGGCGGTCAGATGCACGGCTTGGTAGCTCTCGATAAGAGTGATAAGGTTATAAGACCCGCTATTCTCTGGAATGACGGAAGAACCGAGAAGGAAGTAGATTACCTTAATAACGTTATAGGTCAAAAGGCGCTTTCGGAAATGACGGCTAACGTTGCTTTTGCGGGCTTTACCGCACCTAAGCTTTTGTGGATGCGTGAGAACGAGCCTGAAAACTTCGCAAAAATAACGAAAATAATGCTTCCTAAAGACTACATAAATTATCTGCTTACGGGAAATCACGCAACCGACCTTTCCGACGCTTCGGGAATGCTTACGCTCGACGTTAAAAACAGATGCTGGTCGGAAAAAATGCTTGAAATCTGCGGCATAGAAAGGTCCTGGTGCGCAAAGCTTTACGAAAGCTACGAGGTTATAGGCAAGGTAAAGGCTGACGTTGCACAGCTGCTTGGAATAAGCAAGAATGCAGTAGTAGTTGCGGGCGCGGGTGATAATGCGGCTGCGGCAATAGGAACGGCAACCGTTGGTGAAGGCAAATGCAATATTTCTCTCGGCACGTCGGGAACTGTTTTCATAAGCTCGGAGAGCTTCTCCTGCGACTCTAACAATGCGCTTCATTCCTTCTGCCATTCTGACGGCGGTTATCACCTTATGGGCTGCATTCTTTCTGCTGCTTCGTGCAATAAATGGTTTTGCGAGAAGATTCTCGGAACCTCGGATTTCCGCGGCGAGAGCGATAATATAGACGAAAGCAAGCTTGGGGGAAACAACGTATTTTTCCTGCCGTATCTTATGGGTGAGAGAAGCCCTATAAACGATACGAACGCAACGGGAGTGTTCCTCGGACTCAATCCCGAAACCAGCCGTGCGGATATGCTTTTGGCTGTATTTGAGGGCGTAGCCTTTGCTATAAGAGACAATATCGAGGTAGCGAAGAGCCTTGGAATTAAGCTTTCGAGAAGTACGGTATGCGGCGGCGGTGCAAAGTCGAAACTTTGGCTCAAAATCCTCGCTAACGTTCTTGCGATAGAGCTTGACGTTCCGACGTCGGAGGAGGGCCCCGGATATGGCGGAGCTATTCTCGCTATGACGGCTTGCGGTGAATTTGCCTCTGTGAAGGACGGAGCAAGTAAGCTCGTTAAAATCAAGGAAACCGTAAGACCTGAAGAAAAACTTACGAAGCTTTACGAAGAAAGATATCAAAAATATAAAAAAATATACCCCGCACTTAAAGCTTTATATAAAGAAATAAAGGAATAAATTTAACTCACGTAAGAAAGGAATTAAAACAATGAAAGAGTACTTTGAGAATATACCCGTAATCAAATACGAGGGAAGCAAGAGCAAGAATCCCTTCGCATTTAAGTTCTACGATAAGAACAGAGTAATACTTGGAAAGACAATGGAAGAGCATCTCCCCTTCGCTATGGCTTGGTGGCATAACCTTTGCGCGCAGGGAACCGATATGTTCGGAAGAGATACCGCAAACAAGTCCTTTGGAGAAACCGTAGGCACTATGGCTCACGCAAAGGCAAAGGTTGACGCAGGCTTCGAGTTTATGAAGAAGCTTGGAATTAAATATTTCTGCTTCCACGACGTAGATATAGTTCCCGAGGCAGAGGATATAAAGGAAACCAACAAGCGCCTCGATGAAATCACCGACTACATACTTGAAAAGATGCAGGGAACCGATATCAAGTGCCTTTGGGGTACCGCTAATATGTTCTCGAATCCCAGATATATGAACGGTGCGGGAAGCACGAACTCGGCAGAGGTTTACTGCTTCGCTGCCGCTCAGGTTAAAAAGGCTCTTGAGCTTACCGTTAAGCTTGGCGGTAAGGGCTACGTCTTCTGGGGCGGAAGAGAGGGTTATGAAACTCTTCTCAACACAGACGTTAAGTTCGAAGAGGAAAATATCGCTCGCCTTATGAAAATGGCGGTTGACTACGGACGTTCTATCGGCTTTACGGGTGATTTCTATATCGAGCCCAAGCCAAAGGAGCCTATGAAGCACCAGTATGACTTTGATGCCGCAACGGCTATCGGATTCCTCCGTAAGTACGGTCTTGACAAGGACTTCAAGATGAATATTGAGGCTAACCACGCAACGCTTGCTGGCCATACCTTCCAGCACGAGCTCAGAGTTTCCGCTATAAACGGTATGCTCGGCTCAATCGACGCAAACCAGGGCGATTATCTTCTCGGTTGGGATACCGACGAGTTCCCGTTCAACGTTTACGAAAGCACTCTTTGTATGTACGAGGTGCTTAAGGCGGGCGGACTTACGGGCGGCTTCAACTTTGACGCTAAAAACCGCCGTCCCAGCAACACTCTTGAGGATATGGTGCACGCATATATTCTCGGTATGGATACCTTCGCTCTCGGTCTTATAAAGGCTGCTGAGATTATAGAGGACGGCACTATTGACGAGTTTATCAAGGAGAAATATTCAAGCTTCTCGAATACCGATATTGGTAAAAAGATTTTGTCGGGTAACGCTACTCTTGCGGAGCTTGCGGCTTACGCTGAAAATATGGGAGTTAAGAATTCCACCGATAGCGGCAGAGCCGAATATCTGGAGGCAGTTGTAAACAATATTCTTTTCGGATAACCGTAAGATGCGAAGCAGTTTTAACGGAATGAATTTTCATAGTCGAACTGAAATTTTTGAGGAATATTACGGCTATCAAACGAGGTAAAGATTATGGATTTCAAAAAAATGGCAAAAGAGCTGGTCGCAAGGATGACGCTCGAGGAGAAAATGGGTGAGATGCGCTTTGACGCCCCCGGTGTTGAAAGACTGGGTATCCCGGCGCATAACTATTGGAACGAGGCGTTGCACGGTGTCGCGCGTTCCGGAGTCGCAACCGTTTTTCCCCAAGCTATTGGAATGGCGTCAAGCTTTGATACCGAGCTTATGAACGAGGTAGCTACGGCTATTTCCGACGAGGCTCGCGCCAAATATAACGAATACGTCAAGTTCGGAGATACAGATATATACCAGGGCCTTACCTATTGGTCGCCCAATATCAATATCTTCCGTGACCCCAGATGGGGAAGAGGACACGAAACCTACGGAGAAGACCCCTGCCTTACGGGGAAAATGGGCGTGGCCTTTATAAAAGGCTTGCAGGGCGAGGGCAAATACCGTAAGCTCGATGCTACGATAAAGCACTATGCTGTGCATAGCGGCCCGGAGCCGCTTCGCCACTCCTTCGACGCAGTAGTAAGTGAGGAGGATTTATACGGAACCTATCTTCCTGCGTTCAAATATTGCATAGAAAACGCAGACCCCTCTGCCGTTATGGGCGCTTATAACCGTGTTAACGGTGAGGTCTGCTGCGGAAGTCCTACGCTTCTTCAAAAAATACTTCGTGATGAGTTCGGCTTTAAGGGATACGTCGTATCCGACTGTGGTGCGGTACGTGATTTCCATCAGGGACATAAGGTAACGAATGACGAGATAGAGAGCGCCGCTCTTGCCGTAAATAACGGCTGCGATATGAACTGCGGCTTCGTTTTCCGCCGTCTTAAAGAGGCGTATGACGCAGGCCTTATAAGCGAGGAGCGAATCACCGAAGCGGCAGAGCGCATAATGGAAGCAAGACTTCGTCTGGGTATGTTCGCTGATGATTGCGAGTACGATAATATTCCGTACGACGTCGTAGCTTCTCCTGCGCATAAGGCGTTAAGTCTTAAAATGGCAGAGTCGTCTATGGTGCTGCTTAAGAATAACGGTATTCTTCCATTGAAGAACGTAAAAACTCTTGCGGTAATAGGACCTACCGCAGACGATAAGGACGTCCTGCTTGGAAATTACCATGGAACTGCTGATACCTATACTACTCTTCTTCGAGGAATTCAGGAAGGCTTTGACGGCAAGGTGATTTACGCAAGAGGAGCAGAGCTCACAAGAGCGAAGCTTGGCTTCTGCGAGGAGCATCCTATGCGAGAAGCGATAATTGCCGCAAGACGAGCGGACGCAGTTGTTCTTTGCCTTGGAATCACACCGAGACTCGAAGGTGAGGAAACGGAGAATACAAACGCATCGGATAAGAACCTCAAGGGAGACAAGGGAAGTATAATGCTTCCGAAATCCCAGATCGAGCTTCTCTCGGAGATTAAGAGGTGCGGAAAGCCGATAGTATGTGTTCACGTCAGCGGAAGCTGTATGTCACTGTTGGAGATTGACGAAGCCTGCGACGCAATTCTCCAGTGCTTCTATCCCGGAGCCGAGGGCGGAAAGGCTCTTGCGAATATCCTCTTCGGAAAGGTGTCGCCAAGCGCAAGACTTCCCGTTACCTTCTATAAGAGCGACTCGGACCTTCCTCCATTTGAGGATTACAGTATGAAGAACAGAACGTACAGATTCTTCGAGGGCGAGCCTATGTATCCGTTCGGCTACGGCTTGACTTATGCCGATATAAACGAGGAATGGCTCACCGATTGTAAAGCAAAGATTACAAATAACGGTGGTATGGACACCGATTATTCAGTTCTTAAATACAATAGCAACGGAAAATTCCGTGAGCTCTGCGACTTCAAAAAGGTTCATATTAAGGTTGGAGAGAGCGTAACGGTCGATTTTGATTGTTAATTATAATTTTAGTGAAAGCGCAGTCGTTCTTCGACTGCGCTTTTTGTTTGAAACAGCGTTATATGATTTCAACCTATAAATATCTAAAATCTTGACTTTGCTTTGTATCTATGTTATACTTCTTAAGTAGAATTTTTCCCAAGCCTTTAAGGAGAAGATATGCAGATACAGTTATCTGACCATTTTACGTATAAAAAGCTTGCTCGCTTTGCGATGCCGTCTATAATGATGATGCTGTTTATCTCTATATACGGCGTTGTTGACGGACTTTTCGTATCTAATTTCGTCGGTAAAACCGCATTTGCGGCTATAAATTTAATAATGCCGTTCACGATGATTCTCGGCGGAATGGGATTTATGGTGGGAACGGGCGGCACGGCTCTCGTCGCAAAAACTCTCGGTGAGGGGGATAATGACAGGGCAAACCGCTATTTTACAATGATAGTATATTTAACCCTCATTTTAGGCGCTGCTCTTACCATTGTCGGCGTGGTATTTATAAGACCTATATCCTATTTTTTAGGCGCAACAGACGCTATGATAGAGGATTGCGTAATTTACGGGAGAATTGTAATAGCCTTTACCACCGCTTTTATGATGCAAAACCTCTTCCAGAACTTCCTTGTTACAGCGGAGCAGCCTAAGCTCGGACTTCTTGCAACGGTTGCCGCGGGAGTTACCAATATGCTCTTTGACGCGCTGTTTATAGCCGTATTCAAGTGGGGAGTAGCGGGCGCAGCAATTGCTACGGGCATCAGCCAATTTGTTGGAGCTCTGATACCCTTCATATACTTCGTGAAGAGCAAGAGCAGTATATTGAAGCTTGCGAAAACCAAGCTTGAAATGTCCCCCATACTTCGAGCCTGCGCCAACGGCTCGTCGGAGTTGATGAGCAATATTTCCTCTTCTGTCGTAAGCATGATTTACAATTTCAGACTTATGGACCTTATAGGTGAGGACGGAGTTTCTGCATACGGCGTTATAATGTACGTTCAGTTTATTTTCATAGCTATCTTTATAGGCTATGTTATAGGTGTTGCGCCCATTATAAGCTATAACTATGGAGCGGATAACAAAAAAGAGCTTCGGAATATGTTTAAAAAGAGCGTAATCCTCACGGGCGGGGCGGGGGTAATTCTGACCTTAGCGGCGCTTCTGCTGTCAGCACCATTAGCTCACCTCTTCGTCGGTTACGACGAGGGGCTTTTTGAGCTTACGAAGAGGGCATTTACCTTGTTCTCGGTATCATTCCTCTTGTCAGGAATTAATATTTTTGCGTCAAGCCTGTTTACAGCGCTTAACAACGGACTCGTTTCCGCTATAATATCATTCCTGAGAACGCTCGTTTTCCAGATACTTTCCGTAATGCTGCTGCCGCTAGTTCTGGGCACTGACGGAATATGGTATTCGATAGCGGTTTCCGAAGCGTTTGCGTTCGTGATATCTTTGATATTCGTTTTGATAAACAGAAAGAAGTACGACTATTTTTCGTCTTTACTCCACTAATCGAACGCGTGTAATAGGCTCCCTTGTGTAAAGGGAGCTCCGCCGCAGGCGGTGAGTGATTGAGCTCCTATTAAATCGCTACCCGACATGAAGCAAAACTCTTGCATTTTTCCTTTCATTGTTGTATAATATTGTAAGGAAACGTGAGGTTGCCCGTGGCGACAGAATGGAGATAATATGAAATTCGGAATGCCTAATCTTGTCGAGTGCGAAGCTCTGCTTGACTGCGCTCTGCTTGCAAAAAAGCTTTCAATAGATTTTATTGAGATAAATATGAGCTTCCCGGATTATGCACCGGGAGCATTTGACGTAAATAGCGCGAAGGAAATAGCGGAGAAGTACGGACTGTTTTATACTATTCACGCTGACGAGGCATTGAATCCTTTTGATTTTAACCCGAGAGTCTCGGAGTGCTATTTTGAGGTTATGAGAGATACGCTTAAGGTTGCCAAAGAAATTGGCGCTAGAGTGGTTAATCTGCATTTGCAAAAGGGAATATACGTCACTCTTCCGGGGAAGGTCATTCTACTTACCGACGTATATCGTGAGAAGTATCTTTCTATTGTTCGTAGCTTTATTGGAATGTGCGAAAAAGAGCTTTCTGGAACCGATATAAAAATAGCGATAGAGAACGTTGACAGTAATGCATTTACCTCGTCGCAGCTTGAAGCTCTCGAGCTGTTCCTTAAGAGTGAGTGCTTTGCTCTAACGCTCGATACGGGGCACGAATGTAAACTAAAGTATTCTGATTCGCATATTTTTGAAAAGTATCCCGAAAAAATATTGCATATGCATCTGCACGATTGCGATATCACGGGACCTCATATACCGCTTGGTGAGGGAGAGGTTAAAATCAATGAAAAGCTCCGAGAGCTTTGCGGCGATACCTGTCTTATCGAGGTAAAAACGATAGACGGACTAATAAAAAGCGTAGATTATTTAAAGAGAAAGGGAATGATATTATGACGTCAAAAGAGAGATTTATAGAGCTTTACAATACGCATATCAAAAGGGAAGGAGCGGATAAGCTTCTTGATTATCTTTTGAAATCCGACTTCTTCACCGCGCCCGCAAGCGCAAGATTCCACTGCTCGCACGAGGGCGGCCTCTCTGAGCATTCCTTGAACGTTTACGATGCGCTCGTTGGTTATCTTAACTCCCCGAGAGTAAAACAGACTTATGGCTTTGACTATTCCGACGAGAGTATTGCGATAGTAGCTCTCTTGCACGACCTTTGCAAAATCGGCGTTTATAAAAAAGGCTTCCGCAACGTGAAGGACGAAAGCGGGGCTTGGAAGAGGGTGGACACGTTCGAGTATGATGACCAGCTCCCTTACGGCCACGGAGAAAAGAGCGTTTACATAATCACGGGATATATGCGCCTCACAAGAGAGGAAGCATTCGCTATCCGTTACCATATGGGTTATTCCTCTGAGTTTGAGGACGCGCGCAACGTTTCAAAGGCGTTCGAAATGTTCCCGCTTGCGTTTGCCGTTTCTGTTGCCGATAGCGAAGCGACCTATTTCATAGAGGGAACTCCGAAGAAGTAATTTTCGTTTTTATACATATTATATCAAGTCACCGCAGAGGCTAAGAGACCGCTGCGGTGATTTTTTCTTTCGTATGATTGATTTGGGTTAATTTTATTGCAAATTACGGACATTCTATATCAAATTACGGACATTTTGTTGAAATCATATCCAAAAACTGCTATAAATAAAATAGTAGCCTTTAAGATAACTGTACCGAAAAAACAAAATAAAGTATAAAATGAAATCAATGGTGACATTTTTTTATGGATTTGGAACAACGCTTTGTTTTATAATATATTGTGTAGTGTTATTTTTGCACAAAATTGCCGATTGAACAAAAAATTCATATTTTTTGTAATATTTGAGCAATAAAGTGCTAGAAAATGGAAAATTAATGCTATATAATAAAAGTGCAAGGTGGCAGTAGTAACAAGATTGCACATATATAGTTTTGTAGAATTGTTAGTATTGCACTATTAACTGATATCAATAAAAATAAAATATACGAAAGGAAAAACGAAATGAAGAAACTCACTAAAATTCTAGTACTTCTTCTCTCTGTTGCACTCGTTTGCACGGGGCTTATAATAGCCGTTAGCGCTGACGACGCTACGTTCGATTTGGCAGGCGCTATTTCGAGTGCAAACGATGGAGACACCATTACTCTTACGGGTAATGCGACAATTTCGAGCGACACAAAAATCGAAAAGAATCTGACTATCGACCTTGGGGGTTATACTATTACTTCGAAGACCGGTAGCGCATTCTCGCTTCAGACTGCGGCGGTTAATTTGAAAATCGTCGGCACGGGAAAAATAAATCTCGGCGGTCAGCTCGTAGCGATGAACTATGCGGGAGCAAGCTTCTCTATAGAGGGCAGCTCGGCAAAGGATAAAATTGAAATCGTTCACGACGGAAGCGTTTATAAGAGAATCTTCTGGACGGGTGAAAATTCCGACGGAAGCGTAACGTTTAAGAACGTCAGCCTATCAACCACCTATCATCCGGATGGACTTACCGCAAGCGATGTGTATATTAATTCTCTCGGTACGGTGACCTTCTCGTTTGAAAACTTTGATTTTTATTGCGGAGTAAAGTACACGGGAACTATAGCTGATAAGAATCAGTCGTTTTCCGCGATTTATCTTTTAGGAAAGTACGGCAACGGCGCAATATCGATAAAGAATTCGGATATTGATACAACGGGCGGCGGTATTATTCTTAACGGACTCAAGGCGGCTAACAATTCCGACGTTATCGTAACCGTTGATAATTCGACGATTCGTACGGTATCTCCGGACGGTATGACGAGAGTTTCAACCTTCTATGCAGGAAAAGAGTTTGCATCCACAGCAACCTCGAAGGGTACTATCGTTATAAATAACTCCATTATCGAGGCTTCCTATTCGCTCTTCAACGGCGGAAAAGAGGAAGATACGCAGAAAATTACTGTTGACGGTGTGGAAAAGACGGTTCCGAAGCAGATTTATACAGAGCCCCAGAATATAATTGAGGTTCGTAATTCTCATATAGCAATAACGTCGGTTAACCCGAACAATACCGAGCATTACTCCAATACCAGAGGCGCTACCGTCAGGTATTACGAGGGCTCAACTCTCGCAGCTCCGGGTTATAATCTTGGCGCCGTGTTCACCGGTACTATTGATAATACAACCGGAACTCTTACCGAGAGCGCTGAGAACAGCGGTCTTTGCTTCTACGAGGGCGCGCGTGTTTCGGCGGGCAGCACGACTAACTTCCATAAGCACCAGTACGTAAGATTCCCCGACGGCTCAAATGCTTCAAATAGCACGACCTACGACCTTATCTTTGATCCCGTAGGTGATCCTATGTATCCTTGGGTTGTCGTAAAGCTTGTTGACGGCGCGCTTCCCGAGGGAGTAAAGGATTACTCCGCAGGATTTAAATTTGACGGCGCTGTAACGGCAAATAACTTCTGGTATTTCGATTTCTCGGATTGCTTCAAGAAGGTAACCGATAGCCACCGCGATACTTATATGGCGGGCGACGGCGCTTATTCGAGCGAAGCTTTGCCTTCGATCTCTAACGGCTTATTCGGTCACTTTGGCTTTGAAGGTCAGGGGGGACTTTACGGAACGTTCAAGTCCGCGCATATTAACGGAAACGAGGCGCTTAAATATGTTGTAACACCTCTTTCCACCGCCCCCGATGCAGAAACCAGAGATTATTCCGATAAGGATAATTATTTCCTCCTTGGTGACGGTAGCAGAAAAGGCGTAATGAAAACGCAAACGTATAAGGTAATGGTATTTGATATCGATATCGGTACCGATTCGGGTATGTACCCGGAGCTTTCCGAGCTTTACGTAGAGGGACGTTACGTACCAAGCAGCAATACTTCAAATAGCAATAGCGTCGCAAAAATGCAGTTAGCTCCCGACGGAACGCTTACTCTCGGTTCAACAGAGAAGCAGTTAAGCACTGAAAATTGGAATAGACTCACCGCCGTTTGCTATATGGAAGAGGGTAACAAGGGAACTATTCACTATTATCTTAACGGCGAAGAGCTTGGAACTACTAACGCATATGACGTTTCCGATGCGACATCTTATCTCAGAGGCTTCCGCTTCAGACTTGCAAAGACGAATCAGACCGTTGGCGCGTCTATTCTCTTTGATAATTACACGATAAGACTCTACTCTGATTATCTCGGTGACAGCGGAACCGCTTCCGACCCCACACTTTATAACTACTATACTACAGACGTACATAAAACCGTAACAGATAATTACAGTGCTTTTGCGGCAGCGTCGGTTAACGGAAAGCTTTACGGTACTCTCACCGAGGCGGCTGAGGCTGCCGCGGCTACCGGAACCTCGGTTAAGCTTGAAAATAACGTAACGGAAACCGTCAACGTTGACGCTTACGTTCTTGCTAACGGCTATACTCTCAACACTCTCGACGGCTCAGCGGGATTGATTACTCATACCGACGCTGAGGGTAACGTTTACGCATACACTCTGGATAAGAGCCTTAGCTATAAGGTTAACTTCGTGTTTGAGTATGACGGCACGACCTACGGTCCCGTTTCTGCAGGCGTAGGCGCTGTTCCCGCTGATTTGTTCGAAGGAAATCTTCCTGCCGAGAAGAATGAAAAGATTGACGGGCACTGGAAGAGCAGCGTATTCCTCGGCTGGCAGTACACGGTTAACGGTGAAGCAAAGGACGCTTCGAATCCCATTGACGTTGATTTCGCAAGAGATAACGACGGCGTAGACTTCACCGTAACTCCCATATACGAGTGGCAGATGAAATACGCTTGGGTAATTGAAGCGGCTGACGGTACTTTCCGTTTAGGTGGAGAATCCGCGACTATTGCCAAGGGCGGCTGGAGCTCGCTAAAATTCGCTAACGGAGAAACCTTCGTCGTTCAGGCGGATACCGTGACGTTCACGTGGTTCGTTTCTGTTACTAGCAAGACCTCAGAGGCGGAAGAGGTATATAACTTCGATTTGAACGGTCACACGCTTATCTCCGACTGGAGAAGTAACGACGATAACGCAAAATCCTACGGTACGTTTAATTTAGGTCAGTATGACACCTATAACGTTTATTCCTCACGTCCGGGCGGATATCTTCTTGATATAGGAAACAATTCGAAATCCGATTATACAAGATACGGAGGCGACCTCTTCAGAATAGATAAGCCCAACGCTAAATTGAACGTCGGTGACGTTACCCTTGGCGGCACAGAGTATAAATACGGTGAAAACCTTACCGTAAACGCTACCGCTGTGCTTCGACTTCACGGTGATGCTGTAAATTCCGAGGCTAATATCAAGGGCTGCACGCTCATAAGAAGCATCGGCAAGCACGGAAACGCGCTTAACGCTATGATTTACTCTCTGAACTCAGAGGAAACGGGCGATATTTCTACTACCACAACAGTAACAGACGCAAAGATAATAGTTACGGTGGGTTATCTCTTCGGCTCGAACACCGAAGCCAATTCAAAGAGCTACTACAACACCACATTTAATAACTGCACAATCGTAAGTGCAAACGGTGACCTTTTCAGAAACGTTTCATCAAAGAATACCGTAACCTTTAATAACTGTGTAATTCACGGAAATATCAAGGCGACGGGTGAAAGCTACGGAAACGTAATAGTTAAGGATACCGTATCAAATCTTAATGCCTACGCGGCTCCCGAGGGCTACGTAAACGCAAGCTGGAACGTACCTATGTCTCTTGGCGAGGGGGTTGAAGCTCTTACCGTTCATAAGATAAAAACTGTTTCCGACGAAAGAAATGCTGCGGTTACGCTTGGCGCTTGGACCATCGGTATAGAAAGCACGACGCAGAATACAAACTTCAAGCTTGGCTCTCCCGCGGTGAAGACTGTTCCCGTGGATGACGTTGTAAACGTAACCTATAACGGACTTGGCGGCGCTACCGCAAGCGTGCCTTACGCCGTAGGCGGTAACGTAGTCGGCTATAAGCTTGCGGATTATACCTCCACAGCGTTCACTCTTATTCATAACGGTAATTATACCGAGGAATACGCAAAGGGCGTATCCAAAGAGGGAACTTACGTTTATAATGCCGATGCGAATTGCTATACGGGCGAAGTAAGTATAAGCGGACTGCGCGTTAACGTCTCGCTTTACGCTGATTTCGGCTTAAATCTCTATATTCCCTCAAAATACGACGGTCTTGTAACGGTTAACGGCAAGGCACTTACCAAGGTGCTAAACGGCACGTATCTCAAGTCAGAGTCGATAATAGTTGAATGCGATAAGGCTTCCGAAGCGGTAACGTTTACTCTTGACGTTTCCGAAACGGTTGGCGGTAAGACTGTCAGCGGAACTGCTACAGTAACACTCTCTATTACCGACTACGCAGAGGTAATTCTTGATACGGATAATTTGTACGCCGCTGCCGACAAAGCGCTCGTATATTATATGTTAAATTACTCAAACGAAGCAAACAAGTACTTCAATGATGGCGCGGTTGATGATACCGTAAGCGCTATTCTTACCGATTACGAGTATATCACCACGTATTACAACGCAAGCTCCGAATACGACGAGTATATTGAAAGCTCGGGACTCTCTTCGGTAGTTGATGGCGTCAGCATTTGCCTCTCACCGAGTCCTGCGTTTGTAATTAACGTTAGGGAAGGCTTTAAGGGTATCGTAAAGGTAACCTATTCAAGCAATAATATAACCAAAGAATTCAATAACTTTGAGAAAGAAGCAGCAAGCACGGATAATTGCTCAATTACCGTAAACGGTATGAAGGCTTACAACTTCGGAACTGTTCTTAACATTACCGTTAGCGGAACTCTAAACGGTGAGGACGTTTCGGTAGAGGGCAAATATAGCCTTGATACCTACGTTAAGGATTCCATAGGTAAGGATCACTTCAACCTTGCAGAAGCTCTCCGTATTTACTCCGACGTTTCCGAGGCGTATAAGACGGGAGATTCTAAAGGAAAGATCAATGATTACGGTAATATGATTGTAGAAGCACCCGAATTGATTTATACAAATTATAGCGGCGGAGAATTCAAGGTAACGTTCACTAACTCTGATTATACGGCAGAGCCTGTAATTACTACCTCTGACTCTCGAGTAACGGTTGAAAACGGAATGATATTTGCAAAGGGTACATTCGATGCAGATACCGAAGTAACCGTTACAGTAACAACACCTAATCACAAGGTAGTAAAAACCGTAAAGGTTTCGACGTACAGCAAGAACTTTATAGAAAAGCACTGCCTTGATTATGAAGCAGAGGGCGGAACTCTTTCCAAGGTTGGGGAAAACGCTACTATTTTTGTAGGAGATTCCTACTTCACCGAGTATTATTGGGAAGATTTCTATACCGACTACGCAGGTGAGAACACCTATCTTCTCGGTATTGGCGGCTCTAAGGTAGATGAGTGGTTTATGTGCTCCGAGCGTTTGGTATACCCATTGAATCCATCTGAAATAATCGTTCATATTGGATTTAACGATATTTATAACGAAAGCCCATATACTCCTGCCGAGATAGGCGAGAGAATTATAGCTCTCCTTACTCTCTACCACGAAAAGCTCCCCAATGCTAAGGTTTATTACTGCAGCATCGAGTGTAGCTTGTACGTAGATTCCTTTAAGGGCACTGTGGTTATCAACGAGGCTGTAAGCGCATTTGCCGCAGAGAACAGCGACTGGCTTACCTTCGTAAATACAAGACCTATCTTCTGCAACGAGGAAACACAGGAAATCTATAAAGATAAATACGGTGTTGACAAGGGCTCGCATCCCGCAGTAGAAACCTACGACGAATATAAGGAGTACGTTGACGCGGCTCGCGGAAAGACCACCGACGAATCCGAAGGCTAATAATCAAAGTTAACAGTAATTGTTTAACTTCTTTAAAACAAAAAATTCCTGCGAGGACCTACTACCCTCGCAGGAAGAAAAAATATCTTATTACGAGGACTGACTATCCTCTGAACCAAGTAAATATCAAATCATATAATTGAAATCTAAAAAACAAACAATATGACTGCAAAAGAGAAGAGGAACAAACCCCTATGGGCTGTTCCTCTTCTGTTTTTTATGCGACTAAAACAGTCGGTTTATTATACGTTGTACTTCTTTCTTGCAACGTAAGATGTGTGAAGCGCGTGGTGAGCCGCATGGCAACCGTAACCGCCCTTGAAGTAGTTATCGTAAACTTCCTTAATGATGGGGTTGAGATGAGACTTACGCATTTCCATCTTCTCGTCCTGGTCGTAAAGAGCCTTTGCTCTTACAGCCTTGAGGTCAACGGTATCACGAACGTGCTGAGGCTGGATAGGCTGACCGCCGCCGTTTACACAACCGCCGGGGCATCCCATGATTTCAACGAAGGTCCAATCAGCTTCGCCCTTGGCAATCTTGTCCATAACGAGCTTAGCGTTAGCAGCGCCCGAAGCAACCGCAACCTTGATTTCCATACCTGCAATATTGTACGTAGCTTCCTTGAGACCGTCAGTTCCGCGAACCTCGTGGAACTCAATCTCCTTGTTATCCTTGCCGGTAAGAACGTCGTTAGCCGTACGAAGAGCAGCCTCCATAACGCCTCCCGTAGCGCCGAAGATAACCGCTGCACCGGT
Source organism: Clostridia bacterium (assembly GCA_017462485.1). GTDB lineage: Bacteria > Bacillota > Clostridia > Oscillospirales > CAG-272 > UBA1740. The sequence goes on along the minus strand of JAFTRA010000037.1, from coordinate 19,727 downwards.
GTCAACACCGAGAGCTGTATCAAATTCCTCGTCGGGAAGAGAAGTGAACTTAAGGCCTGCGCGGCTTATCATTCTTGCAAGCTCACGAGTCGTAAGAGCAACGTCAACGTCAGCTATGCCGTTTCCTGCAGCGGACATATCGTCTCTTCCAACCTCGAACTTCTTAGCGGTACAAGGCATAATGGAAACAACAAAGACGTCCTTAGGATCATAACCCATCTTATCAGCCCAATAGGTCTTGATAAGAGCGCCGCCCATCTGCTGAGGAGACTTGCAGGAGGAGAGGTGGTTTATCATATCGGGATAGTAAAGCTCGCAGAACTTAACCCATCCGGGTGAGCAGGATGTAATCATAGGAAGAGTTCCGCCGTTCTTAACTCTTTCAAGAAGCTCGGTAGCCTCTTCAACGATAGTGAAGTCAGCAGCGGTATTTGTATCGAATACCTTCTCAAAGCCAAGACGGCGAAGAGCTGCAACCATCTTGCCCTCAACGTTAGTACCGATTTCCATACCGAAGCACTCACCAAGAGTAGCTCTGATAGAGGGAGCGGTCTGAACTACTACGTGCTTTGTAGGATCAGCGAGAGCTGCCCAAACCTTATCGGTATCGTCACGCTCAACGAGAGCGCCTGTAGGACAAACTACGGTACACTGACCGCAGGAGATACAGGGAGTTTCAGCAAGAGAGATATCGAAGGGCTGACCTATGCAAGTGTCAATACCTCTGTTGTTAGCGCCGATAACGGATACGAACTGTTCGTTACATACGGCAACGCATCTACGGCAAAGGATACACTTGTTGTTATCTCTTACAAGGTGGGGAGTAGAGTAGTCAAGCTCGTAGGTGGGCTTGAAACCGCCGAATGCCTTCGAATCAACACCGTATTCAAGGCAGAGCTTCTGGAGCTCGCAGTTGGTGGAACGAGCGCAGGAGAGGCAGTTCTGGTCGTGAGTAGAGAGGATAAGCTCAAGAGTAGTCTTACGAGCCTCTCTTACCTTCTGGGTATTAGTCTGGATTTCCATACCCTCGGTAACGGGATATACGCAAGCGGTAACGAGTCCGCGAGCGCCGGTAGCTTCAACAACGCAAATACGGCAAGCACCGATTTCGTTCTTTTCTTTCATAAAGCAGAGGGTGGGGATTTCCACACCTGCTGCGCGTGCTGCTTCAAGAATTGTAGAACCCTTAGGTACAGAGACAGCGATACCGTTTACTTTAACGTTTAACATTTCCATGACATCGCACTCCTTTCATTACTTCTTGGAAATTGCATCGAACTTACAGCCTGCAACGCAAGCACCGCACTTAACGCACTTCGAGGTGTCGATAGTGAAGGAAGCGAGCTTGTGGCCGGGAGCGATGTAATCGGTTCTGGTGATAGCGTCAGCGGGGCAGTTCTTAGCGCACTTGCCGCAGCCGATACATTTATCTTTATCGATAGAGTAGTTGATAAGTCCCTTACATACGCCTGCGGGGCAAACCTTGTCAACAACGTGAGCGATATACTCATCGCGGAAGAACTTAAGGGTTGCGAGAACAGGGTTGGGAGCAGTCTGACCGAGACCGCAAAGAGAGTTCTGCTTTATGTAGTTGCAAAGCTCTTCGAGTCTGTCGATATCCTCAAGAGTGCCGTTGCCCTGGGTGATTTTGTCAAGGAGCTCAAGAAGTCTCTTTGTACCAACACGGCAGGGAGTGCACTTACCGCAGGATTCGTCAACGGTAAATTCAAGGAAGAATTTAGCCATATCAACCATACAGTTGTCTTCGTCCATAACGATAAGACCGCCAGATCCCATCATACAGCCGATAGAAACGAGGTTATCGTAGTCAACCTCGGTATTGATAAGGCTTGCGGGGATACATCCACCGGAAGGACCGCCCGTCTGAGCAGCCTTGAACTTCTTGCCGTTGGGGATACCGCCGCCGATTTCGTTAATAATAGTATCAAGCGTAACACCCATAGGAATCTCAACGAGACCGGTGTGCTGAATCTTACCGCCGAGCGCGAATACCTTTGTACCCTTGGATTTTTCGGTACCCATGGAGCTAAACCATTCAGCGCCGTTAAGGATAATCTGAGGAATATTAGCGAAGGTCTCAACGTTGTTCTCAACAGTGGGAGAGTTGAAAAGACCCTTAACTGCAGGATAGGGAGGACGGGGACGAGGCTCGCCTCTGTTACCCTCAATAGAGGTCATAAGAGCAGTCTCTTCACCGCAAACGAATGCGCCTGCGCCGAGCTTGATTTCGAGGTCGAAGTCGAAGCCTGAACCGAAGATGTTCTTACCGAGAAGTCCGTATTCCTTTGCCTGATCGATAGCGTGCTGGAGACGGGTAACTGCGATAGGATACTCGGCTCTTACGTAAACGTAACCCTTGGTAGCTCCAACCGAGTAACCGCAGATAGTCATAGCCTCAATGATACAGTGGGGGTCGCCCTCAAGAATGGAACGGTCCATAAATGCTCCGGGGTCGCCCTCGTCTGCGTTACATACAACGTATTTCTGGGGTGCCTTGTTGGGAGCGCAAAGAGCCCATTTACGACCTGTGGGGAAGCCTCCGCCTCCTCTTCCGCGAAGACCGGAATCGGAAACTACCTTGATAACTTCCTCGGGAGTCATTTCTGTAAGAACCTTACCGAGAGCTGCATAACCGTCCATAGCTATGTATTCCTCGATATCGTCGGGGTTGATAACACCGCAGTTACGAAGAACTATACGCTTCTGGGACTTATAGAAATTAGTGTCGGAAAGGGAAAGCTCGGAAGCAGCCTTTTTAACCGTTTCATCAGCAACCTCGTCTCTATATACAAGGCGCTCTACGATTCTTCCCTTGAGAAGATGCTCTTCAACGATTTCCTTGACGTCATCAGCGGTAACGCGGCTGTAGAAGGTACCGTCGGGATAGATGATAACGATAGGACCAAGTGCGCAAAGACCAAAGCAGCCCGTCTGAACAAGCTTTACTTCCTCTGCGAGACCGAAAGCCTCAATGTTCTCATTGAATGCCTTCTGGAGCGTCAAGCTTCCCGAAGAGGTACAGCCTGTACCGCCACAAATAAGTACGTGTGAACGAATCATACTTTACCTCCTTTTAGTTGGCACCTGCTACGGTGTATTCCGTAACAACTTTGCCACCCTTTAAGTGTTTTTCAACGACTTCCTTTGCCTTTTCGGGAGTCATTTTTACATAAGTAACCTTTTCTTTTCCTGCCTCGATTACCTCAACGATGGGCTCGAGCTGGCAGAAACCGATACAACCTGTCTGGGAAACGCTTACCTTTTCGTAAAGACCTGCGTTGTTTACCTCTTCAACAAGTGTATTGAGAACAGGGCGAGCGCCGGCAGCTATACCGCAGGTAGCCATACCGACTACAACGCGAATTTCGCCGTAACCCTCACGAAGAGCAACCTTGCTCTTCATTCTGTCTTTGATTGCTTGCAATTCAGCCAAAGATTTCATTTTTTCTTCCTTTCTTAAAGTGTGTATTTTAATTTTTATTGGTTTTCATCATATTGCTCCCTAAGATTATCCCTTATCCATATAAGTACCTCAAAGGTATCCAAGGGAACGCCCTCAAGCACCGCGCGTATCTCTCTTGTGTCAAGCATAACCGTCTTGTCGGAGAAAGAGTGCTTATAGAGAAAATCCGTTTCGGGATGCCCCTGTATAAGCGTGGTGACGGAGGAAATTACGTCTCCAAGCGGTGTGAAGTCAATGTGATTTTTATAAAACAGCGCGGTAACCGTCGTTCCATGCTCATCAGGGTATTCAGAAAAGTGCTTCGACTCGATTTTAATATTTCCGCCCGTCTGCTCAGCGGCAAACTGCAAGAGCGGTATTCCCATTCCTACCTTACGGGTTGTCCTCGTAGTGTAAAAGGGGTTTGTAACCGATAAAAGCACGTCCTTCGTCATTCCCGTACCGTCGTCCTTAACGGTAAGCGTCAGCGTGTAAGCCGTTTCGGTTACGGTGATTTCAACGAGCGTTGCCTTCGCCTTCACCGAATTTTCGGCTATATCAAGAATGTTAAGCGATATTTCTTTCATACTAATGTCTCCTTAACAATTCAAACAGCTTTTTTCTTACCAGGTCGGCAGAGTCCTTATCGCAGTCAAGTAAAAAGAAATTTTCCTTATCCTTGAATTGCGAAAGATAATGAGCGTCCGAGCTGATTATAAATTTGTCCTTTTCTATTCCGTACCTTTCGGAAAACTCGCCTCGTCTTTCACCGTCGTGAAGCTCAAAGTAGTTGAATTCCGTATCGGGCGGAACAGTACCGAGAACAGCCGTTATGCTGTACGAATCCCGGTCGATATGAGCAGGGTAAGCGAAGCCGCCGAACTCTTTGACACGCGAAAAAACGTCGTCTATCGAAATGAAGGTAGCGTTTGTCAGAAGATTTTCTTCCTTTCCTATAACGTTATCCTCACCGTCAAGTATAAGCTGCTCTCCGAAGAACTCGGGCTTATTCTTAATACGAAGTCTGTTATTTTCAACGTATTTGTCAAATTCGAGCGCGTCCTCGAGGTTTTCAAAGAGGCAAACCACGTGAATATCCTCGGACGTCGTAAGCTCCATACCCGCTATTGGTATAATGCCGTATTTTTCGGCTGCGGCAAAGAAAGCCGGGCAGTTTTTTGCGCTGTTATGGTCGGTGAGAGCGACAATATCAAGCTCGGAAAGCGACGCCATACCGGCGATATTATTCGGTGTATTGTCTTCATCACCGCAGGGAGATAAACAGGAATGTATGTGTAAATCGTAGTAAAAACGGTTCATTAAACTGTGTCCGATATCATTTTTGCGATACTGTAAGCTGACTTTTCGCTTGATAAAACGTTTATGCCCTTGTTCTTTGCAACCGAGAGCACCTCGTCGTCGAGTACAACCCCCTCCGCGAGCAAGATGCACGCCGTATCGGCAAGCGTCGCTACCGCCGCAATATTAACGTTAGACATAATAGTTATCCATACATCGCCCGAATTTGCTCTTCCCATAACCCAGCTTAAAAGGTCGCCTACGTATGCCCCCGTAACCTCTTTTTCGGGTGAGGGCAGGGATAAGACCTTGAAGTCGAATTCTTTTGCAAAAGTTTCTACGGTCATATTGACTACCAATCCTTTCTAAGAGGTCGTTTGCCTTCGTTTCCGTAAGGAAGCTCGTTCAATCCGTCACGGGACAAAAGACGCAAACGATAATTTGAAAATTCATTTTCAAACTTAGTCCTTGCTGTCCTTCGAGGACCAGAACTGCTGTATGCGGCAGTCCTCAAGGCAAGCGGTTTTCTTAACCACGTCCTCCGCAAAGGCTCTGCAGGTCGGCGCACCGCACGATCCGCAGTCAATTCCCGGGAGAGTGGCTTTCAGTTTTTGAATATCCGCCATCATACGCATTGATTCGGCAATAGTGCCGCCAAGGCGATTATACGGCGTATAGGTCGGCAGATTTTCGAAAAGATAGTCCGCCGAAATGTATTTTTCTTCTTTGGAAATTGTGTTTTGAGATACCGGGAGATATCTTCGAAGAGTCTGAAGTCTTGCTTTTGCGATAAACGGGTTTTGCATAGTCAAAACACCGCCTACGCAGCCGCCGGTGCAGGCGTTAAGCTCAATAAAGTCAAGCTTTGGAATATTACCGTTTTCAACCTGGTCAAGCACGTGAATAACGTTCTCAATTCCGTCAGCTGCAAGGTAATCTTCGTTGAAGATAGCCGTTGCTTCACCGCCTGAGCGAGCCCAGCCGATACCGATTCTTCCGGACTCGGATAGCATCTCAATATTGTCTTCCTTTTTCATCTTTCCGATGAGCAGGAAATAAACGTCGCTTATAGAAATTACCTCGTCTACCTCGCTCTTATATCCGGCAAATCCGTTTTTAACGTAACTTGCTTTTGCGGGGCAGGGTGAGATAAAGCAAACTCCTATATCCTCCGGCTTTAATTCGGGATGATTTTCAAGAGCTCTTTTTCTTGCAAGCTTTGCGGCAACCTCCATAGGAGGAAGCATATGTATTATATGTTCCGCAAGAGAAGGGAAACGCAAGCTTATAAGTCTCATTATAACGGGGCAAGCCGAGCTTATCGCGGGCTTTTTAATACCGTCCGTCTCAAGATAAACTCTCGTATAGGCGGTAACCAGTTCCGCAGCCTTCGCAACCTCAAAAACGTCGTCGAAGCCAATCTTTAAAAGACCGTTCAGAACGTAATCAACGTCGTCAAGATTGTCAAACTGACCGTAAAGAGTAGGGGCGGGAAGAGCAATCTTCCACTTGAAGCGCTCCATATCGGACATCTTGCTGCAAACAGCTCTTTTCGCTTTTTGCGGGCAGTATCTGATGCAGGCACCGCAGTCGATACATCTTTCGGGGTCAATAACGGCGCGGCCGTTTTTAATTCTTATAGCCTCGGTTGGACAGTGCCTCAGGCACGTAGTGCAACCTGTGCATTTGCTTTCATCAAGAAGAACGGAATGCTCATAAGTATTCATATTTATGACCATCCTTTCCGAGAAAAATTTGAAAAGGCGAATTCAAACTCAGATGTTAACTCTCATAACGATGCGTGTTCCTACGCCAACCTCTGACGTAATTTCCATGCTATCGCTGTTCTTTTTCATATTGGGGAGTCCCATTCCCGCGCCGAATCCGAGAGAACGGATACTATCGGGTGCGGTGGAATATCCTGCTTGCATAGCCTTATCTATATCGGCTATACCGGGGCCCTTGTCCTCGAGGACTATCTCTATGTATTCCTCGCATACGCTGACCTCGGCAATTCCTCCGCCTGCGTGAATGACCATGTTAATTTCTCCCTCGTACATCGCAATAGAGACTCTCTTTATCGTGTCGGTATCAAATCCGAGCTGGCGAAGATTTTTCTTAACCTGAACGGATGCCTGACCTGCCGAGGTAAAGTCGTCTCCCTGAACGTCGAAACGAAAAACTAACTTATCACTCATTTCGCAACCTCTGACGTGCCGACAAGTCCGTTCGAATACAAAATACCGCAGGTATTGTAGAGCGTTTTGTCGGTATTCATCATAACGATGCCGTTTTCCTTTGCGAGAGCTATCATTTCATCGTTTGGAACCTTTGAGCGAACAAAGATTATACACACCATGTCCATCATAAGAGCAGTGCGTATTACCTGGGGGTTGACAAGTCCCGTGAGAAGTACTGCCTGGTCTGTAACACAAGCCAGAACGTCACTCATAAGGTCGCATCCGAAAGCGGAATAGACCTCTTTATCGAGATTTTCTTCACCCGTAATAACCTTTGCGCCGAGTAACTCTTGGAGCTTTGAAATTTTCATAACGTCCCTCTTAACCGAAGTTTAAAGATAAATTTAATAGAATGAAAATCAGTTGTACTTAGCAATAATGCCCTTAACGTCGTCAACCGTAAGTCTTCCGTAAACGTCCTCGTTAACGGTAAGAACGGGAGCAAGACCGCAAGCGCCTATGCAACGTGAAGCGGTAAGAGAATACTTTCTGTCCGCAGTGCATTCATCACCCGCAATTCCGAGAACCTCCTGAAGCTTGTCGTAAATCTGACCGGAGCCCTTTACGTAGCAAGCAGTACCGAGGCAAACTGCGATGTGGTAGTTACCTTTTGGAGAGAGAGAGAACTGAGCGTAGAAAGTAGAAACACCGTAAACCTTTTCAAGCGGAACGTTCATACCCTCTGCGATTTTGTTCTGTACTTCAATGGGAAGGTAACCGTAAACGTCCTGAGCCTGCTGCATAACTGTCATAAGACGACTCTTATCGTGCTTGTTTGCATCGATTATAGCCTGGAGCTTTGCTTCCTGCTCGGGAGTGCCATTGAAGGGGATGCTGGAAAGTTTTTTGAGCATATTTTTTGTCCTCCTTAAGAATTCTGTGAATAGTATGCGCCATATGCGCGCGGCTTGAATATTTAACCGCTTTTATACACATTGACATAATTATAACATACTTTTTTCACTTTTGCAATAGTTATAATATAATAAATGATATAGAATATCATCAAAAAAGATATGCAACTTGCTCTTTTTTGAAGATAAAAGAGGATTCAATAGGAAAAAATATGCAAAAATGGAATTTATTTACAAAAACGGTAGAAATCGTTATGCATTTCCTTACAGAGCAAATCTCCAAGGCTTCCGTCGTATATCCGATATTCGTACTCGTTTATATTGCCTACTCGAAGGGCAAGCTTCGATGAGCTGGTAAGGAGTACCTCGTCGGCACTGAAAAGCTCCCTTAAATCAAAGACTCTTTCCTCGGCGCAAACTCCCATTCTTTCGCAAACGAGAAGCAAATGCTTTCTTGAAATTCCTGGCAAAATAAAATTGTCAAGAGGGTGAGTTATCAATTTTCCGTTTTTGATGATATGAATATTTGAATGGGCGCACTCGGTGACAATGCCCCCTCGGTGAAGAACTGCCTCGTCCTTACCTTGAAGCTCGGCCTTGTGAGAGGCGATAACGGCAGGTAAGAGATTAAGCGTCTTTATGTTGCACATAGTGTGTCTTACGTCCTCTTCAACCGAAAGACTCAAAATTCTGTCGCTCGCAGGCTCTGGAATTTCGGATACGGTTATCAGGAGATTGTACTTCTTCGTTTTTGGGTATGCGTGGCATCTTTCGGGGGAAAATCTTGAAAGCTGAAAATAAAGGAAGAAGCATTTGTAATTTGCAAGCGAGCAAAGCCTTTCGAGTATCCGAATTAAATCGTTTTCCGATAAATCGAAGGGTATATCGAGAGCCTTAGCATTCGAGAAAAATCTGTCAATATGCTCCTTTAACATAAATATTCTCATTCCTTTGCCAATAGCGGCGTCGTATATGCCGTCACCGAAAAAAACGGAGCGGTCGGTAACGGGTATCGAAATCGTCCCCTTGTTACAAAATACGCCGTTATAATATGCGTTAATACTCATTTTTCACCTCTTAAAGCTTTTTTGTAAAGTTCGTAGTTATATAATATTCAGAAAGAGGCGTAAGCTTTACAAAATAGGATAAAAATCAAAAATCAAGAGAAAAAACAAAGCAGAAAATAACATCTGGCTGTAATAAAACCAAATCTCTTTTCTGCTTTATGCTGTTTTTTGTGTCGGGATAAACTTTAAATTTTAAAACAGAAGCTCCTTTACCACGTTTCCGTCGAGGTCCTTAATCGTGAATCTTCTATTTTCATATATCATATAAGTTCTTGGGTTACCGCCCTTGGGGAGCGCTATTGAGCCGGGGTTGATATATGTATTTTTGTCACCAAAGCTTTCTATCGTGAGAAGGTGCGTATGACCGTGTAAGAGTATATCGCCCGTCATAAGAGGGGGCGGAGTCTCGGTGTTATGGTGATGACCGTGAGTTGCAAAAATTTTCAGTCCGTCAAGCTCGATAAGAGCGTAGTCTGCGAGTATGGGGAAGTCAAGAACCATTTGGTCAACCTCGGTATCGCAGTTTCCGCGAATGGTAAGGATTTTGCTCTTGTTTTCGTTCAAAAGCTCTATTACCTTTTTCGGTGCGTAGGTGCTTGGCAAATCGTTTCTCGGTCCGTGATATAAGAGGTCTCCTAGTATTATTATTTTTTCAGCCTTTTCCTCATTGGATTTTTCTATAACCTTTTGCATACTGTCGAGGTCGCCGTGTATGTCCGAACAAATAAAAATCTTCATAATCTATCTCCAATATTTGATTTTATATGTCTTATTCTATCACATTTTTTCTTTAAAATCAATAACGGGAAGCTTATTATAACAAAATGTTGTATTGATTGGATAATGTTTATAAGGTGTGAAAGAGCAGTGAAAAGTTTGAGAAGAAATATTTTTTGTGCATTTTACCTAAATAAAGTTCGCTTTAGTGAGCAAGTGTGTGCATAAATATGAAATTAATTTTAAGCTATTGACAAATTGTGACCGAAGTGGTATGATATCACCATAATTCAATAGGCTATATGAAGTTTGCAGGAAAAGCGGGTAACCGTTAGCTGAAAAAACTTTGTTTTATCAGCTACCGAAGGAGTAACACTCTCAGGTCGTCTTTGACGAGGGACTGCAGGCGGATAGCACTCCGGAGAAGTTCGCACGATATTATCGCGGGTGCCGAAGGTGCAAGGGGCGTAAGCTTCAATCTCTCAGGCAAAAGGACGGAGAACTGCTTTATATATGGGATAATTATACCTCTGTGGTGTATTGTTCCTTTTTGGCGGTTTGCTTCGGAGTCTGCAAAAGCGGGCTCTGTGCTTTTTGGAGTCGGCTATGCCGGCTCCTTTCTTTTTGGTGCTTTATCCGACGTTTTACGCATTCTGAAACACCGAAACTATGGCCCTTGAAAATAAAACTTAAAGGAAAGAAAAAATGGAAGTTTTAAACAAGGTAGTTGACTTTCTCGCAAACCATCAGTTCGGCGTATGGGGCTGGCCGACAATCATTCTTATTCTCGCTACCGGCATATTTATGACGGTAAAATTAAGAGCGCTCCAAGTTGCAAAATTCAACCATATGCTGAAGGTTACTATCATTCCCACCGTAAAAAGCATAGGAAAGAAGAGGGAAGCAGACAGCGTAAATTCAATTTCGCAGTTTGAAGCCTTTGCTGCGGCAATTTCGGGTACTATAGGTACTGGTAACATAATCGGCGTTACCTCGGCGATACTTACCGGAGGTCCGGGCGCTGTTTTCTGGATGTGGGTTTCCGCATTCTTCGGTATGGTAACGAATTATTCTGAAAACGTACTCGGTCTTTATTATAGAAAAAAGGATGAAAACGGTGATTTCTCAGGCGGAGCTATGTATTACATAACTCACGGTCTCGGTCTCAAATGGCTCGGCTATATAGCATCGGCATTCTGCGCGGTTGCGGCAATCAGTATGAGCTCCGTTCAGACTAATAAAATTACTAGCACCATAACCAGCGCCGTAGGAAATGAGGACACTTGGCTTAAGCTTCTTATCGGTGGCATTATAGCCGTCGTTATAGCCGCAATAATAATCGGCGGTATCAAGAGAATAGGAAAAGTAGCTTCTGTTCTCGTTCCGTTTATGACCATACTCTTCTTTGCAATGGCAATTCTGATTATTATAATCAATATCACGGCTCTTCCCGGTGCGTTCGTTCTTATCTTCAAGCATGCGTTCAATTTCAGCAGCGCAGCGGGCGGTATCTTCGGATATGCTACGGCGGATATTATAAGAAAAGGTATGGCAAGAGGCGTATTCTCAAACGAAGCTGGCCTTGGCTCGTCGGTAATAGCTCACTCTGCATCAGAAACCCGTGAGCCCGTAAAACAGGGACTTTGGGGAGTATTTGAGGTGTTCCTTGATACCTTTGTTATATGTACCCTTGTCGCATTTGTGATTCTCACCTCCTACGACACGGCAGCATTAACAGGAAAGGAATCCGATACGGCTATGGCAATAGGCGCATTTTCAAACAATTTCGGAGTGTTTGGAACGGTTGCATTCTCTGTAATTTTGCCTATCTTTGCGTTTACAACGATTCTTGCGTGGTCATACTACGGTGAAAAGGCAGTCGAATTTCTTGCTGATAAGCTCGGCAAAAAAGGTCAGAAAATATGCGTTCTTGCGTTTAAAATCATATACGTAGCTCTCATAGTTGTCGCTTCCGTGCTTACTTCGGAGCTTGTATGGAGCATTTCGGATATATCAAACGCATTGATGGCTATTCCTAACCTTATAGCAGTCGTTGCACTCTCGGGCGTCGTTGCTAAAATCACTAAGAACTATTTCGAGAGAAAATCGGGTAAGGACGTTGAGCCTATGCTCTCGGCATATCCTGAAATCAATGAAGAATTTAAAAAAGATTTGAAAAAGAAACAACTGTAATAAAATTTACCGTCGTAAGACTTGTTAGGTTGATTCTCTTACGGGAACAGTATGGCTTGTAAAACAGCGTGCTGTTCCCGTTTTTTTGCTTAGCCAATACCAACCTGATCGAATATGTTTTAAGAGACGCATTTTTCGTATAAATGCGCCAAAAAGTCTTGCAATATTCCTATATTACTTCACTTTTTTGACTTTTTCTGCAAAAGATTCGTTCTCTTAAAATAATTCTTACATAAAACGAATGAAAATCTGATGATGTTTTGCTAAAATGAACGAAAGAAAGTATGACTTTTCGAGCGAATTTTAGAGAAATAGCGCGGATTTTAATCACTTTAGGCGTGTTAGATTTAGGTTGGTATGGGCTGAAATCAGAGAAAATACAAACACTATATATTGATTTTCGGAATACTAAATATTGATTTTCAATTTCTTGACATTTTGGGAAATGTATGTTATACTAAAAAATGTGAAAATATTTTTAGTACAAAAATAGGGAGGATATAGCTCCGTGGCGGTTAAGAAAACGGATTATAACGAGCAAAGCATAAAATCGCTCAAGGGCGCCGAGCGAGTAAGAAAAAGACCAGCGGTAATTTTCGGCTCGGATGACATTGTGGGATGTCAGCACTCGTTTATAGAAATTCTCGCTAACTCTGTTGACGAGGCGAGAGAGGGCTATGGAACGAAAATAATAGTCAGAAAAAATCTTGACCTTTCTATTCAAGTTGAGGACTTCGGAAGAGGCGTACCTCTTGGATATAACGAAAAAGAAAAAAGATGGAACTGGGAGCTTGTATTCTGCGAGCTTTACGCAGGCGGTAAGTACGATAATGACAGTGAGAACTCAGCATATGAGTTTTCTCTCGGTCTTAACGGTCTTGGCGCTACTGCTACGCAGTATTCGAGTGAGTTTATGTCTGTAAAGTCTTACAACGGCAAGACTCTCTCGGAGATGAATTTCAAGCGAGGCGAGCCAAAAGGTCAGCTTAAGGTTTCGGATATACAGCAGGGGGATAAAAAGCGCGGTACGGTTATATGCTGGCGTCCCGACCTTGAGGTGTTTAAGGAAATTGATATTCCCGAGGAATTTCTTACGTCAACTCTTCGCCGTCAGGCATTTGTAAACGCCGGGATAAAGTTTATCCTCGAAATAGAGAGAACGAAGGGCAGATACGAGAAAACCGAGTACTATTACGAAAACGGTATTTCGGATTATATGAACGAGATAGTTGACGGTATTTCGATGACCGCTCCTGTTTCGTGGCATCTTGAAACCAAAGGGCGAGACCGCGAGGATATGAAGGACTATAAGCTTAAGGCTGATATAACCTTCTGCTTCGCGAAATCGGGAATGGCGGAGTATTATCATAACTCGTCCTTCCTCGAATACGGCGGCGCTCCCGATAAGGCTGTAAAAAGTGCTTTCGTTTCAGCGATTGATAAGCATATAAAGGGGCAGAATAAGTATAGTAAGAACGAGTCGAAAATATCCTTTGCGGATATTCAGGATAATCTTTCCATAATAGTCAACTCGGCTTCTACACAGACCTCTTATGAAAACCAGACGAAAAAGGCGATAACGAATTCCTTTATTCAAAAGGCTCTAACGGAGTTTATCAAGACGAACCTTGAAATTTATCTTACGGAGCATCCCAACGAAGCGGCTCTTATTATGAATCAGGTTCTCATAAATAAGCGCTCCAAGGAAAGCCTTGAAATTACCAAGCGTGAAATCAAGAAAAAGCTTGCGGGAAGTATGGACGTTTCGGGAAGAGTTGAAAAATTCGTCCCATGTCATTCAAAGGACCCGAACGTGTGCGAGGTATATATAGTTGAGGGTGATTCCGCTATGTCGAGCTGTAAGCTTGCGAGAAATGCCGAATTCCAGGCTATAATCCCCGTAAGAGGTAAAACTCTTAATTGTATGAAGAGCAGCTACGAGAAGATTTTCGCCAGCGATATTATAGTTGACCTGCTTCGTGTTATCGGATGCGGAGTAGAGGTTAAAACGAACAAGCCGGGAGACGTCGGAATATTCAATTACGACGCTCTTAAGTGGAGCAAAATAATAATATGTACCGATGCCGACGAGGACGGCTTCCAGATAAGAACTCTGCTTCTTACTATGTTTTACAGGCTTCTTCCCACTCTTATTGAAAAGGGAAAGATTTTTATTGCGGAATCTCCGCTCTTTGAGATAAATTCGGGCGGTGAGACCTATTTTGCGTATAACGAGCGCGAGAAAAATGAAATTATCTCGGGGCTTGGCGGCAAGAAGTACACTATTCAAAGGTCGAAGGGACTTGGTGAAAACGAGCCCGATATGATGTCAAGGACAACTATGTGTCCCCAGACAAGACGTCTGATTGCGGTAACTCCCGCCGATGCGAATGAAACCGCGAGAATGTTTGATATTCTTCTTGGAGACGCGCTTGCCGACCGTAAGAAATTCATCACCGAATACGGTCATCTTTATCTGCAGGATGCGGATATTTAATAGTTTTTTAAACAATTCATATAATACGAAAGGCAAACAAAAATGGCATTACAGAAATCAAAAAAATTCGATGGTGTTAAGGGTCCTCTTCTTACTATAGTTATGGACGGTGTGGGAATCGCTGCCGATAACGGCGCTAATGCGGTTGCTGCCGCTCATACTCCGACTCTTGATTATCTTATGGCAAACTATCCTATGCTTAAGATAAAGGCTCACGGAACCGCGGTAGGACTTCCTTCTGACGATGATATGGGTAACTCTGAGGTTGGACACAATGCGCTTGGCTCGGGTCAGGTGTTCGCGCAGGGCGCAAAGCTCGTTTCCCAGTCTATAGAGACCGGAAAAATATTCGAGTCTGAAACCTGGAAGCTTCTTGTTGGCGGCGTGAAGAAAAACGCTTCGACTCTTCACTTAATGGGACTTTTCTCCGACGGTAACGTTCACTCTCATATAGACCACCTCAAAGCGCTTATAAACCGTGCGGCAGAAGAGGGCGTATCCAGAATAAGAGTGCATATACTTCTTGACGGTAGAGACGTTGGCGAAACCAGTGCGCTTGATTACGTTCTTCCCTTCGAGGAATACCTTGCGGATCTTCGTGAGAAGGGAACCGATATTTGCATAGCTTCAGGCGGCGGTCGTATGCAGGTTACTATGGACAGATATGAAGCCAACTGGGGTATGGTAGAGCTTGGTTGGAAGACTCACGTTCTCGGTGAGGGCAGAGTATTTGAGAGCGCCGAAGAAGCAATTAATACGTACAGAAGCGAGCTCAAGGTTATCGACCAGGACCTCCCGCCCTTCGTTATCGGCAAGGACGGTGCGCCCGTCGGAACTATCAACGATGGGGACAGCGTAATATTCTATAATTTCCGCGGTGACCGCTCCATTGAAATTTCAAAAGCATTCGAGAGCGGCGATGAATTTGATAAATTCGACCGCAAGAGAGTTCCCGCGGTTCTTTACGCAGGTATGCTTGAGTATGACGGAGACCTTCATATTCCTTCAAGATATCTCGTAAATCCCCCCGAAATCACTAATACTATGACGGAGTATCTCGTAGCCGCAGGTGTTAATGAGCTTGCAATATCCGAGACGCAGAAATACGGTCACGTAACTTACTTCTGGAACGGAAATAAGTCGGGTAAATTCTCCGAGGAGCTTGAGACCTATATCGAGATTCCCTCCGACGTCGTACCCTTTGAGCAGCGTCCTTGGATGAAGTGCGCTGAAATCACCGATACGCTTATAGAGTGCCTCAAATCAGGCAAGTATAAGTATCTTCGCGTTAATTTCCCGAACGGAGATATGGTTGGACATACAGGCTCGTTCCTTGCTACCGAATGCTCGATGGAGGCTCTCGACCTTCAGCTCGCTCGTATTCTCAAGGTGGTTGACGAGCTTCAAGGTGCGGCTATTATCACGGCTGACCACGGAAACGCTGATGAAATGTATGAAATTGACAAGAAGACCAAAGCGCCCAAGGCTAATAAGGACGGAAGCTTTAAGGCAAAGACCAGCCATACCTTAAACCCCGTGCCTTGCATCATTTACGATAACTTTACAAGCGGTGAATACAGCATTAAGCTCGGCAGGGAAGACTTCGGACTCTCAAACGTCGCGGCAACTACCGTTAACCTTCTCGGTTACGAGGCTCCGGAAATCTGGGACGAATCTATGGTTGAGCTTTAATAAGCTTGATGCAAAGCTTTGATATAGCTTAAATAAGCCTGACGAAAGGCTTCAATATTAAATAAAAGTAAAGGGTTAGTCGGATTTTTCGGCTAACCCTTAGAAATTGAGTGAAAATATGGAAAATGGTATATATACAATAACTCGCATCGAGGGTGAATACGCTTATATCACACCGCAGGACTCTCCCGCCGACGAGCTTTTTATCGCTATGGCGCTTTTACCCCCGGACGTTGACGTAGGGGATAAATTGAAGCTCGAAAATTTTGAGTTTACGGTGATATAAAGCCTCGTTTTTATTGTTAAATATTATAAAAAAAGTTGCGAAAATTATGCATTTTTCACGAAAAAGTGGCAAATGTAAAATAAAATACAAAAACTAGTGTTTTGTTCATACTTTAGACACATATTTCTGTTAGAATAGCAAGGCTTTTATGTAGTAACGTAAAAATAAATATACGCTATAATGTTGTTACATAGCACCGAGAATTCAGGAAAACGCATTTTGCTTCAAGGCGAAACCATTCTGCTTCCCGGTTAGTAAATAGAGAATATCTCTATTCTCTCGCGGCTAAAAGAATAAAAAATCGGAGGACGCTATGAATTTTGAAAATCTTGAAGTAAAGCATAAGGCTTTCGGTCCCGGCGTTATAGTATCAAATCAAGGAAAATACATTACGGTAAAGTTTGAATCCGCTACTAAAGTGTTCGTATATCCTGATATATTTGAGAAGTTTTTGACGCTTGCAGACGGAAGCGTTAGCGAAGAGATAATCAAGGATCTTGAGTCGGTAAATCTTATAAAGAAGCAGATTCAGGATAAAAAGCACGAAGAGAATCTCAGAGCAATGACCAAGGGAATCGTTATCCCCGGAAAAGAAATCAATCTTGCCGAGGGCGAGGACGAAGACGGTCATAGCAAAAGCGAAACCGAAGAAATTTAGATATTATAAAAGACCGAGTCAGGCTGTGATTCGGTCTTTATTATTTTTTGTTGGCAAGCCCGATAGGAAACCGGCAATAACGGATTAAAATTTTTCAGAACCGCTAAATTGACAGCTAAAGTTTACAAAAAAGCTTGTTTTTATAGCATTTATCAAAAGCAAAAGATTTAACAGTGTGAGAGTATATGAAACAAAAATCTCAATGTTATACTTCTGGGAAAAAAGAAACTTTTTATAGACTATTGACTAAAGTCTCAAAGATAAGTATAATAATATTATAAAATTTGCGGAGTATAAAAATGATATTTTGGGGATATATAGGAGCGCTATCGTACGGCATAGCTTGCCTCTTTTTGTCGCTTCTTGCGTATAAGCTGGGAATACCGAAGAAATATACAAGAAAGCTCGTTCACATTCTTGTGGGATTTGAATGGGTGATTTTGTATCATCTTATGGGTGTTGGGCTTCATTTTGTTGCGGTATGCGTTATATTTACCGCGCTTCTTGCCATAGCTTACAAAAAGAATCTTATGATGATGATATCGTCAGATTCGGACAATGCGCCCGGAACCGTATATTACGGTGTTTCAATGACGGTTATGGCTATAATTTCAATGCTTCTCGATGGCTTCGTTTTTGCGTTTGGAATTGCGGTTTTCTGCACCTCTATCGGCGATGGACTGGCAGGTGTTATCGGTGCTTCGGTGAAAAAACGGAATCCTAAAATTTACGAAAACAAAACGCTTTTCGGAACTCTTGCGGCGTTCGTTTTTTCCCTTGTATCAACTCTTGTGTTCTCGGAAATTTACGACATTAGTCTCGGATTCTTTAATATCCTTGCCATAGCACTCTTTGCCACGGGGCTTGAGCTTATAACCAAATTCGGACTTGACAATATATCTCTTCCTCTTGGAACGGCTGCGCTTTCGTATGCGCTTATGAATTTCGAAAGCACGGTTGAATATATCGTTCCGATAGTTTTGACGCCCTTTATCGTTGCCGTTGTCGCAAAAAAAGGAATTCTGACGAAGCGGGGAATTCTGGCAGCGCTTCTGCTTGACCTTACCGTAACCGTAGCGCTTGGAAACTTTGGCTTCGTTCTTCTGTTTGCCTTTCTTTTTCTGAGCGTTCTAATTGATAAAGTAAAAAAGCGTTTTGGAAAAGCAGATGAAATCACGAAAAAGAGCGGCGCAAGAGACGGAATCCAGGTTTTAGCTAATGGCGTAATACCGCTCGTTATGGCGCTGTTATATCTTATAACGGGTAAATTTGCCTTTGTGATAGGCTACAATGCCGCTCTGGCAGAAGCCTTTGCCGATACGGCGGCATCGGGAGTCGGTATGCTCTCGAAAAGCTCCTTCGACCCGATAAGAATGAAAAAAGTCCCTGTCGGACTTTCCGGCGGAATGTCAATCGCTGGTACCTTGGCATCGCTTATAGCACCTCTTTTGATTTTGCTTATACCGCTTGGATTCGGTGTGTTAAGCCTATCGGAGTTGCTACTGTGCGCACTTGCCGCATTTTTCGGAGCGCTTCTTGACAGTATTCTAGGCTCGCTTTTCCAGGTTAAATATAAATGTAAAGTATGCTCGCGCATCACCGAAAAGTCAGAGCATTGCGGCGAGCAAACAGAGAAAATATCCGGTGCTTCATTTGTTACCAACGACGTTGTAAATGTTACGTCGGCTACCTTTGCGGCTGTTCTGGCTATCATTGTTGTCTGATATTATAAATATAAGGATAGAAATGTTAATCTCTGCCCGCTTTTGCTTTGGATTCAAGAAGGAAATATTAAAAATAACTTATATATAAGCAGTGCGTGAGCTATACTTTATGATGGCGCAACCGCCCGCTCTAGCAGAACTATATAATTACATAGGTAATATCGTCAGTGCAATAATTCGAAAACATAACAAATTGTAAAGAACGGCGCGTAAATCCGCGCCGTTCTCCTATTTTCACCGGGTCAACGCGGTGAAAGTAGTTTTTTTATAAATCGGAAAGGAAAGTTACGGTTTTAATTAGCCGTTAATCTTGAGGTTATTATCACACGCCTCAATTTATATCCTTCTCCTGTCGAAGTAGGGACCGCAAAAGCGGTGGATGAGGTGTAATAACCTTAAGTTGACTTAATTAGCCGTTGTTCTTGATGGAGTTCTCATAGCTCTCCACCATCTTCTTTACCATCTGGCCTCCAACAGAACCAGCCTGCTTAGAGGTGAGGTCGCCGTTGTAACCGTTCTTGAGGGTAACACCAACCTCGTTTGCAGCTTCCATCTTGAACTTATCCATAGCTGCTCTTGCTTCGGGAACATTTACCTTATTCTTAGACATAAGAATTGATCTCCTGGTATTTTATTAAAATCTATATTAATCGAGCCTGCAAGATTGAAGCCTTCGCAGGCTCTCTCTTGGACTCTGTTTTTATTTTGTCTTTTTTCCCGAAGTTTATTTATGCCAATTTTTGTTATTGTTTTTGATATATGCTTTCATTATTAAATAAGGAAAGAAAAAGTTATTCTCGGCGTTGTGCATTATATGCAAAAAGGGAGAGAATAATGCAAAAATATAGATAAAAACGACGAAATGTCT
Organism: Clostridia bacterium; assembly: GCA_017462485.1. GTDB lineage: Bacteria > Bacillota > Clostridia > Oscillospirales > CAG-272 > UBA1740. Next base: position 169 of record JAFTRA010000037.1, on the reverse strand, counting down.
AAAAAACAAAAAAATCTAAAAAAACTTAAAAAAAAGGCTTGACAATTTAAAATGTTTATTGTATAATAGGTAAGCTGTCATGTTGAGGACAGCCTTGATCTTTGAAAATTGAACAACAAAGAAATTTCTGAACAGCACTGAAAAGTGCGAAGGAATCTCGAAAATAACT